>NZ_DAMBEF010000006.1:89523-170585 GCF_032061965.1 Stenotrophomonas sp. | reverse complement strand
GGCTTGGACCTTGACTCGGACTCAGCCCTCCGCCCTGCTTCTCAGCCGTCATTCCGCGCAGGCGGGAATCGCTTTGGCTTTGGCTTTGGCTTTGGCTTTGGCTTTGGCTCTGGCTTGGACCTTGACTCGGACTCAGCCCTCCGCCCTGCTTCTCAGCCGTCATTCCCGCGCAGGCGGGAATCGCTCTGACTCTGACTCTGACTCTGACTCTGACTCTGCCTTTGACCTTGACCTTGACCTTGACCTTGACTCGGCTTCAGCCCTCCGCCCCGCTTCTCAGCCGTCATTCCCGCATAGGCGGGAATCGCTCTGACTCTGACTCTGCCTTTGACTTTGACCTTGACCTTGACCTTGACTCGGCCTCAGCCCTCCGCCCTGCCTCTCAGGCGTCATTCCCGCGCAGGCGGGAATGACGGCTGAAAATTCAAATACAAGACTGACGGCAGCACAGCAGCACACCAGCAGATCCAAAAAAGGCGCCAAGCCCAACGCCAGAGCGACTCCTGCCTGCTCGGGAAAACAGCTGAAAACTCAAAAACAGAAAATCAACCGCATCGCGAACCTGTCCTGCCTCAACGTTCGAACTTGGTCGAAAGAATGATCGCGCTGGTTGTCCGCTCCACCCCGTCCAACGCACCTATCGCATCCGTCACCAGATCCATCTCGCTGACCCCACCGACCACTACCATCGCAATCAGGTCGTGGTTGCCGCTGACCGAGTGCAACGAGCGCACCTCGGCGATGTCGCGCAGCGCCTTGACCACCGCCGGCATTTTCTTGGGCAACACCGTGATCAGCACATGTGCCCGCACCTGCCCCTGCTCGTAGTCCTCGTGTGTGCGCACCGTATAGCCCGCAATGATCCCCTGCTGCTCCAGGCGATCGATCCGGCTTTGCACCGTGGTACGCGACAAGCCCAGCCGCCGGGCGATCTGTGCGGTGGATGCCCGCGCATCCTCGCGCAGCACGGACAAAAGGCGCTCATCGGCAGCTGAAATCTTCACTTTGCAAATCCATTCCGGCGATTCGACGAAAATACCCCAAAAACTGCACAGATCACATCTGCCATATGACCAGAATCTCCAGATAATGGGTATATACAAGAAACTTCTGGAGATGAGCATGACCGTACTAGGCCCCCTCACCCCGCTTCGCGCGCACGCCGGCAGTCGCCTGACCCAAGGTCTGGATGACGCCAGCGTCGAGCGCCTTGCCGCTGCTCATCCGGACCTGGTTGCCGCCATCGCCGCTGCCGCCAGCGAATATGAGCGGATCAAGCCAGAGGCCTCGGACCTGCTGGATCTGGACGAGAAGGACCAGATCGATGCCATGCAGGCCGGCTTCGTCAATTTCTATGCCGATGACGCGGTAGTCCCCTACATCGCCTTGGCCGCCTGCGGTCCCTGGGTGGTGTCGCTGAAGGGCGCCGTGCTTTACGACGCGGGTGGCTACGGCATGCTTGGCTTCGGTCACACCCCGGCCGACGTGATGGCGGCCGCGGCCAAGCCGCAGGTGATGGCCAACATCATGACCCCGAGCCTGGCCCAGCGCCGCTTCGTGCAGGCCATGCGCAAGGAAATCGGCCACAGCCGCGGCGGCTGCCCGTTCTCGCATTTCATGTGTTTGAACTCCGGCTCCGAAGCCGTGGGTCTGGCCGCCCGTATCGTCGACATCAACGCCAAGCTGCAGACCGACCCGGGCGCCCCGCATGCGGGTGCCGCCATCAAACGCGTCGTGATCAAAGGCAGCTTCCACGGCCGCACCGACCGACCGGCGCTGTACTCCGATTCCAGCCGCAAGTCGTATGACCAGCACCTGGCCAGTTACCGTGGCGAGAATAGCGTCATCACCATCCCGCCCTATGACGAAGCTGCGCTACGCAAGGTGTTTGCCGATGCCAAGGCCAACAACTGGTTCATCGAGGCGATTTTCCTTGAGCCGGTGATGGGCGAAGGCGATCCCGGCCGCGCGGTGCCGGCATCCTTCTACAAGGTCGCCCGCGAGCTCACCCGCGAACATGGCAGCCTGTTGCTGATCGACTCCATCCAGGCCGCGTTGCGCGTGCACGGCACCCTGTCTTTCGTCGACTACCCCGGCTACGAGACGCTGGACCCGCCGGACATGGAAACCTATTCCAAGGCATTGAACGGCGCGCAGTTCCCGCTGTCGGTACTGGCCGTGACCGAACATGCGGCCAAGCTCTACCGCAAGGGCGTGTATGGCAACACCATGACCACCAATCCGCGCGCCCTGGACGTGGCCTGCGCCACCCTCGCCCGCCTGTCACCCGACGTCCGCCAGAACATCCGGCTGCGTGGCGAACAGGCCGTGCAGAAACTTGAGGCACTGAAGAACAAGCTCGGTGGCCTGATCACCAAGGTGCAAGGAACCGGGCTGCTGTTCTCGTGCGAACTGGCGCCGCAGTTCAAGTGCTACGGTGCGAACTCGACCGAAGAATGGCTGCGCATGCACGGTGTCAACGTGATCCACGGCGGAGAAAATTCGCTGCGCTTCACCCCGCATTTCGGCATGGACGAGGAAGAGCTGGACCTGCTGGTCAACATGGTCGGCCGTGCCTTGGCTGAAGGCCCGCGTCGCGAGCAGGCTGACGCAGCCTGAGTTACGTGGAGACCTGAAGAAAGGGCGGCCATTGGCCGCCCTTTCTTTTCATGCATTGGCTTGCGATCACACGCCCTGGCCACCGACACCGAGAGCCGATGCGCACATCACCCCGGGCCCTGGCGACGCATGGCGACAGGCGATGCCGGCTGCTGTAACTGATCGCCACCCAATGCCTTGTACACCGACACCACCCCCACGTTGACGGCTGCCTGCGCCTGCACCAATGCGTCGTCCGCTACCAGTTGGTTGCGCTGAGCATCAAGCAAGGCCAGGAAATCCTCCGAGCCCTCCCGGTACTGGATCTGCGCCAGTTCCGCTGCACGATGCGCCGCACTTGCCTGCTCGACAACGATGGCCAGGCGTGCCTGTTCCTTGGCATAGCGGGTCAAAGCGTTCTCGGTATCTTCCAACGCAAGCAACACGGCCTTCTCATATTCGGCGGCGGCCCCATCGGCCTGCGCCTTGCTGGCGCGCAGGCGGGCCCGGACCGTGCCGAAATCGAACGCAGCCCAGCTTATCGACGGGGTCAGCGACCACGCTTTGTTGTTGCCGTTGACCAGGCCATTTGCGTCACCACCGAGAAAGCCAACGAAGCCGCTGAGGCTGATGCGCGGGAACAGATCCGCTGTTGCCACACCTACCCGCGCCGTTGCTGCGGCAAGTCGGCGCTCTGCCATGCGCACATCGGCACGCCTGCGCAGCAGGTCGCTGGTGTCGCCCAGCGGCAAGGCCTTCGCAAACGCGGGCACTTCACGTGGTTGCAACAACGCGTCCAAACTGCCGGGACGCTGCCCCAACAGCACCGCCAAGCGATGCCTCGACTGCACCTCGGCCACCTCAAGCAGTGGAATATCCGCTTCGATAGCCTTCAAACGCGCTCGGCTGCTCTGCACGTCCAGTTCGCTGCCGGCCCCCAGCTCCAGGCGGGTCTCGGTCAAGCGCTGGGTATCGCGCAGGTTGAGCAATGTCTGCCGCGCCACCGCGATGCGCTTCTGCGAGCCACGCAACTCGAAGTAATTGCGCGCAACTTCGGCCGCCACCATTACCTGCGCATCGGCCAGGCTGTCACGCTCGGCACCCAGGTCTGCCCTGGCTGCCTCCGCCGCGCGCCGCTGCCTGCCAAACAGGTCCAGCTCCCAACCGGCATCAAACCCCAACTGGTATGTCTCGCTATAGAGGCGCTCGCCGCCGGCAGTCGCCTCTGGCTGCTTGCGTCGATCCTGGCTGCCGCCGGCGGTAACGTGTGGCAACTGATCCAGGCGTTTCTCGGTGAACACCGCTCGGGCTGCACGCACACGCGACATGGCGACCTGCAGATCCAGGTTGCCACCCAGCGCATCGTGCACCAGTTGCTCCAGCACAGGATCATCGAACTGCGTCCACCAGTTGGCAACCGGCGAAGCCTCAGAGAAGGCATCCGTTGCAGCGCCCTGCAACTGCACCGGCGCAACCGCCGGCGCCTTGTAGTTCGGGCCAACGGTGATGCAACCGGTCAGCAACGTCGTTGCGACAGCGATCGGGAGCAGGCGCATCACCATGGCAGCGACTCCCCGAGGTGATTGAAGCTTCCATTGGGTCCGTCCTCACCAATAAGTGCCATCGCAACGGAGGACCGTGCCCCTTCGGCGACGTCGAGCTCGCCCCTGCCCTTGTTCATGTCTGTCCTGACGGAACCCGGATGCACGGCATTAACTTTTATTGGGCTGTTGCGGAGTTCGTGCGCCAACTGCACTGTCCACGAATTGAGCGCCGCCTTGGACGCACTGTACGCAGGAACAAGTACACCGTGAATCATCGATCCGGGTCGCGTGTGCAAGCTTAGCGAGGCCAGGATGCTGGATAGATTGACGATGCGTGCTGCTGGGGCATTGCGGAGCAATGGCAGGAAGGCAAGGGTGACTTCCACCACCGCCAGCAGATTGGTATTGAACGTATCTCGCCATACCTGCATCGACTGCCCGGTCGCGCCTTGCCGCTGATTGTCCAGAAATATTCCGGCGTTGTTGATCAGGATATCCAGCCGACCAAACCGGTCACTCACCTGCTCCACGGCAATGGCGATGCTATCGGCATCATTTACGTCCAACTGGATCGGCTCGACCGGCAGGCCTTCTGACTGCAACGCTTCTGCCTGGGTCGTCGCGGTGGCGATATCGCGCCCGGCAAGCAATGTGCGAATACCTGCCGCTGCGAGCTGGCGTACCGTTTCCAGACCGATGCCGCGGGTCGCACCCGTTACAAGTGCAATCCTGCTGTTGTCGGAGTTCATTTCAAATTCCTTTCTTTGGAGGTCGAAGCAGAGGATTCACCTGCCACCGCTGCTTCCGCAGCACGGTGGCTTCTGGTGGAGTGCGGAGCAATGCAGCCCCGCCCCACCGTGATTACCCGTACTCAGTGATGGACAGTCGGCTCGCCGTGCTGCACCAGCTTGCCGCCGCCATTGCGGGACACGAACTTGCGCAGCGCCACGTAGAACACCGGGGTCAGGAACAGCCCGAACAGCGTCACCCCCAGCATGCCGGCGAACACCGTGATGCCCGTGACCGAGCGCACCTCGGCACCTGCGCCATGCGACATCACCAGCGGGACCGTGCCGGCGATAAACGCGATCGAGGTCATCACGATCGGCCGCAAACGCAGGCGACAGGCCTCCAGCGCGGCCTCAACGATGCCCTTGCCGCCCATTTCCAACTCGCGGGCGAACTCGACGATGAGGATCGCGTTCTTGCACGCCAGACCCATCAGTACCACCAGGCCTACCTGCACGAACACATTGTTGTCACCACCGGTCAACCACACGCCGAACAAGGCAGACAACAAGGTCATCGGCACGATCAGGATCACCGCCAAAGGCAGCGACCAGCTTTCATACAGTGCAGCCAGCACCAGGAAAGCGAGCAGGATCGCCACCGGAAACACGATGAAGGCGGCCTTCCCCTGGGTTGCCTGCTGATAGCTCAAGTCCGTCCACTCGGTAACCATCCCCGCCGGCAGCACCTGGCCCGCGATCTCGGTCAACTTGGTCATCGCCTGCGCCGAGGACAGCATGCGCGGGTCAGCCTCGCCGGCCAGGTCAGCCGCCGGGTAGCCGTTGAAGCGCAGCACCGGGTCAGGGCCGTAGGTTTCCTTGATGGTCACCATCGAACCGATCGGCACCATTTCGCCCCGATCATTGCGGGTACGCAGCTTGCCGATATCCTCCACACTGTCGCGGAACTGACCATCGGCCTGGGCGATCACCTGCCAGGTACGGCCAAACTGGTTGAAGTCGTTGATATAGGCCGAGCCCAGGTACGTCTGCAGAGTGTCGAACAACTCGGTCAGCTGCACTCCCTGTGCCTTGGCCTTGACGCGATCCACTTCTGCGTCCAGCTGCGGCACATTGGCCTGGTAGCTGGTGATCGGATAGGCCATGCCCGGCGTCTGCACCACTGCCCCCTGCATGGCCTGCACGGCACTCTGCAACGCACCGTAGCCAAGGTTGCCGCGATCCTCGATGAACATCTGGTAGCCGTTGCCGTTACCCAAGCCCAGGATCGGCGGCGGCATCATCGCGAACGCGAAGCCTTCCTGCAGGCCGGCGATCTTCTGATTGATCTCGGCATTGATCTGCGCAGCGGTGCGCCCATGGCGCTCGTTGAAAGGCTTGAGCGGAATGAACGCCACACCCGTGTTCGGCGTATTGGTGAACTGCAGTGCATTCAGACCCGGGAAGGAAATGGTGTGTGCCACCCCTTCGGTTTCCTGCGCGATCTTGGCCACCTTGCGCAGCATTTCATCGGTCCGCGCGATCGAGGAACCTTCCGGCAGCTTGACGCCTGCGATCAGGTACAGCTTGTCCTGGGTCGGGATGAATCCCGGCGGCACCAGCTTGAAGATGAAGCCCGTACCAACCAGCAGCACCGCATACACCACGAACACCGCGCCGCGGCGACCAAGAATGCTCGCCACCCCACGCTCGTACTTTTCCGAGCTTGTCTTGAAGAACCGGTTGAACGGACGGAACACCCAGCCGAACAGCTTGTCGATCAAGCGGCTGGGACCATCCTTGGGTGCACCGTGCGGCTTCAGCAAACGCGCCGCCAGGGCCGGCGACAGGGTCAGGGAGTTGATCGCCGAGATCACCGTGGAAATGGCGATGGTCACCGCGAACTGCTTGTAGAACTGCCCGGTGACACCCGACAGGAATGCCATCGGCACGAACACGGCACACAGCACCAGCGCGATGGCGACGATGGGACCCGACACTTCCTTCATGGCCTGATGCGCTGCGGCCGTGGGCGACAAACCCTCCTCGATATTGCGTTCGACGTTTTCCACCACGACGATGGCGTCGTCGACCACGATGCCGATGGCCAACACCAGACCGAACAGGCTCAGGGTATTTATCGAGAAGCCAAGCAAGTACAAGGCAGCAAAGGTACCGACAACCGACACCGGCACCGCGATCAGCGGAATGATCGATGCGCGCCAGGTCTGCAGGAACAGGATGACCACCAGGACCACCAGCGCGATCGCCTCCAGCAGCGTGGAAACAACCGCCTTCACCGAGTCACGCACGAAGATGGTAGTGTCGTATACCGCCGCATACTTCACATCCGAGGGAAACTGCTTCTGCAGTTCGTCCATGGTGCCGATGACGGCATCGCGGATGTCCAGAGCGTTTGCGCCCGGCGACTGGAAGATGCCGATGCCAACTGCGTTCTTGCCATCCAGCTGCGAACGCAAGGTGTAGTCACCGGCACCCAATTCAACGCGGGCCACATCCGACAGGCGTACCACTTCGCCATCACCACCACTCTTCAACACGATGTCAGCGAACTCCTGTTCACTGCGCAAACGTCCCTGCGCGTTGATCAAGGTCAGGAACTGGCTATTGGGCATCGGCTCGGCACCGAGCTGGCCAGCCGATACCTGCACGTTCTGCTCGCGAATGGCGCGCACCACATCGCTGGCAGTCAGCCCGCGCGCGGCGACCTGGTCCGGATCCAGCCACGCACGCATGGCGTAGTCGCCACCACCGAAGACCTGTGCATCACCCACGCCCTGAATCCGAGCCAGCGCATCCTTCACGTGCAAGCGCGCGTAGTTGCGCAGATACAAGGTGTCGTAGCTGCCCTTGGGCGAGGTCAGGTGCACGACCATCAGGAAGGTCGGCGACTGCTTCTGGGTAGTGACGCCCTGTCGCTTTACGTCCTCAGGCAGGCGTGCAAGCGCCTGCGCCACCCGGTTCTGTACCTTGACCGCCGCATCGTCCGGGTCCGTGCCTGGACGAAAGGTGATCGTCATCTGCAGCACGCCATCCGAACCGGCCACCGACTTGAGGTACATCATGCCCTCTACGCCGTTGATGGCCTCTTCCAACGGCGTGGCTACGGTCTCAGCGATCACCTTCGGGTTGGCGCCCGGATACACGGTGCGCACGACCACCGATGGCGGTACGACGTCCGGGTACTCGCCGATGGGAAGCGATGGAATCGCCACCAGGCCTGCGGCGAAGATCATGATCGACAACACCGCCGCGAAGATCGGCCTGTCGATGAAAAAGCGTGAAAAGTCCATGGGAATTCCTTGGGGAATGCTGGCGCCGGGTTGCAACCGTCCTGTCCGCCCCCGATCCGGGAGCAGACAAGCGGCCGGCAACCCCGCCGGTGGAACCTATGAAGCGGTTTAGTTGATGCTGCTTACGCGCTGTGCTGCGGGTGCGGCAGCCACGCGCTGCATCGCAACCGCCTTGGCCTGCACCGGCATGCCGGGCATGAAGACCTTCTGCACGCCATCGACGATGACCTTGTCGCCGGCAACCAGTCCCTGCGCGATGATGCGCAGGCCATCGGCATTGCGACCGAGCTGGACATCGCGTCGCTGCGCCTTGCTGTCCTTGTCCAGCACATAGACATACTTGCGGTCCTGATCCGTCAGCACCGCCTTGTCGTCGATCAGCACCGCCTGGAACTGGCCGCTGCCCAGCAACCGCACGCGCGCAAACAAGCCCGGGGTGAACTGGCGATCGGCGTTGTCCAGCAGCGCACGCACGCGGATGGTGCCGGTGCTGCGCGCAACCTGGTTGTCGAGGAAGTCGACCTTGCCTTCATGCGGGAATCCATCCTCGCCGCTCAGCCCGACCTTCACCGGCAGGGCCTGGTCGCGCTCGCTCGGACGTTCGCCGTCGCGCGCCATCTGCGCATAGCGCAGGAACGTCGACTCATCGGCATCGAAGTAGACGTGCACCGTGTCCAGCGAGACCAATGTGGTCAACACGCTGGCCGCATCACCGGCGGTGACCAGATTGCCCGCGGTGACCATCGCGCGGCCGGCGCGGCCATTGATCGGTGCACGTACCTTGGTGAACTCAAGATTGAGGCGGGCTGCGTCAAGCGCGGCCTGTGCCGCTTGCACCTGTGCGCCAGCCTGGTCGGCACTGGCGCGGCGCTGCTCGGTCGTTTCCGCAGCGATGGCCTGCTGTTCGGCCAGGCGACGCGCACGTTCGGATTCACTGCGGGCAAGGCCTGCCTGGGTGCGCGCGCGGTTCAACTCCGCCTGCGCACGATTGAACTCGGCCTGGTAGCTGCGCGCATCGATGGTGAACAGGACGTCGCCCTTCCTGACCTCCTGCCCTTCAACGTAGTTGACCTTGTCGATGTAGCCGGACACACGCGGCCGCAGCTCAACACTCTCTACCGCCTCAACGCGGCCGCTGAACTCGTCCCACTGGGAAATCGGCTTGACCAGCACCGGCGCCACGCTGACCTCCGGCGCAGGCGCGGCGGTATTTTCGGCGTGGCCACCGCTGCAGGCGACGAGCACCGCCATCGCCAGCACCGAAACGCCGGTCAGCGCAGCGCGGCGCAGCTTGGGGGAAGGGGAAATACCTTTCATTGCATGCTCCATGGGGGAGGTAATAAGGGTTTTGAAAAAGACGACACGGGTCCCGGCGTCAGCATCGCGGCGGCTTATGCCGCGGCAACCTGCGCCAGGACCGTCCGTCGAACGCGAAAAGTGCTGCGAACCGCGCCGGCCACTGTCCCGCTTGCGGAAATTTTTGGACCACAGCTGGGACAAACTGACCCAGCACTTGCCACAACCGCCGTACCTGCCGCGGGCGCGTGGCGCCGACAGCGGCGCCAACCGTCACTTCGTCGATGCCTGAAAACCGCAATGTATTCAACCGATTGCAGACCGATGGTGATGGCAAAGCGTTGCGATAGCTGGGTTCGCGGCGTGAGCCGGAGAAGAGGGGCTGGGAGGGCAGACGCATGGCTGCTTATCCGTTTAAAGGACAGGCCACTAAGGTAGAGATCAAATCCATACTTGATTAGTACGAATTCAAGGGAATAATCATCCCGTCGCCGGCACAATTCCGCTGCCGCTAGGGCTCCCCCCATGGCCAACGATCTGAACGACACCCTGATCTTTGTAAAAGTCGTCGAACAAGGCAGTTTCACCGGTGCCGCACGGCAACTTGGCCAACCCAAGACCACGGTCAGCCGCAAAGTGCAGGAACTGGAAACACGCTTGGGCGCCCGCCTCCTGCACCGGACCACGCGGCGCCTGGGACTCACCGAAGCTGGAACGGTGTATTACGAGCATTGCCAACGTATCGCACGCGAACTGGAGCAGGCCGAGAGTGCCGTCAGCCAGCTGCAGTCCGGCCCACGCGGCTGGTTGCGCTTCACCGTGCCGTATTCGGTGGGCACGACCTGGATTGCCCCATTGCTGGGCCAGTTCCAGGCCCAATACCCCGAGATCCGATTGGACATGCACCTGGGCAACGAAACCCTTGACCTGATCTCCGGTGAAGTGGACATGGCGCTGCGGGTTGGCCCCCTGCCCGACTCCAATCTGATCGCGCGCAAGCTTGGCACCTTGCGCACCCAGGTCTTTGCCAGCCCAACCTACCTGGCCTTGCATGGCGAGCCACAGCATCCCGACGAGTTGCAGCAGCACCGCACGCTGGCGGTTCGCAAGGCCTATCACGCCCCCAACCACCGCTTCACCTGGCCGTTGGCCGAGGCCGGCGGCGAGATGCGCGAGTTCCCAGTCAATCCGTTGGTGGTGGTCAACGACCCTTCCGCCCTGAACGCGGCCCTGGTCGCCGGTGAAGGCCTGATGCTCAGCAGCGACGTGATGGCCAAGCCCTACGTCGAATCCGGGTTGGTGCGTCAGGTATTGCCCGGCTGGACCGGCCCGGACTATGACTTCAACGCGGTGTTCGCCGGCGGCAAGCTGGTATCACCCAAGGTCCGGGTGTTCATTGATTTCCTGGTCGCCAAGCTGAATTTCGACGCCAACTACATGCTGCTGCAATGCCCGAACGCCAAACGGCTGGCAGACATCGAGCAGGAGTACCAGGAACGGTCGAAAGCCCACCCCAAACTGCGGGTGGTCGAGGCGCTGAGCGCCTGATCAGGCGAGCATGGCGGTGCCAGACAGCACCGCCACCCCTGGCGCGGTTGCTTCAGTAACCGCGCAGATAAGGCCAGACCGGCACGATCTGCACTTCCCGGCAGCCGTCATAGCGACTGCAGCTGCCGAAATAGCCCGGGCCGGAATAACGCTGGCGGGCATCACGGTTGTACGGGCTGTTGTAGAAGTCCGGCCGATAGAGATGGCCCGCGCCATGGTAGCGATAAGGGGTCAGGCCTTCGTCGGCGCTTGGCCGTGAGGTCAATGCCAGGGCCGGGGTGCCCGCATCATCGACGTAGCCGAACTCGTTGTCGTAACGGACCAATCGGTAATACACGGTTTCGCCGCCCTGCGTGCGGCTGTGCAGCCGCTCGAGTTGGCCGCCACCGGCATCGACATAGGCTTGGCCACCGTCGAAAAGTACTTCGCTGGGGTTGACGATTTCTTCCTCCAACGGCGGCGCAGCAAGCGCTGCCCCGGCCATTGCGACCAACACGGCCATCAACGCGGCCTTGCCCAGTTTCTTCCCCATCATGCGCATGACAATCCTCCGTGATTGGGCCACCGCGCCATTGGCGTGGCGGCCCGTCGTGATCGCCCGACGTCCCCTTGTCGGCAGGCAGGTCATTACTTCTCAACGCGTCTTGTTGGTGGATACCGCTGAGGCACCCCCAGGCCGACGCTGCGGAACCAACCCGCCGGAGTATAAGCGTCGTGGCCATTCACGTCGTGAAGCCGGCCCGCAGTTCAGCGCGCCGGCTGCCCGGGTCGATAGCGCAGCAATGCCTGACGTACGACCTGGCGCGCCTCCTCGGCGCCACCCCAACCATTGAGCGTGATGTCGGCAGCACCCGGCAGTTGCTTGTAGGTGCGGAAGAAGGCTTCGATGCGCTGCTTCTCCATGGCTGGCAGGTGTTCCAGGCTTCGCACCGCGGTGTAGGTCGGATCCACCGCATCCACCGGCACACCGATGATCTTCTCATCGGCCTCACCCTTGTCCACCATGCGCAGCACCCCCAATGGCCGGAACCGCACAGTCGCACCGGGCTGGATGGGGAGCCGCGTCAGCACCAGCGCGTCCAGCGGGTCGCCATCACCGGCCAGGGTCTGCGGCATCGAACCGTAGTTGGCCGGATACGCAACCGGCATCGACAGGAACCGGTCCACGCGCAGTTCACCGTGCTCGCCCAGCTCGTACTTGATGGCTCCCCCCGCTGGAATTTCCACCACCAGCAACGCCTCGTCCGGGGCATTGGCCGGTTGCGGCAGATCGAACGGATGCAGCAGCTCCCCAGCCACCGCAAACGACGCTGCCATCATCAGCAATCCACCGCAAAGCAGCGCTTGCGCTCGCTTCATGCACTCACTCCCAGCACCGGTCGTCGCGCCCCTTGGGTGACACCGGGCGGGGGCAATCGCGCTGCGGGATGCGCCCTTCGCTGATCTCACTGAAATGCTTCGCCCCCTGCCCATCACGCCGGATCTGGAACGCGTCATACAGCCGTCCGGTCGCCGTGCGTGCCTCGTAACGCAGCGCTTTGTCATCCAGGCGCAGCACCTGGAACAACTGCGTATCCTCGGCGGTGGGCTTCATCGTCGCGCGTGCCTGTGCCGACAGCCGATACTGTTTTGGGCCTGCGACGGACGAAATGTACTGCGGCAACGCAGCGTCCTCATCGGCACGGCGGCCATAGGTGTGATCATGCCCCTGCAGCACCAGATCCACCTTGTGCCGCTGCAGGACCGGGCGGATCTCACTGGCCAGCACTGAGGTGTCCCGCTCGGCACGCAGCGGATACAGCGGCTGGTGCACCACCACGATGTTCCAGGGCTGCGAGCTGCCTGCCAGCACCCCATCCAGCCAGTCGGCCTGTGCTTTGGCGGTACCAAGATCGAGCGCCGAGGTGCCGTCCAGCACCGCTACGCGCAACCCTTGGTAATCGAACCAGTAACTGGTACGGGCAGCCGCTTCGGCGCCGTTGGCCGGCAGCGCAAACGTCACCGGCCAATGCTTGCCGAGTACGCGACGTTCCTGCGGCGTGTCCTCGAACTCCTCGAAGTACTCGTGATTGCCAGCCGCCGGCGCCACCGCCATGCCGGGCAGCAACCAGCCACCTGCAGCGAACCACTCGCCCCACTCGTTGTCGTCCTCGCCATCGCCCCCGCTGACAAGGTCCCCGGCAAAAAGTGCCAGGCGTGCATCCGGCGCCGTCTGCCAGCCTTGGCGGATCACCCGGCTGACATGGCTGAGGTTCTTGTTCTGGGTATCTCCGAAATACAGCACGGTCAGTGGCTGCCCGGCAGCGGCAGCGGTGCGGAAGTGTTGCCACGCGCCCCAGGTGCCCTGCCCCTGCACGCGATAGGCATACAAGGTATCCGGCTGCAGCCCATCAATACGCGCGTGATGATGCTGGCTGTCACCGTTCTCCGAGTGCAGCGCTTGGCTGCTGGCCTGCACTTGGCGCACCTGGCCCATGTCCGGGGAATCACCGGCCTCGGTTACTTCCAGCAAGGGTGGCTGCGCCAGTGGCGCGGTTCGCCAGGCAACGGCAAAGCCAGTGCCCGCATCCTGCGCCGGCGACGCCACGATCCGATCAGGGAAGCCGCTGGCGGCATAGTGAAGGCTGCCTGCTGGCACCTGCGTATTGGGCTCGGCAGCTGGAACGGCCCCCACCGTCCCAGCTGCGCCCAACAGGGCCGCCAACAGCAGCCCTGGCCTCAACCCCTGCAACCTCACTTCGTGCAGTCCTGCGGCAGTGACAGAGCGCGAGCGATATCACGCCAATCGAATGCAACCACACCCTGGTCGTCGTGCACGGCATACAACGCGCCTTGCGGGAAGCGTGCCGACACCTGCTGGCTGTTCCAGATGCCATCGGTATTGGCGACCGTATTGCCATGGAATGACCCCACCGGCGCCAAGGTCTTGCGGTCAAACAGATGGAAGGTGCTGCGGTCCTTGCCCTGTTCCGTGGTGATCCACCAGCCGCCCTCACCGCAGGTGCGAAGCATCACGCCCTCGGCCTGGGCCTTGAACAGACCGCGACCGAAGGTCTCGCCACTGAAATCACCGGCCAGGTTGTAGACCTTGAATTCGCTGGCGTAGGTTTCATCTTCCTCGGCAATCAACAGACGGTCATTGGCCGGGTCGCCCCAGATCGACTCGACCACGCGCAGCGCACCCTTTGGAGAGCTGTCGCCGATGCTGCGTACCAACGTGGCCGTTACCGCGCTGCTGTCGACAGTGACGTGGTAGCGGCGCACGCGTTCGTTCAAGCGCTCCAGCGCAGGCAGGATGTCGTTGCCGGCAGCGTCCTCACCGTCGTCGTACGAATCGGTGACATACACATCGTAGCCACCCTGTTGCGGGTTCACCCACAGGCCGTATGGCTTGCGCAGATCACTTCCGGCGAACACGCCCAGGGGCCTGAAGTCAGGCAACTGCAGCACCTGCACGCGATGGTTGTCGCGTTCAACGATGAACAGCAGATCGCCCTGCACCGCGATGCCATTGGGACGATCAAACTGTCCCGGCGCAGTACCGGTGCTGCCGACATCACGCAGGTGCTTGCCGGTCTGGCCGTCATAGACCACCAGCTTGTCGGTGGCCTTGGCGGTGGCAATCAGCCACACCTGGCCGTCAGCGCCGCGCCAACTGGCAGGCGAGTCGATGTTGTCGGCCGGCGTCATCGGGGTAAGGAAGGCTTCGGCAATCCGCTTGGCGGGTGCCGCGGTGGCGCCCTCGGCCAGATCGGCAGCGGACGGCGGCGTCGAAGGTTTCGGTGCCGGCTGGCAGGCGCTCAATCCAAGTGCGACAGCGGCGCAAAGCAGCGCGGCCCTCACAGTGCCACCTTCACGCCGACGGCGTAGGTGCGGCCGTATTCCTCGTTCTGCAGCGTGCGGGAACGCACGCCCTGGTACAACTCCAGCGGCTCGTCCAACAGGTTGGAGGCCTCCAGGTACAGACTCACGTTCTTGCTCACCTTGTAGTCCAGGCTGAAATCGAGCTGCGTATGCGGCGCGACGTAAATATCAAAAGCGCGGCTGTCACCGATGGTATCCAGGTATTCGCTGCGGTAGACACCGGCAAGACGCGTGCTGAGGCCACCCCATTCGTAGCCGATATGCGCGCTATAGATGTTCTTGGATGCGCGCGGCAAGGTGAAATCGTCGTTCTCGCGATCGGCGATACCCGGATCAAAGTCGGTATCCAACCAGGTGCCGCTGGCACCCACCAGCAGCCCGGACCATGCGCCCGGGAGAAAACTCAGCTGCTGCTGCCAGTTGAATTCCGCGCCGAACACCTTGGCCTTGTCGCCATTGATTGAACGGGTGACCTCGAAATCCGGGTACTCGGGATCATTCTTGGTCACCGTCTCCACGATGTAGCCGTCGATGGACTTGTGGAACAGGCCGAGGGAGATGATGCCGCTCTCACCCAGATAGCGCTCGAACGAGAAATCCAGGTTGGTGGATTCGTAGGGGTCCAGGTTCGGGTTGCCGATACGGGCCTCTTCGTCGTCACGATTTACCGCAAGGCGCGGGGATACGTCGCCAAACGAAGGCCGCGCCACGGTCTTGTTGACCGAACCGCGCAGCACCCAATCATTGTTGGTGTCGTAGCGCAGGTGCAGCCCTGGCAGGACGCTGGTGTAGCTGTTGTTGGCCGTACGTGGCGTCACGGTGACGGTTTCCCCATCCGCCGCGACATCCACATCATTGCCCGTGGCATTGAATTGGGTGTTTTCCACGCGTACACCACCGATCACACGGAGTGCACCGATATCCCAGGTGCCCATCGCATAGGCCGCCAGGATGTCCTCGTTGGCAACATAGTCCTCTTCCAGCGAGGTCATCATGTTGCCAGCGACGTCGCCGGATCTCGCGCTGTACTGGCCACCATTGGCAGCCCACCACGCGCGCATCGCCGCCGAGCTCATGCCTTGACCCAGGCTGCCGCCACGGTGATCCAGGGTCTTGCCGTTCCAGCCGGACAGGTCGACATCCGGGCCGCTGCGCAGCTCGACTTCATCGACATTCACATCACGCTCGCGCCAGCGGCCCAGCACGCCAAACTTGTAGCTGGCCTTGTCGCCATCAAAGCGGATATTGACCTGTGCGCTGCGCTCGCTGTCGTCGATCTGCTTGGGCGACAGCACCACGCGATCGAAGGCATAGTTGCCATTGTCCATCCAACCGCTGTCGCTCAGGCTCAGGCCGGGGATGCCGCTGTTCTGGTCAAGCGTTGCCGACAGGTCGGCACCGTCGTAATCGAAGCGCGCCTCCATCTCGTCGTTTACCCGCTCGCGGGTCTTGGTGTAACCCACCCGATAGTCCAGCACCGCGCTGCTGAGACGGTTCTCGCCACCCAAGCTTGCCGCGAAGGTGTTCTCTTCCTTGGTGCGGTAGCGCATGCGCTTGCTGATGGCATCGGCAGGCAAGTCATCCACCTGGTAACGACCGCCAACCAGGGCCGAAATCTCACCGTCCCCAAGGCCGAAGATCGTGCGCTGGCGAGTCTCAGCGTCATCGAACTGACTGTAGAGAGTGCGCAGGTAATAGCGGTTGTCCTCGTCCGGACGCCAGTCGAAATTCAGGTTGGCCCCGGTGCGCTCACGCTCGATGGTGTACTTGCGGTGCTGCAGGTCGACAGCGACAAGATCATCATCGGCGCCACCATCGAAAGTGTCGTACTCGACTTCAGTGTTGTCGGATTCGAACGTACGCTTCTGGTAATTCACGCCCAGCGCCACGCCGAAGGTGCCGCCGAATACTTCGCTGTAGTTGAACGCGGCCTTCGGGCTGGTTTCACCGGACAGCTCCTGGTGGCTGCCTTCCAGTTTGCCCTTCAGCGAGCGCCCGTCACGATCAAAAGCGGAGGCCGATTCCACCACCACCGCGCCACCGATGGCGTCACCTGGCATATCCGGCGTCGCCGCCTTGATCACGCGCAGGCGCTCGGTGGATTCAGAAGGAATGACGTCCAACGGGGCCGCGCGGGAAGAATCCTCCGGCGTGCCAATGGCGATGCCGTCGATGCTGACGCTGTTCAAGGCCGCATCCAGGCCACGGATCACGACGAAGCGGCCTTCGCCCTGGTCGCGGGTGACGCTGACGCCTGGCAGGCGTTGCAGCGACTCGGCGACGTTCAGATCCGGGTAGTCGCCCATCGAGTCGGATGCAACCGCATCCTGCACGCCGTTGGCATCGCGCTTGAGCTCGACCGCGCGGATCTGTGCCTCGCGCTGGGCACGCACCTCGATGCGCTCCAGGTCGACCGCTGCCGCGGCCCCGCTGGCCACGACGGCAGCACTACCGTCCGGTGCCGCCTGTTGCGCCTGCGCCGGAACGGCGGCCATGCAGGCCACCGCGGTTGTCACCGCCACCACCAAGACACTCTTGCGCACTACAGCCCCCGATCCATGTAAAAGATGGGTCAGCAAGGTATGTCCGTACAGTTGCATGTCCATGACAGCGGCGGGACTGGAATATTTCAGTCACATACTGGCCGGGTACACAGCGGCTGCGGCAAACTGTGCGCTCTCCCCTGCCGTAAGCCACCATGAAAATCGTCGAAGTCCGCCACCCGTTGGTTCAACACAAAATCGGCCTGCTGCGCGACGCCGCAATGAGCACCAAGGATTTTCGTGAGGTAGTCAATGAGTTGGGCACCTTGTTGGCCTATGAGGCGACCGCCAACCTGGAGACCGAAAGCCACACCCAGGCAGGCTGGGCCGGCCCGGTCCAGGTGCAGCGCATTGCTGGCGCCAAGATCACCGTGGTACCCATCCTGCGCGCCGGCCTGGGCATGCTCAGCGGCGTCCTGTCACTGATTCCGGCGGCGCGCGTAAGCGTGGTTGGCCTACAACGCGACGAGGAAACCCTCCAGCCGGTGCCCTATTTCGAGCGCCTGACCGGGCGCCTGGAAGAGCGCGACGCGCTGATTCTCGACCCGATGCTGGCCACCGGCGGCACCTTGATCGCCACCATCGACATGCTCAAGCGCGCCGGCGCCCGTCGTATCAAGGGCATTTTCCTGGTCGCCGCGCCTGAAGGGCTGAAAGCGCTTGAGGCCGTGCACCCGGACGTGGAGGTTTATACCGCCGCCATTGATGAGCGACTGAATGAGAAGGGCTACATCCTGCCGGGTCTCGGCGATGCCGGTGACCGCATCTTTGGTACGCGGGTGGGTTGAGCCGGCCGGCGCGGCTATCCGAATGCAAACAGGCGCCGTTGGCGCCTGTTTTTTTGATAGCAAGCCTTGCGGCCCCTGAGCGCGGTGGTGACGACGTCCCTGCCGAGCATGGCTCGGCACTACGGTCTCATGCGGCCAGGGTCCTGGCTTTCAACTCGCTGACCTCATGGGCGGTGCCGAACCGCCCCTTGTCGTCACGCACAACCTGGGCCATGGCGCATTCGGGGTCATGGGTGAAGAACAGATGCACGTTGCGCGCCAACTTGTCTTCGAGGAAGGCACGTTTTTCGTCGATCAACAGCTCGGCATTGCGGTCGTAGCCCATGGTGATCGGCACATGCACCCAGGAGCGTCCCGGGATCAGATCGGCGCAGAACACGACGCCACCACGCGGCTGGTCACCCACCTGCTCGGGCCCGACAATCTCGGCCAGCATCAAACCCGGCGTATGGCCGTCGCTGAAGCTGAAACGCACCGCCTCGCCCAGCACCTTGGAATACGGACCCGATACGATTTCCAGGCGACCACTGGCCTCCAGCAGCCCCGGCAGTTCCGGTATGAAACTGGCACGGTCACGCGGATGCGGATGCTTGGCCCGCTCCCAATGCGCAGCACCGACAACGAAAGTCGCATTCGGGAACAGCAACTCCGGCTCACGCCCTTCCGACCATGGCGCCAGCAAACCGCCTGCGTGATCAAAATGCAGATGGCTGAGCACCACCACGTCGATATCTTCGTGCTCAAAGCCCGCCAGTCGCAGTGAGTCCATCAGCACGTGCTGCGGTTCCTGCACGCCAAAGCGCTCGCGCAATTTCGGCTCGAAGAAGGCGCCGATGCCTGTTTCGAAAAGCACCGTCTTGCCAGCAAGCGGGCTGGCAAGCAGCGCCCGGCACGCCAGCTCGATCCGATTGCGGTCGTCCGAGGGCGACCATTTTTCCCAGAGGGCCTTGGGCGCATTGCCGAACATTGCGCCGCCATCAAGCTTTTGCGAGTTACCGCGGATTGACCATAGTTTCATATGAAAAATTCTAACCGGGCCACGTTAAATATTCGCAATGCCGCAGCGCCGAAATATTGACGCAATGGACAGGGCAATCTGGCAGTCCGAACCCCATCATATTCTCCTCGATCGCATCCGAAGCCGTGCCCACTTTGCAGCAGCCGCTGCCCATTGCCACCTGCGCTTGTTCCTACCGGCTCAGCAATGACGCGGACGAACAGCGGACAGGAATAATCGATTGAGGTCTGCGGACAGAAAGCTGCAGCCACAACATCCGGAACCCGTTGCGCGATTAAAAAAAACCCCGCCGTAGCGGGGTTTATCAACTCACTCCTGCTTGCCGGGTTTCCCAACCTCGGCACTTCCCACCGGGTTGCGCGGGTCACTTCCGCCGCTGAGGGTATTGGTACTGCGGTTCCATTCCACGGTCTGCAGGTTGCCCCACACGTGGCTGGAGCCGCGGCCACCGGCGGCGGCATCGCCTGGCAGGTCGATCTTGTGCCCCATCGCCTGCAGTTGCTTGACCACCTCCGGCGAGAACGCACCAGTTTCAGCGGAGATCTCGTCCGGCAACCACTGGTGGTGGTAGCGCGGCAAGGCCGCAACCTGCTGTGCATCCAGGCCGGCGTCGTAACCGAGGATACCCAGCAGCACCATGGTGATGATGCGGCTGCCGCCCGGGGTACCAATCACGATCACCTTGTCGGCGTTCTCCATGAAGGTCGGCGTCATCGAGCTGAGCATGCGCTTTCCCGTCTTTGGCGCGTTGGCCGCGTAGCCCATCACGCCGAACGCATTCGGAGTACCCGGCTTGAGCGCGAAGTCGTCCATCTCATTGTTCAACAGCACGCCGGTGCCGGCTGGAATCAAGCCGGATCCGTACAGCAGGTTCACCGTCTGCGTACCCCCAACGCGATTGCCCTCACCGTCAATGATGGAGAAGTGGGTGGTCTCGTCGTCTTCCAGCGGCGTCGGGTTGCCCGACAACAGGTCGCTCGGCGTAGCCTTCTCCGGATGGATGGTGGCGCGCAGTCCCTGCGCGTAATCGCGGCTGGTGAGCACCTTCTGCGGGATATCGACGAAATCGGGGTCACCCAGGAAGAAGGTGCGATCACGATAGGCGCGGCGCATCGCCTCCACCACTAGGTGGGTGCGGTGGGCTTCATCCATCGTGTTGATATCCCAACCTTCCAGAATCTGCAGCATCGACGCCAAGGCGATGCCGCCGGAGGACGGCGGCGAGGCGGTGGTGATCTTCCAGTCGCGGTAGTTGAAAACGATGGGCTCGCGGGTCTTGACCGTGTAACCAGCCAGCTCCTCGGCCGTCCAGCGGCCCCCGGCCTGCTTCACGCCAGCAAGCAACTTGCGCCCGGTTTCGCCGCGATAGAAGCCGTCAAAGCCATTGCTGGCCAACAGTTGCAGGGTGTGCGCCAGCTCCGGCTGCTTGAAGATATCGCCTTCGGCAATGGGCTTGCCATTGCGCAGGTACACCTCGCGCGTCCCCGGGTAGCGCTCCATTACTTCACGCCGCGATTCATAACCGCGCGCCATGCGTGCGTATACCGGGAAGCCATCGGTGGCGACGCGGATCGCCGGGGCCAACGAGTCGGTCAGCGGCAGGCGGCCATGTTCGCGCGCCAGCTTCACCAGCGCCGCCGGCAACCCGGGGATGCCGGCCGACCACGGGCCGTTGACCGAACGATCGCGGTCAAGGTCGCCCTTCTTGTCGAGGAAGGCCTCGGGCGTGGCGGATTCCGGCGCGGTTTCGCGCGCATCCAGCATCAGGTCCTTGCCGGTCTTGGCATCATGCAGCAGGAAGAAACCGCCGCCGCCCAGGCCCGAACTGATCGGCTCAACCACCGCCAATGTCGAGGACACCGCCACGGCCGCGTCGAACGCGTTGCCGCCCTTGCCCAGGATCTCCATGCCGGCCTGGGTTGCCAGCGAATGGCCACTGGCGATGGCGGCGCCATCCGGGTGGCTGGCGCGCGCCGGCGCTGTATCGGCGGCCCACACCACCGGCGAGGACACCAGGGCGACAAGCAGCAGGGAACGGGCAAGGATCTTCATGCCTACGGGTTCTCCGGTTCGTAAAGCTCGGGATGATCACGCTGCAGGCCGGCAAGCTTGGCCAGCAGCTGATCCTGGGTTTCGGGGATATCCGGATCCGGATCGATGCATTCGACCGGGCACACCACAACGCATTGCGGTTCATCGAAATGACCGACGCATTCGGTGCAACGGGCAGGATCGATCACGTAGATCGTCTCGCCCATGGAAATGGCCTTGTTCGGGCAGGCTGGCTCGCATACGTCGCAGTTGACGCAGAGCTCATTGATTTTGAGGGACATACTTCCTGCCTTCCCGTAGCAACGGGACTTTCAACCGATGCCTGCTGATGCCTGTTTCGCGCTGCGGCGGCAGGCTGAACAGTGCGGCGGGCAGCGGGTTGGACAAACAAATACCTGCAATTACACGGGTAATGGCATGGGTGCCGCTGTTGGTTCTGCGAGTTTTGAGACTTGCGCCGCGCCTGCAAACCCTGCCAGGAGCGATCCCCGCCTGCGCGGGGATGACGCACTGGCAAAGGCTGCCAAGAGCGATCCCCGCCTGCGCGGGGATGACGCGCTGGCAAACCCTGCCAAGAGCGATCCCCGCCTGCGCGGGGATGATGCACTGGCAAGCCCCGCCGAGAGCGATCCCCGCCTGCGCGGGGATGACGCACTGGCAAAGGCGGGACCGCTGAGCGGTCCCGCGCCAGTGCGTCACTTGGCTTCGACGAAGATGTAGTCGGCGCCGGTCGGCTTGACGATGGTCTGCACGCGGGCGTTGTCAGCGGCATCGCCGATGAACACCACGCGCACGCCCTTCATCGAATCGGCCTGCACGCCCTTGAAGCCGGCTTCAATCATGTCGGCCATCTTGGCCGATGCCGACGAACCGAAGGCCAGCATGTTGCCCGGCTGGATGCCACGGCCGATGGCGGTGGTGGCGCTCTCAACCTGACGGTCGTACTTGGCAGCGAATTCCGGATCGGACTCCGGCGGCAGGTAGTACAGGAACGGGCTGGAGGTGATGTTGCCCATGTTCTGCACGGCCACAGCCTGCAGGTACTTCTTCCAACCCGCGTCATCATCCTTGGCGGGGGCAACCAGCGCCTGCTGTGCTTCGGCGACCGGAGCAGCTTCTTCCTTCTTGCAGGCCGTGAAAGCCAGCACCATCGAAGCGGCAAGCATCACGCGCATCGTGTTCTTCATGGTTGTTCTCCCTATAGAGGTGTTTGTTACAAAGTTCTGGATTACTGCCCGCGGGCTTCGCGGGCCTTGCGCAACGCTTCCAGCACGGTTGCCGGCACGAAACCGGACACATCACCACCGAGCCGGGCGATTTCGCGCACCAACGAGGAGGAAATGAAGCTGTGCTGCTCGGAGGGGGTGAGGAACAGCGTCTCCACCTCCGGTATCAGATGGCGGTTCATGCTTGCCATCTGGAATTCGTATTCAAAGTCGGACACCGCGCGCAGGCCACGCAGCAGCACGCCGCCATGCACCGAGCGCACGAAGTGCGCCAGCAAGGTGTCAAACCCGACCACCTCCACATTGTCATGGTGCTGCAGTGCTTCCACCGCCAGTGCCACGCGCAGTTCCAGCGGCAGCGTCGGGCCCTTGGCCGGGCTCTGCGCAACGCCCACCACCACTTTCTCAAACAGCGGCGCGGCGCGGTTCACCAGGTCGATATGCCCATTGGTGATCGGGTCGAACGTGCCCGGGTAAACGGCGATGCGGCGGTTGGGTGTGGTCATGCGGGTTCAGTCGCGTTCATGTCGCCGCGAAGTGTAGCAGTGGCCCGCCGGTAGAGGGCATAGGTCACCTCGCGGGTGCCACCCTCACGGTGCAGGGACCAGCCCGCAGGCAACACTGGCGGGGCGCCAGCCGGCGCCTCGACATACAACCAGCCACCATCGGCAAGGTGGCGCGGCAGCTCCGCGATCACCTGATCCCACAGGCCCGCAGCGAACGGAGGGTCCAGAAACACGACATCCACCTGCGCCGGGGCGGACGCCCGCAGCCACTGGACCGCGTCGGCAGCGGTGACAGCCACCTGTCCCGCCGCATCCAGTTTGGCCACCGTGGCCCGCAACGCCGCAACCAGCGCCGGATCACGCTCAACCAACTGCGCCGATGCCGCTCCACGCGAGACTGCCTCCAGCCCCAGGGCGCCACTCCCTGCAAACAGGTCGAGTACCCGTGCCCCCGGCAGCTTGGGCATCAGCCAGTTGAACAGGGTTTCCCGAACCCGATCACTGGTCGGGCGCAGGCCATCCAATTGCGGCACCTGCAAGCGCGTATTGCGCCAGCGGCCACCGATGATGCGGACCTGGCCCATGGCCGCGCCGGGCTTGTTGCCGGTCCGGCTCACGCGGCGCGCTCGGTCGGGCGACACGCTGACACACAATGAATACGGGACATCTGGGCGCTTTGAAGAATTACTGGGGAGACACAAATGATAGACCAGCGCCCTGCCCATCTTGAAAAGCGCCCATTCACCCCTATTCCTGCAGGCAGCCGCCGCGCCATGCGCGGCCCGTCAGCCACGGAGCATCCCCGACCGATGAACGCACCGAACCAGAAAGAGACCCGCGGTTTCCAGACCGAGGTGAAGCAGCTGCTGCACCTGATGATCCATTCGCTGTACTCGAACAAGGAAATCTTCCTGCGCGAGCTGGTGTCCAATGCCGCCGACGCCGCCGACAAGCTGCGTTTCGAAGCGCTGACCCAGCCCGAGCTGCTCGAAGGCGGCGCGCCGCTGCGCATCCGCATCGAGGCCGACCCGGCCGCGCGCACCCTGTCCATCGACGACAACGGTATCGGCCTGAGCCGCGATGAGGCCATTGCGCACCTGGGCACCATCGCCAAGTCCGGCACCGCCGAGTTCCTGAAGAACCTGTCCGGCGACCAGAAGAAGGACTCCAACCTGATCGGCCAGTTCGGCGTGGGCTTCTACTCGGCCTTCATCGTCGCCGACCAGGTCGACGTCTACAGTCGCCGCGCGGGCCTGCCGGCCAGCGAAGGCGTGCATTGGTCGTCCAGGGGCGAAGGCGAGTTCGAGGTCGAGACCATCGACAAGCCCGAGCGCGGCACCCGCATCGTGCTGCACCTGAAGGAAGGCGAAGACAGCTATACCGATGGCTGGCAGCTGCGCAGCCTGATCAAGAAGTATTCCGACCATATCGGCCTGCCGATCGAGCTGCAGAAGGAACATCACGGCGAGGAAGCCGACAAGCCGGCTACCCCGGAGTGGGAAACCGTCAACCGCGCCAACGCGCTGTGGACCCGCCCCAAGTCCGAGATCACCGACGAGGAGTACAAGGAGTTCTACAAGCACATCGCGCATGACCCGACCGACCCGCTGGCCTGGACCCACAACAAGGTC
Organism: Stenotrophomonas sp.; assembly: GCF_032061965.1. Taxonomy (GTDB): domain Bacteria; phylum Pseudomonadota; class Gammaproteobacteria; order Xanthomonadales; family Xanthomonadaceae; genus Stenotrophomonas. The sequence goes on along the minus strand of NZ_DAMBEF010000006.1, from coordinate 145,929 downwards.
GAGGGCAAGCTGGAATACACCTCGCTGCTGTACACGCCGGGCCGCGCACCGTTCGACCTGTACCACCGCGATGCACCCAAGGGCCTGAAGCTCTATGTGCAGCGCGTTTTCATCATGGACCAGGCCGAGCAGTTCCTGCCGCTGTACCTGCGTTTCATCAAGGGCGTTGTCGATTCCAACGACCTGCCGCTGAATGTGTCGCGCGAGATCCTGCAGTCCGGCCCGGTGATCGACTCGATGAAGTCGGCGCTGACCAAGCGTTCGCTGGACATGCTGGAGAAGCTGGCCAAGGACAAGCCGGAAGACTACGCAGGCTTCTGGAAGAACTTCGGGCAGGTGCTGAAGGAAGGCCCGGCCGAGGACTACGGCAATCGTGAAAAGGTCGCCGGCCTGCTGCGCTTTGCCTCCACCCATGAGGGCAGCGGCGAACAAAGCGTTGCCTTGGCCGACTATATCGGCCGCATGATCGAAGGTCAGGACAAGATCTATTACCTGACCGGCGAGAGCTTCCAGCAGGTCAAGGACAGCCCGCATCTGGAGGTATTCCGCAAGAAGGGCATCGAAGTGCTGCTGATGACCGATCGCATCGATGAGTGGCTGATGAGCTACCTCAACGAATTCGACGGCAAGTCCTTTGTCGATGTCGCCCGTGGCGATCTGGACCTGGGCAAGCTGGAAAGCGAGGAAGACAAGAAGGCCCAGGAAGAAGTCGCCAAGACCAAGGAAGGCCTGGCCACCCGCTTGAAGACCGCATTGGGTGAAGAAGTGGCCGAGGTGCGCGTCTCGCACCGGCTGACCGATTCCCCGGCGATCCTGGCCATCGGCGAACAGGACCTGGGCCTGCAGATGCGCCAGATCCTGGAAGCCAGCGGCCAGAAGGTGCCGGACAGCAAGCCGGTATTCGAGTTCAACCCGAGCCATCCGCTGATTGAAAAGCTCGACGCCGAGCCGGACATGAACCGCTTCAACGACCTTGCCCATGTGCTGTTCGACCAGGCCGCGTTGGCCGCCGGCGACAGTCTGAAGGACCCGGCCGGCTACGTACGCCGCTTGAACAAGCTGCTGCTGGAGCTGTCGACCTGACGATCATGCACGGGAGAGGGCATGTAGTGCCGAGCCATGCTCGGCAGAAGCTTTCCCGGTAAACCCCAGAAGCCGCCCTCACCCCAACCCCTCTCCCGTGAACGGGAGAGGGGCATGTAGTGCCGAGCCATGCTCGGCAGAAGCTTTCCCGGTAAAGCCCCAAAAGCTGCCCTCCCCCCCGCGCCCCGGCCCTTGCGCTGGCGCAAGGGCGTTCGAGGGGAAGCGAACCGGTGGCTCGCAAACTTCCCCTCTCACCCGTGAACGGGAGAGGGGCTTCGAAACACAATGCGGGCGCGCGTCGCACCGCCGGCCACCTGACCGCCGGTGGTAACATAGCCATCTGATTTCAGGCCTTTTTCCTCCATGTTCAGCTTTTTTCGCCGCAAAAAGACCGACGACGCCCAACTGCCCGCAAAGCCGTCCACGCTGAGCATCGAGGAACTGGCCGCCGCCTTCCCGCAGGCACCGTCAGCGCAATCGCCGCTGCCGGCAGAACCTGAGCCGACCGAAGCCGCAGAAGCGCCGGTCCAAGCGAGCGATGCCCCCGCAGCAGCTGTCGAGCCAACAACTGACCTGGCAACGACGCCTGCGCCGGTTGTGGAACCGACCGTCGTAGCGGAAGCCGTGCCTGCGACCGAGCCGGCCCCCGCTTACATAGCACCGACCGTCGAAACCCCTTCGCCTGCAGCCGACGAAATCGCGGCGCGGGCAACAGAACCCAGTGCTGCCCCTGTAACTGCAGCTCCGGTTGCACTGCCAACCGCCACTCCGGCACCGGCTCCCGTCGCAGTCGAAGCCAGCGCCTCCAGTTCAACCGATTCAGACGCAGCACTGATCCCCGCCAATGCCGCTCCCGCTGCACCGGCAGGAAAGGTCGGTTGGCGCGATCGTCTGCGCAACAGCACGTTCGCCCGCAGCTTCGGCGGTCTGTTCTCGCGCAACCCCAAGCTCGACGACGATCTGCTCGACGAGATCGAGACCGCACTGATCACCGCTGATGTCGGCGTACCTGCCACCACGGCGCTGGTCGAAGATCTGCGCAAGCGCATGAAGTCGCGCGAGTTCGCCGACGCCAACGCGTTGCTGGCCGCGCTGCGCGCCGACCTGATCGCAATGCTGCAACCGGTCGCCAAGCCGCTGCTGATCGACACCAATGCCAAGCCGTTCGTGATCCTCACCGTTGGCGTCAACGGGGTCGGCAAGACCACTACCATCGGCAAGCTGGCCAAGCGCTTCAAGGATCAGGGCCATAGCCTGATGCTGGCCGCCGGCGACACTTTCCGCGCCGCCGCTGTCGCCCAGTTGCAGATCTGGGGCGAACGCAATGGTGTGAGCGTGGTGGCCCAGGGCCAGAATGCCGACGCCGCCTCGGTCGCTTTTGACGCGCTGCAGGCCGGCAAGGCGCGCGGCACCAGCGTGTTGATCGCCGATACCGCTGGCCGCCTGCACACCCAGACCGGCCTGATGAACGAGCTGAGCAAGATCCGTCGGGTTCTTGGCAAGATCGATGAAACCGCTCCGCATGAAGTATTGATGGTCATCGACGGCACCACCGGCCAGAACGCGCTGTCGCAGCTGCGTCAGTTCCATGCTGCCGCCGGCGTCACCGGCCTGGTCGTGACCAAGCTGGACGGCACCGCCAAGGGCGGCGTGGTATTTGCGCTGGCCCGCGAGTTCGGCATTCCGATCCGCTTCGCCGGCATCGGCGAACGCCCGGAAGATCTGCGCGTGTTTGACCCGGAGGCCTTCGTCGACGCGCTGCTGCCGCAAGCGCTGGGCGCTTGATCTGAAGCCCCTCTCCCGTTTACGGGAGAGGGGTTGGGGTGAGGGCAAGCTCTACGAGCAGAATCAAAAGCTCTCCTCATCCGCCCCTTTCGGGGCACCTTCTCCCGCAAGCGGGAGAAGGGAAACGCGCAATCGCAAGCCTTCGCGAGCCCATGCCCAACTTCCCCAGCCAACTCCTCACCTGGTTCGACCAGCACGGCCGCCATGATCTGCCCTGGCAGCATCCGCGCTCGCCGTATCGCGTCTGGCTGTCGGAAATCATGTTGCAGCAGACCCAGGTCGCTACGGTCATCCCGTACTTCCTGCGCTTCGTGCAGTCGTTCCCGACGCTGCGCGATCTCGCTGCCACCGACAATGACACGCTGATGGCACATTGGGCCGGGCTGGGCTACTACGCCCGTGCGCGCAACCTGCATGCGGCGGCCAAGCAATGCGTTGAACTGCATGCTGGCGAACTGCCGCGTGATTTCGATGCGCTGCTTGCCCTGCCCGGCATCGGCCGCAGCACGGCTGGCGCCATCCTCAGCCAGGCCTGGAATGACCCGTTTGCGATTCTCGATGGCAACGTCAAACGCGTGCTGACGCGTTATCACGGCATTGCCGGCTTCCCCGGCTTGCCGGCCATCGAAAAGCAGCTCTGGGCGCAGGCTCACGCCCATGTCGCGCAGGTGCCGGCCGGTCGCATGGCCGATTACACCCAGGCACAGATGGATTTCGGCGCGACCCTGTGCACCCGCGCCAAGCCGGCCTGCATCCTGTGCCCGCTGCAGAGCAGCTGCAGCGCACATGCGCAGGGCCGGGTTGATTCATTGCCAACCCCGAAGCCGAGCAAGGTACTGCCCGAGCGTGAGGCCAGCGCCTTGCTGCTGGAGGACTCCGAGGGGCGCATCCTGTTGCTCAAGCGCCCACCGACCGGCATCTGGGCCTCGCTGTGGACCCTTCCGCAGGCCGACACCGACAGCGCGTTGCGTGACTGGTTCGCCAACACCATCAAGGGCAACTACGACAACGCCGAAGAACTGCCGCTGATCGTGCACACCTTCAGTCACTACCGCCTGCATCTGCAGCCCTTGCGCCTGCGCAAGGTCGCACTCAAGGCCAAGGTCGGTGACAATGCCGATCTACGTTGGGTGGCACGCAGCGAGCTCGCCGCACTCGGCCTGCCCGCGCCCATCCGCAAACTGCTGGAACGTCATCCGGCGCACTGATTCGACAGGATTTCACCATGCCCCGCTCCGTCTTCTGCCAATACGAACAACGCGAAACCGAGGGTCTGGATTTCGTGCCTTACCCGGGCGAACTGGGCCAGCGCATCTTCGCCAATATCGGCAAGCAGGCCTGGGCCGCATGGCTGGCGCACCAGACCATGCTGATCAACGAGAACCGTTTGTCGCCGCGCGACCCCAAGCACCGCGCCTTCCTTGAGGAAGAGTTGGTGAAGTACCTGTTCTCCGGTGGCGCGGAAAAGCCGGCCGGTTACGTGGCGCCGGAAGCTCACTGACGCCAGACTGTAGTGCCGAGCCATGCTCGGCAGGGCTTCACCGGTATCGCCTCTGCCGAGCATGGCTCGGCACTACATGCAGCAGCGATCTATTCGCCGCCCGCCTGATCTGCGGCTCGCTCGGCAATCTTGGCCTCGCGCAGCTCTTTCTCCGACGCTTTCAGCGCCTTTACATCCAGCGGCTGGATGGTTTCGATACGGCAAGGCACATGCCCTACCGGTCCGCCGCCCAACACAATCACCCGGTCAAAACGCGCCGACACCTGGCCCATCATGTTGGTAACGCTGATGGCCGGTGCGTAAGACAGATCCATGCAGGGGCCACTCAGGCTCAGCAGCCATGCTTCGCTCGGCTTGGTCCATACCGCCAGCGCACTGTCGCCCAGCTCTGTCCAACCATTGAGTGAACCGAAGTACTTGAAGCTGTTCACCGGCGCACCGGCGTGACTACGGTAAAGCTGCAAGCGCTCGTCGCTGCTCAACTTCCCCGCTGTCGCACAGCCCACCAATGTGGCAGCCAACGTCGCCGCGACCAGTAACTTTTTCATGGCACCTCTCCTCGGAGTGATTGAAGGGACAACCGTACCCATGCCCCATCATCCACCTGAACAAGGCGGATGTGGAGAGGCCGAAAAAGGCATTTAGCAGCCGTGTCGACTCAGACGTCGCTGGCGGCCAACTGGTACAAGCGCCCCTGTCGCAACTCCAGCACCCGGTCCAGCTTGCGGGCCAGCCCCCGGTCATGGGTAACCAGCACAAGGCTGGTGCGTTGGGCACGGTTGAGTTCCAGCATCAGCTCGAAAACCGTCGCTGCGGTCTTGTCGTCCAGGTTACCGGTGGGCTCGTCACCCAGCACACAGGCGGGCTGGTTGACCAGCGCACGTGCGACCGCGGCGCGCTGCCGCTCGCCGCCGGACAGCTCCCCGGGCTTGTGCTCAAGGCGATGCCCAAGACCAACCGATTCCAGCAGCGCCTTGGCACGTTGGCTGGCCCCCGCCGCGTCACTGCCGCCGAGCATCACCGGCATCATCACGTTTTCCAACGCAGTGAACTCCGGCAGCAGGTGGTGGAACTGGTAGACGAAGCCCAATGAGCGGTTACGCAGGCGCCCACGCTCGGTGTCGGATAGCGCCGACATGCGCTGACCGGCGACATAGACCTCGCCGGCCGTGGGGATATCCAGCCCACCCAGCAGATGCAGCAAGGTGCTCTTGCCCGCGCCCGATGCGCCAACGATGGCCACGGTCTCGCCAGCGGCCACGTCCAGGTCCAGCCCGTCGAACACGGGCGTATGCATCTTGCCTTCGGCGTAGGTCTTGCCCAGTCCTTCTGCGCGGATTACCGATTCCATTACTCGCTTCTCATTCATAGCGCAGCGCCTCCGCCGGCTGGGTGCGGGCCGCACGCCAGGCCGGGTACAAGGTCGCAGCAAAGCTCATCAGCAATGCCACCACGGTGATGGTGACGATATCGCTGGTCTGCATGTCGGTCGGCAGGCCGGTGATGTAATAGACATCTTCCGGCAGCAGCTTGATGTTGAAGGTTGCCTCGATCAGCCCAAGGATGCGCTCGAGATTGAGGGTCAAGGCGACCCCGCCGATCACGCCGGCAATGGTGCCGAATACGCCGATCAAGGTGCCCTGCACCATGAACACCTGCATCACCCCACCCGGGGTCAGACCGAGCGTGCGCAGGATGGCAATATCCGCTTGCTTGTCGGTGACGAGCATCACCTGCGACGACACCAGGTTGAAAGCACCCATCGCGATGATCAGCGACAGCAGGATGCCCATCACCGTCTTCTCCATCCGCAGCGAATGGTAGAGATTGGCGTTTTCCTGGGTCCAGTCGCTGACCCTGTAGTAACCGTTGAGGTTGAGCGCCAGGTCGCGCGCCACGGTATAGGCCTGGTCCATGTCATGCATTTTCAGGCGCACCCCGGTCACGCCGTCCATGCGCAGCACGCGTTCCATATCCTGCATGTTGGTGAAGGCCACGCCGCGGTCGACTTCATTGGAGCCCGCCTCGAAGATGCCGCTGACGGTGAAGCGCTTGACCCGGGGCATGGCCCCCATCGGCGTGCCCTGCACTTCGGCCAAGGTGGCGACCACGTTATCGCCCACATCAACGCCCAACCAGATCGCCAATTCCTTGCCGAGCACGATATTGAATTCGCCCGGTTTGAGGTCATCCAGCGAGCCCTTGGTCATCTTGTCGGCCAGCACCGACACCTTGGACTCCTGCGCCGGGTCGATGCCCTGCACGATCGCGCCCTGTACGCGCGCACCGGACAACATGCCCTGGATCTCAATGTAGGGCGCCGCGCCAGCTACGCGCGGATCCTTCACCGCAACGTCGATGGCATGCTGCCAGTTCGCCATTGGCTCGCCATCGGCGCTGACCGTGGCGTGGGCGGACATCTGCAGCAAGCGGTCGCGGATTTCCTTCTGGAAACCACTCATCACCGCCAGCGTGGTGATCAGCACCGTCACACCCAGCGCAATGCCGAGTATCGATGCCATCGAGATGAAAGAAATGAAGCCGTTGCGGCGCTTGGCTCGCAGATAGCGCAATCCGATTGCGACAGGTAAGGGTTTGAACATGCGTTTGAGCCCGGAAGTTGCCGCTATGGTGCCACCTACGCCGCCCTTCGGGAAACGGAATGGGCTTGAACGGCCAGTCGCAGTTCACGTCGCAGGGCGCGCGGCAAGGTATCGGGCCAGAACAGCAGTTGCCGCCGGCAACGCCCCTGCCACCAGCGCAGCACCAGCAAGGGGCCACGCTCCAGCAGTTGCAGTGCTTCCACCGGCATGCCGCCGATGCACGGCACTGCCGGGGCCGCCGGAACCAGAATCGGGCAAGGGGATCTGCGGGCTTCCATTCGCACCCGTCAAACGCCATAAGCGAATACCGCACCGGCCAATGGCCACGCCCAATGCAGTGCCAGCTCACAGTTAAGGACGGCAACGGCGGCCAATACGGAAAGCCCTGACAGCGCGCAGCTCAGCCAGCGCGAGGGGCGCCACTCACACCGGAAGGGAGCGGATGTAGTGGAGAAGTTCTGCCTGCGGCGCATCGGGACAGGCCTCGTAGCCCATGGACCAACGCCACAATTTATCGTCCTCGGTTTCCAGCAATTGCAGGAAAATCGCGCGCTCGCCTGCCGGGGCATCCCGCCAACGACGGTCCAGATAGCGACCGAACAGCTGATCCAGCTCACGCATGCCGCGCCGGCAGCGCCAGCGCAGCTTCTTCAACAGGATTTCGTCTTCGGTCTGCATGGCTTCGGATACCAAAGCCCCTCTCCCGCCGGGAGAGGGGTTGGGGTGAGGGTTGGAGCGAAGCTCCCGCGAACTCGATGGCAGCAGGCTGCGCCCCTACCCTCATCCGCCCCTGCGGGGCACCTTCTCCCGAAGGGAGAAGGCATAACGCATCAAGCGCGGCGCGCCATCATCAGCTTCTTGATCTCGGCGATTGCCAGTGCCGGGTTCAAGCCCTTCGGGCAGGTACGTGCGCAGTTCATGATGGTGTGGCAGCGGTACAGCTTGAACGGATCTTCCAGATCGTCCAGGCGTGCGCCGGTGTCTTCATCACGCGAATCGATGATCCAGCGATAAGCCTGCAGCAGGATCGCCGGGCCCAGGTAACGCTCGCCGTTCCACCAGTAGCTCGGGCAGCTGGTCGAGCAGCAGGCGCACAGGATGCACTCGTACAGGCCGTCCAGCTTTTCACGGTCTTCCGGCGACTGCAGGCGTTCGCGATCCGGCGGTGCCGGGGTCTGGGTGCGGATCCACGGCTTGATCGATGCGTACTGCGCATAGAAGTGGGTCAGGTCCGGGACCAGATCCTTGACAACGTCCATGTGCGGCAACGGGTAGATCGGCACCTCAGCCTTGGCGCAATCGGAAATCGCACGGGTGCAGGCCAGGGTATTGGTACCGTCGATGTTCATCGCGCACGAACCGCAGATGCCTTCGCGGCAGGAGCGGCGGAAGGTCAGCGTCGGATCAATCTCGTTCTTGATCTTGATCAGCGCGTCCAGAACCATCGGGCCGCACGCATCGAGATCGATCTCGTAGGTGTCGGTACGCGGGTTCTGGTCGCCATCCGGGCTCCAGCGGTAGATCTTGAAAGTACGCGTGTTCTTCGAACCGCCCTGGGCCGGGAAGTGCTTGCCCTTGGTGACCTGGGAGTTCTTGGGAAGAGAAAATTCAGCCATGTTCGTAAAGTCCCCGGATCAGTAGACGCGCGGCTTCGGCGGCACCACGGACACGTCATCGCTGAGCGTGTACATGTGCACCGGGCGGTAATCGAAGCTGCACTTGCCCTTGTCGTCGACGGTGACCAGCGTGTGCTTCTGCCAGTTGACGTCGTCGCGGTCCGGGAAGTCTTCGTGCGCGTGCGCACCACGGCTTTCCTTGCGCTGTTCGGCCGAGTTGATGGTGGCAACGGCGTTGAGCAACAGGTTGTTCAGCTCGTAGGTTTCGATCAGGTCCGAGTTCCAGACCAGCGAACGGTCGGATACCTTGACGTCCTGGAACGAGTCAAACACTTCGGCCATCTTCTGGCAGCCCTCTTCCAGCGTCTTGCTGGTGCGGAACACGGCGGCATCAGCCTGCATCGTGCGCTGCATGCGGTCACGGATGACCGACGTCGGGGTGTCGCCGTTGGCGTGGCGCAGCTTGTCCAGCAGGCCCAGCGCCTTGTCGCAGGCATCGGACGGCAGGGTCTTGTGCGATGCACCCGGCTTGATCGTCTCGGCGCAGCGATTGGCCACCGCACGACCGAACACCACCAGGTCAAGCAGCGAGTTCGAACCCAGGCGATTGGCACCATGCACCGACACGCAGGCTGCTTCGCCGATGGCGTACAGGCCCGGCACCACTGCATCGGGGTTGTCACCGACCTTGCGCACCACTTCACCGTGGTAATTGGTCGGGATGCCACCCATGTTGTAGTGCACGGTCGGGATGACCGGAATCGGCTGCTTGTGCACGTCGACGCCAGCAAAGATGCGTGCGCTTTCGGCAATACCCGGCAGCTTCTTGTCGATCACGCCCGGGCCAAGGTGGGTCAGGTCGAGCAGGATGTGATCCTTGTGCTCGCCAACGCCGCGGCCTTCGCGGATTTCGATGGTCATCGAACGCGACACCACGTCACGCGAAGCCAGATCCTTGTAATGCGGTGCGTAGCGTTCCATGAAACGCTCGCCACTGCTGTTGCGCAGGATACCGCCCTCGCCTCGCACACCTTCGGTGATCAGGCAGCCGGCACCATAGATGCCGGTCGGGTGGAACTGCACGAACTCCATGTCCTGCAGCGGCAGGCCGGCACGGGCCACCAGGCCACCGCCGTCACCGGTACAGGTGTGCGCCGAGGTGGCGCTGAAGTAGGCTCGGCCGTAACCGCCGGTTGCCAGCACCACGCCCTGCGAACGGAACAGGTGCAGGGTGCCTTCGGCCATGTCCAGGGCGAGCACGCCGCGGCAGACGCCTTCGTCGTCGAAGATCAGGTCGAGTGCGAAGTACTCGATCATGAACTGCGCGTTGTGCGCCAGCGACTGCTGGTACAGGGTATGCAGGATGGCGTGGCCGGTACGGTCGGCGGCGGCGCAGGTACGCTGCGCGGACGGGCCTTCACCGTACTTGGTGGTCATGCCACCGAACGGACGCTGGTAGATCTTGCCTTCTTCGGTGCGCGAGAACGGAACGCCGTAGTGTTCCAGCTCGATGATGGCCGGGATGGCCTCGCGGCACATGTACTCGATGGCGTCCTGGTCGCCCAGCCAATCCGAACCCTTGATGGTGTCGTAGAAGTGGTAGCGCCAGTCGTCCTCACCCATGTTGGCCAGTGCGGCGGAAATGCCGCCCTGCGCTGCCACGGTATGCGAGCGGGTCGGGAAGACCTTGGTGATGCAGACGGTCTGCAGGCCCTTCTGGGCCAGGCCGAAGGTCGCACGCAGGCCAGCGCCGCCGGCGCCGACGACCACCATGTCGACCTTGTGTTCAGTGATGTTGTAAGCGGACATGTATCAATTCCCAAGCGCGATGCGGGCGACCGCGAAGATGCTGACGAGCGCGCCGAGCACGGCGACAAACTTGACCGTGGTCTGCAGCGCAAGGGCCATCAGCGAATTGTGGATGTAGTCCTCAAGGACCACCTGCAGGCCGAGCTGGGCGTGCCAGAACATGGCCACCAGGAAGCCAACCAGCAGGATCGCATTCCACGGCTTGGACACCGCTTCAACCGCGGTGACGTAATCGGCACCGATAAGGCTCAGCACCAGGCACAGGAACCAGATGGTCAACGCAACCAGTGCGGTCGCCGTCAGACGCTGATGGATGAAGTGCTCGGTGCCGGACTTGGAGCTGCCAAGGCCGCGTGCATTCTTGAGCGGTGTACGGAACTTGCTCATGCGGTCGCTCCCATGCAGACGTAGGCCCAGATCAGCGCAGTGATCACCAGCGATGCGATCACCGAGATCCAGCTGCTGCGGATGAAGGTCGGCTTGGCATAGCCGATGGCGAAGTCCTGCACGATGTGGCGGATGCCGTTGCACAGGTGGTAGGCGAAGCACCAGGTCCAACCGAACAGGATCACCTTGCCGTACCAGGCGCTGGCGTGGGTGGTGAAGCAGTTCCAGGACTCAGGGCCCATCATCAGGGCGAGCAAACCGCCCGCGATGATCAGGGAACCGACAGTCAGAATGATGCCGGTTACTCGATGCAGGATCGAGGTGGCCATCTGGATCTGCCAGCGATACACCTGCAGGTGCGGAGAAAGGGGGCGGGGTCTGTTCGCCATTCGCTGACTCGTATCTCGGCTGGGCGGCTCAATGCCGCGTTGGCTCAACGCTGCTCAGAAATCGATGCAGCGCCCGTTTTTCTCCCAATCGCCATACCGCACCGGATCAAGTCCGCCGCGGCCGCCTATTTCCTTCTGCTCCGGTACGGCCTCGGCAAGCGGTTGCTTGTCGGGGGGCAGCGGGGCTTCAGCTTCGGACTCGGGAGTGGGGGTTGTTTGGCCTATCATTGTCGGTCTCGCAACGCACAAATTTTAGTCCTCAGCCACGTGTCTGACAACCTCGCCCCCACTTTCAACGGTTTCCGCACACTCGCCCAGGCTCAGGTGATCAGCCTTTCCGGGCCCGATTCAGTCGCTTTTACCCAAGCCCAATTCGCCAACGACGTGCTGTCGCTGGCCGATGGCCACTGGCAATGGAGCGCCTGGCTGACGGCCAAGGGCCGCGTGCTGTCTATCTTCCAGCTCGTACGGGTGGATGCCGGCAACCTGCTGCTGGTCTGTCACGATGGTGGCGCCGAGGCGATGGCCGAGCAGCTTCGGCGCTTCGTGTTCCGCCGCAAGGTCGTGATTTCACACGCCGCGGACAAACACGTGAATGGCGCGCTGCATGCGCCGGTTTGCGCACAAGGCGCCGCCGTGGTGGTGCTCGAAGACGGGACGATCGAGCTGGATGTCGGCAGCACTGCCCTGCCCCGCAGCCTGCATATTGGCGCACCCGCTGACGTCGCGAATGCCGAAGAAGAGCTCGCGTGGCGCCAGAGCGATCTGCGCCTGGGCCTGCCGCGTCTGGTCGACGCCCAGCGCGAGCAGTGGACGCCGCAACAGCTCGGGCTGGACCGACTGTCTGCTTACAGCGTCAAGAAAGGCTGTTACCCCGGGCAGGAAATCGTGGCCCGCACCCATTTCCTCGGCAAGGCCAAGCGCTCGCTGGCCCTGCTGGAATGCACCGGTACAGTCAATGCCGGCGACGGCGTTCAGCAGGCTGGCAGCACCGTAGGCAGCATCGCCAGTGCAGCTGGAACGTTGGCACTGGCGGTACTGCCGCTGGAATTGCCGGAAGGCGATCTACAGGTCGGCGAAGCCGGCACGCGGATCATTCCATTGCTGGACGGCTTGGCCCGCTGAGCCACTGGCTTACCGTGCCTGTAGGCGAAACGGTTCCATGATCCGCTGCGGCATTGCCTGGCAAGCCCTTGCCGAGCATGGCTCGGCACTACAGGTTGGGTTCGCGTTGGTCTGCTGCTTGTAGCGCGGGCGCTTGGCCTGCCGCATTGCTTGACAGGCCCTTGCCGAGCATGGCTCGGCACTGCGGGACTCAGGCTGCCTGGCGCTGCGCCTCGATGCGCTCACCCCTGGCCGCATCGAAGAAATGCAGCGCAGCCGGCAGCACCTCCACCGATATGTCATCACCCACTGCCGGCAGGATCTGCGGCGGTACCCGCATCACCAGCGCCTGCGTTCCAAAACGCAGGTTGACGAAGATTTCGTTGCCGACCGGCTCGATACCCTCAATACGCGCCTTGAATGACGCCGCGCCCTGCCCCGGCTGCAGGTGCTCGGGGCGCACCCCGACCACCAGCTCGCCTCCCAGCCAGGCCGGATCGATCGCGGCCCCATCTAGCGGCACTTCCTCGCCCTCCGGCAGCAGCAAGGCAAGCCCGGCAGCGCCACGCTGCAATCCACCGCGCAGCACATTCATGGCGGGACTCCCCAGGAACCCGGCAACGAAGAGATTGGCAGGCCGCTCGTACAGCGCCATCGGCGCGTCGATCTGCTGGATCTGCCCTTCATTGAGCACAACGATCCGCTGACCCAGTGTCATTGCCTCAACCTGGTCATGGGTGACGTAGATCATGGTGGTGCCGAGCTTGCGGTGCAGCTGGGCAATTTCCGTACGCACCGAATGGCGCAGCTTCGCATCAAGGTTGGAAAGTGGCTCATCCAGCAGGAACACCGACGGCTCGCGCACCAATGCCCGGCCCAGCGCCACGCGCTGACGCTGGCCGCCGGACATCGCACGCGGCAACTTGTCCAGCATCGAGGTCAAGCCCAATGCTTCGGCAGCGCCCTGCACCCGGCGTTGCACCTCGGCCTTGTCATGGCCGCGCAGCTTCAGCCCGAAGGCAAGATTGTCGGCCACCGTCATGTGTGGATACAGCGCGTAGTTCTGGAACACCATCGCGATGTCGCGGTCCTTGGGCGCCACATCGTTCACCACCCGCTCGCCGATGCGCAGGGTGCCCGCACTTATTTCCTCCAGTCCGGCGACCATGCGCAGCAGCGTGGACTTGCCGCAGCCCGATGGCCCCACCAGCACCATCAGCTCGCCATCGGCGATCTCGAAACTGGCACCGTGCACGGCCACCTGGCCGTTGTCATACACCTTCCGTACGCCATCGAACTGGACCTTGGCCATCAACACCACCTCATCAACATGCCCACGCCGGGCGGCAAACAGCTGGCCAGGCCAGCACCGAACACCATGCTGCAATCGTATACATCCGAAACCACACGCACGTTAAGCATATTCATATGGCACCATCCATACTCCCTTGGTGGCATGCCATCTCCGCTTCCGGATCCCGGGAATACCCGCTTCGGATCGATGCCGCGTTGCCACGGGTCAGCCTGCCGTCTGGCAACAGCCGGCACCCGCCAGGCACCCGCCCAGCCTGGGCGAAAGCCCCGAATACAAATAATTGACAACGATGTCATCCGCACACGAAACTCGAACAATGCACGACACCCTTTTCCTGTTCGGTGCCACAGGCGATCTGGCCCAGCGTTATTTGTTCCCGTCCCTGCTGCGCTTGCTGGGTGACGGCCTGCTTCCCGAGGATTTCCGTGTCCGTGCACTGGCGCTGTCGCCGCACGACACCCCGAAATTCCATGACATCCTGCGCCCGCGCCTGGAGCAGGCCATGCCGCAGGCCAGCCAGGACGACATCAACAACCTGCTGCGACGCATCGACTACCGCTCGGTGGACCTGCGCGACCCCGCCTCGGTCGCCGAAGCCGTCAAGGACCTGGTGCACCGCAAGTGCGTCAGCTACCTGGCCATCCCGCCGGGCCTGTACATTTCCACCTGCGAAGGCCTCGCCCAAGGTGGCGCGCTGGCGGCGCCCAATCGGCTGATGCTGGAAAAGCCGATCGGCTCGGACAGCGACAGTGCCGAGGAGATCCTGCAGTCCATCGGCAAGCTGATCGACGAAGACCGCGTTTTCCGTCTTGACCATTACCTGGGCAAGGCCGCCGTGCAGAACCTGATGGCGCTGCGCTTCGGCAACACCCTGCTCGAGGCAGTCTGGAACCGCAACTACATCGAGTCGGTGCACATCCTTGTAGCCGAGAGCGACGGCGTTGACGGCCGCGACTCGTATTACTCACGCTCTGGCGCGCTGCGCGACATGGTGCAGAGCCATATCCTGCAGCTGTTGTGCCTGGTGGCAATGGAACCGCCGGCATCGCTGGAAGCTGATCGCATCCGCGACGAGAAGGTAAAGGTGCTGCGTGCGCTGCGCCCGCTCGATGCCAAGCATGCGGCCAAGGACAGCGTGCGCGGCCGCTACACCGCCGGCACCATCAACGGGCAACCGGCGCAGGCCTACCAGCCGCCGGAAGGTAGCGAGGCAGAAACCTTCGTCGGCGTCACCGCGCATATCGACAACTGGCGCTGGGCGGGCGTGCCGTTCCATCTGGTCACCGGCAAGCGCCTGCCAGAACGCACCACCCGCGTCGAGGTCAACCTCAAGCCGGTGACGCATTGGCTGTTCGAACGCCCCGACCGCAAGAACGCCACCCCCAACCGCCTGACGTTCCAGCTGCAGCCGCAGGAAAACATCCAGCTGGGCCTGATGAGCTCGCTGGCAGGCCCGGAATGGGGCGCACTGGAACTGCAACCGCTGGAACTGGAACTGTCTGTCCCCACCGGCCTGCACCGCCGCATCGCCTACGAACGCCTGTTCCTGGACGCCTTCAACGGCAACCACGCGCTGTTTGTGCGTGACGACGAAGTGCGCGCGGCCTGGGCCTGGATCGACAGCATCAGCGATGCATGGAAAGCCGCCGACCTGCCCATGGAGCCCTACCCGGCCGGCAGCTGGGGCCCGCAACATTCAGACCACTTCCTGCCCGCCGCCCTGGCCACCGATGACGGCGCGGAGCCGACGCTGTGAGTCCGGATGCGGGAAGCGTGCTGGTCGCCGACATCGGCGGCACCAACGCCCGTTTCGCACTGGCTGACCTGAGCGCAGCCACCCCGCTGGACCAGTCCAGCATCGACGAGTATCCGGTGACGCAGTTCGCGTCACTGGCCGACGCCGCCGCGCATTACCTGCAGCAACAAGATGCAGCCGCCACCAGTGGCGTGTTCGCCGTTGCCGGTCGTGTCGACGGCGACGAGGCACGCATCACCAATCATCCCTGGGTCATTTCCAACTCGCGGACCTGCAGCCAACTGGGTTTCAGCCAACTGCACCTGATCAATGATTTCGTCGCACAGGCGATGTCGATCGCACTGCTTGGCAACGATGACGTGGTGCAGGTAGGCGGCGCCAGCTGGCAACCTGCCGCACATGGCGAAGCACGCAACTACTGCGTCCTGGGCCCGGGCACCGGCCTGGGCGTAGGCGGATTGGTGGTCCGCGATGGCCGCAACTACCCGCTGGCGACCGAAGGTGGCCATGCCAGCTTCGCCCCGGCCTCACCGGAACAGATCCGCATCCTGGAAATTCTTTCCGCACAGTTCGGTCGTGTTTCCAATGAACGGCTTGTCTGTGGACCGGGATTGGTCAACATCCATCGCGCCTTGAGCGAGATGGCCGGTGCCGATCCGGGCCTGCTGCAACCATCTGGCGTTACCGCCGCTGCTGCCGAAGGCGATGCGATCGCGATCCGTGCCGTTGAAGTGTTCATGGAAATCTTCGGCGCAGTGGCCGGTGATGCCGTGCTGGTGCAGGGTGCCTGGGACGGGGTATTCCTGACCGGCGGGCTTGTGCCGCGCCTGCTGCAGCAGTTGCAGCATTCCGGGTTCCGCCAGCGCTTTGAAAGCAAGGGTCGCTTCAGCGCGACCATGTCACAGATTCCATCGATGGCCATCGTCCATCCCAACCCAGGCCTGCTGGGCGCCGCCGCTTATGCGTTGGACATGCAGCGGGCCAGCCGAGGAACCACCGCATGAGCGCCCTGTCTGACCGCGTCACCCTCATCCGCCATGCCGACGACGAGGCCTGGATTGACGGTGTGGCCGAAGAGATGGCGCGCTATCTGGAACAGGACATCGCCGCCCACGGGCGTGCACGCATGTTGCTGTCGGGCGGCACCACGCCGGCACCCGCCTACCAGCGCCTCACCGAACACCCGCTGGAATGGGCCCGGGTGGAAGTCGGCCTGGCCGACGAGCGCTGGCTATCACCCCAGGACCACGACAGCAACGCGTGGCTGGTGCGCGAAAGCTTCCTCAAGCGTGCCGAAGGTGCACACTTCGATCCGCTGGTGCGCGTCGGGCAATCCATCGCCGACTGCGTGCACACCGCCAATCTGCTGGCCGAGAACTCGCAGCCGCCCTGCCTGGTGATCCTGGGTATGGGCAATGACGGCCACACCGCCTCGTTGTTCCCCGGCTCCAAGGACCTGACAGCGGCGCTGCAGAACACGCATCCCTATGCGGCACTGGACGCTACCGGTTGCCCGGTGGCCAAGGACTGGCACCTGCGTATCACCCTTACCCCGGCGGGCTTTGCACCCATCCGCCATCGCCTGTTGCTGCTGCGCGGCAAGCAGAAGCTGGAGGTGCTGGAAGCAGCGCTGGCCAGCAACGATGTCCAGAAATACCCCGTACTGGCGGCGATCAACGCCCCAGGCAACGCATTGCGCGTGCATTGGTGCGAGTAACACCTCGGACCCCGCCTTTCCGCACCATGGCGGACGCCTGCCCGCCCTACTTCATAGCTGAGTGCCAATGAGCCTGCATCCGAAAATCCACGCCATCACCGAACGCATCCGCCAGCGCAGCGCAAAATCGCGCGCGGCCTATCTGGCGGGCATCGATGCAGCCCTGCGCGAAGGTCCGTTCCGCGCACGCTTGAGCTGCGGCAACCTTGCCCATGCATTTGCCGCCTGCGGGCCGACCGACAAGGACCGCCTGCGTGGCGATGTGACGCCCAACCTGGGCATCATCACCGCCTACAACGACATGCTGTCGGCACACCAACCCTTCGAGCACTACCCGGAACTGATCCGCGCCGCGGCACGCGAGCTGGGCGCCACGGCGCAGGTCGCCGGCGGCGTGCCGGCGATGTGTGACGGCGTCACCCAAGGCCGCGGCGGCATGGAGCTGTCACTGTTCTCGCGCGACATCATTGCCCAGTCCACCGCAATCGGACTGAGCCATGACATGTTCGATGCCACCATCTATCTGGGCGTCTGCGACAAGATCGTGCCGGGCCTGCTGATCGGCGCACTGGCGTTCGGCCACCTGCCGGCCGTATTCGTGCCGGCCGGTCCGATGACGCCTGGCATTCCCAACAAGAAGAAGGCCGAAGTGCGCGAGCGCTACGCAGCTGGCGAAGCCAGCCGTGAGGAGCTGCTGGAAGCCGAGTCGGCTTCCTACCACGCCCCAGGCACCTGCACGTTCTACGGCACTGCCAACTCCAACCAGGTGCTGCTGGAAGCCATGGGCGTGCAGCTGCCGGGTGCATCCTTCGTCAACCCGGAGCTGCCACTACGCGATGCACTGACCCGCGCCGCCACCGCACGTGCGCTGGAAATCAGCGCGCTGGGCAACGACTTCCGCCCGTTCGGTCACTTGATCGACGAACGCGCCATCGTCAACGCCGTGGTGGCGCTGATGGCGACCGGCGGCTCCACCAACCACACCATCCACTGGATCGCCGTTGCCCGCGCCGCGGGTATCTCGCTGACCTGGGATGACATGGACGAACTTTCGCAGATCGTGCCGCTGCTGGCCCGCGTCTACCCGAACGGCGAGGCCGACGTGAACCGCTTTGCTGCAGCCGGTGGCCCGGGTTACGTATTCCGCGAACTGATGGACGCCGGCCTGATGCACGACGACCTGGCCACCATTGCCGAAGGCGGCATGCGCGCCTTCGCCCAGGAACCGCGGCTTATCGACGGCCAGGTCAGCTATGTCCCGGCAGCTGCCGTCAGCGGCGACGAGGACGTGGTTCGGCCCGCCTCCAATCCATTCGAAGCCCAAGGTGGTCTGCGCCTGCTGCGTGGCAATATCGGCCGCTCGCTGATCAAACTGTCGGCGGTCAAACCGCAATATCGCACCATCGAGGCACCCGCCGTCGTGGTAGATGCCCCGCAGGCACTGAACAAACTGCATGCCGCCGGCGTGCTGCCGCAGGACTTCGTCGCCGTGGTCCGCTATCAGGGCCCACGTTCCAACGGCATGCCCGAGCTACATTCGCTCGCCCCGCTGCTGGGCCTGCTGCAGAATCAGGGCCGGCGCGTGGCCCTGGTCACCGATGGCCGCCTGTCCGGTGCCTCCGGCAAGATTCCCGCCGCCATCCATGTCACCCCGGAAGCATCGCGCGGTGGCCCCATCGCACGCATTCGAGAAGGCGACATCATCCGCCTGGACGGCGAAGCCGGCACCCTGGAAGTGCTGGTTGATGCCGCCGAATGGGCCGCACGTGGCATCGCTGCAAACACCGCACCGGCGGGCACCGACATGGGACGCAACCTGTTTGCGATGAACCGCCGCATCGTCGGCCCCGCCGACCAGGGCGCGGTGTCGATCTCCTGCGGTCCGATGCATCCGGACGGCAGCCTGTGGGAATACGACGCCGAGTACGAACTGGGCCACGATGCCGCAGCGGCGGCTGCACCGCACGAAGCCAAAGACGCCTGAGGGTTTGGGATTCGGGATTCGGGATTCGGGATTGGGGCAGAACCTTAGGCTTCGCCTCGCAACTCGCAATTCTTGCCCCCGATCCCTTCTCCGACGCATTCAAGAGCAGATCATTCAAGAGGACACCATGAGCATTGCCCAATACCAGGACCGCGCCGAGCAGCTGTTGACGGCCGCCGGCATCCTGCCGGTAGTCACCGTGCACACCCTGGACCAGGCGCGCGCCGTCAGTGCAGCGCTGCTCGAAGGTGGCTTGCCGGCTATAGAACTGACCCTGCGCACGCCGGTGGCAATGGATGCGCTGGCCATGCTCAAGCGCGAGCTCCCGGACGTGGTGGTGGGCGCCGGTACGGTACTGAGTGTCGATCAGATGCAGCGGGCGATTGATGCCGGTGCCGATTTCCTGGTGACCCCGGGCACACCGGCACACATGGCCGACGCACTGGCGGAAGCCGCGCTTCCGGTGGTCCCGGGCGCGGCCTCGCCGACCGAGCTGCTGGCGCTGCTCGCCCGTGGCTTTCGCATCTGCAAACTGTTCCCGGCGACGGCCGTCGGTGGACTGGCAATGATCAAGGGCGTCGCTGGCCCGATTCCTGAGCTCAAGCTGTGCCCGACCGGCGGCATCACCGAAGCCACGGCAGGTGAATACCTCGCGCAGAAGAATGTGGTCTGTATCGGTGGCTCATGGATGGTGCAGGACGCATGGATCCGCAACGGCCAGTGGGACGAAGTGAAAAAGTCGGCATCCGCCGCCGCGGCCATCGTCAACGCCGCCCGCAACGCCTGATCGCATGGTGCCGAGCCATGCTCGGCAAAGGCCTTGGCAAGAGCCGCAACGGCGCTCAGCCTGATCAACAACGTCGATCATTCCCCGGGTGCGCTTCGCTTACCCGGGCTACACGTCGGCAAGCACGACGTTTGGATCCGACGCGCGGGGCCCTGTAGTGCCGAGCCATGCTCGGCAAGGGCCTTACCGAGGGCAGCAACGGTGCTCCACCTCGACCATCCCCGGGTGCGCTTCGCTCACCCGGGCTACACGTCGGGACGCTCGACGTTTCGATCCGACGTGCTGGGTTCCCTGTAGTGCCGAGCCATGCTCGGCAAAGGCCCTGCCGAGAGCAGCAACGGTGCTCTGTCTGACCAACAGGATCGGTTGTTCCCCGGGTGCGCTGCGCTTACCCAGGCTACAAGTGGGCAAGCTCAACGTTTGGATCCAACGCGCTGGGTCCCGGTAGTGCCGAGCCATGCTCGGCAAGGCCTTACCAAGAGCAGCAAATCAGCTTGATGTAATCAACCGCCGTGCCGCGCTTGCCCGTTCCATGCAGACCGGCTTCTGCGCCAATGCGCCCCCCGCTTCGCAACTCATGCCCACTTAGCGCAGGACGGATCCGAATCCGGCGCAGCTTTATCGCTTCCTGCGCAGCTCCGCAGGGATCTCGATCTCCACCTTCGCCGGCAGGCTACTGATGCGTAGCTCCTTGCCTTCCCATTGCACCGGCTCACCATTGATCGTCGCATTGCCCGGATTGCCCTCATAGGGCCACGGCAAAACCAGGCCGCCTGCCGGCAGCTGCAGGCCTTCAGGCACCTGCAGGCTCAACTGCCGGTCACTGCGCACCAAGGAATACTTCACCGTGCCGTGCGCGCTATGCAGGCCATCCACGGCGATACCCTTGCCGCTCAACCATGCCGCCGGCACGCCGGCAGCCAATACGATGGCGTCATCCACTTCCCGCTGATAGGCAAACATGTCCAGCGCCGAGCGCACGAAGTCCGAGGCCACCCAGGCGTGAGGCAAGTCGCCGACAAAGAACGGCGTTCGCGGCGTTGATGACACCACCTCGGCCCACTGGTTCCAGGCAGGCGGCGCGCGATCCTTGAAGAAGAACTCGGTAGCCTCCCAGGCCCTTTCGCGCCAGCCGAGGCGGACAAACGCGGCGACGTTGCGCCATTCATACGGCGTGTAGTCCTTCCACTGGCGCTTGCCGTCACGGCGCTCGACGAACTGCGTCCAATAGCGCTCGAAGGTATTGTTCAACGCCGGCTGTGGCAGCCGCCCCTGTTCACCGCCGGGTGCCAACGCGATGGTCGTGGACGTCGCATCGAAGTCACCCAGCTCGACCGACCCCGGCAGGAAGTCGATGTTGTGCGCCTGCATCGTCGCCAGCAGCGAGTCATTGAGATCCTGGCGGAAGGTATCGCGCGATTCCGCCATCGCCACGGCTTCCTCTTCATGGCCCAAGGCCACCGCGATGTCAGCGGCATCCTTGTAGCCGCGCAGCGCCCAGAAATCGTCCCAGTACGAATGCACGGGCTTGGCCGAATAACCCTCGTGACTGATCGACACCGGCATCATCCCGTAGAAGCCCGCGTGACGGGCACGGTTTTCCTCGGTGCGCTCGCTCAACCGCAGCTGCTCCATGTAACGCCACGCGCCCTGCACATGCGGCCACATGCGCTGCAGGAACTCCAGATCGCCGGTGTGCCGCCAATACTCGGCGATGGCGTAGATCAATTCGCCATGGCTGTCGTTCTCCGGGACAGGATCGCTGCCACGTGCATCCACACAACACGGCACCATGCCGCTCTCGAACTGGTAAGGCGCATACCAGTCCACATACTGCCGCACTGCATCCCTACGCCCCATGCGTAGCAGGCCCTCGGAGATCATCGCGCCGTCACGGATCCAGCTGCGTGCATAGGATCGCGTGCCCGGCTGCAGGCTTGGGCCAACGCGCGAGATCAGCATGTGTGCCAGCGCAGTACGCAAGGTATTTGCCAGCGGCTGACCCGCATCAGGCAGCTGCAACTGCACCTGGTCCAGCTTCTGTCGCCACATCGCAGCCACCTGCTGCTGCGCCTTGTCAGCATCAAACTGCTCCGGCATCTGCCAGTTGCCGGACTGTGGCAACACCAATACCACCTCCCGACTCTGGCCGGGTTCCAGCTTCCATTTGTAGACAAGGGCACCTGACGCCAGCCCATCGGCATCATTGGCTTCCTGGGTAGTTGGCAATTGCTTGGCGGCCAGGTGCATGACGTCGAGCTTGGCGTCGAAACTGCTTGCAAACGCGGCATCCGGCGCCTGCGTCGCGTACACCCTCGCCTGCCCGTTGACGTTGACCTGCCGGCCCTGCATTGCCAGTGCCTCGATACGACTTACCCCACCCACCGTGTTGAGGAACTGGGTGGGTGGATTGACCTGGAAGGGCCGCACGGCCAAGGCCAGTTGGTACTCATGTGCCTGTTTGTCGGTGTTGTGCAATCGATAGCGCGCAACCAGCTGTGACTGCCCGGGGCGCCCCTGTACGAAACCACTGACCTGCAGCCCGAGCTTCTCGTGCTGCCAGTCCACCGACGGCATCGGCAGATAACCATCCAGCAAGCCCTGCACGGTCTTTACATCAGCCCAACTGATCAACTTGCCATCCAGGGACACGAAGGGTTCGATGCTGAAGCCGGACTCCTGTGCCTCCAGCGCGCCATCCTCACTGATCAGCGCCTGGTCGGTGCCGCCGTCCAATCCCATCAGGGTCCAATAGCTCTGCTCCCCACTGAAGCCACGCGGCAAGGCCCCACGCGGCAGGTCGCCGGCAATCGAGCGGATGAAATCATTCGGCGTATCGGCGAAGTCCAACGGCTTCAAGCTGATGTCACGTATGCCGTAGCGCCAGTTCGGACCGTCAATCAAATCGAATCGCAGGTAACGGGCTTCGGTCTCCGGCAGTGCCAGCCAGTCCTTGCCGCCTGTGCCGGTGGAGACCTCACGCAGCTTTCGCCATTGGCGGCCATCGCGCGAGGCCTGCACCAGATAGCGCGATGCCTCCAGTCCAGGCACCCACTGCACCACCGCGCCACCGAATTCGCGCACTTTGCCCAGGTCAAGGCTGATGGTCTGCTGCTTGACGCCACCGCTGATCCAGACCGTATCCGGCTTGCCATCGGAAATGCGCTGCTGCAACGCCGTCGCGGTGTCGGCGATCACGCTGGCAGTGAGCGCCGAAGTGTCTTCCTTGGGCAGGGGTTGCAGGGTCAATTGATCGAAGCAGACCGTACCGCGCCCGCCTACCTTGCTGTAGATGGTGAACTCCACAGCGGCACTGCGGCGCAGCGTTTTGTCCGGCTCCGGGCCCCAGGCCTTGTCGATATGGCGCTTGCGATAGGTGACGCGGGTCCAGTTCTTCGGGAAGTTGTATCCGGTGCTGTTTACCCACCACACGTTGTCGCCGCTGGCGTCAACCAGCTTGAACTGCAAGTCGTTCGCCGGCGAATCACCACGCAGGTCGAAGGACACCTGGTAATTCTCTGGCCACGTCACGTCGACTGAGCGGCGGATACCGGCGTATCCCGAGACTTCGTGGAAGTCGTAATCCAGGCACAGGGCGCGACCGCTGTTGCCGCTTACCGGCCGCAGCGATCCGCTGACCTGGGGTGACGTGATCAACTGCCAGGCGTTGACGTCGTCGAACTTGGCAAGCACGGCGGCGGGCGCAGGCGCGACCATGCCGGCCAGCAGGCCTGCCACTACAAACACGACGCAACGCTTGATCATTTTTCGCTTCCATTACTGCCGGCAACAGACGCCGGATTTTCGCATTAAGTACTGCCTGCAACGCCCTTGGTTGCAGCGGCAAACAACCGGTCAGCCCTTGACGCTGCCCAGCAACAGACCCTGGATGTAATAACGCTGCAACACCAGGAACAGCAGCAACACCGGCAGGACAGTCACCACCGCACCCGCCATCATCATCTCGACATCCATGATGTGCTCGCGCGACAGGCTGGCCAGCGCAACGGGCAATGTGTAGTGGTCCTGGTCGGTCAACACGATCAGGGGCCACATGAAATCGTTCCACGCCCCCATGAAGGTAAAGATGGCCAGCGTCACCAGTACCGGCTTGAGCATGGGCAGCACGATCTGGAAGAAGATGCGCGCTTCGCTTGCACCATCGATACGCGCCGCCTCCAGTAGTTCATCCGGGATGGACCGTGCGTACTGCCGGACCAGGAAAATGCCGAATACGCTTGCCAATGCGGGCACGACCACGCCACCAAATGTATTGACCAGGCCCAGCTGTTTCATCAGCAGGAACAGCGGCAACATGGCGACCTGCGCAGGAATCACCAACGCGGCAAGCAAGGTCTGGAATATCCGCTCGCGCCCGGCGAAGCGCAGCTTGGCAAAGGCATAGCCGGCCAAGGTATTGAACAGCAGCGAGCCCAGGGTGATACCCACCGACACCAGCAGGCTATTGATGAAATTGCGGCCCATGCCGGTGCGCGCAAACAACGCATGGTAGTTGGCAAGCGTGGACTGTGATGGCAACAGCGGCGGCGGAAATTGCGAAGCCTGCCCGGTCGGCATGAACGACACCGACACCATCCACGCCAGCGGCGCCAGACTGATCACCGCCAGCAAAGCCAGCCCACCGTTTACCCACCAGCCGTGCCAGCGCGACTGCCCGATCTCACGGCTCATACCAGCTCCTTGCGCTTGCCAACGCGCAGCATCAAGGTGGTCACCGCCAGGATGATCAGGAACAGCAGGAATGCCACGGCCGAAGCGCGGCCCAGGTTCCACCACTTGAAGCCTTCCTCGAACATGAAATACAGCACGCTGACCGTGCTTTGCAGCGGATCACCGCGGGTCATCACATAAGGCTCGGCAAACAGCTGGAAGTACCCGGAAACGGTGATCACCCCAACCACCAGCAACACCGGGCCGAGCATCGGCAGCGTGATATGCAGGAACTGCTGCCAACGCGAGGCGCCGTCGATGCGGGCTGCTTCGTACAGGTCCTTGGGGATGGCCTGCAGGCCCGCAAGGAAGATCACCATGTTGTAGCCAAAGTTCTTCCACACAGCGAACAGGATGATGGTGGGCATGGCCCAACGCGGGTCACCCAACCAATCCACCGGGTTGATGCCTACCTGCCCCAGCCCCCAGTTCACCAGCCCATAGCGGGTATGGAACAGATAGCGCCAGATCACCGCCACCGCCACCAGCGTGGTCACCACCGGCGCGAACAGCGCGGTTCGAAACAAGGCCTTGAAGCGGGCGGCCGGCGCATTCAACAACAACGCCGCGCCCAACGAAAGCGCGATCGACAACGGCACGCCCAGCACCACGAAATACGCCGTGTTGCCCAGCGACTTCCAGAACATCGGGGTCTGCAGGAGATCGATGTAGTTGTCGAGCCCGGCAAAGCGCAGGTTGTGGCTGTCCGCCAGCGCATAAAGATCGAAGTCGGTCAGGCTCAGTGCCAAGGCCGACAGCACTGGCAAACCAAAAAACACGCCGATCACGATCAACGCAGGGGCGGCGAATATCCAACCGGCCAGCGACCGCTGCTTCATTGCTGGCCTCCATTGGCAGCAGCGCCAGCCTGTTGTTCGACGATCCAGCGGCGCTTGGCCAGGATGTCATCAACTTGCTGATCCAACTGATGCACCGCCTTGTCCTGAGGCAAGCCACCGCGTACCACCTGCTCGGTCACCACACGCATCTGCTGGGCGATACGCTCCCACTCCAGCACCTTGGGGGTGGGCTTGACGCGTTCGAGCTGATCGGCAAACGCTGCTGTCAACGGGTCACCCGTCAATTCTGGTGACTGCCAGGCGCTGCGCCGCGGCGGCAGGTCGCCGATGATCGTGTAGAAGCGCTGCTGGATGGCTGGCCGCGACAGGAACTCAATGAGCTTCCAGGCAGCCTGTTTCTGTTTGGAGGAGCGCAATACCACCAAGCTGGTACCACCAGCGATGCCTGCGCCGGGACCATCAGGCCCGGGCAGCGGCGTGGTGCCCCACTCGCCTTCAAGTCCGGCTGGCTGACGCTGGCGGAACTCGCGGATGTTCCAGGGACCGGACAGATAGAAAGCGGTGAAGCCCTTGAAGAATTCGTCCCAGACATTGGAGATCTGGGTTTCGGACATCTTCGGCGCCCAGCCCTGCTGGAACATATTGTCGTAGAACGCCAGGGTACGCCGGAATCCCGGACTGCTGAAGTTGCCTCGGGTATCGTGCTCGCGCAGCAGAGGGTCATCCTGCTGCAGGGCAAAGGAGAGCTGTGGCTCGAACTCATTGAGCGGCATCAACACGGGGTAGCCACGATCACCCATGTGCTCCTTCAGGGCCGCATTGACCTGCTCCCACTCCGCCCAGGTGCGCGGCGGCTGCGGATGGCCCACCTCCCGCAGCAGGTCCTTGCGATAGAACAACAGGCGCGTGTCCACATACCAGGGCACCCCAACCAGCTGTCCATCGACAACGTTGGTGTCCCAGATGCCCTGGAAATAGTCGCGCTGCTGCACTTCGTGCGATGCATCCACATAGGGCTGCAACGGTTCCAGCGCCTGCAGCGTGGCAAACTCGGCAATCCACGTATTCCCCAGCTGGCAGACATCCGGCAAACCGTCGGCGGCATACGCGGCGAGCAGCTTTTCATGCGCTGCGGTCCACGGGATGTTCTGTATCTCGACATGCACGCCGGGGTTTTCGGCCTCGAACTCGCGTACCAGCTCACCCACGACCTCGGCTTCGCGCCCCATCGCCCAGAAGCGCAGCGTTGTGCCCTGCGGCGCTGGCTTGCAGCCTGCCAGCAACAGCATCAACGCAACGGTGGCCAGCATGCGCATCATCAACGGATCACTGCTGCTGGGGCCGCGAGCCCGTGGGTTGGGCAGCCGCCTTCTGCTCGGCGGCAGCTGCCGCGCGCGACTCAGCGATACCCGAGGCGCGCGCCGACGCGGCCTGTTCGTCCTTCTGCAGCGGCTGGAAGCTACCCTCAGGCGCCAGCCAGCCGCCGGTGAACCCAGCCCGCTCCAGCCCCTTGCGGATATAGGGGTTGTTCTTCATCACGTTCCAGATGAACTCATCGCGATAGTTGGCGATGCCGGCCAGTATCGGCCCCTGGTCGATGGCGATGTAGTCACTGGATACCCAGCCACGGTCCGGAATCAGCCGGCCGGTCTTGAGCGGAATGTCGTAGTTGAAACTGGGGTTGAACGAATCCAGGAAGCCATAGCTGGAATACAGGTAATCACCATAGCGTTTGTGCATCTCCACCGTGGTGGGGATCACCACTTCCGGTGCGAACGGCAACGACGATATCGCTGCCGACGGCACGATCGTGCCGTCGTCGAAGTTCTCGCGCAAACCTGCACCGCGCGAGGAATAGTGGCGGAACTGGCGTTGCTCGCCCTTGTATTCCTGGGTGGTGTTCTGCGGACCATCACCGGCGGTCAGACCCCAGACGTTCTCGCCGTAGTCCTTCCACTGCATCGGGTTCTCGATGGCGTACTCGCGCTGGGCCAGCGTCGCACGCCGGCTGTTGAGGAAATAGTCGATCCCGCGCTCGCGCATGTACGGATCCTGGATGTCGCGGAAATCGATCCAGACATGGCTGTACTGGTGGCCAAACAACGGACCAAACGACAGGTATTCCTGGCCCTGGTACACACCCCAATCGTTGTCGTAGGTACGCGTCCACACCGTCCACGCATCCGGCTCAACCGGATGCGTCGGCGAGCCAAGCGCCAGGATGTAGACCATCATGGCTTCGTTGTAGCCCATCCAGTCGTGCTGGATGAAGCCGCTCTCGGGGAACCAGCCCATTGATATCAGCGGCTTGTTGCGCTGCAGCCATGGCCAGTCCACACGCTTGTAGATGGTATCGGCGATGTCGCGGATTTCCTTCTCGCGCGGGTCATCCTTGTCGTAGTACGACTGCGCAAACAACACGCCCATCAGCAACAAGGCCGTATCCACGCTGGAAAGCTCTACCCAGCTGTCGTAACGCCGGCCCTGCTGCATATCCAGGAAATGGTAGTAAAACCCCTTGTAGGCGCCTTTGCCGGTGCGCTGGGGACCACTGGGCAGGTCACGGAAGAACTTGAGCGTCAGCAAGGTGCGGTCCACTGCCTGGCTGCGGCTGACCCAACCGTTCTCGATACCGACCGGATAGGCGGTCAGCGCGTAACCCACCGATGCCACACTGGCAAATGGCCGCGATGGATAACGATCAGGTGTAAGCCCGTTCTGTTCGTTGGTGGTGTCCCAGAAGAACTGGAATGTCCGTCGCTCAATGTCGTCGAACAACGGCGGCAGCTCAGGCTTCATCGGCCGCGGTGGCAGATTGGCTTCGATCAAGATCACCTGCGGCAACACCTTTGGCAGCGGCGGCTCGGGCGCCTTGCCGCAGCCTCCCAACAACGCCAGCCCGATACCGGCGACGAAACAGGCCAACAATTGCGAGGTACGTGACTTGCTCAAGGCGACATCCATCATTCAACGGTGAGAACAAAGCGATCAAAACTGACCGCCCTGCCCCGGCCGACCACAGGCCGGCCGGGGCTTCGGTTACCAGGTGAGGCCAAACGACAGCTTGAAGGTACGGGTCGGCCGGGCGATCCCGTCGCCAGTGCGATTGCCGTAATTAGCGTCCGCAACGCCATTGTCTCCGCGCCAATTCGCATACTCGGAGGACAAAACGTTGCGCCAGTTGAAGACGTTCAACACGTCGCCGCGGACCCGCAGTTTCAGGTCCGTACCCGTGTCCCATTCCTTCTGCAGCGCGATATCCAACTGCTTGTAGGCAATGGTCTTGTCGGGCTTGAACGGATCAAACGCACAATCCCCGGGGGAGGAAACCGAGTAGCAGTTGATGGCTTCCACGGACTTCGGGCTTTCCAATACCAGTTTCGCCGAACCCGTGATACCCCACATGTCGACGATGCCGGTGGCAACCAGACGGTGCTCCGGGATACCCAGGGCTCGGGTGAAGGCGACGTTGTCCAGGTTCGGATAGTCGAAGGAGAACATGTCCGAATTGCTACGGTTCTCCTTGGCATCACTGTAGGTATACGCAAGGCTTACGCCCCAATGCGACTCCGTCGTGTAAGGCTTGTCCAACGCCAGCAGCACCGAATTCAACCTGGTTTCAACAGCATTGTTACCGATGAAGAAACGGCCCCAACCCGGCAACTGCTCGCCCCAGGGCTGCCCGCCCCAGTTGATCGCCGGGTTCGAGCGGAACTCACCGTTTGCATAGCGGTTACCCATCGTCCACAGGATGCCGTCGTGACTCAGTACGTGCATCAATGTCACCGACGAGTTCCATTCATAGCCCAACATCGAGAATGCGTTACGCATACCCAGACTGAACTGGTCGGAGTACGGCGTCTTGATGTTGTTGTTGAGCAGGAATACCTCGCTGCCATTGTTCGGACTTGCCGCTGCCATCTGCGCCAGTACGGCGGGATCCATCATGCTCGGATCGAAGTCATAGCAGTTACTCGCCGGCGAAGGCGTACACGCATGCCCCGGCGTATTGAACTGATATTCGTAGCGCTGGAACGCAAGACGGTATTTTTCGTACGACAGCAAGTCGAACTGATTGCGGTTGTAGGAACGACCAGCACCGCCAAAGAAGACGTGGCGTTGATCTCCATTGAGATCATAGGAGAAGCCAACTCGCGGCTGCCAACCATCCTTGAATGCGCTGCGGTTATGACCATTGCTGATGTAGTTGTTGTAGTCGTAGTCAACATTTGCATTATTGATGTTCGACCAACCTTGCAACGCACTCACCAACCCTGCCGGTGTTACATGATCTTCATACGCCGGATTGGTCTCGTAATCCCAACGGACACCAAGGTTCAGGGTCAGGTGTTCATTGACCTCCCAATCGTCCTGGACATAGATACCGAACTGCTTGACACTGGAATCCACCGTTGTCGGATAACCGTTGCCCGACGCCGTGAACTGCACCATGTACGGGATATCCAAGCTCCGATTCAGATCGTAGCGATACTGCGGCGAGTAAGGACTCTGCTCGTACGCCGTCAAGTCGATGTCCTTGAACTTCAGGCCCATCTTTACGGTGTGTCCTTCCCAGCCAAAGAACGTGAAGTCATTCTGGAAAGAGTAGCCCTTCTGGGATTTATCCTGGTAATCGCCACCACCGCCCAGATTGATGACTTCTTCCATTGCCGGATTATTGTTTGCCTCTTCGCCACGGCGCGGGACAAACAACTTGTAACCATTGGCAATGGTGATGGGGCGCGGGGCGAAACTGGCATCCTCATAGGTGATGTGGGCATCGTTCATCCAGTTCTCTGCATTGAACTGGTGGCGCAGATCGATACGCGTTTCTTCACCGGTCTTCAAGGTGCCGTAGGAAGCAAGATTGACTCCACCGACGCCGGTAACCTCATCTTCTTCGCGGCGCTTCATGGTCAGTTCGACCAGATGCGCGTCGCCCGGAGTCCAGCTCAGCTTCCCGAAATACAGGTCTTCCTTGAACGGGGCATTGTTGGTGGCACGCGCCTCATCCTGGAACCGCTCCGGCAGATCTTCGATCGAGTACTGCCGACCCGGGATCACTTGCCGCGAGTCGCTGCGATCCTTTGCTTCATAAGTCACAAAGAAGTGCAGTTTGTCCTTGATCAAGGGCCCGCCCAGGGCGACACCGTACTGCTCATCATGCGTCCGTGCCTTGGTGTCTCTGCCGTCCTTCTCACGCAACGTGTCAGCCACCCAGCCGCTGGCAACGTTGTCCCAGAAGAAGTCGCCATGGAACTCGTTGGTACCGGATCGCGTGACCGCCGTAATACCAGCACTGCTCAGCTGGTCGTATTCGGCCTTGTAGTTGGAGGTCACCACTTTGTACTCGGCAATGCCCAGCTGCGGAAACGGGTTGCCGCGACTGGAATCCTGGCCGGTGATGCCACCTTTGAGGATGTAGTCCTTCTGTCCTACGCCATCGATAAACACGTTGACGCCGTTGGACAATTGCGCGCCGCTACGAATGGAAGTGGAACCCTCATTGCCCGTGTTGAAGGTCACGCCAGGAACCACATCCGCGAATGCCAGGAAGTTGCGCGAGTTCTGCGGCAACGCTTGCATCTGCTTTTGGGTGATATAGGTTGCAACCTCCGAGGTCTTGGTCTCCACCGCCGCCTGCGCAGTCACCTGCACTGCATCGAGCGTGGTAGCCGCACCACCGGCGGTTTCAGCCACGCCACCCACACCCAGGTTGACCGTGGCGGTCTGCCCCACCGCTACGGTGATGTTCTGGGTGGTGGTCTTGCCGCCAGCGTTGACATCCACCTTGTAGGTGCCCGGCGGCAGGCCAGCCAGCGAGTAACCGCCATTGGCCGTGCTCTGCACGCTGCGGGTCAAACCGGTCGCCATGTTCGTCGCGGTTACCTGGGCCTGCGCGGCAGGCGCCGAGTCAGCCATTACCTGACCGCGGATGGTGGCACCGGTGCTCTGCGCGAACGCAGGCGCTGCGCCCAGCAGCAGGCAGCTGGCCAACGCGCAGCTGAGCAACTTGCGTGTGGGCGTGGACGTCCTTGAAATCTTTTTCATGTTTCACCTCTCCCAAGGTGGCGGCGTAGCGCCGGTGAAGGTTGTTTGTCAGCCCGGTCTATCGCCGGGTCCAGCATTCAAGAAGGGTCGCGCGTGGTAGTGGAATCACGCACGACAAGGCTTGGAACCAACGTCAGACCAGGAGCGTTCATCGACTCTGGATCCTGTATCAGCTGCAGCAGATGCGTCATCGCCTGCTCACCAAGTCCTGCGATGCTCACCTGCATCGTTGTCAAGGACGGGTGAACAAAGCGCGCCAGAGGGATGTCATCAAACCCTGCAAGTGCCACTTTTTGGGGCACCTGCACACCAGCCTGCTGGAATGCATACAGGCACCCAAGGGCCATCATGTCGTTGGCGGCGAACACCGCATCGGGCAACTGCGGCAATGCCAGCAGGGCCAAGCCCGCCTGATGTCCTGACGCCTCATCGAAAGCGCCAGGCAGCTCGATGGCCTTGGCCTGCTCGCCAAATGCGGCCATCGCATCGCGGAACCCACGCAAGCGCTCCTGCGCATCATGGTTGCGGTCCGGGCCGCCGATAAACGCAATATGGCGGTAACCCGATGCCAGCAGGTGCGAGGTCATTGCCATCGCTCCGGCGTGGTCGTCGATACTGAAAACCGGCCGAGCCGCATCGATCAGCGGCGTATTGATAAGGACGCAGGGAATATCCACCGGCAGGTCTTCCACCAGCACGTCGGTGTCACTGGCATACGGTGACAGCACCAGCACGCCATCCACCCGGCCACGCATGGCCTGCAACACCGCGCCACGCTGCTCTGCGTCACCGTGGTAGCTGGACACGAGCAGATGCCAGCGATGGGCTGTTGCCACGCCGTCGATACCACGCATCAGTTCGGAAAAAAATTCGCCGTAAAGGTCGGGCAGTACCACCCCAAGGGTCTGGGTACTTCGGCTGCTCAGGCTGCGGGCGGCGGCATGCGGGGTATAACGCAGTCGCTTGGCGACTTCCCGCACCAGCTTGCGCACCGGCTCGGCGACATTGTCGTGGCCATTGAGCGCCCGCGACACGGTGGCGACAGAGACATTCGCCTCTCTGGCAACATCCTTGATGGTGATTGCCGACTTCGCCACCGCCGTGCCCTCCGCGTTTCGGGGTCGGGCACGACTGTAAACGTTTTCAGGACACTGTGTAAAGAGTTTGTTATCGCAGGATGTCCTGAACAGACAATTCCTGTCCATTCATTTTTGCGAAACCCCGTCGTTCAGCTGAGTGCGGCCTGTTCGGTGGGCGTCAGCGCCTTGATCGACAAGGCATGGATGTCGGTCTGCATCATCTCGCCCAATGCCGCATATACGATGCGGTGCCGCGCAAGCGGGGCCTTACCGGCAAACTGGTCGCTGACCACCATTACCTTGAAGTGACCGCGCCCATCGCGCGCGCCTTCGTGGCCGGCATGCCGGGCGCTATCGTCCCGTACCTGCAGCAGTTGCGGCGCCAACGCCTGTTGCAACGCCTGCTCGATCCGTTCAACGCGGCTCATGGCAACACCTTTCGGAACGGGCGTACATCCACCCGGGTGTAGACGCCGGCAGCCACATAGGGATCTTCCTCCGCCCAGGCCCGGGCTGCGGCCAGGTCCTCGAAACTGGCAATCACCACGCTGCCACTGAAGCCGGCCGGGCCCGGGTCTTCGGCGTCAATGCCAGGACATGGACCGGCCAGGAGCAACCTGCCCTGGTCCAGCAGGGTCGTCAAACGGCCCAGATGCGCCGCCCTGGCCTGCAGGCGTGCTTCCAGCACCTGCTCGCCGTCGTAGCCTTCAATCACGTACCACACGGGCCTGTTCTCCTGTCCGCTGAATGGAAAGGTGTCCAGTCTAGCGTCACAAGACTGGACATGGCCTGCCTGCGACGATTACTCTTTACGCATTGCACACGGCCGGCCAGTAGCGGCTCGGTGCGACGGCAGGCCAACGCCCCGTCGCGCTACCGAGGCTCACCCTCCCGGACCGCGTATGACGACCTCCTCGTAATGATGTGCCGCTCCAATGCGGCACGCCGTGTTGTTGATGTGTGGAAGCGCGCCGGCCAGCGCGCATGGATCGCAATACCAGGGCAGGAACCATCCCGGACCGTAACCCCGGGGCGCGTAAGGCTCGCAATACCTATGTCGACCTGATGACTTCCGAACTCGCGCACGTCGCGAACCCGCCAGCGCCGCCCCACGTTCCGCAGCAGCAGGAAATGCCGCTGGCGATGGTGCATGGTCAACCGGTATTGCAGATCCCGCAGGATCTGTACATCCCGCCGGACGCGCTGGAAGTCATACTTGACGCCTTTGAAGGCCCGCTTGACCTGCTGCTTTACCTGATCCGCCGGCAGAACCTGGACATCCTTGATATCCCGGTCGCCGAGATCACCAAGCAATACGTTGAATACATCAACGTGATGCAGGAGCTGCGCTTCGAGCTGGCCGCCGAATACCTGGTCATGGCCGCGATGCTGGCCGAGATCAAGTCACGCATGCTGCTGCCACGCCCCCCCAGCGTGGAAGGTGAGGAAGCCGACCCGCGCGCCGAGCTGGTGCGCAGGCTGCAGGAATACGAACGTTTCAAGCAGGCTGCCGAGGACATCGACACCCTGCCCCGCCAGGACCGCGATACCAGCCTGGCTCATGCCTTCGTCCCCGAACGCGCAGCGATCAAGCTGCCGCCGCCGGTGGAACTGAAGGAAATGCTGATGGCGCTGCATGACGTACTCAAGCGCGCCGAGCTGTTCAGCGGCCACGCGATCAAGCGCGAAGCCCTGAGCGTGCGCCAGCGCATGGGGGAAATGCTCAGCCGCCTGGAAGACGGCAAGTTCTACCGTTTTGAAACATTGTTCACCGCCGAAGAGGGACGACTTGGCGTGCTGGTGACCTTCCTGGCCATGCTGGAACTGGCCAAGGAGCAATTGCTGGACATCGTGCAGGAAGCACCGCTTGCCCCGATCTACGTGAAGTCCCTCGCCGCCGGCAACACCAACGCACCGCTGTCATTCTCCAGCGAGTTCGATGATGCCGACGCTACCGACCCCGCCTGAACAAGCAACAGGACGCATGGATCAACCGCTGATCAACCGCATAGTCGAAGGCGCGCTGCTGGCTTCCAGCCAGCCGCTGACCCTGGCGCAACTGCAGGGTCTGTTTCCCGAAGACGAACCGGCGCCGCCGGGCAGCATCGAGCGCGCACTGGAGTTGCTGCGCGAAGGCTGCAGCGGGCGCGGCGTGGAACTGGTGGAGGTTGCCTCCGGCTTCCGCTTCCAGATCACCAATGAAGTGCACGGCTGGGTGTCCCGGCTGTGGACCGAGCGCAAGACCCGCTACACCCGCGCCACCTTGGAAACCCTGGCGCTGATTGCGTACCGCCAGCCCATCACCCGCGGCGAAATCGAGCAGGTGCGCGGCGTGGCAGTAAGCAGCAACATCATCCAGGCACTGGAAGAGCGCGAATGGATCCGGGTCATCGGCCACCGCGACGTACCTGGCAAGCCTGCCCTGTTTGGCACCACCAAGGGCTTCCTGGATTACTTTGGGCTCAAGCGCCTGGACGAACTGCCGCCCCTGTCCGAGCTGCGTGACATCGGCGAACTTGAGCCACAACTGCCGCTGGATGGCGACGGCCAACCGGCCGCCCCGCTCACCGCCGGCGCTGCAACGCCTGAAAGCGACGCAGCCGACGCGGATGGCACCCCAGATACCGCCGACGCATCAGAGTCGAACGATTCCGATGACCAGGCCAGCAACACCGCCCTCACGGGCGAACCCGACGCCGCGCCGGGAGAGCGCGCGGCGGAAGTGGAAGACACCGGAAACAACGCCGTCGCGACGACGACCGTGGCTGTTGACGAAGCCGATCCCGAACCTGAGGCCGACGCAGAAAACGCCGGCCGGAGCAAATAGATGAGTGACACCCCCCGCAAGCTGTCGTTGAACAAGCTCTCGCTCAAGCGCGAAGCCAGCACCGAACAGCCCAAGCTTGAAGAACGCCTGCACAAGGTCCTGGCCCAGGCCGGGCTGGGCTCGCGCCGTGCGCTGGAACAGCGCATCGCCGACGGCCTGGTCAAGGTCAATGGCGAAATCGCCCAGACCGGCCAGTCGATCAAGAGCGGCGACAAGATTGACCTGGATGGCCGCAGCTTCGTGGCCAGCGCGCTGACCGACCCGTCGCGCGTACTGATCTACAACAAGCCCGAAGGCGAAGTCACCACGCGTGACGATCCCGAAGGCCGCCCGACCGTGTTCGAAGCACTGCCGCCGCTCAAGGGCGCACGCTGGATCGCGATCGGCCGCTTGGACATCAACACCACCGGCCTGCTGCTGGCCACCACCGACGGCGAACTCGCCAACGCGATGATGCACCCCTCGTTCGAGGTGGAGCGCGAGTACGTGGTGCGCGTGCGTGCCCCGGAAGGCGAAGAGAAGGTGCCGGACAACATCGTCGACCGCCTCGCCCGTGGCGTTGCGCTGGAAGACGGCCCGGCCAAGTTCGATGAAGTCGAGCGCATTGGCGGCACCGACTCGCACGACTGGTTCCGCGTGGTGGTGAAGGAAGGCCGCAACCGCGAAGTGCGCCGCCTGTGGGAATCACAGGGCTGCCAGGTCAGCCGCCTGAAGCGCACCCGCTACGGCAAGATCGAACTGCCGCGCGAGTTGCTGCGTGGCCAGTCCACCGAATTAACCGAGCAGCAGGTCGACGCGCTGCGCACCCAGCTGAAGCTGGAAGAAGGCACCCCGTCGGCCCTGACCCTGCAGCCGGTGATCGGCCAGCGTCGCGCCGCCAAGACCGCCCTGCGCGTCTCGCGCGAAGGCGGCCGCGGCAACGCCTACGTCAACGGCCACAACACCGCTGACGAAGGCCGCGAACTGCGCCGCTTCGACAACGTCCGTGAAGACCGCGGCCGTGGCCGTGGCGGCAAGGGCGGCGGCTTCAACAAGGGCGGCCTGACGGTCAGCGGCGAAGCCGCGGCCAAGCAATCGCAAAAGCCGTTCAAGCAGCGCAAGCCCAGCGGCGACCGCAGCCTGCCGGAAGGCAACCCCGCTGCGTTCCGTACCTGGTACGTGCCGGACGGCGTGAGCACCGGCCCGAGCGGCCACCGCAATGCAGGCCCCGGCGCAGGCCGTGGCCCCGGTGGCAACCGGGGTCCGGGCCGCGGCCCGGCCGCTGATGGCCAGGCACGCCCGTACGGCAAGCCGCGCCCGGGTGGCGCAGCTGGTGCCGGCCGTGGCGGCCCCGGTCAGGGGCGTTCGCAGGGCGGCGGCCAAGGTGCCGGTCAGGGCCAGGGTCAGCAGCGCAAGCATCCCTACGGTCATCCGGGCAACGCCCCGAGCTTCCCGTCCGACCACGCCAACCCGGGCTTCAGCCCGTACGGCGCACGCCCGGCGGGCAATCGCCCGAGCGGCGGCAACCGTGGACCGGGCGGTCGTCCGGCCGGCGGCCCACGCCCGGGTGGCAACCGCCCTGGCGGCGCAGGCCGCCCCGGTGGCGGCGGTCGTCCGGGTGGTGGCGGCAACCGCGGCCCGCGCGGCGGCTGATCCACGCCTCTGCTGATGCTTGAGACAACAGAACGCCCGGTGCACTGCACCGGGCGTTCTGCTTTCTAAAGCCCCTCTCCCGCTTGCGGGAGAGGGGTTGGGGTGAGGGCCTCTTCTTACTAAGCCCCTCTCCCGTTCACGGGAGAGGGGTTGGGGTGAGGGCCGCTTTCGGCTTCCCGCTTCGGGCCCGAACCTGCAACCCGAGCCACAAGACCGCCATGAGCAACCAAAATCCCCAACAACAGCCCCTCCAAACCCGAACGCACCACCAACACTCCGCCCCACCTGAACAATAAATATCCAAAATTTCCCATTTAGGGCAATTTGGGATATTTTCCCAATACCCACCAACGGACCGCCACCATGGACCTCTCCCTCACCCTGCAGCAGCTTGAAAAGACGCCCGCCAGCGACGTCAAGGCCAAGGGCTGGCCGGAGCTGATGCGCAAGGTCACCAAACTCGGCGCAGTGGTAGTCACCAACCACAACCACCCACAGGCGGTAGTGGTATCGGCCGAGGAATACCAACGCCTGGTTACCCAGGCCGCCAGCGCTTCCGAAGCCACCCAGCGCGCCCAGTCGCTCAAGCAGCTGCAAACCGAATTCGACGCCCACCTGGCCGTGCTCAACGATGGCCACAGCCTTGCCAAGGCGTTGAACCGCCCTGCCCGCCGCGGCCTCAAACTCACCCCCGGCAAGTCGCTCTAACCGGTGGCGCGCATTCTGGTGTTGGCCGGCGTCAACGGCGCCGGCAAAAGCTCGCTGCTGGGCATGATGCTGCAGCAGGACGGAGCCACTTGGTTCAACCCGGACGCCTTCACCCGACAGTTGGTGGAGCGCGGCTGGCCGTTACCCGAAGCCAATGCCGCCGCCTGGCAGGAAGGCACACGCCGCCTGCAAGAGGCCATGGCGAACGACCGGGACTATGCCTTCGAAACCACGCTGGGGGCCAACACCATTCCCAAATTGCTCCGCGAGGCCTGCCAGCAGCATGAGGTCACCATCTGGTTCTGCGGGCTGGAAAGCATCGAGCTGCACCTCCAGCGCGTAGCCGAACGTGTCGCCGCCGGCGGGCATGACATTCCCGAAGAAAAAATCCGCCATCGCTACGACAGCTCCCGCACCAACCTGATCGACCTGCTGCCGCACCTCACCACCCTGCACGTCTACGACAACAGCCGCCCGCCGGATGCCGATGGCCAAGTTGAGCCAATCCTGGCGCTGGAAGTACACCGGGGACGCATCCTCTGCCCGACCGAACAGGAAGAGTTCGGGCAGGTACCCGAATGGGCAAAGCCGGTCGTGTGGGCTGCGCTGAAAGCGTTTCCGGCTGACTGATGCCTCCTCCCGGTGCATTTCAAAATAGAAAATTCGGCGTTCTACAACACCTTGGCATTCGCGTGGGACGTGTATTTCAGGGCGAATTCCCTAGCGGACCATTCCAAACGCCTCTTTGCACATTTCTCGCGCAGCTACTCATCGACCTGTGCTCCGCTGTCGGCCGATGACACGAACCAATCTTCATTCAGCCCCTCCAGAAGGCGATCAAAAAAATATTACATACAGTCAAATGACTAGGAAATCCTAAAAAAGAAAATAAGCCATTGCTAACGAAAGCTCTCTTTAACCACCTTAACCGGCCGACCCCTTGTATCAAAGCAGTAAGAATTGCCGTCGCAGTCTGATGCTACGCGCCAAACATACGCCCTCCCATTTTCACTGGTTCTCACCTCTGAAATGGGCCGAAAGAAGCTTGTAGTGTCGTAATCACCCACATTCCTTATAGATATCCCGTTATAGGCCCTATAAGGAGCCGCCTCGACGCTTCCGTACGTGTACTCTACAGTTCTTAGAACAGCAGCACCACTCACCCCATATTCCTCACGAAGCAGCAACCCTTCGTTCCCCCTAAATCTATTACTAAAAGTTCTTCGAGTTATGCCCCCCCGGGGATCCACCACCGAAACTGTGCGCGTAGTTGGCGAAGCTGCGGTACATGCATTTCCATCAACGCCGAAACCACCCGGCGACCAACAATTATTTGCGGGTCCATACTCATAATTCCAAATCAACCCACCCTTGGCCAAGCCAGGCCCTTTTACGACTTTCTTTACTAATGCCAGCGAAGTATGGATGAAATGCTCTTTAATACTTTCGTTGCCATCAACGTCTATATTACATCCGCGCGGCACCCAAGACCTTCCAAACTCGATCTTTGAAAGTGTAAATTCGACAGACACGCCGGATGGCCCCGTTACCGTCCCAACAAAGCTCCCCGGCGTAAAACGATGCTCATCACAACCAGCAAAAATTGGACGCGCGGATGCTCGATGCAGAGCCTCCAAAGAGAATGAATACCTTGATCCATCCGGATAAGTTACCGGGAACCCCGCATCCCCATGATCAGAAACATAGGACCAAACACGAGACCCGTCCGTGATTGTCGAAACATAATCGGCTTTTGCATCATCATAATTGAAATAAATAGCCCTACCGTCACTTGCCACAATGCTAAGAAGTTGCGACGGGTTTTTTGAACTCCAGTTGTATTCAACGAAATTTCCGAACTGGTCGCTCACCTTCGTTGGGAAAATTTTTACCTGCACTCTGGCGAGCACATAGTTGTTTGAAACTAAAGGCGAGATTTCAAAATTGGCAGAATTGAGACTCGCTCTCCCTAATAAATTCTTTGGCAGGGGATTTGATTTCTTTAGGGTACTATGAATTTTGCTCACCATATGGTTTAGCGTGTAGATCAATCCGTCAGACGAGACGACCTCAAAACCTTCTCCTCGCGAGCCAGCTTCACTTGTTGTCGAAAGTGCAACGCACCGCACCGCGTCTCCTTCCTTAGTCACTATTGGATAGGAGAAACCGTCGCTTGGCACATGGGAGTACTTACCTCTTGCTAAAAGCTCACGGTCCCCGGATCCAGGCACATGAATGAAATTCCCATTCCAGTATTCGTCGGCATCCCATTGCCCCCCTTGGAAGGAAATGCCTGCTGGAGTACTGAAGAGCGAACAACGCTTGTACCGATTTGGCGCGGGCCAGCCTACCGCCCAGCCGGTGGGGGGAGCCAGCCGAGAGAAAACGCCATACGCGTGGGGCAAATCGAGCTCCCAATTCACAAATATATTTGTTTTTCCATAATTTCCTGGAATAAAACGCCTACTCACACGCACCGGAATCGCGTTGTTCCCAGGAATATCTATATCTGTTTGAACTATCTCAAGCGCGCCACTTCCGTCGCTGACCATCTCACCCACAAAGCTACCCTCAACTGGAGCGACGATTGATGAATGACGAATCCTGTCAGCAGCCGCAAGCGACGGTGAATGTACACCTTGAGCATTAGATTTGGAGATTGAAAAAATTACGAATAAAGCGAAAAGGAATTTACGCATCACCCACCCTTCAATGATTCCAATCAAGCTACCAAAGCGCCAACACTCAGCACTCTCCAATCTCATCTAGACCATAGCCAACCAACATATAAAAACGATTCGTCATTAAATAGCACTGACGACTCTACCATTTACCCACATCACCAGAGATCTGTATAAAAACCGACAATAAGCCCCGAGAAATCTCCAGCCAAACATTATTTAAATAGACACACGCGCACGCCGAAGGTCGCTCATCAGATGGCAGTATTACCCCATACTCGCTGCTCATGCAGTCAAATAATCATAAATCCCACCTGCGCCATGCCATGTAACCAGCCCGCATTCCGAGCCTAGGAGATCAGACGAATTGCGCCTAGTTCGGCACTTTAGTCAGCATTGGCGACGAATAATTAGAGAGCATGCGACGTCAGATTGAAATTCTTGCTGAGAACCCACAGACAATAACCAAAAAACTCAAAATTGGCGCACCATCAATTCTGGAAAGTCGACGCTACGAATTCTCATAGCTCGAAAGCCAACCTCAGCATGCAGCCATGTCCGCCCTTACCCCGCGATTATTACTCTATAAAACCAATCCATTCGGCATCCATGTAAACCGGCTCTTCCGCAACAATTCCGTCAGCCTTCAAACTGAGTCTCACACGATTTGGTGAACAGTTCACACACCTTTGTGCTCCCGTTATCTGAATGCTTGTCCCTCTTGGCAAAACAGAGCTAGAGAGAACCTCCGGACCCACGAAACCTGGTGCTGGAACCAGAACGTAGTACACAACCTTCTTTTTTGATGGATACGAGTCAACGCCCATCATCAGCAAATTGACTTTTGTCTTACCACTCGTCGAAATAATCTCACGCACCCCAGCATCTTCCGTCGCATCCACATACTTTGCGGCCAGCAAATCACACCCTTGAATCACCAAAGAAAGAAAGAAGAACACAGAGAAGATTAATATTATTCTCATTTGTAGTAAGAGTC
Source organism: Stenotrophomonas sp. (assembly GCF_032061965.1). Lineage (GTDB taxonomy): Bacteria > Pseudomonadota > Gammaproteobacteria > Xanthomonadales > Xanthomonadaceae > Stenotrophomonas. The sequence goes on along the minus strand of NZ_DAMBEF010000006.1, from coordinate 104,587 downwards.
CCTCTCGCGAGTTTTTTTATAAAACTCTTCTTGCTGATCTTCGAAAGATTCACTATGAGAATGCACGAAAGGTTCGGGCATATCAGATCCAAACGTTCTATTAAGAATCGACACCGAACTATTTATCGTCTCCGCTGAAACTGCCAGGCCATAAGCCGGCACCATCGAAGGAATATTTACCGCTGAGTCAGGGAGCCCAAGCCCAGTGGCGAAATCCACGAACTTGTCGTGCATTGTTCCCATGGTGTGCATTGCGGGAATACGATCTTCGATAGCTTTACCCCTGCTGCCCCCCGGGCCCGGCGGCACTATAGTTCCCTCACGACCGACAACATAGGGATGGCTTAGCTGGCGCCCCCAACCGCTGCCACTGACTGGACCACTCGCGGGGGGGCCAAAATCTTCAGCATGGCCGCTTTGGGCCACTATAGTTTCAAATGATTTTCCGCAAAGGCTATATCCTGGCAATGGGCAACGGCCATCTGGATCGGTGAACTTATATGGATTGCTCAATGCATAGACGTAGCGATTGAAAAAGCGCATATCGCCGTTATCGTGCGGAGTCACCGGGTCCACCGACAGGAACCTGCCGATCTGCGGATCGTAGTAGCGCTGCTGCATGTAGTTCATGCCAGTGGCCGCGTCCAGCACATGGCCCGTGAATCCAGGGCCATCCTTCGCCGTTGCGTTTACCACCTGCCCATACGGCTCGTACTCGCTGCGTTCCAGTATCGCCTTATTTGCACCAGTCACCGCGATAGGGCTGCCCAGTGCGTCGGTGTGCTGGTACTTCGGCGTGATGACCGTGCCTACCGCTTCGCGGAACGCGACCAGGCTTCCTCCCAAGTAGACATACTGTGTGCTGACACCCAACCGATTGTCGCTCGTATACATCAGGCGCCCGTCTTGGGCGTACAGGCTGTACTTGCTCGCCGTGGTGTAGTCGCGAACGCGCCGCCCCGCAGCATCGTAGACATAGCTGGCAACGCCATTAACACCGCGCAAGCGGTTGCCAAAGTCGAAGTTGAAGACCTTGCCGTTCTTGTTGTTGAGATTGCCCTGTACGTCGTAACCCAGACCAATCACGCTGGCACCACTGCAGCTGCCCGTTTTGACATTGGTCAGCTGCCACTTGGCGTCATAGCAATAGAAATGATTGCGGGCTGCACTGCCCCCGGCAACGTTGACCCGTGTCAGGTTATCGAGCACGTCGTAGGCATAAGTGGCCGTACCGAACATCGCGGAGGTGGTCGAGGTCAGGCGATCCAACCCGTCATACGCCATGCTGCGATTCTGACGCCCAGAGATGTGGTCGGTGATCTGGCTGACGTTTGCGTTCTTGTCAAAGCCGTAGCTCAAGTCCAATCGCTTGTCGGCAGCCGCCGTACAGCCAACCACCACGCAGTCCGTGCTGCGGATCGGCAGCTGTCGTGCGTTCTGCGTCATCGTGTGGACGATGCCATTGCCGTAGGTGAACTGCTTGATGGCACCGTTGGGGTAGTAGCTCACCCCGGTGGCAAAGGTGCCCGCCCGGGTGGGTTGACCAAGCGCATTGGGTGCGAACGCCACACTCTGCCCATTAGGATATTTCTCGGCGCTCAGGTGACCATTGGCGTTGTAGGTGTAAGTGATAGGCCAGCTTATACGGTTCCATAGCATCCGTTCCTCCGTCAACATGCGCCGACTGTTGTACGTGTACCGGGTGGTGATCAGGTTGGTACCGTCATTATCGGCAAGCACGATATTGGGTAAGCCGTCGGGAGTGTAAGTCCAGGTTTGGTTGCCCCGGCCATCCGGAAACTTCAGCGTCTTGAGGCGATTGCGCAGGTCATAGGTGCGGGCAGCGGTTCGCGCCAGAATGGCGGTGGTCTGGCCGGTGGCGTGGCAGGCGAAAGTAGCGCCCAATCCGCTAGCTGACCATGTGAGGTTGCCGCCGGTGTCATAGCCCATCAAAGTGGTGCCAGTTTCTGGTTCTACCACACGGCAGAGTTCTTGATTGGCGTTGTAGGTATAAGTGCGAGTGACCTGCACCGAGCCTGTGCTGTTGCCGCGCATAATCGATGTCGGCTTGCCTAAAACGTCGCGATTTATGTTAGTGACAGCCCCTTTCGGATGGGTAATCTTGACCGGTGCGTCATAGCTGGGCTTGTCGAACATTTGGTACCAAGTGCGGGTCTGACCACCGCCGGGAACGGTGACAAGCGTATACGCACCGGAAGTGTTGCTCAAATACGACGTAGTAGTGCTTAGCAGCCCCTGTTCGGAATCTTGCGCAACCGAGCGCACTCGCCCGAGCGCGTCATACGTGGTCCAGACTCCCTTATATGGATTACTCGCCGCGGAGGGATAGGAGGTGAAGACGACGCGGCCCTCGTGATCGTACTCGTAGCCTGTAAAACGCTGGGTACCGGCAACATTGCCGTTGTCGTATTCGCGCACGAGCAAGGGTCTCCACAACGCGTCGAAGTAGCTGACCTTCGTTCCAGCACCGGTCCTTACTGTCTGTCGCCAGTGACCCGCGGGAATTCCGTACTCAGAGGTTGAGACCTGCGCGAAGGATTGGGCAGTAATGTTCCAAGTAACTGCGTCTCCTGCAGGATAAGTCGTCCTGGCTAAACGCCCCATGGCGTCATAGCCGTAATGGGTTGTAAAACCGTTCTCGTCGGTAACCCGGGTGATCCAGCCTTTGTCATTCACTACCGCTGATCGCGTCTTTCCGTCGGCGAACGCAATCAACTTTGGGATGCCACGTTTCCAACCGGACAACTTAGTGACGTTGTTGTTGCCATCCTTGGAGGTCGCCATTGTGCCGTCACTGTTATAGGTCAGCGTTTGTTTGAGCTTGCCGAACGCTCGGAACTGTAGCGGAAGCGCGGTGGTGGCGTCGTAGGTAATCTGCTCAGCAACAATCCCATTGACGGTTCTGCTGGCTACTTGACCCAGCACCCACTTGGTTGTGTTGTCGTGATAAACAATAGCTTCTGTTCTCGAAGCAGCTGCTGCCCTGCCCATGCCAGAACCAAGGCCGATTGCAATCACTGAACCAAAGATTACGATCCTTCCAACTCCCGGATCGGGTCGTCGCCAAATGCCGCTGAAAACGTTGAAATCAAGACAAGAAAAATCCATTTTTTTAATCACGCGAAATCCCTCGCTAGCCCGCTATTACAACGTTCGATTACCTCGAAAAGAATTACTTAGCCAAGGATCACAGGGAAACAGAAATACAGATTCACATGCAGCCCAAGAAGCCAAGAGAACAATTAATCCAACAGAGGCGCCGATCAATAAATCGGACATTCCCTATCGACGCGATTGAGACGACATAACTGATTGCCAGATGAAAGCCCGAACTTTCACCCAAGAATTTGTTCTGCCAGCTGAAACTTTCCGATCTGGAGTTTACTGCTCCAATCTTCGGCAACAGCTGCCGCTTCACACGTTCATAACTCTGGCGATAAGCAGGATCGACCTCCGCACTGAATCCTTGGCCCAGCCGCCATGGCTCGCCTTCGCATAGCCAAACTGGCTCTTTCCCCGGCGAAGGTAGCTCCACCTTGACCCTTACGCCTGCATTGATTTGCTCCCAACATCGAGCGCAACTTTTGGATCGCGCACAACTAGAGGATTCTTGGGATCGCAATCGATGACAAAAAGGTTCCGTGCAAACCTCTGTGCCAAGGCAACCGCCCCCCTCTTCCCGGCCATGAAACCGGACCAGAACCTGGCAGACGGCACCAACGTTATCTGTCTCGCAATGTACTTAGCGGGCCAGTTCGGAACAGTACTTATCGCCTAGAAGCTTCTAGCCAACTTAGTCTGTCACCCAGAAACGAACAGAAGGAGTGATGAGCGGCCGGATATTAATATCCATTCACTCTATCAGCCGCCGCTTGTCTCGATCGCACATCGAAAGAACGCGCAATCGCCTCCCCAGAAGCACAAAAAAAGCCAAGAACACGATCCATCTACTACCCAACTAAACAAAATAACCCCGCCCCCAATGCGGGCGACGTCAAGCACAAATCAAATATCCTTGAAGGCGTCGGCCAATACGGCTTACGCTGTTGATGATCAAAGCCGCAGATATCATTTCGCAAATTCACAAGGTTCACGCTTCCAGCATGCCCCTACACGAACAATTAAACACTCACAAATTTGGCCGATTCGCTGTAAATGCACTTCGCTTTATGCAAGACATTTCAGAACGCTTATCGCAACGATGCACGTTTCCGCGGCGCTGGCGGCAAACGCTCACCACTGACAAACAATCGTTCCATTTGGCGAAGTTTCTCTGAAAATTTTTTACCTCAACGAAAAATCATGTTTTCTCGGATAACATCAAGGACAAAAGTGACTTTAATAACCAGCTGATTGATGCTATCTCGACGCACCCGTGGAGCAAGACGGGCAAATCGGCAAGCAGCGAGATGAACACCGCGCACCAAACCAGTATGGCGTGCATCTACGTGAAATTGGGAACGCCCCCTCCTGTCCGCATCGTCCTGTTGCATAGCGACCGCCAGCCTGCAACGCTTCATCAACCTTGCAAGGATGCCACCATGTCCACTTCGGCAACGCTCGCCCTGAATTTGTTATCACGCTTGCGAACTACCGCTATTGCGACTGCCCTGCTCGCTTCCGTGACGATCGGCAACGCGGCATCTGCCCAACCCAGCATCAAACAGGCGAACCAGCAAGCCGCGTTGCTGGACGCAGAAATATCACGCCTCCCCACCCAGCGGCCCGGCACGCCGGATATGTACATCCTGGGCGTAGCCGGCGACGCGGATGAAGACGTGTTCCGCAATGAGGTGCTGTACCTGCAGCAGCTGTCGGCGAAGCGCTGGAACGCCGAGGGGCGCATGCTGAGCTTGATCAACCACCCGGCTACTGCCGGTGGCGATCCGGCGATGCCACGGGCTACCCGCCAGACTATCGGCCAGTCGCTCAACGCGTTGGGCAAAGTGCTGGACCCGAATGAGGACGTGTTGTTCCTCTACCTCAGCAGCCATGGCCTGGACGACAACAGCGTCTACCTGCATACCGGCCCGGGACAGGAGGAATATCTTGCACCCGATGAGTTGGCACGCATGCTCGACAAGGCTGGGATCGGCAACGCCGTGATCGTCGTATCTGCATGCTATTCCGGCGCGTTCGTCCAGGCACTCCGCTCGCCAAAACATGCGGTGATTGCGGCTGCCCGTCGCGACCGGCCTTCCTTTGGCTGCGGCAACACGGACAGCGCCACCTGGTTTGGACGCGCCTTCCTGGTAGAAGCGTTGAACGCCACCACCGACCTGACGCAGGCGTTCGATATGGCCGCCACCACCGTGCGCATACGTGAGCGCGAGGAAGGCGAGCGGCCGTCGGTGCCGCAGTTCGAGATGGGCAAGGACATCGCGCAGGTGTGGGGGCGATGGCGTGCAAGCTTGCCTGAGACGCAGCCGGTGCCATATCCGTTTGTGCATCAGCCCCGTGCAGCGCCGGCCGAAGCCGACACTGGCGCGGGCAATCACAAATAGGCGAACGCGCTTGGCGGCAACGAGCGCGGCCTGGCCCTGCTGACCGCAACGGGAACGATGGCGGCAGACCGGCTCGTGATTGGACGAAGTACTCGCTTGGCGGCTTACGCCGCTCTTACACGGTTTCGTTTATCACGGCGTTGCTTGTTGTAAGCGGTACTGGGCTTTGCTGCGGTATTCGATGTCGTTCAATCGTGTGCGCACTTCGACTTCGTGCTCGCCCTCAGCCAGCTTGGTCGGCAATGCTGCACGCCACAGATGGCTGGACGGCACGGCCTCCGGCGAGCGGTCGTAGCCGCGCAGGTTCGCGGCAAGATCGTCGGCGATGTTTTCGACCAGCAGGCGCGGGTCCGGCTGCAGCACCTGCTTCATTGGTTGCCAGTCGCCGCCGTCTACGCGGAACTCCACCGGCAAACCTTCGTAGCCCATGAACACGTTGGCGTAGATGCCCCAGGCCGGGTAGGCGCCCTGGCGCAGAACCTTCGGCGCGTGCAGGGCGATCTGCTGATCTGCCGGAGCGCGGGCGACGCGATACTCGACACTGTACTGGCCTTGCGGGCGGATGTTGAGCAGGCCGTAGCCATTGGGCGTGCCGTCGGCCATGGTGGTATCAGGAATGCCCTGCGCATCCTTCACCCCGGACCAAAAAGCGCCGCAGGCAGCGCCGACGTTGTATTCGTGCAACGGCTTGGCGCCGCTCCAACCGTCCTGCACGCCCCAGAACTTCTGGCTCTGGTTATGGGTGTGGCCACTGAGGATCAGCGGGTGCGGCACCTGTTCCAGCAATTTGAAAAGACGCGCACGGTCTTCGGCCCGATAGACGTGATCGAACAAGGGAATGTGGAAGCCCAGCACCACCAGTTTGTCCTTCGGGATGGTGGGCAGGTAGGCCTCGAGGAAGGCGAACTGGTCCTCGCGCAGCCCGCCGATATAGGCCGGCTTCTGGCCCGGCTGGGCAAGAATGTCGTCCATGCCGATGAACACCATCGACGCTTCTTCCCACGCGTAGGTGTCGGGGCCTAGCGCGCGGTGGTAGCTGTCCAGCGAGTTGGCATCAGTACTCGCGCCCAGGTCCATGTCGTGGTTGCCCGGCACGTGCAGCCAGGGCACGCCCAGTGACGTCACTGCCTTGGTCAAGGCTGGATAAAGACTGGGATCGTCGTTGGTGATATCGCCCAGGGTCATGCCCAAACGTGCCTGGTGCTTGCCGCGCAGCGGTTCGATGATGTCACGCTCGAAGTAGCTTACGTCCAGCGCGCTGCTGGTCTGGCTGTCGGCCACCAGCAATGCCTGGAAGCTGCTCGGGGCGCTTTTGTCCGGCGTCAGTGCGAACGGGCGGCACTGCGCGTCGCCCTCGCCTGCCTGCCGACGCCAGATATCCGGCAAGCCGTCGCTGCGCTTGGTCGCGCTATAGCCGGCCGGCTTGATGAGGAACACATTGGGATGGCTGGATGCGGGCAGCTGATAGCGACCGTCCTTGCCGGTGCTGACGATGTGCTCGCCATCGGATATGCGGATATCCGCCAAGGGCTTTTCGCCTGCATCCCGCTGGCCATTGCCATTGCTGTCGAGGAAGACCGCGCCTTCGATGCACGACGCGCTCGCGGCGAACGGCGCGCAGGCCAGCAGCACGGTGGTCAGCAGGGATGGGCGCATGGGGTCCTCGGCGGCGGTGGGCAGGTGCCCATTATCGCCCCGGGATGCGGCAGCGGGGTTGCGCCAGCTGGCGAACCAAGGTCGGCAGGAATCACGCGCTGCGACCACTGTAGACCGGGTAAGCGCTGCGCACCCGGGGGCTGTTCGAGGAGACCCCGGGTGCGCTGCGCTTACCCGGGCTACGGTGCTACGGTGCTTACTCAGGCTACGGTGCCTGTTCGAGGAGAGCCCCGGGTGCGCTGCGCTTACCCGGGCTACGGTGCGTTGCCGGTGTTGGGCAAGCCCTTGCCGAGCATGGCTCGGCACTACATCAGCTGGCGGCTTTTTCGGCAGCCTTGGCGTGGCGGGCTTCCAGCACGGCTACCGCGTCTTCCAGCGACAGACCGCGTGAGCGCAGCAACACGATCAGGTGGAACAGCAGGTCGGCCGATTCGCCCAGCAACTCGTCGTCACGCTGTACGACGCCGGCCAATGCGGTTTCCACGCCTTCCTCGCCCACTTTCTGCGCGATACGGCGTGGGCCTTGCTCGAACAACTTGGTGGTGTAGCTGTTGATCGGCCGGTCATGCTCGCGCTGCTTGACCAGTGCATCCAGCGCGCCCAGGAAATTGCCCGGCGCGGCGCTGAAGCAGCTGGTGCTGCCAGTGTGGCAGGTGGGGCCGTGCGGGCGCACGGTCAACAGCAAGGTGTCGTTGTCGCAGTCGCTGCGGATGTCCACCAGGTCCAGATGGTTGCCGGAGGTCTCGCCCTTCATCCACAGGCGCTTCTTGGTGCGGCTGAAGAAGGTCACCTTGCCGCTGGTGCGGGTCTTGTCCAGCGCCTCGCGGTCCATGTAACCCAGCATCAGCACACGCAGCGTGGCCGCGTCCTGGATGATGACCGGCATCAGGCCATTGACCTTTTCCCAGTCCAGTGCGGTCGGATCGACCGGTTTGACTTCAGTAGACATCCCTAACCTCGATTTGTTGTTCGCGCAGGAACTGCTTGAGTTCCGGAATGGCAATCGCGCCGGAGTGGAACACACTGGCGGCCAAAGCCCCGTCAACGTCAGCCTGTTCGAACACATCGGCAAAATGCTGCGGCGTGCCCGCGCCGCCAGAGGCGATCAGCGGAACCGTGCACAGCGCCCGGGCCTGGCGCAACTGGGCAATATCGTACCCCTTGCGGACCCCATCGCTGTCCATGCAGTTCAGCACGATTTCACCTGCGCCGCGCTGCTGCACCTCGCGCACCCAGTCCAGGGTCAGCCGGGCCTCAGCGCGGGTCTTGGCTGGGTCACCGGTATAGGAACGCACCCGCCACTGGCCATCGGGCTCGCGGATGGAGTCGATGCCCACCACCACGCATTGCTGGCCAAAAGCGTCGGCCAACTCTTCGATCAGCTGGGGGCGCTCCAGCGCCGGCGTGTTGATTGAAATCTTGTCAGCACCAGCATTGAGGATGTCGCGCGCGGTTTCCACGTCGCGGATGCCGCCGGCAACGCAGAACGGGATATCGATCAGCCGGGCGACCCGCTCGATCCAGGCGCGGTCCACCGAGCGCCCTTCCGGGCTGGCGGAAATATCGTAGAACACCAGCTCGTCAGCGCCCTGATCACGGTAACGCAGTGCCAATTCGGTAATGTCGCCCATGTCGATGTGGTCGCGGAACTTGACGCCTTTGACCACCCGCCCTTCGCGCACGTCCAGGCAGGGAATGATGCGGCGGCTCAACATGACAAGGCCTCGTCCAGTTGCAGGTGCCCTTCCAGCAGCGCCTTGCCCAGTACCGCGCCACCGCAGCCTGCGGCCTTTGCGGCGCGGATGTCGGCAGCATCGCGCACGCCGCCGGAGGCCTGCACGGCAACGCCGGGCAGCAGCTTGGCCAGATGGGCGTACAGCGCGATGTTGGGGCCGGACAGCATGCCGTCACGGGAGATATCGGTGCACAGCAGGTGCTTCATGCCGGCCTGCGCATAGCGGCTGGCCAGTTCATCCAGAGTGACGTCGGCAGTCTCGGTCCACCCGTGTACCGGCAGGCGCCAGACACCGTCTTCACCCTGGCGGGTATCCAGCGCGATGGTCAGCTGCTCGGCGCCAAACTCGGCCAGCCATGCCAGCACCTGCTCAGGCTGACGCACCGCCAGCGAGCCGATCACCACGCGGCTGGCGCCGGCATCAAGGATGCGGGCGACGTCGTCGCGGCCCCGCACGCCGCCGCCGGTCTGCACCTTCAGCGGCGTGGTCGCGGCGATCTGCTGCAGCAGCGGGGCCAAGGTGTAGCCACCGGCCTTGGCCGCATCCAGATCGACCAGATGCATCCAGCTGGCGCCGGTGGCGGCAAATGCCTGCGCACGCGGCAAGGCGTCGTCACCGTAAGTGGTCTGCTTGGCGTAATCGCCCTGCAGCAAGCGTACGACACGGCCGTCACGGATATCCAGCGCGGGGTAAACGGTAAAGCTCATGCGGCGATCTCAAGAAAGTTCTGCAGGATGCGAGCGCCCGGCCCAGCCGAACGCTCGGGATGGAACTGCGCGCCGCACAAACGGCCACGCTGTACCACCGCAGTAAACAGGCCGCCGTGGTGGCAGGCGGCAACCGTGTCGGAGGTAACCGGTGCTGCATAGCTATGCACGAAGTAGGCACTGGAACCAATCGGCACCCCGTCCAGCAGCGGCGAGTCGCGCAGCGCCAGCAGCTTGTTCCAGCCCATATGCGGCACGCGCACACCCACGCCCGGGTGCAGGCGGCGGACGATGCCCGGCAGCAGGCCAAGGCATTCGACATCACCCTCTTCCGAGCGCTCGAACAGCAACTGCATGCCCAGGCAAATGCCCATCAACGGCACCTGCAGCTCGCGCAGCGGTTGTACCAGGCCCTGCGCGTGCAGGCGGCGCATACCTTCCGCAGCCGCGCCAACGCCCGGCAGGATCACCCGCTCCAGACCTTCCAGATCACCCGCTTCGCGGACCATCTGCACGTCAACCTGCAGCCGCCCCAACGCATAGCGCACCGAACCAAGATTGGCGCCGCCGGCATCAACCAGACCGACCTTGCTCACAAGGCCCCCTTGGTGGATGGCAGCTCGGTGCCTTCCTTGCGGATGGCCTGGCGCAGTGCGCGCGCAAGTGCCTTGAAGCAGGCTTCCACCTTGTGGTGGTCGTTTTCCCCTTCCACCTTGAGGTTGAGGTTCAACCCGCTGGCATCGCACAGCGAACGGAAGAAGTGCGGCACCAGCTCGGTCGGCATGTCGCCCACCCGCTCGCGCTTGAACTCACCATCGAACACGAAATACGGCCGGCCACTGAAATCCAGCGCGGCACTGGCCAAGGTTTCGTCCATCGGCAAGGTAAAGCCATAGCGACCGATGCCGCGCTTGTCGCCCAGCGCTTCCCGCAATGCCTGGCCCAGCGCAAGACCGGTGTCTTCGATGGTGTGGTGCTCGTCGATGTGCAGATCGCCCTTGGCTTCCACTTCCACCGCGAAACCGCCATGGCGGCCGATCTGATCCAGCATGTGGTCGAAGAACGGCAGGCCGGTGTTGATCCGGGAGCTGGCCACCTTGTCCAGGTCGACGAAGACGCGGATCTGGGTTTCCTTGGTATCGCGCTGCACGGTGGCGCGGCGCGGGGCGTCGGCCAGTTCATGCGCAATCGCGTCCCAGTCCCACTCGCCGCCGAACTGTTCAGTGCGCAGCTGGAAGCCGCGGATATTCATGTTGTCGGCGAACTGGATGTCGGTTGGGCGGTCGCCCACCATCCCTGAGCGCGCCCAGTCGATGCTGCGGTCCTGCAGATAGGACACCATCATGCCGATGCCCGGCTTGCGGTTGGGGCTGTTGTCCTGCGGCCAGCTCGGATCGATCAGCACGTCGCGGAAAGTGATGCCCTGGCTGGCGAAGATCTGCAGCATCAGGTCATTGGGGCCGTCGAAGCTGGCCTGCGGATAGCCCTCGCTGCCCAGCCCGTCCTGGTTGGAGACGATGACGAACTGATAGCCGGCATCGCGCAGCTTGAGCATCGCCGGTATCACGTTCTTGACGAAGCGGATCTTCTCGTAGGCATCGATCTGGAAGTCGGCCGGCTCCTCGATCAGGGTGCCATCGCGATCGACAAACAGGATGGGGGTCATGCGGACGGCTCCAGCGTGGCAAGTGCGTCAAGGACGCGGTCGTTCTGTTCAGGGGTGCCCAGGGTGATGCGCAGGGCGTCGTGCAACTGCGGTGCGGCGCGTTGGTCGCGCACCACCACGCCGGCCTTCAGCAAAGCCTGGAAGGCCGCTTCGGCATCGTTGAAACGCACCAGCAGGAAGTTCGCATCCGAGCCGTAAACATGGCGTACACAGCGCTGCAGCGACAAGGCAATGCGCAGGCGGTCGCGCTCGTTGCGCACGGTGGCAATGCGCGCACGGGTCTGCACCAGCGCATCATCGTCCAAACCGGCAAGCGCCAGCGTCGAGCACGGCGTCGGGATCGGGTACGGCGCCTGGCAGCGGCGTAGCACGCTGATCAATGACGCATCGGCAATCACGCAACCAATGCGCGCGGCCGCCAGCGCATGCGCCTTGGACAAGGTGCGCAGCACGGCGATGTTGTCGAACCGCGCCATCAAGGTGGTAGCGGACGCTTCGTCGGCAAATTCGGCATAGGCCTCATCCACCACCACCAAGGCCTGTCCGCGCAGGGCTTTGGCCACGCTTTCGACTTGGTGTAACTTGATGCTCAATCCACCCGGATTGGACGGCGAACACAGGAACACCAGCTTGGCCTTGCCCTCTTTTGCCGTAGCAATGATGCGGTCGATATCCGGCACCAAGCCTGCATCTGTATCGAGCAGCGGAACTTCCAGCGCCGGCGCATTCTGCAACCGCGCACTGACCGCGTACATGCCGAACACCGGCGGCGTATACAGCACCGCGTCGCGGCCGGGCACGCACAGGGCGCGCACCAGCAGATCGATGGCTTCGTCGCTGCCGCGGCCAATCAACAACTGCTCGGACTGGCAGCCATAAAGACTGGCCAGCCGCTCGCGCAACGCCTGCGGCTGTGGATCGGGATAGCGGCGACAACTGGCCTGCGCATCGCCCGGATTGGCCCAGGCCGATTCATTGGCATTGAGCCAGACTTCGCCTTGCAGCTTGGCGCTGCGTGCAGACGAGTAACCGCCGAAGTCACGCAGATCATCGCGGACCAGATCAAGCACGCTGCTCACGGCGCAACCCCCAACCGCAGTGCAACTGCGTTGGCATGCGCACCCAAGCCTTCGGCGCGGGCCATGGTCAAGGCACACGGGCCGATGGCAGCGATTCCTGCTTGGCTGGCCGCCTGCACGCTGATCTGGTTCTGGTAACTGGCCACGCTGACGCCGCTATAGGCGCGGGCAGCGCCCGCAGTGGGCAGCACGTGGTTGGTGCCGGAGCAGTAATCACCCAGCGCCTCGGGCGTGTAATCACCCAGGAAGACCGAGCCGGCGGCTTCCACCTTGTCCAGCCACTGGCGCGGTTCGCGCAAGGCCAGGATCAGGTGCTCAGGCGCATACCGGTTGGAGATTTCAAATGCCTGCGCGATGGATTCAACCTTGACCAGCAGCGAGGCCGTCAGTGCCTGACGGGCGATGTCCGCACGCGCGAGCTGCGCGACCTGCGCTTCCACTTCGTCCTGCACAGCGGCAATCATCACCGCATCGTCGCAGAGCAGCAGCACCTGCGAATCCGGGCCATGTTCGGCCTGTGACAGCAGATCGGCGGCAACGAAGGCGGCGTTGGCGCCGGCATCGGCGATCACCAGCACTTCGGACGGACCGGCCGGCATGTCGATGGCGGCAGCACCGGCCTGGGCGACCTGCTGCTTGGCTTCGGTCACAAAACTATTGCCTGGCCCAAACAGCTTGTCGCAGGACGGAATCGATTCGGTGCCATAGGCCATGGCGGCGATGGCCTGCGCACCACCGATCTTGAACACGCGGTGCACCCCGGTCAGGCGCGCGGCTACCAGCACGGCGGGATCAGCGCTGCCGTCCTTGCGCGGCGGCGTGCACAGCACCACTTCGCGACAGCCGGCCAGCTTGGCCGGCACGCCCAGCATCAGCGCGGTGGACGGCAACGGGGCGCTACCCGCCGGCACGTACAGGCCAACGCGTGAGATCGGGCGAATGACTTTTTCGCAGACCACGCCCGGCGCGGTTTCCACGCTATAGGGCTGAGCCATGCCGGCGCGGTGGAAGCGATCGATGCGATCGGCAGCCTGCTGCATGGCGATGCGCAATTCTGCCGGTACTGCCAGTTCGGCGGCGGCAAATTCGGCCTCGCTGACTTCAAAGCGCTCCGGCGCGATGCCGTCAAAACGCTCGGTGATTTCACGCAGTGCCGCGTCGCCACGACTGCGTACCTGCTCGATCAGGCCGGCGACGGACTCGCGGGTCTGGGCGGCAACGGTCTGCACCGGGCGGGTCAATGCACCCGCCTGTGCAGCGGCGTCGAGCGCGTTCCAATCGAGAATGTTCATACCAGCGACTTCTCCACCGCCAGCACCATCAGGCCTTGGGCGCCAGCACGTTCCAGCTCTTCCAGACGCTGCCAGCTGAGCGCGCCGCTGCACATGGTCTGCAGGCGCACCGCATCGCCCTGCCCCGGCAACCTCAGCAGCGGCTCAGCGTCGGGCAGCAGGCGGGCCAGTTCTTCGACGCGGTCTTCGCTGGCGCTGAACATCAGCAGTTTCTGATCCTGCACCTTGCTCAGGCCATCCAGGCGACGTAGCAGCATCGCCATCAGGCCCGCGCGGGCGTCGTCCAACTCACGGACCGGACCGGCCAGCACGGCTTCGCTTTCGAGCAGCGTTTCCACCGGCTTGAGCTGGTTGGCGGCCAGGGTGGCACCGCTGGAGACCAGATCGCAGATCAGCTCGGCAGTGCCCAGCTTCGGCGCGATTTCCACCGAACCGGACAGCTCCACGACCTGCGCATCCACGCCCTTTTCCTTCAGCCATGCGGCCAGGATGGCCGGATAGCTGGTGGCGATGCGCTTGCCCTGCAGCATCTGCACGCCCTGCCAATCCCATTCTTCCGGCACCGCGATCATCAGCCGGCAGGAGCCGAAGCCAAGCCCACGCAACGGCTGGTAGGCGTCCGCCAGGCCGATCTGGCGGCGCGCCTTGGCCTGCTCGTCCAGTTCGTTCAGGCCAACCACGCCAAGGTCGCAGACGCCGTCGGCGATCAGGCCCGGGATGTCGTCATCGCGCACCAGCAACAGGTCCACCGGCAGCGATTCGCCAAAGCAGAACAGCTTGTCGCGGCTCTGCCGCCAGCTCAGGCCACAGGCCGCCAGCAGGCTGCGCGCGGGGTCGGCCAGGCGGCCGCTTTTCTGGATGGCGATACGCAGCCGGTCACGTGCCGGGGCGGTGGTTGAAGCACTCATGGGGTTATCTCAGTTGGATTCGGTTTTGCGCGTAGCGAGGCGTTCGATGGCGACGGCATAGCCGCCGGCACCATGCTCGAGCGAGCGCGCGACCCGGCCGATGGTGGTGACACTCACCCCGGTCAAGTCGTAGATCTCACGGTAGGGCACGCCCTTGCGCAGCAGCGGCACTACCCGCCAGCGGTCTGCCATGGCTTCCAGCTCGGCTGGCGTGCACAGATCGCGCAGGAAAGCCTGCGCCTCCTGCGGCTTGTCGAGGGCGGCAAAAGCCCGGGCCAGCGCCTTCAGAGCGGCATCGGCGGCCTTGTCACGTTCGGTTTCCTGACGAGTTTTCATTTGTATCAATGTAATAGCGTGCTAATACATTAGTGCGTAACCGACGGAGAGTCAAACCGGCACCCTTGTAGTGCCGAGCCATGCTCGGCTGGGGCGTTACCGGGAAGGCTTCTGCCGAGCATGGCTCGGCACTACAGGGTTCATGCGCCAACCGCTTGC
>NZ_DAMBEF010000006.1:15459-89423 GCF_032061965.1 Stenotrophomonas sp. | reverse complement strand
ACTACGGGGTTCATGCGCCAGCCGCTTGCTGCTGTCAGCCAAAGGCTTACCCCTCGCCGGCCCTCTCCTTCGCTGCGCGAAAGGGAGGGGGCACAATCGGTAGAGCCGAGCCATGCTCGGCTGGGGTGTTACCGGGAAGGCTTCTGCCGAGCATGGCTCGGCACTACGGGGTTCATGCGCCAGCCGCTTGCTGCTGTCAGCCAAAGGCTTACCCCTCGCCGGCCCTCTCCTTCGCTGCGCGAAAGGGAGGGGGCACAATCGGTAGAGCCGAGCCATGCTCGGCTGGGGTGTTACCGGGAAGGCTTCTGCCGAGCATGGCTCGGCACTACCTGTTTCGCCGCGCACCTTCGTCTCAGAGGCAAAAAAAGGCCCCGCTATGCGGGGCCTTCCTGAATCAGCGCGCCATCGCGCGGGTCTGTTCCAGCTCTACCTGGAGGGTAGATGCCAGTTCATCCCTGGCCACTTCGAACTGCTGTTCACGCAGCAGGTCCTTGACCGCAACCACGCCGCGCGCCAGTTCGTCCTCACCGGCCAGCACCACGAAACGGATGCCCGCCTTGGCGGCGTACTGGAACTGCTTGCCGATCTTCTTCGGCTCCATCTGCACTTCGGTATTGATGCCACCGGCACGCAGGCGACGGGCGATATCCAGCGACTGCGGCATGGCCGCCTCGTCCATCAAGGCCACCATCGCGTGCACGCTGCTTTCGGCAATACCGTCGATCAGGCCAGCCTCGCGCAGCTGCCAGAACAGGCGGGTCAGGCCAATCGAAATACCCACGCCCGGCAGCTTGGACTTGGTGTAGTGGCTGGCCAGGTCTTCGTAACGGCCGCCCGAGCAGATCGAGCCGATCTGCGGGTGGTCGACCAGGCTGGTCTCGTAAACCGTGCCGGTGTAGTAGTCCAGGCCGCGGGCAATGGAGAAGTTCAGGCAATAGGCCGTTTCCGGTACGCCCAGCGCCTTGACCAGCTCCAGCACCTCACGCAGCTCGGCCGCACCGATACGCAGCGATTCACTGGCCGACTCACCCGCCGCCGCCAGCACTGCGTCAATCTGCGCCAGCGCATCCGCATGCGAGCTGGAGCGCACCTCGACAAAGGACAGGATGCGCTCAACCGCATCGGCCGGCAGACCGAAATCCGGGCCGACCAGGGTCTCACGCACGTACTCCGCACCACGCTTGTCGAGCTTGTCGACTTCACGCAGCACCAGCGCCTGCTGCTCGGCATCCACCACGCCCTGCGCCTCGAAGAAGCCGCGCATCAGCTTGCGGTTGTTCAGCTGCACGGCGAAGTTGCCGATGCGCAGCTCCGAGAACACCGCGTGGATCACCGCCAACACCTCGGCGTCGTAGCGGATGCTCAGCGCGTCCTTGCCAATCACGTCGATGTCGCACTGGTAGAATTCGCGGAAGCGGCCGCGCTGGGCGCGTTCGCCGCGGTAGACGCGCTGCATCTGGTAGCGGCGGAACGGGAAGGTCAGGTCATGCTCGTGCTCGGCCACGTAGCGGGCCAGCGGCACGGTGAGGTCAAAGCGCAGTGCCATTTCCGGCAACCCGCCCTTGTCGGCCGATTCGGCGGCATTGGCCAGCGCACCGGTGGACTGGACGAAATACACCTGGCGCTCGGTCTCGCCACCGGATTTGGTCAGCAGGACGTCGGACAGCTCGAATACCGGGGTTTCCACCGGCAGGAACCCGAAGCGCTCGTAATTGCGGCGGATGACGTCCAGCATGCGCTGGAACGCGATCTGCTCGCGCGGCAGCAATTCCATGATGCCGGGCGGGGTACGGGGCTTGATCACGGGCGAAACTCCTGCAACTCAATGGGGGAAACGGTCGCTAATTCTAGCCGCACACCGCCCGTCTGGCCGCATGAAGTATCATTTACTGTATCTATCCCGACACGACAGTCATGTCCCGGCCAGCCCACGGCTCCGAGCAATCCCCCACTACGTCTGCCACCGCGGACGCCAATGGCGTGCGCGAATGCCTGCAGTGCTCGGTCCGCCATCTGTCGGTGTGCTCGGCGCTTTCCTGCGATGAGGTCCATGCGCTGGAACAGATCACCGTCTCCACGCCGGTGGCCATGGGCACCACCTTGGCCCGCAGCGGCGAGCCGCGCAGTCATGTTTTTACAGTGACAGAAGGCGCGCTGCGGCTGGTACGGACCTTGGCTGATGGGCGCCGCCAGGTCAACGGCTTCGTGCTGCCCGGCGACTACCTGGGGCTGAGCGGCAGCGACCACCATCGCTACGATATCGAGGCCATCGCCGACAGCCGCGTCTGCCGGGTGCCAACCACGCAGATGCGCGACCTGCGCCAGCGCTACCCGCACCTGGAGCGCAAGCTGCTGCAGCGCGCCTGCCAGGAACTGGATGCCGCCCAGGACAACGCCTTGGCGCTTGCCCGCCTGCAGCCACCTGAACGGCTGGCGGATTTCCTGCTGCGCTTGGCCGCCCGCGAGGCCACCTTGAACGGGCGCAGCAGCAACCGCGTCTCGCTGCCGATGGGCCGCGGCGATATCGCCGACCATCTCGGCCTGACCATGGAAACGGTGAGCCGGACGTTCACCAAGCTGCGCCAGCAGGGCCTGATCGCCCTACCCCACCTGAACGTGGTCGAGATCCTCGATCCTGCCGGCCTGCAGAAGCTGGCCAACGACGAGCTCTGAAGCCCCACCTGTAAAGCCGAGCCATGCTCGGCTGACGCCCTTTGTAGAGCCGAGCCATGCTCGGCTGCAACCTTGCCTGCAAGCCACCTGCCGAGCATGGCTCGGCACTACGCTGAATTTCTGCTTACAGCAGCTTTTCGCGCAACGCGGCATATTCCGGCGCACAGGGCTCGGCATGCGCCGGACGCTCCAGCAACGCGGCAAGCGCCGGGGGCACCGGCACTTCACGCCCGATCAGCGGTTCCACCACTGCTTCAAACTTGGCCGGATGTGCGGTTGCCGCGACCGCCCAGTGATCAAGGGGCGCGGCCTCACCACTGCTGCGCAACTGCTCCAACACGTGCACCGCAGTAGCCGTATGCGGGCAAAACACCTCGCCAAACTGGCGATAGCGGGCGCCGATGGTCTCCGTAATTGTCGCGTCGTCCACCGAGAACGACTGGAAGGCACCGCGCAACGCGACATCATCCCCACGATGGAACCAGCGCAAGCGCTCGAAATTGCTGGGCGCCCCCACATCCATTGCATTGGCCAGGGTTGCAACGCTGGCCTTGGGTGCGTAATCGCCGCCAGCGAAATAGTCAGGCAGCACACGGTTGGCATTGGTCGCCAATACGATGCGACCCAGCGGCACGCCCAGCGCGCGCGCCATGATCGCCGCCATCGCGTTACCCAGGTTGCCGGTGGGAATAACGAAGTTCAGCAAGCCGCCATGCACGGCTTGATGGGTGAGCGCTGCATGCGCGTAATAGCTCATCTGCGGCAACAGCCGGCCAAGGCTGATGCTGTTGGCCGAACTGAGCGGCACTTGGGCCTGCAGCTCCGCATCATTGAGTGCTTGTTTGGCCATGGCCTGACAATCATCGAACGAGCCTGCCACGCGCAATGCGCGGATATTGCCGCCCAGGCACCCGAGCTGATGTGCCTGCCGCGGCGAAACCCGACCATCCGGGTACAGCACCACCACCTGCAGATTGGGCTGATTGTGGAATGCGGCAGCAACCGCAGCACCGGTATCACCGGAGGTGGCCACCACGATCGTCAGCGGACGCGTCTGCCCCGCCCGCAGGCGCGACAGGCTGGCCGCCAGGAAGCGCGCGCCGAAATCCTTGAAGGCCGCCGTCGGCCCGTGGAAAAGCTCCAGCACGTGATCGTTGGCGGTAGCCAACGGTTGCAGCGGCGCCGGGAAGTCGAACGCCTCGCTGCAGATGACAGGCAATTCAGCGGCCAACGGGTCACCCGCAAAGAACGGCTGCAACAGGTGTGCAGCGGTGATGGCGATGCTGTCACCAGCGTGCAGCGTGCGCGCCGCCGGCATCTGCTCGGGCACGTACAGACCGCCGTCCGGGGCCAGGCCGGCGGCGATGGCCTGGCTCAAGCTGACGGCGGGAGAAGCACTGCGGGTAGAGATGAAGTTCATTCGAAAATCCGCGAAATAGTTGGGCACGCTCTTCACCGGGAAGAGGTTTGCAAAGTCACAGCAGACGGGCGCCGGGGCTGTTGATCGGCGTTACCCAGCTTTGGCTGTCGAAGCCGGCAGCAGCAAACGCAGCCTGCACCTTGGGCGCGGCAGCCATCGCGATGTCGCGGCTTTCAAACCAGGCGAACACGCTGGGGCCGGCACCGGAAATGCTGGCGCCCATGGCACCGGCAGTCAGTGCGGCCTGCTTCGCCGCGTCGAAGCCGACGATCAGGGGTGCGCGCCGTGGCTCGACCAGCACATCGGCCAGGCCAGCCTTGACCAAGGCAGCATCCCCGGCATGACAACCGGCCAGCACCAGTGCCAGGTTGCTGCTCTGCGCGACGAACTCCTTCAAGGCATAACTACCTTGCAAGGCTTCGCGGGCGCGTCGTGTCTCCAGCAACGCATCCGGGTGTACCAGCAGGCTGTGCCATTGCGCCGGTACCGGCACCGGCACCATGCGCTCCAGCGTGCACAGCACCAGGCCACCCAGGAACATCGGACCGAGATTGTCACCGTGACGACTGCCACTGGCCACCGCCTCGCCTACCAACGAATACGGGTAGAGCTGGTCGCGGCTCAGCGGCACATCGAGCAGCGCATTTGCCGCAACCAGTGCTGCCACGCAGGACGCAGCCGAGCCCCCCATGCCGGAACTGAGCGGTATGCCCTTGTCGATCTCCAACTCAAAACCGAACGGCAGCGCCAGCGCTTCGCGCATGGCGATCAGCGCCGCGCCGGCCGTGTTGCCTGGTGCGTCAAGCGGCAGCGCGACTGCAGCGCCACGGATCGCCGCGATACGTACCTCCGGGGCATCAATGCGACGCACGGTGACCGTATCGCCAACCCCAGGCACCGCGTACCCCAACAGATCAAACCCCACCGCCACATTCGCCACCGAGGCTGGCGAAAATGCCCGCGCCTGACGCAGGCCAGACCCCATTGCCGCATCACTCACAATCGCGCTCCCTCGCCCGCGGCCACCCGCAGTACATCGGCAAACACACCCGCAGCCGTCACCTCCGGGCCTGCGCCCGGACCCTGCACCACCAGCGGATTGTCGCAATAGCGACGCGTGGTGAACTGCACCACGTTGTCGGTCAGCCGCAGGTTGGCAAAGGCATGATCACCAGGCAGCTCGACCAGGCCCACGCTGGGCCGCTGACCCGGCGTGAACTGGGCCACGTAGCGCAGCACGTTGCCGCGTGCCTGCGCGTCGGCCAGGCGCTGGGCGAAGCTGGCATCCACCTCGTGCAGGCGTGCCATGAAGTCTTCAACGCTGGCTTGCTGCAGCGCCGCCGGCACCAGGCTTTCCACCGCAACATCCTCCAGGCTCAGCCCGTGACCCGCCTCGCGCGCCAGGATCACCAGCTTGCGCGCTACGTCGACACCGGAGAGGTCATCGCGCGGATCTGGCTCGGTGTAACCCATGCCGCGCGCCTGCGTGACCAGCTCGGAGAACGGCACGCTGCCATCGTATTTATTGAACAGCCACGCCAGCGTGCCGGAGAAGATGCCGGCAATGGCGGTTACCTCGTCACCGGTGTCCACCAGGTCACGCAAGGTGGTGATCACCGGCAGGCCCGCACCGACGGTTGCCTCATAGCGGAAGCGCGCACCGGTGGACGCAGCCGCCTCGCGGATAGCCTGGTAACGCACCAGCGGGCCGGAACCGGCCTGCTTGTTCGGCGTAACCACATGGATGCCCGCCGCCAACCAGCCCTCATAACGGTCCGCCACTTCGGCACTGCCGCTGCAATCGATGATCAAGGTGTGCGGCAGGCGCGCCGACAACAGATGATCGGTGAACTGATCCAGATCGCTGGGCAACGAGGCATTGTCGAACGCCGCCTTCCAGTTGCCATGCATGCCGCGCTGATCCAGCACCATGCGGTTGCGCGAGACCACCGCCCGCAGGCGCAGATCAAGCTTGGCCCTGGCCAACAATGCTGCCTCGGAGGCATACAACTGGTCGAGCAGAGCCGCCCCCACATTGCCCGGGCCAATCACACCCACCGAGAATGTCTGCGGCGACAGCCAGAAACCGGCATGTGCAGCACGTAGCGCCTTGGTCGCATCGCAGCCGTCAATGGCCACCGAGATGTTGCGCTCGGATGACCCCTGCGCGATCGCCAGGATATTCACCTGGGCCCGGCCCAGCGACTCGAACAGACGCGCCGCAACACCCGGCTGCCCGGCCATGCCATCACCGACTGCAGCCAGCACGCTCACCCCTGTGGTCAGCTGCACCCGTTGCACCTGCCCTGCGGCCAGTTCATGTGAGAACGCCTGCGTCAGTGCATCACGGGCACATTCGGCTTCGGCCTGTTTGACCACGCAGCAGATCGAATGCTCGGACGAACCCTGCGAGATCATCACCACCGATACATGGGCATTGCGCAGCGCCGAGAACACCCGCTCGGCCGTGCCCGGCACACCGATCAAGCCCGTACCTTCGACATTGAGCACGGCCAGATCCGGACTCAGGGTCAGGCCCTTGATCGGGCCGCTGCTGGAACTGTTGGAGGTAATGCGGGTACCCGGATGATCCGGCTGGAACGTATTGCGGATGATGATCGGCAAGCCGCGCTCGATGGCCGGCGACATGGTCTGCGGGTGCACCACCTTGGCGCCGAAGTAAGCCAGTTCGCAGGCCTCGTCGTAGCTGAGCGCGTCCAGCTGTACGGCCTCGGGCACGACCCGCGGGTCGGCCGACAATACGCCATCGACATCGGTCCAGATATGCAGTTCGTCGGCGGCAAACAGCGCGGCGAAGATCGCGCCGGAGAAGTCGCTGCCGTTGCGGCCCAACGTGGTGATGTTGCCCTTGCGGTCACGGGCGACGAAACCGGTCACCACCAACCGCCGTGCCGGATGCGACTCACGCCACAGCGCCAACTTGGCCGCACTGGACTTCCAGTCGACATCGACACCCAGCTCACCGTGATTGACCACCAGCACATCACGCGCATCCAGCACATCGGCATCTTCACCCAGGGCCTGCAGGTGATGCCCCAGCAGGTGCGCGGAGAAGACTTCACCCAAGCCCTGCACGCGATCCAGTACTTCCTGCGGCAGCTCACCTATCACCGCCAGCGCCGCCAGAATCTCGCGCAACCGCTCAAAACGCGCATCCAGCCACTCGATCGTGGCGCCGGAGTGCTCACCCAGCAACGACGCGGCGGCGCCGCGATGGCGGGCGCGCAGCACGTGCCACCGCTCTTCCCAATCCGGACTGGCCTTGGCCGCCGCCCTGGCCAGATCAATCAGCCCGTCGGTCACGCCCTTCATCGCCGACACGACAGTGACCTGGACGACCTCATCGCGGGCAAGCAGCAACTGCGCGACATGGCGATAGCGGTCGGCATCGGCGACGGAGGTACCGCCGAATTTGTGCACGACGGTGCGGACAGCAGCGTCCGCGGCGGGATCGGCGAGTGAAGCAGCAACTGACGACATCGGAAGAACCTCGGCTGGAGGCCCCGACACGCATCTGGATGGAGTTCCCCCGCATCCTGATCCGGGTGCGGGGCCGTGGTTTTCGGAAATTACGCGAAGACGACGGGCCGCACCGGGCTAATGGTGACGGTAATAGTGGTGGTGGTAATGGCGCCGCCGAAGCCGTGCGCGTCAGCGCCGCCGAAAGGCGGTAGCGTTGCGTTGGCAATGGGCTGCAGGCAGTTCATGCAGCAAGAGGACAACAGCAGGGAACACACTGTCAAGTGCTGCACCGCAAAATGTTGCTTGATGAGAACTTCGGCGAAGCTGCGGCTAAAAGTTGCAAATGTCATCAAGCAACAACTTCGGCCATCTAACAGCCAAGCATCGCGCAACAACGCGCCAACGTCCTGTGCTCCGCCCGGGCACGACGCCGCTGCAGCGCGCGCACCGCGCCAAACGAAACTGTCAGTGATCCAGAGCTTTCGCCAAGCAATTGCGCAGAACCAACCTTGGTTGGCTTACACGGACTCCGCCGCAGCCGCGGGTGGACGGTGCGCTGCCGCGCTCCAGACAACTCCCGCCACCAGGCAGACCGCCGCCAGGATTTCCACCGGCAGCGGCCACCGCTGCTGCCACAGGAAACCGTAGACCAGGCCGAACAGGGTCTCGAACACGATCATCTGCCCACCAAGGGTCAGCGGCAGCGCGCGGCTGGCGCGGTTCCAGCAGGCATTGCCCAGGATCGAGGCAAACACAGCGACCACCGCAGCCATTGCCCAGAATCCCGCCCACTGGCCCGCATCGTGGCCCTGCGCGCCGCCGGCAAACGCGAACGGCGTCAACAACAACGCCAGTCCGCCGGTGGCCACGCCGGTCAGCAAGGACCAGTCATGCCCTGACACGTCCGGCACCTTGGCCAACCAACGGGTATTCCCCACCGAATAGGCAGTCCACGACACCAGCGCCCCCACCCCGCACAGCAATCCGATCAGACGCTGACTGGCGCTGCTATGCACATGCGCCGAACCCATCGCCTCATAGCCCATCAGCACCACGCCCGCCACGCACAGCGCCAATGCAGGTGCCAGCCGTGCCAGCGGCACCGCGCCAGGCTCGCGCGAGCCCACCACCGCCACCAGCACGGGCACCATGCCGACAATCAGGGCGGCCGCCGCGCCACCGCTCCATTGCACGCACAGCGACAGCAGCACGAAGTAGATCAGGTTGCCGAGCAGGCTCAACCAGGTCAGCGCCGTCCACTCGGCCTTGCCGACGCGCGCACGAAGTGCCGGCCAGCGCGGCACCAGCAGGATCACGGCGATCAGCCCGTAAACCAGGTAGCGCGCGGCAGCCAGCTGCAGCGGTGAGAAATCCGACAGTACTGCCGGTGCCAGGAACACCAATCCCCATAACGCGCCCGAGGCCACGCCATTGGCGATGCCACCAGCCATCCGATCTTTCATCAAACCACCCAGCTCCTGGAAACCAGCCACAGCATCCGCCGTCGGCGACCCTTCTGTATTGACCCAACCATCGTCCCAGTTGACCGGGACTACGCCTGGAACCCACGTCGATAGCGGCCCGGGGTCACCCCCAGCTCGCGCCGCATGGCCCGCGTGAGCGCACTTTGGTCAGAGTAGCCAGCCTGCTGCGCAATGCGTGCCAAGGGTAGTAGACCTTCGGCGATACGTTGCTGCGCCCATTGCAGGCGCTGCTGCTGCAACCACTGCGCCGGACTTGTGCCCAGCTCACGCGTGAACGCCGCATTCAAGGCCGTCAAGCCCAGACCGGCCTCGCTGGCCATGCGCGCCAACGACCAATCCAGCCCGGGCGCGTGCCGGATCTGTTCACACAAGGCCTGCAAACGAACGGAGCCGCGCCGAGGTGGAGGCACGAACAGCGCATCCACCAGCAAGGGCAGGACATGCTGGACCAACGCAGGCGCCAACTGCGCCTGCCCTGCCGATACCTGCTCCGCGTATCCGAGAAGATGACGGGCGGCGGGCGGCAGGGTGAAGAATGGCTCCCGCTGCCCCTGATCAAGATGGGCCGCTTCGATACGCATGGCGTCACAGTCAACGATCAGGAAGCGGTTGCGCCCCTGCGCCTGCTGCACATGGCTGGCGCCTGGCGCGACGAAGGCCCCACGCTGCAGGTCCAACCGTCCACCGCGGCCATCCACCTCAAGCTCCAGCGCCCCCTCTACCGGTAACACCAGCTGCACGTGCGCATGGCAGTGCCGATGACCGGTGGGGCCATAGCTGCGAAAGCTCAGGGAGTCGTCTGCATGCATATTGGGCAGCGCAAGAAAGGCACCGCGGCTCCAGGGACGTTAGCCATGGAAGTGTGGTGGCCCCGACACGATTCGAACGTGCGACCTGTCCCTTAGGAGGGGACCGCTCTATCCAGCTGAGCTACGGGGCCAAAACGGGGGACAAGAGTACAGGCTAGAACGTGACACGACCAGCGCTGCCAACCGCATTGCGCCCTGGCGGCCCCGGGAAACTGCCGCCATGACTATCGGCGGCAGCTGCATCCGCGCAGGGGATCAGGCGATATCCAGCGCCGGGAATGACTTGACCAGTTCATCCAGCGCCTTGATCTGTGCCAGGAAGGGCTCCAGCACGTCCAGCGGCAACGCGCTGGGGCCGTCGCAACGCGCGTTGTCCGGATCCGGATGGGCTTCCAGGAACAGGCCGGCGATGCCGACCGCCATGCCGGCACGGGCCAGCTCCACCACCTGGCGGCGGCGACCGCCGGAGGCTTCGCTGCCGGCATCACGGCGCTGCAGGCTGTGGGTGACGTCGAAGATGGCCGGCAAGCCGCCGGTCGCCTCGATCATCTCGCGGAAGCCGAGCATGTCCACCACCAGGTTGTCGTAACCGAACTGGGCGCCACGCTCGCACAGGATGATCTGCTCGTTGCCGGCTTCGCGGATCTTGCTGACGATGTGCTTGATCTGGGTCGGACTGAGGAACTGCGGCTTCTTGATGTTGACCGCACGGCCGGTACGGGCGATGGCCGTGACCAGATCGGTCTGCCGGGCCAGGAACGCCGGGATCTGCAGCACGTCGACGACTTCGGCCACAGGCGCGGCCTGGGCGACTTCGTGCACGTCGGTGATCACCGGCACGCCAAAGCGCTGCTTGACCTGTTCGAAGATACGCAACCCCTCTTCCAGCCCCACGCCACGGAAGGAGTTGATCGAGGAGCGGTTGGCCTTGTCGAACGAAGCCTTGAATACATACGGGATACCCAGCTTGCCCGTGACCTGCACGTAGCGCTCGGCGGCATAAAGCGTGGAGTCCAGATCCTCCAGCACATTGAGCCCACCGAACAACACGAAGGGCAGATTGTTGCCAACCACTACCCCGTCCGAAATCGTCACATTCATCTGTCTTTCCTGTTCAAACCGGGGAAGCCCCTGCCAAGGGTGGCGAATATCGCCGAAAACGACCGTGAGCAACAGGGTTGGCTGCGATCCGCGCCCTCGATTCCCGCCCCTGGGCGTGCTGCGCAGCGATACAACCTGTCCCATTCCCCAGACCAGCCCGCACGGGGCCAATCGGTTCACTCTGATACTATGTGGGCCTCACTCCGTCGCCCCACCCGCAGTTTCCGACGGCGCCAAAATCACGTTAAGAAACAGGAGTTTGAATGTCTTCCGAGCTGCTCAAGGCCTTGGCTCTGGATGCCACCAACGCTGGCACCTACATGGGCAACGGGGAATGGTCCGCCGCAACTGGCGCGGGCGTCCTCAAGCCACAGAACCCGACCACCGGCGAAGTGATCGCCGAGGTACAGGCAACGACCGAGGCTGATTACGAAACCGTGATCGCCCGTGCGCAGGAAGCCTACAAGGTATGGCGTACCACCCCGGCCCCGCGCCGCGGCGAAGCCGTGCGCCTGTGCGGCGAAGCACTGCGCAAGCACAAGGACGCGCTGGGCTCGCTGGTCGCCCTGGAAATGGGCAAGTCCAAGCCCGAAGGCGATGGCGAAGTGCAGGAGATGATCGACATCGCCGACTTCGCACTGGGCCAGAGCCGCATGCTGTACGGCTACACCATGCATTCGGAACGCCCCGGCCACCGCATGTACGAGCAGTACCACCCGCTGGGCCTGGTCGGCATCATCTCGGCCTTCAACTTCCCGGTTGCGGTGTGGAGCTGGAATGCGTTCCTGGCTGCCATCTGTGGCGATATCTGCATCTGGAAGCCGTCCAACAAGACTCCGCTGACCGCCATTGCGACGATGAAAATCTGCAATGACGCGCTCAAGGATGGCGGTTTCCCGGACCTGTTCTTCCTGATCAACGACGCCGGCACTGCCCTGTCCGAGAAGATGGTCGACGACCGCCGCGTGCCGCTGATCTCGTTCACCGGTTCCACCCAGGTCGGCCGCACGGTCAACCAGAAGGTCGCCCAGCGCCTGGGCCGTTGCCTGCTGGAACTGGGTGGCAACAACGCCATCATCATGGACGAGACCGCCGACCAGAAGCTGGCCGTGCCGGGCATCGTGTTCGGCGCGGTCGGTACTGCCGGCCAGCGCTGCACCACCACCCGCCGCCTGATCGTGCATGAATCCATCTACGACAACGTTCTGGCCACGCTGATCAAGGCCTACAAGCAGGTCGAAGGCAAGATCGGCGATCCGACCGACGCAGCCAACCTGATGGGCCCGCTGAACAGCCCGGAAGCCGTGCAGCAGTTCCTGGCCTCGATCGCCAAGGCCAAGGCAGCCGGCGGCACCGTCGAGACCGGCGGCACCGCCATCGACCGCGCCGGCAACTTCGTGCTGCCTGCAATTGTCACCGGCCTGAAGAACAGCGATGAAATCGTCCAGCACGAGACCTTCGCCCCGATCCTGTACGTGATGAAGTACAGCACGCTGGACGAAGCCATCGACATGCAGAACGGCGTGCCGCAGGGCCTATCCTCGTCGATCTTCACCCAGAACCTGAAGACCGCCGAGAAGTTCCTGTCGGCCGCCGGCAGCGACTGCGGCATCGCCAACATCAACATCGGCACGTCCGGTGCCGAGATTGGTGGCGCCTTCGGTGGCGAGAAGGACACCGGCGGTGGTCGCGAGTCCGGCTCGGATGCGTGGAAGGTCTATATGCGTCGCCAGACCAACACCATCAACTACTCCGATTCGCTGCCGCTGGCCCAAGGCATCAAGTTCGATCTTTAACAGGGTAAGCGCGGCTCCCGTAACGCGGGAGCCGCTGCCCATGCTGCGCCAGATTCCGATGCCCTACCCTTCAGTGGAGATCCATCGATGAGCTCTGTCTCGATAGACCCAACCCAGCCGGTCAATACCAACGCCATCATCAGCTTCGTTGCTGGGATTCTGGGCTGGACGCTGCTGCCGTTGATCGGCACCGTCGTCGCAATCTGCTATGGCCGTGCTGCACTTACCGAGATCCGGGCATCTCATGGCGCTATGCAAGGCGAGAAGTTGGCGAGGATCGGTTTGTGGCTGGGGTGGGCACACGTGGCGGTGCTGGCATTGGTGCTGATTGCCGCCCCCATCATGACCAGGCCGATCACCGTCCAACTACCCGGCACAGCCGCATTGCAAACCTTTTCGCATGCAGTCAACTCACCGGGAGCCCAGGCATGAATCAAGTCCGTCAAACCAGCAGTTTCGCCGTAGTGTCCCTGGTTGCCGGCATCCTTGGCTGGACCCTGCTGCCGTTTCTTGGCAGCCTGGCCGCGATCATCTTTGGCCATATGGCACGCGGTGAAATCCGCCGCAGCAACGGTCAACTCGATGGCGACGGACTTGCGATCGCTGGCTTGGTGATGGGTTGGTTGTCGGTTGCGATGTGGGTGCTTGTGGTCGTGGTGTTCATCGCGTTCTTCGGCGGCCTGGCGTGGATCGCCGCACTCAACTCGTGAGGGCCGCATGAGCCGACCCGACGCAACCACCCGTTTCAGCAGCCGCGTCGCCGATTACGTGCGCTACCGGCCGGGCTATCCGCCCGCATTGCTGGAATGGCTGCATCGGGATATCGGCGTGCCCCGCACAGCCCGCGTCGCCGACATCGGCGCCGGCACCGGCATTTCTACCCGGATATTCCTGGAAGCAGGACACCCAGTGGTCGCAGTGGAGCCCAACGCGCCAATGCGCGACGCCGCCAAGCAATGGCTCGGCCAGGATTTCCCCGCCTTGCAATTGGTGGACGGCACCGCAGAAGCCACCACCCTCTCCGATCACAGCATTGACCTGGTCAGCGCTGCGCAGGCGTTCCATTGGTTCGACACGGCGGCAGTTCATCGCGAATGGGCGCGCATCCTGCGCCCTGGCGGGATGGCCCTGGTCTACTGGAACTCGCGACTGCTCGAAGGCTCGGCGTTTCTGGTCGGCTACGAGCGCCTGTTGATCGACTACGGCACCGACTACAGCGAGGTTGCCGAGCGCTACCAGAGCGACCAGGAAATGCGCGACTGGTTTGGCACCGGCCTGCGCGGCATCGCCAGCTTTCCCAACGTGCAGTACCTTGACCATGAAAGCCTGCGGGGGCGCCTGCTGTCGTCCTCATACGCACCGCAGGCCGGCCACCCGCGCCACGCTGCAATGCTGGATGCATTG
The DNA here is from genome assembly GCF_032061965.1 of Stenotrophomonas sp. Lineage (GTDB taxonomy): Bacteria > Pseudomonadota > Gammaproteobacteria > Xanthomonadales > Xanthomonadaceae > Stenotrophomonas. The sequence continues at coordinate 75,253 of NZ_DAMBEF010000006.1, read as the reverse complement.
CGCCAGTTGTTCGACAACCACGCCGTGGATGGCAAGGTTGCCTTCCAGTACCAGACCCGCGCCTTCATTGGCACGCTGACTTGAGCTTATGTATTCGATAGCCCGCCCTTTTCTTTTTTGCCTTGATGCAGAGCGCGCCCACGGCCTGGGCCTGTCCGCCCTGGACCTTGCATGGCGCACCGGCACCACGCCGCTGATCGCCGGCCGCATCCAGCCGCTGCCGACCAAGGCCTTTGGCCTGGACTTCCCGAACCCGGTTGGCCTGGCCGCGGGGCTGGACAAGAACGGCGAACACATCGAAGGCTTGTTCGGCCTGGGCTTTGGTTACGTCGAGATCGGCACCATCACCCCGCGCCCGCAAGCCGGCAGCGCCAAGCCGCGCCTGTTCCGGTTGCCCGGCCACGGCGCCATCATCAACCGCATGGGCTTCAACAACCTTGGGGTGGATGCACTGGTCAAGAACGTGGAAGCCGTGCAACGGCGCCCGGGTCCGCTCGGCATCAACATCGGCAAGAACAAGGACACCCCCAACGAGGATGCCCTGTCCGATTACCTGATCTGCATGGAAAAGGTCTATCCGCTGGCGGACTACATCACCGTCAACATCTCCTCGCCCAATACCGCCGGCCTGCGCGAGTTGCAGGAAGAGCAGGCCCTGCGCCGCCTGGTAGCAGGCCTGCGTGAAGCCCAGGAGCAACTGGCGGCCAAGCATGGCAAGCGCGTACCGATGCTGGTCAAGGTGGCACCGGACCTGAGCGACCGCGATATCGATGGCGCCGCGCGTGTCCTGGGCGAACTGGGCGTGGATGGCGTGATTGCCACCAACACCACCATTGCCCGGCCTGGTGTCGACGCCGACCCCGTGTCCAAGGAAATTGGCGGACTGTCCGGCGCTCCCTTGCTCGGCCAATCCACCCTGGTGCTGCGCCGCCTGCGCGCCCGCCTGCCCGAATCGATCCCGCTGATTGGCGTTGGCGGCATCAGTTCCGGTGCTGACGCTGTGGCCAAAATGGCTGCCGGTGCGTCGCTGGTGCAGGTCTACAGCGGCTTGATCTTCCGTGGCCCCAGCCTGATTGGTGATTGCGTGGACGCCATCCGTCGCCGCCGTGAGTCCCCGTCGGGAGGCGCCGTCGCTCCGCTATGACTGCAGCTGTCCCCGCCTGGTCGCTGGCTGAAAACGCCTCCCTGCGCCACCTCAATACCTTCCACGTTCCCGCGCACGCAAAGCGCCTGCTGCACGTCAACGATGCCGCAGCATTGCCTGAAGCACTGGCCACCATCGGCGATGCAGACCTGCTGGTCCTGGGCAGCGGCAGCAATGTATTGCTGGCTGCCGATCCCGACGACGTGGTGCTGGTCTTCGACAACCGTGAAATCACTGCGCTGGAGCATCGCGCCGACCACACCATCGTGCGCGTTGGCGCCGGTGTTATCTGGCATGAGCTGGTCATGTGGTCGCTGACCGAGGGCCTGTCCGGGTTGGAAAACCTGGCACTGATCCCCGGCACGGTAGGCGCCGCCCCCATCCAGAATATCGGCGCCTACGGCGTGCAGGTCGGCGAGTTCATCCAGACCGTCGAAGCCTGGGATCGTCAGGACAACGTCTGGGTGCGACTGGACCAGGAAGCCTGCCGATTCGCCTACCGCGACAGCGTGTTCAAACACGAGCTTGATCGCTACCTGATCACGGCCGTCGAGTTCCGCCTGCCGCTGCTGCATGCGTTGCGCCTGGAGTACGCCGGCATCGGCGAGGAACTGCAGGCTATGGGGATCGAGCAACCGGTGGCCGCCGACGTGGCCAATGCGGTCATCGCCATCCGCCGCCGCAAGCTGCCTGACCCGGACGTATTGGGAAATGCTGGCAGCTTCTTCAAGAACCCGATCCTGCCGATCGAGCAGGTGGACGTGTTGTTGCAACACTACCCTGCCCTGCCCGTGTTCCCTGCCGACGACGAACGTCATCGCAAGGTATCGGCGGCATGGATGATCGAGGCAGCCGGCTTCAAGGGGCAGCGTGATGGCGACGCGGGGGTTTCCCCCAACCACGCCCTGGTGCTGGTGAACCACGGCAACGCCACCGGCGCGGATCTGCTGGCATTCGCTCGCCGCGTATCTGCCGCGGTATTGGAAAAATTCGGCGTGCCGATTGAACCGGAGCCGCGCCTGATCGGCGCCCGCTGGTGAACGCGGCAAGCGCCCCGGTACGTTCGGTTGCCATGCGGGCTGCCCTGCTGATGTTTGGCAGCGCCATGGCATTCGGCCTCATGGCCGTGGCGATCCGCCTGGCCACCCGCTACGTGCCGACCCAGGAAGTGGCGTTCTTCCGCAACAGCTTCGGCCTGCTGGCGCTGTTGCCCATGCTGATCCGTCCCGGCCATGCGCCATTGCGAACCCAGCAGTTGCCACGTTATTTCCTGCGCAGCGCGATCGGCCTGGCCTCGATGCTGTGCGGCTTCTGGGCGGTGGGCCACTTGCCGCTATCGCAGGCGGTTTCGCTGTCCTATTCAACGCCACTCTTCGTCACCATTGCCGCGGTGTTGTGGCTTGGCGAGAAAGTACGTATCCGCCGCTGGGCCGCTGTCATCGCCGGCTTCATAGGCGTATTGGTGATCGTGCGCCCCGGTTCGCATGGCTTTGAAGCCGGCAGCCTGATCGCGGTGCTCGCCGCCGTGCTCAGCGCACTGGTCGCCATCCAGATCAAGCAGCTCACCCGCGTCGATGGGCCGGACACCGTGGTGTTCTACACCTATGTGTTCTGGGTGCCGCTGTCGTTGATCCCGGCCCTGTTCGTCTGGGTCTGGCCTACCGGCATTGCCTGGCTATGGCTGGCGGCTACCGGCGTGATGGGCACGATTGGACAGCTGCTGTGGACGCGGGCCTTGAAGCTGGGCGAAGTCTCGGCGCTTACGCCGATCAGCTTCACGCAGCTGCCGCTGGTGGTAGTGATGGGTTGGCTATTGTTCGGCGAGACCCTGGACCGTTGGACGGTGATCGGCGCCCTGATCATCCTGGCCTCCAACGCCTACATCGCCCATCGCGAAGCCGTGCTGACCCGCCGCGCAGCCACGCACGCACCGGTCGCTGCCGCCAAGCCCGGCGAGTAAGCCAAACGGTTACAGCAACGCGGCTAGCACGGGCGCGGCGGCAACGTTGACCAAGCCGGCCATTACCATCACCAGCCCCGCGATTGCCCCTTCGCTTTCGCCCAGCTCGCGCGCCTTGGCCACGCCCATACCGTGTGCGCCCATGCCGAACAGCGCACCACGGGCCATCGCACTGCGCACCGGCAATAACTTGAGCAAAAGCTGCCCGCACAAGGAGCCGCAGATGCCGGTGATGATCACGAACACGGCGGTCAGTTCGGGGATGCCGCCAATGCGCCCGGATACATCCATCGCAAAGGGTGTCGTCACCGAGCGCGGTGCCAAGCTCAACCGCAACTCGGGCGACAGGTGTAGCGCGCTGGCCATCAACCACGCCGCGATGATGGCCGTAGCGCTGCCAACCAGGACACCTGCGCCGAGCACCTTCCAATGCCGCGCGATCAGCGCCCGCTGTTGGTAGATCGGCACCGCAAAGGCGACCGTGGCCGGGCCCAGCATGGCCATCAGCCAGTGCGTGCCCCGCAGGTAGTCGTGGTAGTTGGCATGCAGCAGCAAGGCCAGTGCCAACAATGCCAGCGGCGCGGTAATCAACGGCGACGCCCAGCCTTGGCGAACGCGGCGGTACAGGCCCTTGGCCAGCACGTAGGCGGCGACGGTGACACCTGCCCAGAACAGCGGCCATAGCAGCTGGGCCGGATGGGTGATGATGGCTTCAATGTTCATGGCGCTGACTCCGGCGGAACAACCACTCCACGGTCAGTGCGGTGGCGGCCATCACCAGTACGGTGCCGCCCACTACCACCAGCAGCAGCTTGATACCCAACCAACCGAACATCTGCCGGTTGTCGAGCAGGATCATCGCCGCCGGCACGAAGAACAGCAGCATCTCGGCCAGCAACCATTGCGCGCCCTGTGCGAACGAGCGTGGCGACAACCAATGCAGGGCAAACGCGAGCAGCAGCACGAACAACCCAACGATGCCGCCCGGCACCGGCAGCCCAAGGCGCCGCATCAGCCACTCGGCCAGCAGCCAGACGCCAACCAGCGCGCCAATCTGCAGCCAGGTACTGCGACGCATCCAGCGTTTCAGGCCCAGCCGGCCGCGACGCAATGAGAGCAAAAGCATTTCCATGCCCTCCTATGTACGCCGGCACCATCCATAATTAAAATGAATTCAATTCATCCAATGGATTCCAATTAAGAATGGATATCCGACAACTCCGCATGTTGGTCGAAGTGGTCCGCCACGATGGCTTTTCCGCCGCCGCCGAGGCGGTATTCGCTACCCAGCCCACACTGAGCAAGGCGATACGGCAATTGGAGGATGAGCTGGGCGAAGTACTGCTGGAGCGCTCGCGCCATGGCGTGCGGATGACCCCGGCCGGCCAGATCGTCTACCGGCGGGCCCTAGCCCTGCTCGGCGAGCGCGAGGACATGCTGCGAGAACTGCAGGAATTGCGCGGGCTGCAGCGCGGTGAACTGCATCTGGGCTTGGCCTCGCTGGGCAGCGATGTCCTGTTCGCCCCCGTGTTCGCCCAGTTCCGTCAACGTTATCCGCAGATCGAACTGCGCGTACTTGAACGTGGCAGCGAGGCGCTGGAGGAAAGCCTGCGCGCCGGCGAAATCGAGCTGGCAGCCAGCCTGCTGCCAGTGGCCGACGACCTGGACTGGCAACCGGTACGTACCGAACCGCTGGTCGCGCTACTGCCCAGCGCTCATCCGCTGGCCAAGCGGCGCAGCCTGCACCTCCAGGATCTGGCCGAGGTTCCGTTCGTGTTGTTCGAAAAAGGCTTCATGCTCAACCGTCGCATCATCCAGGCCTGCATGGCACGCGGCTTCACCCCGCGAGAGGTCAGCCGCAGCGCCCAACCGGATTTCATCGTCGCCCTGGTCGCGGCGGGGTTGGGCGTGGCGATGCTGCCACGGATGATTGCCCAGGCAAGGCAGCGCCCGGATGTGGCGCTGGTGCCCTTGGACGAACCGGAACTGGACTGGAAGATGGCCCTGGCCTGGCGCCGCGGCGGCTTCTTGTCCGCCGCCGCCCAGGCGTGGTTGGCATTGGTGGCCGAGCAGCACGGCCAAGCCGACTAAGCCAAATGCACACGCCGTTGGGGCTGCAATCGTGCAGCCACCTGCGCGGCGCCAACAGCGCGGTCATACAGGAACCCTTGCCCAACCCGATAGCCTGCATCCAGCAGGATCTCGCGCTGACAGGGATTTTCCACGCCCTCGGCGACCAGCTCCAGTTGCAGGCTGGGCCCCAGCTTCCCGACCGCCTCGACGATGGCGCGGATCGACGGCTCACCCACCATGCGTGCGACAAAGCTGCGGTCGATCTTGAGCACATCGATCGGGAAGTCACGCAGATGGGCCAGCGACGAATGCCCGGTACCGAAATCATCCAGCGCGATACGTACGCCGGCGGCCTTCAACAACCCCAGCGCTCGCGCCACGAACGCCGAGCCACGGTCGGTCAGCACCTGCTCGGTGATTTCCAGCTCCACCAGCGCCGGATCGACATCGAAACGATGCAGCTTGTCGATCAGGTTCTCGGCAAAGTCGTCACGCAGGAATTCCACGGGCGCGGCGTTGATCGCCACCGGCAATACCTGCAACCCCTGCCGTTGCCAGGCGGAGATGTCGGCCAGCACCTGCATGTGCATCAGCTCGGCAAGACGCGAGGCCAGTTCGTAGTCGCGGAACGCTTCGTCCAGGTGGCAATCCTCGCCCACCGGCCCATCATGACCGCGTTGCCAGCGCAGCAAGGCCTCGTAGCCGACCACGCTGCCATCGTGCAGATTCACCTTGGGCTGGTAATGCGGTACCACGCCCCCATCACGGACCAGCTGCCGCGCCATCAGGCGCTGGCTGGCCGCCAGTTCGGCAATTGCCATCAACCGACGACTGTATTGGCGCACGCCGCCACGGCCATTGGCTTTCAGATCGTTCAGTGCGGTGTCGGCCGCCTTCAGCAGGCCCGCCGGGTCGCGCGCATCACGCGGGAACTGCGCGCAGCCAATGCTCATCCCGGTATTGATCACCTGCCCGGCATAGCTCACCGTGCAATCGGCAAGTTGGCTGATGCGTTCGGCTTCCCGTGCCAATGCTTCTTCGTTGGGCATGTCTTCCAACAGGATCGCAAACTCGTCACCGCCCAGCCGCGTCACCAGCGTCCCTTCCGGCATCAACGCCGAAACCCGCTTGGCCAGGACACGCAGCAGGTGATCCCCCGCCGGATGCCCCAGCGTGTCATTGACGTGCTTGAAGTGGTCCAGGTCGATGATCATCAGGCCCAGCAGGCTCTCGCGCTCGCGATGCTTCTGCAGCGTATTGCGCAGGCGACGGTTGAAGGACCGCCGATTCGGCAGCCCCGTCAGCTCGTCCACCTCGCAGGCGATGCGCAGGCGCTGCTCGGCCTCCTGTTGGCGGGTGACATCGCGCGACACGCACAGGATGCCAGTGACCTCCTGGTCGGCATTGATCATCGGCGTGAGGATGTTGTCCCAATACTGTGCAGGCTGGCCTTCGATGACGCTCTTGCCCGCAAAACGGGCAGCTTCACCATTCACCGCCTGGGCCAAGGCACGCCGCCCCTTGGCACGGGTCTCCGGTGGCAACAGTTCAAGCCACTGCATACCGAAGTCACGCTCGTCCACCGGCACGCCCAACGCGACACAGCCGGACCGGTTCATATGCCGCAGCGAGCCGTCGAGATTGATCATCTTGATGCAGTCCACACTCGCATCAAGCATGCGGTCCTGTACGTGGATGCTTTGCTCCAGCGACTGCCGCAGCCGCCGACGTGCGCTGACGTCGGTCATCGTCACCACGCGCAACGGCACATCGGTACCGGGACTGCCCAGGCGCACCTCAACCCAGTGGTCGGCACCCAGATCGTCCTGCAGGCGACATTCAAAGGCCGGGACGTGTCCATTGGCCAGAAACGCGGTCCAGGCCGCCAAGGCCACGCACCTGTCGTCGCCATGCACGCGGGCCAGCCAATCACGCGAGCTACCCAGCATCGCATCGCCACCAAAAAAATGCCGCCACAACGTATTGGCCTGCACGGGCACGCCGTCGTGAACCATCGCTGCCATCTGTGGCAGTGCATCCAGCACTGCCTGGAGCTGCACATACAGGTCCGCCAGACGCTCCGTCTGCGCTCCCGTCCGCCCCGTGTCCTGCCTTTGCACCACGTTCTCCCCCGGCAACTGCCTCCGCCACTCCAGCGGGTGCTGACATGATGCCCGAGGCCCTGCCGCGCCCAAGTGAAATTTCACTACCGATGGTCGCCTGCCCGCTACCGTCTGGCAGCGGTTGATCGTAAGAGCAACCAAGACGGCGTCGACGAGCCTCGTTCTGTCTGTGCCTCGAGGTTCGCCCCGGGGACGAAGCGGCAGCTGAGAGCCACGAATCGGTAATTGCTGAATTGGCACCGCAAACTGCATACCGCTGCGAAGGGCCTCCTCAATGTGAACAGCCCCCCGATTGGGGTTGCCACCGTTCAACCAAGCGCAGCCACTCGCAAACCGGGCAATGTGTTGTCCACATCCGGGCAGCCCGGGTAAGCGCAGCGCCCCCCCCTGATCGGCTATCGGGCTCCCGAACGCGGTGCGTTTGCATCAGCTACGGTTGCAGTCGCCAAGCAGGGCTATCAGCAAACAAAAAGCCCACGTAGAACGTGGGCTTGTTTCCTTCAGCGCCGGACGGGATCACACCGCCGCAGCGGCATCATTCCCACTCGATCGTCGCCGGCGGCTTGCCGGAGATGTCGTAGACCACGCGCGAGACGCCGCGCAGTTCATTGATGATGCGGTTGGACACGCGGCCGAGGAAATCGTACGGCAGGTGCGCCCAATGCGCGGTCATGAAGTCGATGGTTTCCACTGCACGCAATGCGATCACCCATTCGTAAGCACGCGCATCGCCTACCACGCCCACCGACTTGACCGGCAGGAATACCGCGAACGCCTGGCTGGTCTTGTCGTACAGGTCAGCGGCACGCAGTTCTTCGATGAAGATCGCATCGGCCTTGCCCAGCAGCTCGGCGTACTCACGCTTCACTTCACCGAGGATACGCACGCCCAGGCCCGGGCCCGGGAACGGATGGCGGTAGACCATCGCACGCGGCAGACCAAGCTCGACGCCAAGGCGACGCACTTCGTCCTTGAACAGTTCGCGCAGCGGCTCGACCAGCTTGAGCTTCATGTCTTCCGGCAGGCCGCCGACGTTGTGGTGGCTCTTGATGACGTGTGCCTTGCCGGTCTTGCTGCCGGCCGACTCGATCACGTCCGGATAGATCGTACCCTGCGCCAGCCACTTGGCATTGCTGAGCTTGTTCGACTCTTCGTCGAATATCTCCACGAACAGGTTGCCGATGATCTTGCGCTTGGCTTCCGGATCGCTGACACCTTCCAGTGCCTTGAAATAACGGTCGGCCGCGTTCACGCGCACGACCTTGACGCCCATGTTCTCGGCCATCATCTGCATGACCTGGTCGCCTTCCTGGAAGCGCAGCAGGCCGGTATCAACGAACACACAGGTCAGCTGGGTACCGATGGCCTTGTGCAGCAGTGCGGCAACCACCGAGGAATCGACGCCGCCGGACAGGCCAAGGATCACCTCATCGCTGCCAACCTGCTCGCGCACGCGGGCGATCTGGTCGTCGATGATGTTGGCAGCGGTCCACAAGGTGGCGCAGCCGCAGATATCGGTGACGAAACGCTTGAGCAGCGCCGAGCCCTGCTTGGTGTGGGTCACTTCCGGATGGAACTGCACGCCGTACCAACGCTTTTCCTCGTTGGCCATCGCGGCCACCGGAATGCGATCGGTCACCGCCGTGATGGCGAAGCCCGGCGGCACGTGGGTGACGTGGTCGCCATGGCTCATCCACACATCCAGGCGCGGTTCGCCATTGTGGTCAGACAGGCCACCCAGCAGCGCGTCATTGCCCTGCAGCTTCACTTCGGCATGACCGAACTCACGCTGGTCAGCGGCTTCGGTACCGCCGCCAAGCTGCTTGGCCATGGTCTGCAGGCCGTAGCAGATGCCCAGCAGCGGCAGGCCGCTGTCGAACACTTCCTGCGGCGCAGCCGGTGCGCCGGGCAGCGTGGTGGTTTCCGGGCCGCCGGACAGGATGATGCCCTTGGCACCAAAGGCAGCGATCTCGGCAGGATCATGGTCCCAGGCCCAGATTTCGCAATACACGCCGAACTCGCGGATGCGACGCGCGATCAGCTGCGTGTACTGCGCGCCGAAATCGAGGATGAGGATCTTGTCGTTATGGATGTTGGTCATGGGGCCAGGAACTGGAAGTTGGGAACTAGGAACTAGTGAGTGCAAGCGCGGGAACATATAGAGAAAGAGGAACGGGACACTGGTTCCTCGTTCCTCTTCACTCGCTCCTGCTTCAAGCGCGGTAGTTCGGCGGCTCTTTTGTGATCTGCACGTCGTGGACGTGGCTCTCACGTTGGCCGGCGCCGCTGATCTTGACGAAGTTCGGCTTGGTGCGCATTTCTTCGATGGTGGCGCAACCGACATAGCCCATGGTCGCGCGCAGGCCACCGATCAGCTGGTGGATGATGCCACCGACCGGTCCGCGATACGGCACGCGGCCTTCGATGCCTTCGGGCACCAGCTTGTCGGCAGTTGCAGCATCCTGGAAGTAGCGGTCCTTGGACCCCTTCTCCATCGCCGCCAGCGAACCCATGCCACGGTAGCTTTTGTAGGAGCGGCCCTGGAACAGTTCGGTTTCGCCCGGTGATTCCTCGGTACCGGCCAGCAGACCACCGATCATCACCGTCGATGCACCAGCGGCAAGCGCCTTGCCGATGTCACCGGAATAACGAATGCCACCGTCAGCGATCAGCGGGATGCGATCCTGCAGCGCTTCGGCCACCAGGTCGATCGCGGTGATCTGCGGCACGCCGACACCGGCGACCACGCGGGTGGTGCAGATCGAGCCCGGGCCGATACCGACCTTGACCGCATCGGCACCGCAATCAAGCAACGCCAGTGCCGCTTCGCCGGTGCAGATATTGCCGCCGACGACCTGCACATTCGGGAAGTTGCTCTTGACCCAGCGCACGCGGTCCAGCACGCCCTGCGAATGACCGTGCGCGGTGTCCACCACCAGCACGTCCACGCCGGCGGCAACCAGTGCCTCGACGCGGCGGTCGGTGTCGCCACCCACGCCCACCGCAGCGCCCACCAACAGACGCGTTGCGGCGTCCTTGGCTGCGTTGGGGTTGTCGCTCTTCTTCTGGATGTCCTTGACCGTGATCAGGCCGCGCAGTTCGAACGCGTCGTTGACCACCAGCACCTTTTCAATGCGGTTCTTGTGCAGCAACTGCAGCACTTCGTCCGAGGCAGCGCCTTCCTTCACCGTGACCAGGCGATCCTTCTTGGTCATGATGTGGCGGACCGGATCGTCCAGTTCGGTTTCAAAGCGCATGTCGCGATGGGTGACGATGCCGGCCAGCAGGCCGTCGGTACCCACCACCGGCACACCGGAGATGTTGTGCGCGCGGGTCAGTGCCAGCACGTCGCGGATGGTGGTTTCCGGGCCAACAGTGATCGGGTCGCGGATCACGCCGGACTCGAACTTCTTGACCTTGGCCACTTCAGCCGCCTGCTGCTCGACCGTCAGGTTCTTGTGCAGAATGCCGATGCCGCCGATCTGCGCCATCGCGATGGCAAGACGGGCTTCGGTGACGGTGTCCATGGCAGCCGAGACGATCGGCAGCTTCAACCGCAGGTCGCGGGTCAACCGCGTGCCGAGGTCGACGTCCTTGGGCAGGACGATGGAATGAGCGGGGACGAGGGAAACGTCGTCGTACGTTAGTGCTTCAGCCTGGATGCGCAGCATCGGCGTGCCCGGTATATGTGGGGAAGCGCGACATTTTACCCTTGTTTGGCCGCCGATGGCAGGGGGCAGCTGCGACGCAGTGTCGCGCTGGCGAGGGGGTGTTCAGGGATAGAGGGCCGCCACGTCGTGCCGAGCCATGCTCGGCTGGGGGGATAGCTTCACCTGTAGAGCCGAGCCATGCTCGGCTGGGGCATTACCGGGAAAGCCCCTGCCGAGCATGGCTCGGCACTACATTGATGCTGTACCGGGGAAGCCCCTGCCGAGCATGGCTCGGCACTACATTGGGGCATTACCGGGAAAGCCCCTGCCGAGCATGGCTCGGCACGACGCGCTTCAGCGCGTCAGACCTTCGACGCTGGCCTCGGCCGCTTCGATCGTGTTCTGCATCAACGTGGCCACGGTCATCGGGCCAACGCCGCCCGGGACCGGGGTGATCCAGCTTGCGCGACGGGCCGCAGCCTCAAAGCCCACGTCGCCCACCAGGCGGCCATCATCCAGACGGTTGATGCCCACATCGATGACGACCGCACCCGGCTTCACCCACTCACCCGGGATAAGTTGGGGGATACCCACCGCAACAACCAGGATGTCGGCATTGCGCACTGCCTGCTCAAGCACGTCCTTGGGCGTGAATTTGTGGCAACTGGTAACCGTACAACCCGCAATCAACAGCTCCAGCCCCATCGGCCGACCGACATGGTTGCTGACGCCAACGATGGTGGCGTTGCGCCCTCGCACCGGCTGGTCGGTGTGCCCCAACAGCGTGGTGATGCCGCGCGGGGTGCAGGGGCGCAGGCCGAACTCACGCAGCACCAGGTGGCCGACGTTCTGCGGATGGAAACCGTCCACATCCTTGCGCGGGTCGATCCGCTGGATCAGCCGGTTGGCATCAGGGATGCCCGGCAGCGGCAGCTGGATCAGGATGCCGTGGATCTTCGGGTCAGCGTTGAGCTGGTCGATCAGATCCAGCAGCTCCGCCTCGCTGGTACCCGCCGGCAGGTCGTAGTCGAAGGCTTCGATGCCCACCTTTTCCGCAGCGCGACGCTTGTTGCGCACATAGACCGCCGACGCCGGGTCGCCGCCAACCAGCACGACCGCCAGCCCCGGCCGCGTACCACCGGCCGCCAGCCGCGCATCGACCCGCACCTTCAAGTCATCGAGCAGTTCTTCGGCGATGCGGCGGCCGTCGAGGATACGGGAGGTCTGCGGGGGGGTGTCGGCGAGGACAGTCATTGGGCGGCGGCGGTGAATACGGGGGTGGGTATTGTCCCTGATTCCGGCCAAGGCCACACCCCGTCATGGCTCTCCCGTATCCCCTCCACCCTGCTCTGCGCCGGCGACGGCGTCGGGATTGAGCGTCTTGGCCTCACGCCGCGGCGGCGTGAACGGTGTCGGCTTGGGCGCCCCCGGGGTGTTGCCATAGAGCAGGCCGGTGCCGGCCTGCAACCCGCCACCGGCCATCTCCAGCTCGAAGCGCTCGGCATCACGGCGGCGGATCTCGCGCGCCACCACGTCGGCCTCATCCTCATCCGCCCCCAACTGCACCAGTGCAGCCCGGCCAAACTCAACGGCGGATTCAAAGGTTTCGCGTATCTGGAAATCGACCCCGGCATGGATCAGCGCCAGCGAATGCTCGCGATCGTATGAGCGGACCAACAGCTTGGCTTGCGGAAACTGATGACGTACCAGTTCCACGATGCGATCAGCTGCAACGCGGTCATCCACGCATACGGCAATGGCACGGGCGGTCTCGGCGCCGGAAGCACGCAGCACGTCCAGCCGGGTGCCATCGCCGTAATAGATCTTGAAACCGAACCGGCCGGCACTGCGGATCATCTCGATATCGTTGTCGATGATGGTCACGTCCACGTCGCGCGCCAGCAGCGACTGGCTCGATACCTGGCCGAAACGGCCGAAACCAATCACCAGCACGCTGCCGTTCAACCCGTCGGCCGCATCCACATCCTCGATGGCCACCTGCCCGTCTTTCACCAGCAGGCGGTATACCAGCATGCACAACGGCGTGAGCGCCATCGACAACACCACCACCGCGGTAAGGTTGGCGTTGATGCTGGCATCGATCACGCCGGCCGAGGCTGCAGCGGCAAACAATACGAACGCGAACTCACCGCCCTGCGCCATCAGTACGCCGCGGTCCAGCGCCTGCCGATGGTCGCTGCCCATCACCCGCGCAACGCCGTAGATGCACAGCGCCTTGGCCAACATCATGGCCGGCACCAGCAGGGCAATCAGCTTCCAGTTGGATGCCACCACCGACAGATCCAACGCCATGCCAACGCTGAGGAAAAACAAGCCCAGCAGGATGCCGCGGAAAGGCTCGATGTCCGCTTCGATCTGGTGGCGGAAGGTGGACTCCGACAACAGCACCCCGGCCAGGAAGGCGCCCATCGCCATCGACAAGCCGCCCAGCTGCATCAACAGCGCGGCGCCCAGCACCACCAGCAGCGCGGCGGCAGTCATCACCTCGCGCGCCTTGGCGGCAGCAAGAATGCGGAACAGGGGATTGAGCAGATAGCGCCCCACCAGCACCAGGCCGACGATGACGCCAGCACCGATGGCGATGCTTACCCAGCGCGATCCTTCCTGCGTACCAACTTGCGCTGGCGCCATCCACGCGACCACGGCCAGCAGCGGCACGATCAGCAGATCCTCGAACAACAGGATCGACACGATCTTCTGCCCGGACGGCAGCGTCAGGTCGCCGCGTTCACCCAGCAACTGCATGACCACCGCGGTCGACGTCAGCACAAAACCCGCCGCGGCAATGAAGGCGATCTGCGGGCGATACCCGAACAACACCGCGACGCCGGTCAGCACCACCGCACAGGTCACGATCTGCGCCGTACCCAGGCCAAAGATCTCGCCACGCAGGCTCCAAAGGTGCGATGGACGCATTTCCAGGCCGATCACGAACAGGAACATGACCACGCCCAGTTCGGCCACATGCAGGATGGCCTGCGGATCGGAGAACCAGCCAAATCCGAACGGCCCGATGGCCAGGCCAGCGACGAAGTATCCCAGTACCGAACCCAGCCCCAGGCGCCGAAACAAGGGCACAACCACCACGGCCGCGCCAAGCAGCGCCACCACCTTCACCAGTTCCGTCGAGGACTCCGCCGCCATGCCGCACCACCGTGTGATCGTCTACGCGCACGATAAAGCAAAATGCGTGCAGACCTGGTCACCGTGGCGCGGCTTCAACTCAAGGCGAGTGCGCGCAGAACGCTGCGTAATCGATGTATCCCGGGAAAGGCAGCCCCGGCGCACACAAGGGACAGGCAGGATCGGCGGATATCCGGGTTTCGCGGAAGCGCATCTGCAATGCATCAAAGCGCAACAGACGCCCCACCAGTGGCTCACCGATATCCAGCAGCAGCTTGAGCACCTCGGTGGCCTGCATCACCCCGGCCAGGCCAGGCAGGACGCCCAGCACACCGGCTTCGGCGCAGTTGGGCGCGAATTCAGGTGGCGGTGGCTCGGGGAACAGGCAGCGGTAGCAAGGGGCAACACCACGCTGCCGGCCCGCATCGAACACACTTACCTGCCCATCAAAGCGCTCGATCGCCGCATATACCAGCGGCTTGGCATGCTTGATACAGGCATCATTGAGCAGATACCGCAGCGGAAAATTGTCCGAGCCATCCAGTACCACGTCGACGTCCTGCACCAGCACATCGACGTTGTCCGAAGTGACCCGTTCGGCAATCGCCTCGACCTGGATATGCGGATTGAGCGCCAACATCCGCTGTCGGGCCGACGCCACCTTGGCTGTACCCAGGGCTGCTTCGGTATGGATGATCTGTCGCTGCAGATTACTGCGCTCGACGCGATCGTCATCGGCAATACGCAAGTGCCCTACCCCAGCCGCTGCCAGGTAGAACGCAGCCGGTGAACCCAGTCCACCAGCACCAAGCACCAACACCCGCGCCTGCTGCAAACGCCGCTGTCCCGCCTCGCCCACTTGCGGCAACAACAGATGCCGCGAGTAACGGTCGTAGAAATCACGATCGTCGGCATCCAGCAACGGCTGCACCAACGGCAAGCCAGAGACACGCCAGGCGGCGGTGCCTCCGCTTACCGAGTAAATATTGCTGTACCCGGCTTGCTGGAGCGATAGCGCCGCATCTGCCGAGCGTTTGCCGGTCTGACAGATGAGCAGGGCTTCCTGATCAGGGGACGACAGGTGCTGCGCGGCATTGGCAAGCAGATCGGCCTTGGCGACGCCGAGCGCACCTTCGGCCATGCCACCGGCGCGTTCATGCGCCTCACGCACATCGATCAACACGCTGCCAGTGGCCTGACGTACGCGCGCCTGTTCCGGGGTTACTTCACGGATGCTCATGGCGGGATTATCGGCTAAATGCGCACGGACGGCGCGATGGGATTGGGGATTGGGGATTGGGGATTGGGGATTTTGGCCTGGGACCTTTTGATCTGAGCTCGTCATTCCCGCGCAGGCGGGAATCGCTCTGGCCTTGGCCTTCGCTCTGGCTCTCACCCTGGCTTCAGTTGGAACTCCCTTTTCATGCATCAGCCACGACTTCCCAGCAAGAGCAAAAGCCAGAGCGATTCCCGCCTGCGCGGGAATGACGAAATCATTGTTGCGCCGATCAGGGGCACGCCGTGCCACGTCAAACCGCAAAACCCTGGATCCGAAGCCCCCCCTGCGTTGAGCCGGACGAGATCCCAGAAAGAGCCAGAGCGATTCCCGCCTTCGCGGGAATGACGAAATCATTGTTGTGCCGATCGCAGGCACGCCGCGCCCCTCCACTCCAAACCGCAAAGCCCTGAATCCGAGGCCCAGCACCCTGCCCTGCATTCAAACGCCCAAAAAAACAAAAGCGGCCTTTCGGCCGCTTCTGTTCGCATGCATCAGTCCACTGGAATCCAATCCAGCGCCAGAATCACTTCCTGCCCTTGACGTGCTTCATCAAGCGCCGCTTGGCCTTGACCTGGCGATCAGTCAATACGTTCTTCTTGCCCTCGTAGGGGTTGGCACCTTCACGGAACAGGAAAGTCACCGGCGTACCCACCAGCTTGAAGCGTTTGCGGAAGAAGTTTTCCAGGTAGCGCTTGTACGAATCCGGCAGTTCCTTCAAGCGCGTGCCATGCACGATGAAGGTCGGCGGATTGCTGCCGCCCGGGTGCACATAGCGCAACTTGGACACATGCCCGCGGATGCTCGGCGGCGGATTGGCCTCATAGGCAATTTCCAGCGCCTTGTTGACCTCGGCCGTGCTGAATTCGTGCGTGGCCGAGGCATGCGCCCGGTGAACGGCCTTGAACAACTCACGCAGGCCCGAGCCATGCAGCGCGGAAATGCGGACGTTCTCTGCCCACGGCACGAAACCGAGTTTCAGCGACAACAGGGTTTCCGCCTGCTGCTTGTCGTACTCGCTCAAGCCGTCCCACTTGTTGATCGCGATGACCAGGGCGCGGCCGGCATCCAGCACCGCGCCCAGCACGCTGGCGTCCTGATCGGTCACGCCCTCATGGGCGTCCAGCATCAGCACAGCCACCTGGCACTGCTCGATCGAGCGCAGCGTCTTGACCACGCTGAACTTTTCGACCACTTCATCCACGCGCGACTTGCGGCGCAGGCCGGCGGTGTCAATCAAGCGATACAGCTGCCCGTCGCGCTCCAGGTCCACCGCGATCGAGTCGCGCGTGGTGCCCGGCACTTCGGAGGCGATCATCCGCTCCTCGCCGAGGATACGGTTCACCAAAGTCGACTTGCCCACGTTCGGGCGGCCAACGAAGGCGATACGGATACGATCAGGATCGTTGTCCAAGGTCTCGGCCGTGCCTTCTTCCGGCAGGCGTCCGACGATTTCCTCGACCAGATCATCAATACCCTGCCGGTGTGCGGCAGAGATCATCAGCATCTCGCTGAAACCATAACGTGCAAATTCGGAACGAACCGAATGTTCATCCGTGCCGTCGATCTTGTTGATCAACAGCAACGTCGGCCGCGCAAGCTTGCGCAGCCAAGACAGGATCTCGTCATCCAGGGCCGACGTGCCATCACGCGCGTCAACAACAAATACGATCAGATCCGCCTCACCGGCGGCGGCTCGGGCTTGGCGCGCGGTAGCGCCAGCCAGCCCTTCCTCTTCACCGGCAATGCCGCCGGTATCCACAAGCAGGAAGGGATTGTCCTCGTCCGTGCGGCAAACACCGTAGTTGCGATCGCGGGTAACCCCGGGCTGGTCATGGACCAGCGCATCGCGCGTACGTGTCAGCGCATTGAAAATCGTGGACTTGCCGACGTTCGGCCGTCCAACCAGGGCGACCAAAGGCAGCATCGCTATAACTCCTTATTGGGCCAACCGGAATGCGGTCAGCTTTCCATCAACGTTCTGCACCAGCAGGATGCCTTCAGCGACGATGGGCTGCGCCAGGATGGCGTCACCGCCACTCTTTTCGCGTGCAGCCAGCTCGCCATCGCTCAACCGCAACCAGTGCAGATATCCCTTGTAATCGCCAACCACGGCGTAGTCGCCCTGGATGGCAGCGCCGGTCAACGAGCGGCGCGCCAACGCCTGCTGCGACCACATTGCCGAACCCGATGCCTTGTCCAGGCCGTACACCGCACCCTTGCCATCGGTAACAACCACATTGCCGGAAGACACTGCCACGCCGCCGGCGCCGCCGTGATCGCGCGACCACATCGGGCGACCAGTCGGGCCTTCAATGGCCATGGTCTGGTTCTTGAAGCTGCTCACATACAGCGTATTGCCTTCCAGTACCGGCGCGCCGTCGATATCGGACATGCGCTCCAGCTCGGTACGGCCTTCTGCCGTACCCACCATCTGCTCCCACAGCGGACGACCATCCTGCATGGCCAGCGCGCTCAGGGTGCCGTCATCGTTGCCGATGAACAGCACGCCCGGGCCAGTTGCCACCGGCGCATTGCCGCGCACGGTCAACGAAGGCAGTTCCTGGGTATTGAACCAACGTTGTTCGCCGCTGGCTGCATCCAAGGCCGTGGTACGGCCATCGTTGCTGCGCACGAACACCAGGCCCTGTGCCACGGCGGGCGCAGCAATTACTTCGCCCGGCACCTTGGCCTTCCACTTCTCGGCACCATTGCTGGCATCCAGTGCAATCACCTGGCCATCGAGCGTACCGATCACCACCAGGCCATCGCCCACACCAGGACCACCGGAAAGACGCAGCTTGGGCTTCTTCTTTTCCTTGGCAGGGGTGTATTCCCAGACTTCCTTGCCGGTCTGCAGGTCCAGCGCATGCACGCCACCTTCCAGTGCCGCGGCATAGACACGGCCATCAGCGACCGCCGGGCCCTGACGAACGCCGACACGGCCTTCGCCCTTGCCGACATTGGCCGACCAGACCTTGTTCACGCTTACGGTCGGCTCAAACTTGACCAGCTCAGCCGGCTCCAGGGCCTTCTTGGCTTCGGCGTCCTTGCCGGCAAACCAGCCCTTGACGGTCGAACAACCGGTCAGCGCCATTGCCACCAGCACAACGCCTGCTACTTGCTTGAGCTTCATCAATTGTTCTCCGCTGCGGGATCGGCCACCGTGCCGCCGGCATCCATCAACTTGGTTTCCAGCAGGCGACGCTGCGGCGCGGCAACGTCCAGCTTGGCCAGCGACTGGCTGTACAGGTCACGCGCCTGGTCGCGCTTGGCCAGCGCCAGCAAGGCGTCACCACGCACTTCCAGGCCGGCGCTGTCGTCAACCGTTCCCAGCAGATTCAACGCTTCCTGGGGCTTGCCGGTTTCGATCAACAGGCGCGCGATGCGCTGGTCGATCAGGGCCTTGAATTCGCCTTCGGTCTTCAGTGCCTGCAGGGTCTTGATGGCATCTTCGTTCTTGCCAGCCTCGACCTGCGCCTTGGCCAACTCCAGCGAGGCCAGGTCCGCATAGATACCAGCCTTGCCCCCTTCGAGGGCGGCAACCTCTTTGGCGGCCTCGTCGAGCTTGGCCGATTGCAGGCTGCGGGACACCGCCTCGTAGCGGGCATTCGCCTCGGCCAGCTTGCCAACCTGCTCTTTTTGCCACCACTGCCAACCGGCAATAGCACCAATACCGAGGACTATTCCGCCGAAAATACCGGCGCCATTCTTGCGCAGCCACGTGCGGACACGTTCGCCTTGTTCGTGCTCGTCGAGCAGGTCGTCAATCGCCATGCGTACTCTCGCTCCGCCCTGCGGGGAGCCTTGTTGTATTGATCAACGCCTTGCTTCAGTGTGAAACCGGCGCCACGGAACCGTCAGAGGATACCGTAAAGCGGGCCACATTGCCGCGCTTGTACGGGGTCAGATCGACCGCCCCGGAGGCCTGTTTAACCTCCACTTCAGCAGCATTGCCCAGCACCATGCTGCCTACCTGACCGGCATTGAAGCTACGGGTTTCGCCTGCGCGCACCAGCGCCTTTTCTACCGTCGCCCCATCAGGAGCGAGGATGTTCACCCAGCTGTCGCCCTTGAACTCCAGGACCAATGCCGAAGCGACTGCCGCGACCGCAGGCCGGGACACCGGCGCCATCGAGGCGATATAAGGGCCATTGTCAGCCGGCGCCTGACGCACCTGCGGCGCAGCTGCGCTCGGCGCAGAGGCAGCCAGATCCGCACTGGCGGGCGCGGCCGGCACCTCATCCAGGGACGCCGTACTCGGCGGCTGGCTGTTGGAATTGCCACTGATCACGTACCACACCGGCACTGCCAGCACGGCGGTAATGACCACGTAAACCGCGCGACGCCCGAGGCTTTCAGCCACGCGCCGGACCCGCGGGGTATGGGTGTGACTGACGAGGGTCGGCGGTTCGACGGGGGCAATCCGCGCTTGCGCCAGCAGCCCCCCCAGATCGACCTTCAGCAGGCGCGCATAACTGCGCAACTGCCCGCGCACGAATACCGGGGCACCCAGGCGGTCCCATTGCTCAGCTTCCAGCGCCGCAACTACCTGTACAGGCATCCGCAACTGTCCAGCAACCTGTTCAAGCGACAAACCGGCGGCCTCACGAGCCTTGCGCAGCTGGTCGCCGCATCCCACCGCACCATCTAGAGCATTTACACCCGGATCATTGATCACAATGCGTCAGCCTTGGGGATTCAAGGTTGCGCCCGAGGGAAACTCCTCGCGCAACCGCTGTTGGAATCGACCGGCCGCCGTCCTGTCGCCGAGTCGCTCTTCAATCTGAATGGCAAGTTGTAACACGGAAACTGTGGCCGGCGCAGCCGCCAGACGTCGCTGGTAGAAGGCCCGGGCCTCGAAATAGCGCCCATGGAGCACCTCGTTGCGGGCCATGGATTCGAGCGCATAGGCATTGTTCGGGGCCAGCTCGAGCGCCTCGCGCAGGTTGGCCTCGGCGCGCTCGTTCTGACCAGCGTCCAGCGCGCACCCACCCGCATTGGCAAGGGATGCGGCGCGGGCATTGCTGGACGGATCAGCCAGGGCCCGGTCGAACCACACCAGGGATTCCGCCGGATGGCCATTGGCACATAACCAGGCACCACAATTTCCCAGTACGTCAGCGCGCTGGGGCGCCAGGTCGGCGGCCTTGCGATACAGCACACCCGCCGCCTCGGACTGGCCACCAGCCCCCTGGATGACCGCCTGCATGGTGAATGCGTCCGGTGAACGGGCGTCCAGCTTTTCCGCCGAACGCGCAAACTTCATCGCCCCGTCAAGATCACCCTTGCTGACGCGGTCCCCAGCCAAACGCAGGAATTCGCGGTACTGCATACGCTCGCGCGCCTGCCGGTCGTCGCGCACGCTGTAGTCTGGCCCTACCTTTTTCTCACCCTTGATCCCGCCGATACGGGATTCACGCCCGCAGCCGGCAAGCAAGGGCGCAACAACGAACAACAGCAGCAGGTACTTAGACCAGCGCATCCCCGGCATCCAGTGATTGAAGGGTTTTGTTGAACTCGGCCTGGCGACGGGTGCGATCCATCACCTGCCCCTTGAGCTGGCCGCAGGCGGCATCGATGTCGTCGCCACGGGTGCGGCGCACCATGGTCAGCACCTGCGAGTCGAGCAGGATCTTCTGGAAGGCACGGATCTGTTCTTCGTCCGAGCGCTCATAGCGGGTACCCGGGAACGGATTGAACGGGATCAGGTTGACCTTGCCCGAGTCCTTGGCCTGCACTGCGTTGTCGAACTGGCGCATCAGGCGCGCCAGCTGCCGGGCGTGCTCAGGCTGGTCGTTGATGCCCTTCATCAAGGTGTATTCAAAGGTCACAGAGTCGCGCTTCTTGTTGCCACGCAGGTAGCGTGCACAGGAAGCCATCAACTCGGCAATCGGATATTTCTTGTTGAGCGGCACCAGCGTTTCGCGCAGCTCATCATTGGGCGCATGCAGCGACACCGCCAACGACACATCGCTCTCGACCGACAGGCGATCGATCTGCGGCACCAGGCCCGAGGTGGACAAGGTCACGCGCTTGTTGGCCAGACCATAACCAAGGTCATCGCGCATGATGCTCATCGCGCGGATGACGTTGTCGAAATTCATCAACGGCTCGCCCATGCCCATCATCACCACGTTGGTGAGACGGCGCATCTGGTGCGGCACATTGCCCAGGTGACGCGCAGCGATCCACACCTGACCGATGATTTCGGCGGTGCTGAGGTTGCGGTTGAAACCCTGGGTCGCGGTTGAGCAGAACGTGCAGTTCAATGCACAACCAACCTGCGAGGACACGCACAGCGTGCCGCGGGTCTTGTCGGGGATATACACAGTTTCGATGGCGTTCTTGCCATCCACGCCCATCGCCAGCAACCACTTGTGGGTGCCATCGGCCGAGGGCTTGTCGAACACGATATTCGGGACGACGACCTCGGCATGCTGCTGCAGCTTGGCGCGCAGCGACTTGCCGAGGTCGGTCATCTGGTCGAAATCGGTGACGTAGCGATGGTGGATCCACTTCATCACCTGATGGGCACGGAACTTCTGTTCGCCGAGGGTTTCGACGAAGAACTTTTCCAGGCCCGCGCGATCAAGGTCGAGCAGGTTCTGCTTGCCAGCGGTAGCGACCGTTTTCGGCAGCGGCTGGATGGCGGGTGTCTGTACGACCTCGTTCACGACTTCAACCTCTAATTAACGCGAAACCACTTCGGTGGCAGCAAAGAAGTAAGCCACTTCGTTGGCTGCGTTCTCGACCGAATCCGAACCGTGGGCGGCATTGGCGTCGATCGAATCAGCGAAATCGGCGCGGATGGTACCCGGAGCAGCGTCCTTCGGGTTGGTGGCGCCCAGCAGGTCGCGGTGGGCCAGGACGGCGTTCTCGCCTTCCAGGGCCTGGATCATCACCGGGCCGGAGATCATGAACTCGACCAGTGCGTTGAAGAACGGACGCTCGCGGTGCACGGCGTAGAAGCCTTCGGCTTCACGGCGCGAGAGCTGCTTGTACTTGGCAGCCACGACCTTCAGGCCGGCCTTTTCGAAGCGGGCATAGATTTCGCCGATCACGTTCTTGGCAACGGCGTCGGGCTTGATGATGGAAAGAGTGCGCTCCAGCGCCATGGGAATTCTCCGATATTGGGCCGGTCGGCCCGAGGGTACATTAAAAAAACCCGCGTGCGGACGCGGGCTTAGCCTGAATTGCGGTGGCTAATTCTACCGGGTGACCCCGGCCTTTGCACAGCGGCAGATGAATGATGCTGCGTCGCAGCATGACCTGAACAAGTCGACGGGCGTAGGATCCAAACAATCGTTTGATTGATTGAGCCAGCCATGGGCAAACCCGCCAGCTTCTCCACCAAGGACCGCATCCTCGGCGCGGCCGAGGAACTGTTCGCCCAGTACGGTTTCGCCGGCACCTCGCTGCGCCAGGTAACCAGTCACGCCGATGTAAACATCGCCGCGGTCAACTACCACTTCGGGTCCAAGGACAACCTGGTCAATGAAGTGTTCCGCCGCCGCATGGACGAGATGACCGCCGCCCGCCTGGGCCAGTTGGAACAGGCCCGCAGCGCTCATCCGGGCGACTTGCGCGCGGTATTGGCCGCCTTCGTCGAGCCGGCCCTGGCCCTGGCCCAGGACCGCCAGAGCGGCGGCGCCTTCGTCCGCGTCATCGCCCGCGCCTATGCCGAGAAGAACGACAACCTGCGCAAGTTCCTGTCCGACCACTACGGCCATGTATTGCGCGAGTTCGGCAAGGCCATCGGCGCCTGCGTGCCGGGCCTGAGCAAGGAAGAGCTGTACTGGCGCCTGGACTTCCTGGCCGGTTCGCTGACCTACGCCATGGCCGATTTCGGGCTGATCAAGCGCCCAGCCAACATCAGCGAGGCCGAGCACCGCAGCAAGGCCGCGCAGGAACTGATCCATTTCGCCGAAGCCGGTTTCCGCGCCAGCGTGCGCAACCCGGCCTCCCCCGCTGTTTCCTGATCCAACCGTCATCGCAGACCAAAGGTTTATCGATATGTCCAATTCCCTGCTTGTCCGCCGCGCCGCCGTCCTTGGCGCAGGCGTCATGGGTGCGCAGATCGCCGCCCACCTGACCAATGCCGGCGTCGACACGGTGTTGTTCGACCTGGCCGCCAAGGAAGGTCCTGCCGACGGCATCGTGCTCAAGGCCATTGCCAACCTGGGCAAGCTGAGCCCGGCACCGCTGGCCAGCAAGGCGCTGGCCGAGGCCATCACCCCGGCCAATTACGACTCCGGCCTGGAGCAGCTGCGCGACTGCGACCTGATCATCGAAGCCATCGCTGAACGCATGGATTGGAAGCAGGACCTGTACAAGAAGATCGCGCCGTTCGTGAACGAACACGCGGTACTGGCGTCCAACACCTCAGGCCTGGGCATCAACAAGCTGGCCGACGTACTGCCGGAAGAACTGCGCCACCGCTTCAGCGGCGTGCATTTCTTCAACCCGCCGCGCTACATGCACCTGGCCGAGCTGATCCCGGCCAAGACCACCGACAAGGCGGTGCTGGAAGGCCTGGAAACCTTCCTGACCACCAACCTGGGCAAGGGCGTGGTCTACGCCAAGGACACCCCGAACTTCATCGGCAACCGCATCGGCGTGTTCTCGATCCTGTCCACCATCCACCACACCCAGCAGTTCGGCCTGGGCTTTGATGAAGTGGACGGCCTGACCGGCCCGCTGGTCGGGCGCCCGAAGTCGGCGACCTACCGCACCTCCGACGTGGTAGGCCTGGACACCATGGCCCACGTCATCAAGACCATGGGCGACACCCTGCCTGACGACCCGTGGCACAAGTACTTCAACGCGCCGGCATGGCTGGGCGCGCTGATCAGCAAGGGGGCACTGGGCCAGAAGACCGGCGCCGGCATCTTCCGCAAGGTCGGCAAGGACATCATGGTCATCGACCTTGAGAAGCAGGACTATCGTCCGGCCGACCGCGTTGCCGCGCCGGAAGTGGTCGAGATCCTGAAGATCAAGAACCCGGCCGAGAAGTTCGCCAAGCTGCGCGAGAGCCAGCACCCGCACGCACAGTTCCTGTGGGCGACCTTCCGCGACCTGTTCCATTACAGCGCCTATCACCTGGCCGATATCGCCGAAACCGCGCGCGACGTCGACCTGGCCATCCGCTGGGGCTACGGCTGGTCGCTGGGCCCGTTCGAGACCTGGCAGGCCGCCGGCTGGAAGCAGGTGGCGCAGTGGATCGCCGACGACATCGCTGCTGGCAAGAGCATGAGCAATGCGCCGCTGCCGGCCTGGGTACTGGATGGCCGTGATGGCGTGCATGCCGCCGAAGGCAGCTACAGCCCGACGCAGAACGCACTGGTGCCGCGCTCGTCGCTGCCGGTCTACCAGCGCCAGCGCTTCCCGGATGCACTGCTGGGTGAGAAGTTCGCGCAGGGCGACACCGTGTTCGAGAACGACGGCATCCGTCTGTGGACCGACGGTGACGGCATCGGCGTCATCAGCTTCAAGACCAAGATGAACACCGTCTCCGACCAGGTATTGGACGGCATCCAGCACGCCATCGGCCTGTCGGAGAAGCAGTTCAAGGGCGTGGTGATCTGGCAGAACAAGGAACCCTTCTCCGCCGGTGCCGACCTGTCCGGCGCGCTTGGCGCGTTGAAGGCCGGCAAGTTCGCCGAGTTCGAGGCGATGGTTGCCAATTTCCAGCGCACCAGCCAGCGCATCAAGTACGCCACCGTGCCGGTTGTCACCGCGGTTCGCGGCCTGGCGCTGGGCGGCGGTTGCGAATTCCAGATGCATGCGGCCAAGTCGGTTGCAGCGCTGGAAAGCTACATCGGCCTGGTGGAAGCTGGCGTCGGCCTGCTGCCGGCCGGTGGTGGCCTGAAGGAAATCGCCGTGCGTGCCTCGCAGGCCGCCGGTGCGGACGGCGACGTGTTCGCCGAGCTGAAGAAGACCTTTGAAACCGTGGCCATGGCCAAGGTCTCCAACTCGGCAGTCAACGCCAAGGAACTGGGCCTGATGCGCGGCACCGACAAGGTCGTGTTCAACAGCTTCGAGCTGCTGCACATCGCCAAGGCCGAAGTCACCGCACTGGCCGAAGGCGGCTACCGTCCGCCGCTGCCGGCACGCCGCATCCGCGTAGCAGGTGACGTCGGCATCGCCACCTTCAAGATGATGCTGGTCAACATGCTCGAAGGCCGTTTCATCAGCCCCTACGACTACGAGATCGCCGAGCGCATCGCCACCGTGCTGTGCGGCGGCAAGGTCGATCGCAACACCGTGGTCGACGAAGAGTGGCTGCTGACCTTGGAGCGCAAGCACTTCGTTGAACTGGCCCAGCAGGAAAAGACCCAGGCCCGCATCGCGCACATGCTGACCACCGGCAAGCCGCTGCGGAACTGAGCTGCCCCGTTACTGAGATTCGTTATTGGGGATCGGGGATTCGCAACTGCGACTCCCCTATTCCTTGAAAATTCCCAAATCCACCGGGCAAGAAGCATTCGGAAACAAGGCGTCGCTTTTGCGAATCCCGAATCCCGAATCCCCAATCCCGGCCTCCGGAGAAGACCATGAAACAAATCCAGGATGCCTACATCGTCGCCGCCACCCGCACCCCGGTTGGCAAGGCGCCCAAGGGCATGTTCCGCAACACCCGTCCGGACGACATGCTCGCCCACGTGCTTCGCTCCGTGGTCGCCCAGGCCCCAGGCGTTGACGTCAACCGCATCGACGACGCCATCATCGGTTGCGCCATGCCCGAGGCCGAGCAAGGCATGAACGTGGCACGCATCGGCGTGCTGCTGGCCGGCCTGCCCAACACCATCGCCGCGCAGACGGTGAACCGCTTCTGCTCGTCCGGCCTGCAGGCCGTGGCCATGGCCGCCGACCAGATCCGCCTGGGCAACAGCGACCTGATGCTGGCCGGTGGCACCGAGTCGATGTCGATGGTGCCGATGATGGGCAACAAGATCGCGATGGCACCGAGCGTGTTCGACAACGATCACGTCGCCATTGCCTACGGCATGGGCATCACCGCCGAAAAGGTGGCAGAAGAATGGAAGGTCTCGCGCGAAGAGCAGGATGCGTTCGCCCTGGCTTCGCACCAGAAGGCCATCGCCGCGATCCAGAACGGCGAGTTCAAGGACGAGATCAGCCCCTACGATATCGTCTCGCACCAGCCTGACCTGGCCGATGGCAAGCGCATCATCACCCGCAACCTGATCGCCGACACCGACGAAGGCCCGCGCCTAGACTCTTCTGCTGAAGGCCTGGCCAAGCTGCGCCCGGTGTTCCGCAACGGTCAGTTCGGTGGCACCGTCACTGCCGGCAACTCTTCGCAGATGAGCGATGGCGCCGGTGCGGTGCTGCTGGCTTCGGAGCAGGCGATCAAGGATTACGGCCTGACTCCGCTGGCACGTTTCGTCAGCTTCTCGGTCGCCGGCGTACGCCCGGAAGTGATGGGTATCGGCCCGATCGCGGCAATCCCGAAGGCCTTGAAGCAGGCTGGCCTGAGCCAGGATCAGTTGGACTGGATCGAACTCAACGAAGCCTTTGCCGCGCAGTCGCTGGCAGTTATCCGTGACTGCGGCCTGGACCCGTCCAAGATCAACCCGCTGGGCGGCGCCATCGCCCTGGGCCACCCGCTGGGTGCCACCGGTGCGATCCGTACCGCCACCCTGCTGCACGGCCTGCGTCGCCGCCAGCAGAAGTACGGCATGGTGACCATGTGTATCGGTACCGGCATGGGCGCTGCAGGCATTTTCGAATCGCTGTAAGCGGTTTGTTGCAAGATTGATTGAAGAAGGCGGCCGCAAGGCCGCCTTCTTTTTCTGCCACGTTTACTGCGAAGAGCCCCCTCTCCCCAACCCCTCTCCCGCAAGGGGAGAGGGGCTACAGCTGCAGTTGCAGTTGCACAGGATGCTTGCGCTTGCGGCGGATTAGCCCCTCTCCCCTTGCGGGAGAGGGGTTGGGGAGAGGGGCGGCCTTTCGCCCGCACCAGACAACTGCAAAACGCCACAAACAAAAAGGCAGCCTTCCGGCTGCCTTTAATACGCACCATGCCCGGCAAACAACACCAGGCTCGGAAACGCCCAGCGCCTACTCCGCCAGCATCTTCTGCATCATCGCCCGCGCCGGCCCGGCCAGCTTCCCGTTCTCCAAGGCGAAGCGAACGGTCGCTTCGACCAGCCCCAGGTGCGTACCGCAGTCAAACCGCGTGCCTTCGAAGCGGTACGCATCCACCTGCTCGGTCTTGAGCAGCTGCGCGATCGCATCGGTCAACTGGATCTCGCCACCGGCACCAGTGCCGGTCGCCTCCAGCAGATCGAATATCTTTGGGCTGAGCACATAACGGCCGACCACTGCCAGATCGCTGGGCGCGTCTTCCGGCTTGGGCTTCTCGACGATCTGGGTGATATGCCCCTTGCGACCATCGAACTTGTCGGTGGCCACGATGCCGTAACTGCCAGTCTTGTCATGCGGCACGTCTTCCACCGCGATGATGCTGGCACCACTGGCCTCATTGAGGTCAGCCATCTGCTTCAAGGCGCCTTCGCCACGGTTCCAGATCAGGTCATCAGGCAGCAGCACCGCAAACGGCTCGTCACCGACAATCGCCTTGGCACAAAGCACCGCATGGCCCAGGCCCAGCGCTTCGGTCTGGGTCACAAACACCGCGCGCACACCCTTGGGCAGCACGTGGCGGATCAGTTCCAACTGCTCCTGCTTGCCGGCACGCTCGAGCTTCTGCTCCAACTCATAGGCCTTGTCGAAATAGTCAGCCACCGCATGCTTGTAGCGGTTGGTGATGAAAATCAGCGTGTCGCACCCTGCCTCGATCGCCTCGTCGACCGCGTACTGGATCAGCGGACGATCAATGATCGGAAGCATCTCCTTCGGCACCGTCTTGGTCGCAGGCAGGAAACGGGTACCCAGGCCAGCAACCGGGAAAACGGCTTTTTTTACTCGAGTCTGCATCAATTATTCCTTCCAGCTTCCTTCGAGGGAAACGGTACGATCTTGGCACTGGGGACCACATCGCGACTGACCGGTGGATCCAGCGGCACGAATTCTGGCACCGTGCTGCACAGGATGTCATGCAATCTCACAAGATCGTAGGACGCCACCGCCCTTCTCAACTCGGCCACGTTGCCCAGGACAAGATCCACGGAGAATTCGCGCGGCCCTGCCTCCAGCACCTTCGGGTGGGCGGTCGGCTGGCAATTCTCATCCGCATAGAACAAGGTTTCATGCAGCTTTTCACCGGCACGCAAGCCGGTATAGACGATAGGAATATCGATACCGGGCTGCTTGCCCGCCAACCGGATCAGTTGCTCGGCCAAGTCGCGTATGAGGACCGGTTCGCCCATGTCCAGCATGTAAATGGCACCGCGTGAAGACGATGCGGCGGCTTGCAGGATCAACAGGCAGGCTTCTGGAATCGTCATGAAATAGCGCGTCACATCGGGGTGGGTCACCGTGATCGGCCCCCCCTTACTGATCTGCTCGCGGAAAAGCGGTACAACGCTGCCAACCGAGCCCAACACGTTGCCAAAGCGCACGGTCACAAAGCGGGTCTTGCCCGGACGCTTGTTCAGGCTCTGGCAGATCATTTCCGCATAGCGCTTGCTCGCACCCAGCGCATTGACCGGGTCCACTGCCTTGTCAGTGGAGATGAACACGAAATTTTCCACGCCGTGCTCCACACATGCCGTGGCGACGCACTCGGTGGCCAAGGTGTTGTTGCGCACAGCCTCTCGCAACTGGTTTTCCAGCAACGGAACCTGCTTGTATGCCGCCGCGTGGAACACCGTATCGGGCTCATACGTATCAAGCACATGCCGAATTACCGCGGGATCCCCGCAGTCGCCAAGCACGCCGCTCACCGTCATCTCCGGATAATTGCGGCGCAGCTCCGCCAGAATATTGATCATCAGCAGTTCGCTGATCTCGAGCACCACCACCTGCGACACGCCGTGGCGGGCGCATTGCCTGCAAAGCTCCGAGCCGATCGAGCCGCCGCCCCCGGTAACCAGCACGGTACGCCCACGCAACCAACCGCGCAGCAGCCCCCAGTCCGGCAGGATGGGTTTTCTGCCGAGCAGATCCTCGATCGCGACTTCCTTGAGCTGCCCAGGCAATGAGCTGCCCTCGAGCACGTCACTGAGTTTGGGCACCGTCCGGAAAGGAAGGCCGGTCGCCTCGCACAAGCCCACCACCCGCTGCATGCCGGCTGCATCCAGCGTCGGAATCGCGATGACCAGCAGCTTGGCATCAACCTCCTTGGCCACGGTCACCACATCGGCCAGCTTGCCAAGGATTGGAGCGCCGTGAAGGTTGGCGCCTTGCAAGGACGGCGAATCGTCCAGCAGCCCCACCGGGATATACGCGCCGGACCGGCGCAGGTCCTTGACGAGGGTTTCGGCAGCAAGCCCAGCACCCAATACCAGAACACGCCGGGCGCGCGCATCCGAATTGACGGCTTGATAGTCCTTCCAGGCCCGATAGAGCAGGCGCGGGGTTCCCAACAATGCTGACAACGCAAAGGGATAGACCACCAGCACGGACATCGGAATACCTTCCAGTCGGCGGTAGCTGAATACCACTACCACCGCCAGCAAGCCGATGAAAGATGCCTTGAAGATGTTGATCAGATCGGCAACGCTGGCAAAACGCCAGAGCCCGCGATACAGACCCACCTTCCAGAATGCCAGCGCCTGCAGGCCGATGACCACGGCCACATCCATGGAAAACAGTGGCAGGTGAGGCGAATGGTCAAGCAATGCGTAGCGGGCCATGAAAAGCACCTGCCAGCACAACCAGACCATGGCCAGGTCATGCAACATGACGGCATAACGCGCGCCACTTCCAACGGCATCTCTTTGTTGGCCTGACATGTTTTTCATCATCCTGGTTGATGCGTTCTAGCACGCAGGAAGAACCAGGCCACCGTACCCACGGCTACCCATGTAAAGCCCCCTGCCCACCCCCACTCCGGGGAAAGCCCTGCAAACAGCGCCGCGAGTATAGTTCCGACAATGCTGAACAGCATGTACAAGGATGTCACAAATACGTGGCTCCATTCATTTTTTACCCAACACTGGTAAAGGTGCTGGGTATGGGCCTGCATCCAAGGCTCCCCCCGGACAATGCGCCCTAGCAAGGTGAAACCTGCGTCGATGAAGAAAGCCGCAGGCAGCATGAGCCAGAGGGGCAATGCCATATCTGTGACACATATCCCAAGTGAGAGCAGCCCGGCTACCAGATAGCCCAACGCGCCGCTGCCCACATCACCCATGAAGATACGGGCGCGGGGGAAATTGAATGGGAGAAACCCGGCACAGCCCACCGCGAGCGCCCAGCCCGCTGCCGCATAGGGAGGGGGCAATAGAAGCCCTGCCCCGACAGCTACGATGATCGCCTGGCTGCTGGCCAAGCCGTTGATGCCATCCATGAAATTCCAGATGTTGATCAACGACACTGCCAGCAAAGTACACAACAGCGTTTTCCAGACATTGGCCGTGCCGTGCCAGACCAGCCAGCCAAGCAACAACGCCGCAGCCAGGTGCACGAACAGGCGCGGCAGTGCCGGGAGCGGCCGGTGATCGTCCCACCAGCCAATACCGGCCACCAGCACCAAGCCCAGCGCAAAGACAAGCAACACCATGGCTGCATGCGGCAACCAAACCGCGCCCAAGGCGCAGGCCAGCAACTGCGAGACGACAATCCCGATCCCGCCCCCGCGAGGCGTGGAGATGCGATGGCTCCGCCGCTCCCCCGGCAGATCAAACAATTGGCGTTTCAATGCGTAGCGGATCGCCGCCCACGTAACCAACGCCGCAACCGCGAACACCAGCAGCAAGCAAACAGGCAAGGACAGCACCGGTTACAGCACCGCGAAGTTCAGCAGCGGCTTGACGGTTCCCCACTCCTTGCAGCTCGGGCATTGCCAATGATGCGTACGGGCACCGAAGCCGCAACGCGTGCAGCGGTACGCCGGGTTGCGCACCAGCAACTGATCGGTGATGTGCTTCAGGTCCTGCAGGGTTGCCACAGGATCTGCACCTTCGGCCAAGGTCAGGTCAATCAGCGCGGATTCACCGCGCACCGATGGGCGATCCTTCAGCTGCCGCCCCAGGTATGCACGGGCCGGGGCCGGCCCTTCCTGCTCTTCCATCAGACGGGTCAACGCCAGCACCGGCGCAATCCCGCGATAGTGCTCGGTCATCTCCGCGAGGAAGGCCCGGGCACCGGCGATATCGCCCACGTTGCGGTAGTTCTTGAGCAACTGCGGAAGGATCTCCGGCAGATAGTCCGGGTCATTGCGTGCCGCACGCTCAAACGCGCGCACGGCGGCCTCATCGTTGCCGAAATCACTTTCCAACCGGCCTTCAATGATGCCGGCGCGTACGCTCATCGCATCAGCCGCATTGGCCCGATTGATGGCCGCACGCGCATCCTCCAAGCGTCCGGCGGCGCGGTAGCGCTCGGCCAGTTCGCACTCGAACTGCCCGATCAGCTTGCCCATGGGCTCGTCGGTGACCGCTTCGTAGCGGGTGGCGTTTTCGATCGCCTTCTCCCAGTCCCGCTCCGCCTGATAGATGCTGATCAGATGCTTCAGGGCCTGCGGGGCACGCTGGTCCAGCTGCGCCAGCTCGGTGAACACGGTTTCGGCACGGTCCAACAGACCGGACTTCATGTAGTCCTCGCCCAGCGCCAGCAGGGCCTGCACCCGCTGCGCATCGCTGAGGTCATTCCGATTCACCAACCCTTGGTGCAGCCGGATGGCGCGATCCACCTCGCCACGGCGCCGGAACAAATGCCCCAGGGCCACCTGGGTTTCAAAGGTTTCCTTGTCCAGCTCGGCGATATGCAGGAACAGCTCGATGGCCTTGTCCGGCTGCTCGTTGAGCAGGTAGTTCAAGCCACGGAAATAGGTACTGGAAAGACGGCTGACCTGGTTCTCGCTATGGCGCTGACCACCACGCCGCCCGATCACCCAGCCACTGAGCGCGGCGATGGGCAGGAACAGGAAGAACCAGAACCACTCACTGATAAAAGCCATCTTCGATCAGCGCCCGTCGAAAGGAGAAGGGGTCTGCACCGGCGCGACCGGCTCGGTCGTCGTAGCCAGCGCTGCCTTGTTGGCACGGCGCAACTTGGCATACATCGGCACGACAAGGGAGGCCATGACCAGGCCACCGCCTACCAGTGCGCCCAGCAACAGAGAGGCGATGATGGCCAGACCCGAGGTGGTCTTGAGCACCCAGAACGCCAGGCTGATCTCGATCGGCTGGGAGTTCAACGACCCAACCACCAGCCCACCGACCAATACGGCCAGCAGGATCAATAGACGAAAGACCTTCATGGCCGGCTGACTCCTCGGAAACAGCCTTTAGCTTACCGGGGCAGACAAAAAACCGCAGCATCAATCGCCGCAGATACGCCGGCAGGGCTCAGGCCGGATCGCTTTCCAGCGGCACCACCGAGCTGACGCGCTCGCGCAGCTCCTTGCCCGGCTTGAAATGCGGCACGTGCTTGCCCGGCAGGGCAACCGATTCACCCGTCTTCGGGTTGCGACCCAGGCGCGGCGGACGGTAATGCAGGGAAAAACTACCAAAACCCCGGATCTCGATGCGATCACCCGAGGACAGCGACCCACCCATCATTTCCAGCAAGGACTTCACCGCCAGATCGACATCATCGGCCTTCAGGTGCGCCTGATGGCGCGCAAGGATTTCGATCAATTCGGATTTGGTCATTGCGTACTCGTCAATGGCAGGGTCTTACCCTGAAGCGGCCCGAACATCAGTCCGGGCCGCTCAGGTCACAACTACTTACAACAGGCCGATTACTCGGACTTGTTGCCGTTCAGCTGTGCGCGCAGCAGTGCGCCCAGCTGGGTGGTGCCGCCGGAAGCAGACTGGTATTCCTCCAGCACTTCGCGCATTTCGGCATCGTCCTTGGCCTTGATCGACAGCTGCAGGGTACGGCCCTTGCGGTCCATGCCCACGAACTTGGCTTCGACCTTGTCGCCGACCTTCAGGAACTGGGTCGCATCGTCGACGCGCTCGTTGGCGACGTCACGTGCCGACACATAACCTTCGATGCCGTCAGCCAGCTCGATGGTTGCGCCCTTGGCGTCAACTTCCTTCACGACGCCTTCGACCTTCGAACCCTTCGGGTTGGCAGCCATGTACTGGCCGAACGGATCCTGCTCAAGCTGCTTGACGCCCAGCGAGATGCGCTCGCGCTCCGGATCGACGGCCAGGACCACTGCGTCCAGGGTGTCGCCCTTCTTGAAGTTGCGAACCACGTCTTCGCCAGTGGTGTTCCAGCTGATGTCCGACAGGTGAACCAGGCCATCGATGCCGCCGTCCAGACCGATGAAGATACCGAAATCGGTGATCGACTTGATCTGGCCCGAAACCTTGTCGCCCTTCTTGTAGATGGCGGCAAAGGTTTCCCACGGGTTGGCAGCAACCTGCTTCATGCCCAGCGAGATGCGGCGACGCTCTTCATCAACGTCCAGCACCATCACTTCGACTTCGTCACCAACCTGCACAACCTTGGACGGGTTGACGTTCTTGTTGGTCCAATCCATCTCGGACACGTGCACCAGGCCTTCGACGCCCGGCTCGATTTCGACGAATGCGCCGTAATCGGTCACGTTGGAGACCTTACCGAACACGCGGCTGTTGGCCGGGTAACGACGCGAGATGTTATCCCACGGATCTTCGCCCAGCTGCTTCAGGCCCAGCGAAACGCGGTTGCGCTCGCGGTCGAACTTCAGCACGCGCACGTCCAGCTCGTCGCCGACGTTCACGACTTCGGACGGATGGCGCACGCGCTTCCATGCCATGTCGGTGATGTGCAGCAGGCCGTCGATACCGCCCAAGTCCACGAATGCGCCGTAGTCGGTCAGGTTCTTGACGACACCCTTCAGGATGGCGCCTTCCTGCAACTTGTCCATCAGCTGCTCGCGCTCTTCCGAGTGCTCGCTCTCGACAACTGCACGACGCGACACGACCACGTTGTTACGCTTGCGGTCCAACTTGATGAGCTTGAATTCCAGCTCCTTGCCTTCCAGGTAGGCCGGGTCGCGCACGGGGCGCACATCGACCAGCGAACCAGGCAGGAATGCGCGGACATCCTTGATGTCCACGGTGAAACCACCCTTGACCTTGCCGCTGATACGGCCGGTGATGGTTTCGTTCTTTTCCAACGCTTCTTCCAGCTCGTCCCACACCATGGCGCGCTTTGCCTTCTCGCGCGACAGGACGGTTTCGCCGAAGCCATTTTCGATGGAGTCCAGTGCGACCTTAACCTGGTCGCCCACGCCCACGTCGATTTCGCCAGCGTCGTTACGGAACTGTTCGATCGGCACGATGCCTTCGGACTTCAGGCCGGCGTTGATCACCACCACGTCGCCGCGGACATCAACGACGGTACCGACAACGATGGCACCGGGCTTCAGCTTGGCCAGATTGGCCTGACTGGCTTCAAACAGTTCTGCAAATGATTCGGTCATTAGATTTACTCAGTTGAACACACGGACAGCGGATCTGTTGCGGAAACCCGTACTGTCCAGCCTGTTGGACGACCCTGAAACAGCGGCCGCATGTGAATGAAAAAACCCACCACGCACCATTGCGCCGCGGGGTTGTTGCAACATCTTTGGTGCGACTGCGGCCGACTGCTCGACCGCACTCAACGCTGGTTGGATCAGGCTTCCTTGGAAACCAGTGCCAACACCTTGGCAACGACTTCGTCGATGCCAATACCGCTGGTGTCGATGAGAACGGCGTCTTCGGCCGGCCTCAGGGGCGCCACTGCGCGCTGTGCATCACGGGCGTCGCGGGCCATGATCTCGCGCAGGAGGTCATCAAAGTTAACCGAAACCCCTTTTTCTTTCAACTGTTTATGCCGCCTCTGGGCGCGCTCCTCGGCGCTGGCAGTCAGGAAAACCTTGAATGGGGCATCCGGGAAGATGACGGTCCCCATATCCCGGCCATCGGCGACCAGACCCGGCGCAACCCTGAATGCGCGCTGCCGCTCCTTGAGCGCTGCACGCACCTCGGGGATGGCAGCAATAGCCGATGCCAGCGCCCCAGTGGTCTCCAGTCGCAGCTCGTCAGTGGCATCGGTGCCGTTGACCAACACCCGCAGGTTTTCTCCCTGTTCAGCAAATTGCACCTTGGTATCGAAGGTACAACGCACCAAGGCCGACGCATCCGAGGTATCCAGATCGGCCCAGCTCGCAGCCACACCCACCGCGCGGTAGAGCGCGCCCGAATCCAGGTAATGCCAGCCCAACTGCCGCGCCACAATGCGGCTGACGGTGCCCTTGCCTGCCCCGGACGGGCCATCAATGGTGAGAACGGGGGTGAGCTGGCTCATCTGGCTGCCTGGTTTGAACGAGGAATCAGGCTATTCTAACGCCCCGCAGCGCAGCATCGACGGCCAATTCAATGCAAGCACTTGAACGCGCATAGAATTACCCAGTAGAATGGCGGGCTTGAACGAGCGTCATCCTGCATATCCGCGGCCGCGCTCCTGAGATCCCAACAGTTATCCGCCGAGGTATGCCATGAAAGTTCTGTCCTCCCTGAAGTCGGCGAAGGCCCGTCACCGTGATTGCAAGGTTGTACGCCGTCGCGGCAAGATCTTCGTGATCTGCAAGTCGAACCCGCGCTTCAAGGCTCGCCAGCGCTGAGCCAACTGGCGCAAGCCAGCGCCTGATCCGCAAGGGTCGGGCAACGTCAAAAAGCCGCCCCCGGGCGGCTTTTTGCGTACCGGGCCGAACGCGGCGCTGGCGCAATGCGAAGCGTGCTCACTAAAAACGACATGAACCCGTACTTTCGGCTTCGTTTTTTGCTGTAATCGCAGCCTGTCCTCTGGGGAGATGAGACCAATGAAGCAAACCTTGAAGATTCTCGGCCTGATTACCGCACTGGCTGCCGCACCGGCGGCGCTGGCCGACACCTTGCTGATCGAGCGCGCGCAGGAAAAACCTGCCGAAGCGATCCCGACCCGCGGCCAGAGCATGGCCCAGGTGGAAGCCCGCTTCGGCGCGCCCAGCGAGCGCATGGATCCGCGCGGTGGCCAGAAGCGCCAGTGGCCGACCATCAACCGCTGGGTCTACCCGAATTTCACCGTGTACTTCGAGCGCCAGCGCGTGATTGACGTGGTGGCCCGCCAGGCCAGTCCCGACGAAGTCGGGCCCAAGCCGCCGATCCGCTGAGCCCTTTCCCGGTAGCAGGCCCCGGCCTGCTGCCCCAATGCCCGACCGGGCCGACTGCATCCGAGAAGAATGAACGAAACGCTCCGCTTTCCAGCCGAATGGGAAACCCAGTCCGGCGTATTGATCGCCTGGCCGAACGCCGACACCGACTGGGCAGACCGCCTGGCTGAGGTCGAGGAAACCTACATCGCGCTGGTCAGCGCCATCACCCGCTTCCAGCCAGTGCTGATCTGCGTGGCCGATGACGACATCGAGACCTATGCAGAAATGCGCCTGCGCTCGAACCGGGTGGACATGGAGCGGGTTACCTTCGTCAGTGCCGCCTACGACGACACCTGGCTGCGCGATTCCGGCCCGATCACTCTCAAGCGCGCCGATGGCAGCTTCCAACTGCTGGATTTCCGCTTCACCGGCTGGGGCGGCAAGTTCGAAGCCAGCCTCGACGACCAGTTGGTCGGCGTGCTGGACCAGGCGAAGGTGTTCAATAACGCACAGGTGCGCAGCATTCCGTTCGCACTGGAAGGCGGCGCCATCGATACCGACGGCGCCGGCAGCCTGCTGACCACCTGGAAGTGCCTGCACGAACGCCACCCGGACCGTGACCGCGCCTCGCTCAGTGCCGATATGGCGGCATGGATGCAGCAGGACCGCGTGCTGTGGCTGGACCACGGCTACCTGGAAGGCGACGACACCGACGCCCACATCGATACCCTCGCCCGCTTCGCCTCGGCAGACAGCATCGTCTATCAGAACTGCGACGACCCGCAGGACTCGCATTACGCCGAGCTGCAGGCCATGGGTGCTGAGCTGGCCGCGCTGCGCACCAGCGATGGCAAGCCTTACCGCCTGTTCCCCCTGCCGTGGGCCGAGCCGGTACTTGATGAAGGCCGCCGCCTGGCCGCGTCCTACGCGAACTTCCTGATCATCAACGGCGCGGTGCTGATGCCGGCCTACGGTGATGCTGCCGACAACGCTGCGCGCGACGTACTGGCCCAGGCCTTCCCGGACCGTGAGATCGTGCAGGTGCCCTGCCGCTCGCTGATTTGGCAGAACGGCAGCCTGCACTGCATCACCATGCAGCTGCCGGCAGGCCTGCTGAAGAACTAAGCAACGACAACCGTAATGCCGAGCCATGCTCGGCAGAGGCGTTACCAGCGAAACCAGCCGTTCGCCCCCCTCCCCCTCCTGCACCAGCACAGGAGGGGTTCAAGCCATTGCACCGAGTCACCCCTCCGGCTGCATTTCGTTCCGGCGGCATGCAAACCGTGGCGCTACACAGGTGCTCGGCCGAGCATGGCTCGGCTCTACCAAAGGCGGCACGAAGCGCCTACACGGCCTGCATCGCCCTCTGTTCAGCCGCAGCCGCAACGCAGACGCACATCCGCGCTAACATGCGCGTTTTCCCCCGCAGGATCGCAGCATGAACTCGCGCAGCCCCCTTACCGTCGCTCTGGTCCAGGAGCGTAACCACGGTGATGCCGCCGCCAATCTGGCGGTGATCGACGCACGTGTGGCCGAGGCTGCTGCGCAGGGTGCCAAGTTGGTGCTGCTGCAGGAACTGCATAACGGCCCGTACTTCTGCCAACACGAGTCGGTGGATGAGTTCGACCTGGCCGAACCGATCCCCGGCGCGAGCACCGAACACCTGGGCGCGCTGGCCAGGAAGCATGGCGTGGTGATCGTCGGTTCGCTGTTCGAGCGCCGCGCCGCTGGGCTGTACCACAACACCGCCGTGGTCTTCGAGAAGGACGGCACCTTGCTGGGCAAGTACCGCAAGATGCACATCCCCGACGACCCGGGTTTCTACGAGAAGTTCTACTTCACCCCGGGCGATATCGGCTTCAAGCCGATCGACACCTCGGTCGGTCGCCTCGGCGTGCTGGTCTGCTGGGACCAGTGGTATCCGGAAGCCGCCCGCCTGATGGCGCTGGCCGGCGCCGAACTGCTGCTCTACCCCACCGCCATCGGCTGGGATCCGGACGACATGCAGGACGAGAAGAACCGCCAGCGCGATGCCTGGGTGCTGAGCCATCGCGGCCACGCCGTGGCCAACGGCGTGCCGGTACTGAGCTGCAACCGCGTCGGCCACGAAGCCTCGCCACTGGGGGCGTCGGGCATCAACTTCTGGGGCAACAGCCATGTGCTGGGCCCGCAGGGTGAGTTCATCGCCGAAGCCGGCACCGACCCAACCCTGCTGGTCTGCGAGATCGACCTGCAGCGCAGCGAGCACGTGCGTCGCATCTGGCCGTTCCTGCGTGATCGCCGCATCGATGCCTACGGCGATCTGCTCAAGCGTTACATCGACTGACTGGACCTGCGATGAGCCTGCAACTGCGCCCCGCAACACCGGCCGACATCCCGGCCATCACCGCGATCTATGCGGTGGAAGTCCGCGAGCTGGTCAACACCTACGAGTACGAGGTGCCCAGCGAAGCGGAAATGGCGCAGCGCATGCAGGACATCAGCACGCGCGGCTTTCCCTACCTCGTCGCCACCATTGACGGCGAGGTCGCTGGCTATGCCTACGCCAACAGCTACCGTGCGCGCATCGCCTACCAGTGGACCGTTGAGAACTCGGTCTACGTGGATGCTCGCTTCCAGGGCCAAGGGGTTGGCCGCGCCTTGATGCAGGCCCTGATCGACGAATGCACCGCACGCGGCTATCGGCAGATGATCGCGGTGATCGGCGAACCCACCAATACCGCATCGATCAAGCTGCACGAACGCTTCGGCTTCGAGCTGATCGGCATCTTCCGCGGCCTTGGCCGCAAGCACGGGCGCTGGCTGGACACGGTGCAGATGCAACGCGCACTCGGCGACGGTGCCGACAGCGCCCCTTCCAATGAATGAAGCAATGACTGACTCCTCTGTTGAATCCGCCGGTGAACTGCTGGCTGGCCAGCCTGTGCGCGTGGTTGAACGCGACGGCGTGCGCTACACCCTGCTGGGCACCGCCCACGTCTCCGCTGCCAGCGTGCAGGCGGTGGAACAAGCCATCGCCAGCGGCCAGTACGATGCCGTTGCAGTGGAGCTGGACCCACAGCGCCTGCAGGCACTGACCAACCCCAACGCCTTGGCGCAGCTGGATCTGGTTGAGGTGATCCGCAAAGGACGCGTGGCACTGTTTGCCGCGAACCTGGCATTGGCCGCGTATCAGCGGCGCCTGGCCGAGCAGTTGGGCATCGAACCCGGTGCCGAACTCAAGCGTGCGGTGGAACTGGCCAAGGCCAGCGACCTGCCGGTGCACCTGATTGACCGCGACGTCGGCCTGACCTTCCGCCGCGCCTCGCAGAGCCTGGGCTTCTTCGGCAAGATCAAGCTGGTGATGGGCCTGGGTGCCGGGCTGTTCTCCTCCGAGGATGTCGGCGAGGACGAGATCGAGAAGCTGAAGCAAGGCGACATGCTGGAATCGAGCTTCGGCGAGTTCGCCAATGAAAGCCCCGCGCTGTACCAGGCCATCATCGGCGAGCGCGACCGCTACATGGCCACCCGCCTGCGCGAAGAACACAACAGCGAGCAGCGCAATGTGCTGGCCGTGGTTGGCGCCGGCCATCTGGCCGGCCTTGCCCGCTATCTGGAAACCGATAGCGAAGCTCCGGGTCCGCTGCGCGAGCAGCTGGAAGCGGTGCCGAAGAAGCGCAACATCCCCTGGATCACGTTGGGCATTCTGGCCATCGTGCTGGGCGGCATTGGTTTTGGCTTCTGGAAGGGCGGGATGGGCATGGGCGCCGACATGCTGCTGACCTGGGCGATGTATACCGGTGGCCTGGCGGGCTTGGGCGCCTTGTTGGCTGCCAGCCATCCGCTGAGCATCCTGACCGCGATTGTTGTCGCGCCGTTCAAGCCTTTCCGCTTGAGCATTCCTACCGGCGCATTTGCGGCCTTGGTGGAGACCCGCCTGCGCAAGCCGACCTATCAGGATTTCCTGCAACTGCGTGATGATGCGCAAAGCGCCAAGGGCTGGTATCGCAACCGGGTCACGCGCATCGTGCTGACCTTCATGCTGACCAACCTGGGCAGCATGCTGGGGCTGTGGCTGACCGGTTTCAGCGTTTATGGGAAGTTGGCTGGGTGACGGTTTGGGGCTTTTGAAGCTGTAGAGCATCGAAAGCTTCAAAAGCTGAAGGGCTGCCCTCACCCCTACCCCTCTCCCGCAGGCGGGAGAGGGGATTAGCTCTCTCGCTTCTGCGTCTGCTGCGGCACCTCGGCTTACGGCGGCAAAAGGACCCAGAGCTTTTGCTCGGGCTGTTGACTACGCTTTTGCTTCGGCTTTTGCATCGGCCTTTGCTTCGGCTGTCCCCTCTCCCGCATGCGGGAGAGGGGTAGGGGTGAGGGGAGCTTTTGCTTTTGCTTTTGCAGTTGCTGCCTCAATCGCAGCCGCATCAACCTAGCAATCAGCCCTCCGCAACAGCCCCCTGCTCCACCGGCGGCAAGCCGCGTGCGCGCCGCGTCAACCGCGCCGTACCGGTGCGCAGATCATCCAGCAGCGCGTAGATGGTCGGCAGGAACAGCAGGCTGACCACCGTCGAGAACGCCAAGCCGCCCGCAATCGCGCGCGCCATCGGGTAGTACGGCGGCATGCCATCGGCCGTGGTCGTGTTCAAGGCAATCGGCACCATCGCCAGGATCGCCGTGCCCATCGTCATCATGATCGGGCGCAACCGTTCGCGACTGCCCTCGATCAACGCCTCCGTGCGCGACACCCCGCGCCGTCGCAGATTGTTGATGTGCTCGATCATCACGATGCCGTTGTTCACCACCACGCCCATCAGCACCAGGATGCCAATCACCGCCATGATGTTCATCTCGGTGCCGGTCAGCCAGAACAACCAGTACACGCCATAGATCGAGAACAACACGCAGGACATGATCGCCGCCGGGAACAACAACGACTCGAACACGGCCGCCATGATCACGATCATCAGAATCAACGCGATCAGAATCGCATTCTTCATCTGATCCATACCGTCGAAGTTGATATTGAAGCCAGCGCCATTGAAGGTGTATCCGTAGCCCGGCGGGAACTGCACCCGGTCCAGCGTTTCTTCCACCGACTTGCGCGCCTGGTCCATCGGTACGTCCTTGGCCAGGCCGGCCTCGATACGCAGCATGGTCTGGCGGTTCAGGCGCTGGATCGAGTTCGCCGCCGGATTGACGTTGACGTCGACCATCGCCAACAGCGGGACCTCCTTGCCACTGGCACTACGCACCATGAAGGACGACAGATCCTCGATGCCGTAGTTCTCCGAGCCTGAGAAGCGCACGTTGACCGGAATCTCCACGTCATCTCGGTGGAAGTCGCGCAGCGATGAACCACGTAGCGCCATGCCCACGAACTGCGCTACCTGCTGCGCGCTGAACCCATAGGACGCCGCACGCTCACGGTTCACCCGCACGGCAAGCTCGGCATTGGCATCACCAATGTCCACGCGAACATCGCGCAGCTTGGGATCGCGCGACAGGATGGGCACGATGTCATCGGCCAACTCGCGCAACGTCTGGCTGGAATCCCCCACCAGGCTGAAGCGCAGGCCCTGCCCGTCGCTGCCCATGCCGCCGGGCCAACCGATACCGATCTTGGCGCGCGCCGACTGCGGCAAGCCCTTGCGCACTTCCTCTTCGATCTTCTTGCTCTGCTCGCGATCGTCGATGCTCAAGTACAGCCGGGTCTGCGCCCAGCCCTGCTCGGCAAAGCGGCTGTACACGCGCTTGATCTTGAAGTCGTCGCGGTGGGCGTTGACGAAATCCTCCACGCGCTGCACCTCCTTGCCCATCTCTTCCTTGGAATACGACCCCTTCCATTGGTAGAAGATATTTATCTCATCCGGATCATTGTCATCACCACCGCCGGTGGTATGGGTCATCGGCCACAGGCTGAGCACGGACACCAGCACGATGCCGGCCACGCTCCAACCGCGATGCTGAAGGGTCCAGCGCAGGATGCGCGCGTAACGCTCCTGCAGGCGACTGATCAAGGGCGACTTCAACGCCGGCGGGGTCTTCATCCGCGCCGACAGCATCGGGATCAGGCTCACCGCCACCAGCCACGAGGCCAGCAGCGAGAACGAAATGGTCAGCGCCAACTGGGTCAGGTAGATGGTGATGATGTTCTTCTCGCCAAACATCATCGGCAGGAACACCACGCAGTGGCACAGCGTACCGGCCGACAGCGCGATGGCCACATGGCGGGTACCGACGATGGACGCCATCTCCGGTTGCCCGGGATACTTCTCACGCTCCTGGTAGATGCTCTCCACTACCACCACGGCGTTGTCCACCAGCATGCCGACCGCCAACAGCAGGCCCATCATCGAGATGATGTTCAGGCTGATACCGGTGAAGTACATGAAGCCCAGCGTCATGATGAAACAGATCGGGATCGCCATCGACACCATCAGCGTCGACGGCCAATGCCGCAGGAAGGCATACAGCACGATCACCGACAACAGCAGGCCGATGGCGCCGGCTTCGGCCAGGGCCAGCAGCGAGCTGGTGACCGCCTTGCCCGAGTCCCAGGCAATTTCGATATCGACACCGCGCAGCGCTGGGTCCTCACCCAACCGCTCCACTTCCTTGCCGACAGCGCGCGACAGGTCCACCAGGTTCGCCGAGCGCTCCTTGTAGATGTCCACGCCCACGCTGGGCTTGCCCTCCATCCGCCGCACATAGCTCATGCGTTGCGGCTGCAGGCTGACCTCGGCAATGTCGGACAGGCGTGTACCACGGTTGTTGACCGGCAGGTCACGCAGCTCCTGCACTTCCAGCAGCTCACCCTTGGGCTGCACGCGCAGGCGGCGGCCGTCCTCGGTGATCTGCCCTGCCGACACCGCGAAATTCGCCGCCTGCAGCTTCTGCACCAGCTCGTTGAGCGCCACCCCGTGCGCGCTGATGCGGTCCTTGTCCAGGGCAATCAACACTTCCTGCTTGGCGACACCCTCCACTTCCACGCGCGCCACACCGGGCAGGCGTTCAAGACGCTGCTTGATGGTGCGCTCGATCATGTCCGCGCGGGCGGTCAGGTCTTCCTGGCTGTTCAAGCGCAGGCTGATCGCTTCCTGGTCGCTGGTGCTCCAGCGCTGCACGTAATAGCGACGGAAGTCGTCCGGCAGCTCATCGCGCACCGCATCGATGCGCTCGCGCGCTTCCGATGCAGCCATCGCGATGTCGCGGTTCCAATCGCTGAACTCGACCTGGATCTGGCCGCCTTCGGCATTGGCACGCGAGTTCATCGTCTTGATGCCGGGCATCGTGGCGATGGCCTCTTCCACCGGCCGCAGCAGGTTGCGCTCCACTTCTTCCGGAGTTGAACCGGGGTAAGGCAGGGACACGAAGAAGAACGGAATCGAGGCTTCTGGCTCGGACTCCAGCGGCAGCTTGAACGAGGCAATCAGGCCGATCACCACCATCGACACGAACAGCATGATGGTGGTGACCGGACGGCGGATGGACAGCTCGGTGATATTCATCCGTATCAGTCCTTGATGCCGCCGATGGCGTCCTGCTCATGCGCCAGCACCTGCTCAGCCTGGGCCATGGCCTGGCGTGCGCGGCGGCCGCGCTCGGCGTAGTACTCGTCCGGCTTGCGGTCCAGCAGGTCGTAGACCACCGGAATGACCAGCAAGGTGAGCATGGTCGACACCAGCAGGCCACCGATCACGGTGATCGCCATCGGCGAGCGCACTTCAGCACCTTCGCCGAAGGCCAACGCCAGCGGCAGGAAGCCGAACACGGCACACAGCGTGGTCATCATGATCGGGCGCAGGCGCGAGCGTGCGCCTTCCACCAACGCCTGTCGCTTGGGCACGCCCTCTTCCCGCAGCTGGTTGACCTTGTCGATCAGGATGATGGCGTTCTTCACCACCAGGCCAACC
Source organism: Stenotrophomonas sp. (assembly GCF_032061965.1). Taxonomy (GTDB): domain Bacteria; phylum Pseudomonadota; class Gammaproteobacteria; order Xanthomonadales; family Xanthomonadaceae; genus Stenotrophomonas. The sequence continues at coordinate 30,783 of NZ_DAMBEF010000006.1, read as the reverse complement.
AATAGGATCAAACCGATGAACACCACTACCGACACAGGCGAACGCGCCAGCAGCAAGGCAGCAACTGCGCCGACCAGGGCCAGCGGAATGGTGAACAGGATGACAAAGGGATGCAGCAGCGATTCGAACTGCGAGGCCATCACCAGGTAGACCAGGAACACCGCCAAGCCGAACGCGAACAGCAGCGAACGGATCGACTCGCCGAGCTCCTGGCCCTGACCACCGATATGCATGCCGACATCAGTGCCCAATGGGTTCTTGGCAACCATGTCCTGCACTTCGGCCATCGCTGCGCCCAAGTCGATATCGCGCAGGTTGGCCGAGACGATGGCGACGCGGCGCTGGTCGGCGCGATGGATCTCGCTCGGGCCGGTAGTGGCGACCACGTCGGCGACCGAGCCCAGCTCGATGGCCTTGGCACCGGTCGGGTTGACGATCAGGCGGCGGATGTCATCCACCGACGAACGCTCCGACTCCTGCACGCGCACCAGCACGTCGATCTTGCGATCACGGAAGCTGTAACGCGTGGCCACATTGCCCTTGACCTTGTTGACCACCGCATCGGCGATCTGCCGCGTGGTCAAGCCCAGCGCTGCAGCGCGGTCCTGGTCGAACACGACCTGGATTTCCGGGAAGCCCTGCTCCACCGTCGACTTCACGTCGGCGTAGTGCGGGCTCTGCCGCAGCATGCCGGCCAGGCGATTGCCGGCGATGCGGATGTCGTCGAGGTTGTTGCCCTCGATTTCAATTTCCAGCGGCGGCGACAAGGCGAACAGTTCCGGGCGGGCAAAGTCCACCTGTGCCGACGGCCAGGCCTTCATGGTCTCGCGCAGCTTCTCTGTCAGCTCCGGCTCGCGCTTGGTGTCGTTCATCACCACCGACAGCTTGCCGATGTTCTCGCCGCTCTCGGTCGGGCTGGCGTCCAGGCGGGTGCCGGTGCCGGATACGCCGTACAGCAGGCGCACGCCTTCTTCGTTTGCATGCTTGCGCTGCACTTCACGCACCAGCGCATCGGTCTGCGCCAGCGGCGTGCCCGGGGGCAGTTTGGCGGTCATTTCAAAGCGGTCCTGGGCCAGCTGCGGCAATAGGTCCACACCGAGCAGCGGCAGGGCTGCCAGGGTCAGGCCGAATGCCAAGGTGGCAAAGCCCAACACCGGCCACGGACGCTTCAACGCGGCCGGCAGCATGCGCAGGTAGCCCGCTTCTGCACGGCCATACGGCGCCATCGCCAGATCGCTGGCCTTGCGCATCAGCGGCCCCACCACCGCCGAGATACCGCGGAAGATCCGCACCACACTCCAGGCTGCGGCATAGAAGCCGTACCGGAACATCGCACCGATGCCACGACCCGCGTAGGCCGCCGGCTTCTTCCAACGGCTTTCCGGACGCCACGGCTGGCGCGGGTCCTCGGCCGGGAATTCCAGCGGCGGGCGCCCCTTCAAGGCGCTCAGCATCGGGATCAGCGTCATCGACACCACCAGCGACACCGCGATGGCGATCGACACGGTCAGCGCCTGGTCGCGGAACAACTGGCCGGCAATGCCTTCAACGAACACCAGCGGCAGGAACACCGCGATGGTCGTCAGGGTGGAGGCAACCACGGCCATGAACACCTCGCGGGTGCCCTTGATCGCCGCTTCCAATATGCCCATGCCGCGCTCACGCGCCTTGGCGATGGATTCCAGCACCACGATGGAGTCATCCACCACCAGGCCGGTGGCCAGCGCCAGACCGCCCAGCGACATCACGTTCAAGCTCAGGCCCAGCTGGCCCATGAAGAAGAACGTGGCGATGATCGAGATCGGCAGCGACAGCGAGATGACGAAGGTGCTCCAGCCATCACGCAGGAACAGGAAGATGATCAGCACCGACAGCAGGCCGCCGATCACCGCATCGACCTTGACGTCCTTGATGGCGTGGCGGATGAAGACCGACTGGTCCTCCACCATCGTCATCTCGATGTCCTTGGGCATTTCCTTGCGGATCTGCTCCAGCCGCGCTTCCAACGCATCGGCGGTGGATACGGTATTGGCATCGCCCTCCTTGTAGACCGCCAGCTCCACGGCCTCATGGCCGGCGCTGCGGATCACCGCCTCGCGCTCCTTGTAGCCCTGGCGCACCTCGGCCACGTCCTTCAGGCGCACGCTTGGCGCGCTGCTGCTGCCGTCGCTACGCAGCGCCGCGATCACGTTCGGATCGCTACTGCCGAGGATGGCCGACATCAGCTGGCGGTTCTCGCCGGTCGAACTGCTGGAACTGGAACCGCTGGCCGTGGTCAGCAGCATTTCGCGCATCTGCTCGACGGTGGCGAACTGGTTGACCGTACGCACCAGGTAACGCTGCGAACCTTCTTCCAGGCGACCGCCCGACAGGTTCACGTTTTCCTGCTGCAGGCGCTGGATCACCGTATCCAGCGACAGGCCCAGCGCGGCCAGCTTGCGCTGGTCGATATCAACCTGGATCTCATCTTCCAGGCCGCCACCCACCTTGACCGCAGCCACGCCGCTGACCGGCTCCAGCTTGCGCTTGAGGTCTTCATCGGCGTAACGGCGCAGTTCCATCAGGCGCCGTACGGCATCGGCGTCGTTGCCGGCGTCCTGCTTGGACGACAGCGCCAGGCGCATGATCGGCTGCGTCGACGGATTGAAGCGCAGCAGCACCGGCGGCTTGGCCTCCAGCGGCAACTGCAGGGTTTCCATCTTGTCGCGCACGTCCAGGCCGGCCTGCTGCATGTCCGTGCCCCAGGCGAACTCCAGCACCACGTCGCTTTGGCCGGTACGCGAGATCGACTTGAGCTTGCGCAGGCCCTTGACGATGCCGAGCGCTTCTTCGGCCGGCTGCGAAATCAGGGTTTCCACCTCGGCCGGCGCCGCACCTTCGTAATCGGTACGCACGGTCAAGGTGGGATAGCTCAGGTCCGGCAGCAGTTCGACCTTCAGGCTGGACAGCGAGATCAGGCCGAACAACACCAGGGTCAGCGTCATCATCGCGATGGTGACGCGCCGGCGCGTGGCGAACTCGATCAGGTCGAAGCCACCACCGGAACTCGAGGCGCCGGGCGCACTCATTGCTTGCTCGCCTGTGCCGCTGCGGCCGGCGCCTTGGCTGCTGCCGCGACGGCCTTCTCCTTGCCGATCACCTGCACCGCACTGCCTTCGCGCAGCGCCGCCTTGCCGGCGATGACAACCTCGTCGCCCTGCTGCAGGCCGTTGCGGACTTCGATGAAGCCGGCATCGTCGTAACCCAGCGCCAGCTCGGTACGCACGGCCTTGCCATCACGCACCACAAAGACCGCCGGCTTGCCGCCGTCTTCCAGCAGTGCCGTACGCGGCACCACCAAGGCATCGGCGCGCTGGTCGTAGTTGATGCTCAGGCGACCAAACATGCCGGCCTGCAGTGCGTCTTCACCAGAGAAAGTGGTGACCACACGGAAGGTGCCGGTACCGTTGTCGACCACCGGCGCAACACGATCAACGGTGCCGGTGAACGGCTTGCCCGGCAATGCATCCACCTGCAGCGTCACTGCCTGGCCCGGCTTGAGCTTGGCGATCTCGCGCTCGGGCACATTGAGCGTGGCCTCCAGCTGGCTGCTGTCGACGATGCGGATGATCGGCGAATTGATCTGCACGAAGTTGCCCGGCTTGATATCGCGCGATGCGACCACACCGGAAATCGGCGCTACCACCGTGGTGTACGACAGTTCCAGCGTTGCCATGCGATACATCGCACGTGCGTTTTCCAGGTCGTAGCGCAGCTGGTCGACGTCGGCGGCGCTGACCAGTTGCTGCTGCACCAGCTTCTCGGCACGGTGGTAGCTGTTCTCCAGCTTGCGCATCTGCGCCTCGCTCTGCGCAACGCTCAGGCGTGCGCGGTCCGGATCCAGCCGCACCAGTGCCTGCCCGGCGTGCACGAGCTGTCCTTCTTCAACCAGCACCGCCAACGCCACGCCGGACGTCTTGGCGACCACCTGCGACTCAGCGCGCGGCTCCAACGCAGCGGTACCGGCATAGCTGGCGGCGATGGCACGGCGCTCGGCCTTGGCCACTTCCACCGGTACCGCATCGCTGGCCTTCTGCTCCTCCGGCGTCTTGGCCTTGGCTTCCTCGCCGCCGGCCTTGCAGCCTCCCAGCAACAGCGATGTGGTGATCAGGAGTGCAGCAGCGCAGCTTCCGGTGCGGGCGTGCAGAGTGAATAGTCGCGACATCGTCTTGTCCCTGGGGATGCGTAGGCAGGTGTTGTAGCAAAGTATTGCACCACCCCACGCCTACACCATGCGCCGAAAGTCATGGTTGACCCTGACCTCGCGTGGACTACCGCAATGCAGCATCGACGGCCTGTTTCGAACCGGTAAATACGCGGGCTATACTCGGGCCGTTCCGTATCCCACGGCGGAACCCCAGACCCGCTCACCGGATAAGGAAACCATGCGCCCGCAGCCGCTCGCCGCTTGTTTCGCTCTGGCTTTTGCCCTGACCTTCGGGGCCGCCCAAGCTGATCCGCAGTCTGCAACACCCGCCGTTGCCCCCGCCCCTGCCCCCGCCGCCACCCCGGCCGCGGCCAGCAGCGGCAATGCCGCCACCGGCCGGACCCTGGCCTATACCTGCCAGGGCTGCCACGGCATCACCGGCTACAAGAACGCCTACCCCAGCTACCGGGTACCGAAGATCGGCGGGCAGTCGGCCCAATACCTGACCCAGGCGCTGACCGAATACCGCGAGGGCAAGCGCAAGCATCCAACGATGCAGGCGCAATCGATGAGTTTCAGCCAGCAGGACATCGCTGACCTCTCCGCCTATCTGTCCACCCTCAAATAAGCACCGATCATGACGAAAGCCACGCACGCATTGCGTTTGTCCATCGCCCTGTTCGCTGCCATGGGGCTGGCCGCCTGCACCCAGTCGGAGGTGGAGTCCAGCGGCAAATCGGCTGCCGATCCCGGCCACGCCAGCGGTGAACATGGGGCCAGCTCTTCTGCAGGCCTGCCCGCGGGCCGCATTGCTGCCGGCGAGCACCTGGCCGCTGCCAAGGGCAAGGCCACCGGCCAGAGCTGCATCGACTGCCACGGCGCCGACGGCAACAACCCGATCGATCCGACCTATCCCAAGCTTGGCGGGCAATACGGCGATTACCTCGCCCATGCGCTGCAGGCCTATCGCGGCGGTACCCGCGACCACATGCTGATGACGCCGCAGGCAAAGGACCTGAGCGATCAGGACATCTCCGACCTGGCCGCCTACTTCGGCAGCCGCCCTAGCCAGCTGCGCGATCTGCACGGCGTCGACTGAATGACTGACGCCCTGTTGCCGTGAGGCGGGGCGTCAGAACAGCCAGCAGAGCCGGCACCAGTTGCCGGCCACACCCGCCCGCATCAGCAGGCTTCGCCGTACGCGCTACAGCTCAGAGCCTCTGCGGAGAACAGAAACATGCCGTTGTTCAGATGCCGCATCTGCGGCGAGAACTTTCCCGGTCGATTGATCGGGGAAGAAGACCCCGTTGGCTTCTACGCAACGCGATTCATCGAGGCAACGAATGCCGATGAAGCCAGCGCGGCGGTGCTTGAGCAACTGCGCAACGACGACATCTTCAATATTCCGGAAGAACTGCGCAGCGAGGACGCACGGATTTTCTTCGAGGAAATCGTTGAGGTGCTACCCAACACCGTGCAGCAGCCGGATGCAGGATTCAGCTTCTTCATCATGGGCTCCTGACAACGCTGGCCCAGCCCTGTGCCAGCAAGCAGCGATCAACGGCTGCCGTTGTCTTCCTGCAGCTCTTTCTTGAAGGGAATATCCGGCGGCGGCCGTGCTTCGGCCGGCTGTTCCTGCATATTGGGATTGCTCAGGCTGCAACCACCGCCGAACTGCAGCATCGACACCACACAGGAGATGCTGGTGTTGGTGCCCGGGATCGGGATCTTGATGTCCTTGACGCCCTTGCGTACCCACTCGGCCAGCAGCGATTCGTTTGGCACCCAGTACTTGTCGAACGAGGTCGGCGTGAACTCATACGGGGGGCGCTTGAGCCAGGTACCGGACTCGGCAATGCGCTCCCTGCTCCATGTATCCGTATCCCCACCCGGCGCACCGCGCGCCGGCGCCGCCGAGGACTGCCCGGCATCGCCGGCCATGCGCACACTGCCGTCGGCATTGAACAAGCCTTTGCCCTGGTCGGCCCGACCGCCCTGCTTGCCGGGCGTCTGCCTTGCCGAGGCACCCCAGTCATCGCCGCGCGCCGGCGCATCCCAGCCGCCACTTCTATCCTGCGGCCTGGGGCCGGCACCGGCGCTGGTACCGGACTGTGAACTTGGCCGCGCAGCTGCGCTACTGCCCTGGGTGGCGGCCGCAGCTGTCGTTTGGGCGTTGGATTGTCCGCTGCTGCCACTCGGGGCGCTGGCAGCAGGTGTCGCATTGCTTGCAGCCGGCGCTTCAGCCACGCCGGGCAGTTGCCGCTCGCGCACCGTCACGTCGGGCGCTTTCACTGCGCGAACCTGGGCCTCGCCTGGGCGCACTTGCGCCATGGCCACCGACTGACGCGGTGCCACTTGCACCTCGCGTTCGCGAACCCCGATATCGGGACTGCGCACCTGCACCTCGCGCGACGCAGTGCGTGTCGGAGTCATGACTACCGCCTGCTGTGGCGCAACCTCGATCTGCCGCTCACGGACCTGCACTTCAGGCATGGCCGGCTGCCGCAACTCGACGTTGGACTTCAGCACCGGCCGGGCAACCACAGGCTGCTCGGTCACGGTTTCGATACTGCGCTCGCGCACCTGCGGTACCTGCTGGCGCGTGACCACTTCGGCGACCTGTGGCGGCGGCAGCACGAAATCGCGGGTAGGCAATGGCGTCTCCGTCACCTGCAACGGCTGCTCCGAAGTTTCCGGCGGCGCTGGCGCCGGCTTTGCGGCGTCCACCGGCATGGAATCAGCCTCGGCGTCAGCCATCGATGCCGCTACGCTCGCCATTGCCTGCGCGGCAGCATCGGGAGCCGGGGCCGGCTCGGCGGTCGGCGCATCGGTGGCGGCAGTCTCTCCGCTCGCGGCCGCGCCGGTTTGTGCTGCAGCCTGCTCAGTGCTTGCGGGTGCGCCCCCGCCCTGTTGATCAGGCGTACCGCGCCCGATGTATTCCACTTGAACACGCTCGCCCTGCTCGCCGGTGTCCTCGGGCACGTTGCTACGCACCATCGCCACCCACAGCAGCAACAACGCAAACAGCAGATGCAGGCCGGCGCTGATAAAGCCGGCAAACCAGCGCGTACCGCGTTGATCGCGCGGCGGTGGTTCGCCGCCATGCCAGAACATCGCCACGATGATCCGCCACAACGGCACCGGGGCCGGAACGCCTGGTGTCGGCGCAGGCGCTCGCGCTGCCATTACCTGCACCACGTCGGTGGTTGCGAACGCAGACAGTGCCTTGGAGGCGCGCGTGCGCAACCAGTTGCTCCAGCTATAGGGCATGCCGGTGCGACGGTCGTGCAGGATGCTCACCTGCCGCCGTGCAGCCAGCAGGTTGATCAGTTCGGCAACCGATGTCACCGCCATGCAGTGCTCGACTCAGCCCGCGCTGTCGCGCGGGATATAGGGCGCCTGACCACTCTCGTGGTCGGTGGCATCGCGCACGGCGGTGATGCCCGGCACACGGCCCATCAAGGTCTTTTCGATCCCCTGTTTCAAGGTCACGTCCGCCATCCCGCAACCATGGCAGCCACCACCGAAGCGCAGCAGCACCACGCCATCGGCCGACACTTCCTGCACCGCCACGCGACCGCCGTGCGAGGCCAGCTGCGGGTTGATCTCGTTCTCGATCACCCAATGCACGCGCTCGACGATGGACGCCGCCTCGCCCGGGGCTTCGCCCTTGATCTTCGGAGCCTTGATGGTCAGCTGCTGGGCACCTGCGGTCTGGGTGACGAAATCGATTTCGGCACCGTCCAGCCAGGCCACGCTGGTAGCAGCCACATAAAGGGTGAAACCATCGCAATCGACCGCCCACTCGTCGCCGAGCAGATCGGTAGGCTCGGCAAACTCCAGGCGGGCGTCGGCGCGCGGGGTCCCGGGCTCCACGGCGGTCAGGCGAACGCCCATGCCGGGCACGGCCTCGCGCTCGATCAGCTTGCGGAAATAGTTCTGGGCGGTATCTGAGATCTGGATCATGCGGGTATTCTAGCCGTGTCTCGGTTGCCGCTGATGGGACACTGATTCCACGCACGGCATCGTTCAGTCACTTGCTTCATGGAGGTTCCCGATGGCTCCCGACCTGATCCCCCTGGTACAGGCCCACTGCATTCCCCGCAAAGGCAGCGAGCAACGCCTTGGCCAAGCCCGGCTGGCGGAGCTGCTGCCGCAGGTCCAGGGCTGGGAACTGGCGGAAAACGGCCAGGCATTGGTCCGTACATTCCGCTTTGACAACTACCACGGCACCATGGCGTTCGTGAACGCGCTGGCCTGGATCGCCCATCGTGAAGACCACCACCCCGACCTGGGCGTGCACTACGACCGTGCCGTCGTACGCTTTTCCACCCACGATGTGGGCGGCTTGAGCGAGAACGACTTCATCTGTGCCGCCAAGGCATCGGCACTAACGGAGCAATGAGATGAAACTGCAGCTGCTGTTGAGTTCCTTGATTACCGCCAGCGTACTCAGTGCCTGTGGCGGCTCCAGCCAACCGGATGCGCCGGTCATTGCACCGACCGAAGTGGCCGCCGTACAGACCCCGCCACCGGACTATCCGGCGGAACTGGCCTGCACCGGCGTGGGCGGCACCAGCGTGCTGAAAGTCGTGGTTGGGCCGCAGGGCAGCCCGACCGACGTGACGCTGGTCAGCAGCAGCGGCAACAGCCAGCTGGATGACTCGGCCGCGAAGCGCGTGCGCGAATGGAAGTTCAACGCCGCCACCCGCAACGGCCAGCCGGTGCCGACCACCATCCAGGTGCCGGTCAGCTTCAATCCCCCCGACCCCAAGCCCACCGAGTGCTTCGCCATTGAAGAACGCGTCCGCCGCGGCGGCTGATCACAGCTGATGCATCCGCTGCCCCCCGACAACCTCTGGATAGCATTCGGGCTGACCTTCGCTGCCGGCCTGGCAACGGCCATCGGTAGCCTGATGGTGCTGTTCTCCAAGCGCCCCAATCCGCGTCTGCTGGCCTTTGGCCTGGCCTTTGCCGGCGGCGCGATGGTGTACGTGTCGTTGTCAGAGATCCTGAACAAGTCGGTCGCCTCCTTCGCCATGGCCTACGGCGACCGTCTTGGCTTCACCTATGGCACCTTGTGGTTCCTGGGCGGCGTGCTGCTGGTGGTGATGATCGACCACTTCGTCCCCAACCCGCACGAAACCCTGGACAAGCAGGACCCGGCGTTCAAGGAAAAGAACCGCAGCAACATCCGCCGGGTAGGCCTGCTCAGCGCCGTGGCGATCACCGCCCACAACTTCCCGGAAGGCCTGGCCACCTTCTTCGCCACGCTGGAAAGCCCATCGGTCGGGCTGCCACTGGCGTTTGCCATCGCCATCCACAACATCCCCGAAGGGATCGCCATCGCGGTGCCGGTGTACTTCGCCACCGGACGCAAGTCCTACGCCTTCGGCGCCAGCCTGCTGTCCGGCCTGGCCGAGCCGATAGGTGCGGCCATTGGCTACTTCGCCCTGGCCGGCTCCCTGTCGCACGCCACCTTTGGCGCGGTGTTCGGCCTGATTGCCGGCATCATGGTGTTTCTGGCCCTGGATGAACTGCTGCCCGCAGCAAAGCGCTACGCCAAGGGCCACGAAACCGTCTACGGTCTGGTCATCGGCATGGCGACCATCGCCGTCAGTCTGGTGCTGTTCAAGTGGTAGTGAATTGGGGATTGGGGATTGGGGATTGGGGATTGGGGATTCGAAAAAGCGGCAACTGGCCACTGACAGGATATGAGGTACTGGCCTTTGCCAATCTCAAATCCCGAATCCCGAATCCCGAATCCCCTATCCGCGATTGGGGATTCGTAAAAGCGGCAACTGGCCGCTGACAGGACATGAGGTGCGGGCCTTTGCCAATCTCAAATCCCGAATCCCCTATCAGCGACTGGGATTTTTAAAAGCGGCAACTGGGCGCTGTTAGGACATGAGGTAGTGGGCCTTTGCCAATCCCGAATCCCGAATCCCCAATCCCCAATCCCCGCTTCACTGCCGATCCCAGCCTCAAAGCCTATCCATCGCCTCGACCAGCTCGGGCGCCAACGGTGCGTTCAATAGATAAGGTGTCTTGCCCCCATCCAGCGCGAACTCCAGCGAGGCCGCATGCAGGAACAGGCGCTTCAGCCCGATCTGCTCACGAAAGCGCTTGTTGACCGCAGGATCGCCGTACTTGTCGTCACCCGCCACCGGATGGCCGATATGCTGGGCATGCACGCGGATCTGGTGGGTGCGGCCGGTTTCGATCCGGACTTCACAGTAGGACTGGCCACCGCGACGCTCCAGCACCTTGAAATGACTCAGCGACGGCTTGCCGATCGCATTCACCTGCACATGGCGCTCGCCACCCTGGCGCAGACCTACATGCAAGGGCGCGTCCACGCTCATCACGCCATCAGGCATGCGCCCGGCCAGCAAGGTCAGGTAGCGCTTCTGGATGCCACCGTGGTCTTCACGCAGCAGCGCCTGCAGCTCCACCAGGGCCGAACGCTTCTTGGCCATGATCAGCAGCCCAGAGGTATCCCGATCCAGGCGGTGCACCAGTTCCAGGTTCAGGTTCGGGCGCAGCGCCCGCATGGTCTCGATGGCGCCGTGGCTGATGCCGCTACCACCATGACTGGCAACCCCGGTCGGCTTGTTGATCACCAGCAACTTGGCGTCTTCAAAGACGATGGCCTGCTCCATTCGTTCAAGGAAGCTGGTCGGTGGCGGCGCCTTTTCTCCTGCCTCGATGAGATTGACCGGCGGCACCCGCACCTCGTCCCCGGCCTCCAGCTTGCGCTCGGCCTTGGCGCGCCCGCCATTGACCCGCACCTGGCCACTGCGTACCAGCTTGTAGACAAGGCTGCGCGGCGCACCCTTGAGCTGGCCGAGCAGGAAGTTGTCCAAGCGCTGTCCGGCCCTGTCTTCGGGAACCTTGATCATGCGCACACTGGTTTTGCCCGAAGGCGATTGTTGGCGGTTATCGGAGTCAGTCATCAGCCTATTTATTCTGCTACACTCGGGGGGCGAGATAAGGGTTTGATTTCGTTGGAAGTTGGTCAGGGCCAGAAGCCCCGCTCCCGACGGATCCGGCACAGTACGCGGCCACCGCCCCCGGGGCGGCCATGTTAGCGGCTCGTCGGCGTTCCCGGCCATCGCCGGATGTCAAAAGCATCCGTGCTGGACGAAACCAATGTCCCGTGCGACGCCTCCGGCCCCGGTCGGGGCGGCCGCCGGCCCTGAAACACCTAAAACAAGAAAGAAGCGCTCCCGCGGCCTGCCGTGGTGTCGTAGCGCTGGAAGCCCAAGCTGCCCTGCCCGCGCGTGCGCGAATGGGTAGCCACCCGTGACCAGAGGCGAAACCCCATGGCGTTCCGCGCGGTAGCAGCGCGCGAGGAACGCACAATGAAGCGAATGCTGATCAATGCCACGCAGGCTGAAGAACTGCGCGTGGCCATCGTCGACGGGCAGAACCTGTACGACATCGATATCGAGCAGCCGTCCAAGGAACAGAAGAAGTCCAACATCTACAAGGGGCGCATCACCCGCCTGGAGCCGTCGCTCGAGGCCGCCTTTGTCGAATACGGTGGGGACCGCCACGGCTTCCTGCCGCTGAAGGAAATCTCCCGCGATTACTTCCAGGCTGGCGTGGACCACCACAAGGCCAGCATCAAGGAGCTCCTGCGCGAAGGCCAGGAGATCGTCGTCCAGGTCGACAAGGAAGAACGTGGCAACAAGGGCGCCGCCCTGACCACCTTCATCTCCCTGGCCGGCCGCTACATGGTGCTGATGCCCAACTCCCCTTCTGCCGGCGGCGTTTCCCGTCGCATCGAGGGTGAAGACCGCGCCGCGCTCAAAGAAGCGCTGGACAAGCTCAACATCCCCGACGACATGGGCGTGATCATCCGCACCGCCGGCGTTGGCCGTGATGCCGAAGAGCTGCAGTGGGATCTGGACTACCTGTTGCAGGTATGGCGCTCGATCGCCGAAGCCGCGCTAACCAAGCCTGCCCCGTTCCTGATCTATCAGGAATCGCGCCTGATCGTGCGCGCCCTGCGTGACTACCTGCGTGCCGATGTCGGCGAGATCCTGGTCGACACCGAAGAACTGTACGAGACCGCCCGCGACTTCATGCAGCAGGTGATGCCGCAGACCCTGCGCAAGCTCAAGCATTACAAGGACGACATCCCGCTGTTCAACCGCTTCCAGATCGAATCGCAGATCGAAGCGATCTACGAGCGCAATGTGCGCCTGCCCTCTGGCGGCTCGATCGTGGTTGACCAGACTGAAGCCCTGACCGCCGTCGACGTCAACTCTGCCCGCTCCACCAAGGGCAGCGACATCGAAGACACCGCGTTCCAGACCAACCTGGAGGCCGCCGAAGAAGTGGCCCGCCAGCTGCGCCTGCGCGACCTGGGCGGCCTGGTGGTGATCGACTTCATCGACATGTCCTCGAACAAGCACCAGCGCGAAGTCGAGAACCGCCTGCAGAACGCCCTGAAGTACGACCGCGCCCGCGTCCAGCTTGGCCGCATCTCGCGCTTTGGCCTGATGGAAATGAGCCGTCAGCGCCTGCGTCCGAGCCTGGGTGAATCCAGCCAGATCGTGTGCCCGCGTTGCGATGGCCAAGGCCGCATGCGCAGCGTCGAGTCGCTGTCGCTGTCCATCATCCGCGTTGCTGAAGAGCACGCGATGAAGGAGAACACCGGGCAGGTGCTGGTACAGGCCCCGGTCGAGATCGCCAACTTCCTGCTCAACGAAAAGCGCGGCGCCCTGCGCGAGATCGAGCGTCGCCACGACGCACCGATCGTCATCGTCGCCGACGAGCAGCTGCATACCCCGCATTACGAAGTCACGCGCCTGCGCGACAACGAGCTGGGTGAAGAGTCCAACAAGCCGAGCTACCAGCGTGGCACCCCGCGCAAGCTGCCGGTGCACGCACTGACCAAGGCACAGCTGAACATCCCGCCGGCACCGGCCGTCACCCAAGTCAAGCACAGCCAGCCGGCACCGGTCCGCGAGGTGGTCGAAGCCGCCCCGGCACCTGCCCCGGTAGCTGCACCGGCAGCGCCGGCCGCCGGTGGCGGCGTCATGGGTTGGCTCAAGCGTGTGTTCGGTGGCGAAGCCAGCGCGCCCGCGCAGCCGGCCCAGCCGCAGCGCCAGGACGGTGGCCGCAACAACCGCGGTGATCGCAACAACCAGCGCCGTGACGGCCGCAATGGCGGGGCCGGCAACAATGCCCAGCAGCGCAACGGCAACAATGCCAACGGCAACCGCCGTGACGACCAGCGCCGTGATGAACGACGCGAGGACCGTCGTGATGAGCGCCGCCAGGGCAACGAAAAGCCGCAGCAGGCGCAGGGCCAGAACAACGCCCAGCAGCAGCCCAAGCAGCGCAACGAGCAGGCCCAGCAGGGCAAGCCGCGCAATGAGCAGCAGCCCAAGCAGCCGAAACAGCCCAAGCAGCCCAAGCCGCAGCAGGACGCCGACAAGTCGCAGCAGCAAGCGCCCGAAAAGCAGGCGCGTCAGCAGCAGCCAGCGGAGGCCGTGCGCAATCCCGCCGCAGTCGCCACTGCCGCCGCACCGGTAACCGCAGCAGTCGTCGTCGCCAACGAGGTCATCTCGACCCCGGCTACCGCCCCGGCTCCGGTGCAGGACAAGCCCGTGCTTGAAACGCCGCTGCAGGCTGCCCCGACCGACAGCACCGAAGACCTCGCCGTCGCCGTAACCGGCAGCACCGACGAAACCGCTGCCGCAACCGACGAAGCAGCAGGTGAAGGCGGCAGCCGCCGCCGTCGCGGTCGTCGTGGTGGTCGTCGTCGTCGTCGTGGCAATGGCGAAGGTGCAACAGGTACCGAGTTGGGCGCCAATGACGAAGACAGCATCGACGGCAACGATGATGCCGAGAACGAAGGCGATGCCGAGGCCACCCAGGCAGCGGCACCGAAGGCCAGCAGCCAGCCGGAATTCGACTTTGATGACGATGCCGCAGTTGCACCCGCAGCTGCTGCCATCGAGCCCAAGCCGGAAGCCAAGCCTGCTGCCGTTGCTCCGGTAGTTGCTGCCGCAGTCGCAGTCGAAGCTGTCGCTCCGGCTCCGGCTCCGGCGATTGAAGCCGCCCCGAGCACCGTCACCGCACCTTCCGTTGAGATCACCACGCCGGTGGTCACCCAGCGCGAGAAAGCGGATCTGCCGGCCCAGGCCGTCGACACGCCGGCACCCGCCGCCGTGAGCGAACCCCCCGTCGTCGCGGAAGTGCCTGTGGTGGAAGCGCCGGCCGCAGTAGCGCCGCCGGTCGTCGAAGCACCGGCAACCCCGGCTCCCGCTGAAGCCACGCCAGTGACTGCTGTCGAGGCCCCGGTCGTCGTCACTGCGCCGGAAGTTGCAAATCCGCCGGTGGCACCGGCAGCCCCGCAGAACGGCCAGCTGTTCGCGCAGCGGACCGAAGAAGCGCCGGTTGAAACCGCATCGGCCGATGCAGCTGCAGCACAGCCGCAGATCGCGCAGCAGGCAGCGCCTGTCGCCCCGATCGCAGCAGCCGAGGCTGCAGTAGAGGCTGAAGCCGAAGCCAATGACGACACCGACAAGAAGTCGAACGTCTGATCGTCAAGCTGCCTTTTCGCAACGTGACGAAATGAAAGAGCGGCCTTCGGGCCGCTCTTTTTTTGTACTTCCCTCCAGATCCGGTAGACGCCGAACAGCCCCGCCCCCTACCAAGGGCTGGATCAAACCGCGCCACCGTAGCCCGGGGAAGCGCAGCGCACCCGGGGGCTTTTGTCCGCAACCGACATCACCAACGGTTACCCGAGTCCCGGGTGCGCTGCGCTTACCCGGGCTACGGCAGTGCCGGGGACATCGTCGGCAACGAAGCGCGCACGGGAGTTGTCACGACCCCATCCAAAGCCGGGCTCGCGTCGATACGCAAAGCCGGATGACGCACGAAATATTTTCAGATCCCGGTAGCCCGGGTAAGCGCAGCGCACCCGGGGCTTTTGCCCGCCATCGACAACACCTTCCGTCACTCGATTCCCGGGTGCGCTGCGCTTACCCGGGCTACGGCGGTGGCGGGACACCGTCGGCAACGAAGCGCGCACGGGAGTTGTCACGACCACATCCAAAGCCGAGCTCGCGTCGATACGCAAAGCCGGATGACGCACGAAATATTTTCAGATCCCGGTA
>NZ_DAMBEF010000006.1:0-15359 GCF_032061965.1 Stenotrophomonas sp. | reverse complement strand
GCTCGCGTCGATACGCAAAGCCGGATGACGCACGAAATATTTTCAGATCCCGGTAGCCCGGGTAAGCGCAGCGCACCCGGGGGCTTTTCGCCCGCAATCGGGAACACCATCCGTCACTCGATTCCGGGGTGCGCTGCGCTTATCCGGGCTACGGCGGTGGTGAAGCATTAGTCCCGGACACAAAGCGCGTCGGCAAGGCGGCGGGCAGCGCAGGCCGGGCCGCACCGCCCATTCGCAAAAAAAAAGCAGCGGCCCAAAGGCCGCTGCGCTGATAGTGCCGAAAAACCAGGCTCTCAGATCGGACGCGTAGGGTCCACGACGCCGTACTGCGCGGCCAACCGCGCCAACGCGATGTTGTCCTGTACGTTGAGCTTCTGGAACAGGCGCGCCTTGTGCGTGTTCACCGTCTTCGCACTGAGGCTCAGACGCCGGGCGATTTCTTCCTGGCGGTGGCCCTGGATCAGCAGCAAGGCCACCTCCAGTTCGCGCGGCGACAGCAGATCAAATGGCGACTCACCGCCTTCCAGGTTCGACAGCGCCAGGTTCTGCGCGATGCTGTTGGCCAGGTAGCGGCGCCCCATTGCGACATCATGCACAGCGCGGATCAGCTCCTTGGAATCCCCCGCCTTGCCTACGTAGCCGGACGCCCCCGCCTCAAGCAGACGCTTCGGCATCGGCCCGTCTTCCAGCACCGACACGATGATCACCTTGGTGCCGTGGTCGCCCTTGACGATGCGCTCGGTGATTTCAAGGCCACTGAGCCCTGGCAGATGCAGGTCGCACAGCACCACGTCGGGCTTGAGACGACGAACCAATGGCAATGCGATCTCGCCACTGTCCGCCTCCCCAATAACATCGATGCCTGGCTGACCGGACAGAATCATCCGGATGCCGGTCCGCACCAAGGCGTGGTCATCGATAAGAAAAACACTGATGGACATGACGGATTCCTCGCAACGAGGTAAGGGTTAAGATCGTGGCCACGTCCCGGTCAGGGCATCCGAGGCAACGGCCTCCCCCGTCACCTCTTTGGCGAAAGCCATACGTATTATCGAACAGAAGTGGCCTTTCGGCTCACCAGCAGACCCTTCCGCAGAGACTGGACGTTGTTTCCCGGATGCCGGGACCCCTTATTGGGTGCCCTGCGAAAGTGGGTCCACTATGCCGATCACGCGGACACGGCGCCCATCAGTTCAACGCGCCCAACCACTTAGGAGTTTCCTTACCTGAAGGACAGAAACGCTGACAGTGCCAGGGCAGCACCTAAATCGCGGGCAAGGACCAGCGCTTGCGGAACATCACGGTATGCACGCCGATGACCCAGACCAGGGCGGCACACCAGCCGGCAAGGATGTCCGAGGGGTAATGCACGCCCAGATAGACGCGGGACAGCCCCACCAATACGACGAACAGCGCCGCAGCGAGCAGCACGGGCCAACGCCAACGCGTATGCCAGGCCAGGAACACCACGGTGAGGGCCAACGTCATCGAACCCATCGCATGGCCACTGGGGAAACTGAAAGTGCTCTCCGGCGCTATCGACTCCCACAGGCTCGGGCGATCGCGCTGGAACACCTGCTTGCTGCCCAGGTTCAACAATGCCGAACCAATGAAAGCGGTGGCGGCAAAGGCCGCCTTGCGCCATCGCCGCGCCGCCAGCAGGACTACGACGATCACCACGTCCAGCGGAATCACGCCCCACTGATAGCCCAGCTTGGACACCAGGATGAAGAACGCATCCAATGCCGGCGAGGCCAGGCCATGCATGCGTAACAGCAAGACGTCATCAAAGTGCAGCGACTCGGCTTCGTGGATCTCATCTGCCAAGGCCGCAAAGCCTGCCAATGGCAACAGCACGCCGCCGAACAGCAGCAATAGGCGCCAGGCATTGTGCGCCAGCCACTGCCGCAGGCCTGCGGCTTCAGCCCGGGACTCAGCCGGGGTTTCGCGCATAACGGGTTTCGACGTAATCGTCGATCAAGGCCACGAAATCCTGCGCGATGTGTTCGCCGCGCAAGGTCACTTTCTTCTCGCCGTCGACGAACACCGGTGCCGCCGGGGTTTCACCGGTACCCGGCAGGGAAATGCCGATATTGGCGTGGCGTGACTCGCCCGGGCCGTTGACGATGCAGCCCATCACCGCCAGGGTCATGTTCTCCGCGCCCGGGTGGCTGACCCGCCACACCGGCATCTTCTCGCGCACGTGGTTCTGCACCACCTTCGCCAGCTCCTGGAAGAACTCGGACGTGGTGCGGCCGCAGCCTGGGCAGGCCGTGACCATCGGCGTGAATGCACGTTGCCCGGTGGTCTGCAGCAGCTCCTGCGCAACGATCACTTCCTGCGTACGCGGCTGGCCAGGTTCGGGGGTCAAGGAAATGCGGATGGTGTCGCCGATGCCTTCCTGCAGCAGCACTGCCAGCGCCGCCGAAGAAGCCACGATGCCCTTGCTGCCGATCCCCGCCTCGGTCAAGCCGAGGTGCAGCGCGAAGTCCGAGCGCAAGGCAAGGTCGCGGTAGACCGCGATCAACTCCTGCACGCCACTGACCTTGGCCGAGAGCACGATGCGGTCACGCGGCAGGCCCAGCTCGACCGCGGTTTCGGCCGAGTCCAGCGCCGAGCGGATCAGTGCCTCGCGCAGCACCCGGCCGGCATCCCATGGCTGCGCACGCTGGCTGTTCTCGTCCATCAGCTTGGCCGCCAGCGCCTGGTCCAACGAGCCCCAGTTGGCGCCGATGCGCACGGGCTTGTTGTACTTGATCGCGAACTCGATCAGCTGCGCGAACTGGGTGTCCTTCTTCTTGCCGAAGCCGACATTGCCCGGGTTGATGCGGTACTTGGCCAACGCCTCGGCACAGGCCGGCTCACCACTGAGCAACTGGTGGCCGTTGTAGTGGAAGTCGCCGATCAACGGCACGTCGATGCCCATCATGCGCAGCTTTTCAACGATGCGCGGTATGGCGGCGGCGGATTCAGGGTTGTTGACGGTCAGCCGCACCATCTCCGAGCCGGCGCGCCAGAGCTCGGCAACCTGCTTGACGCTGGCAGCCACGTCGGCGGTATCGGTGTTGGTCATCGACTGCACCACCACGGGGCTGCCCCCACCCACCTTCACGCCGCCGATATCGACAGCCTGGGTGATGCGGCGGGGCCACGCGGTAGCGTCGGTGGGCGGAGTTGGTCGGGTCACGGCGTCATGCATGGCGGCTATTTTAGCGCGCCCGCTGCCCGCCCGGGATGAACCCTCCGTTGCGTTGTAGCCGCCCGGACAGCATACGATTGCGCCATGCAGACCCAAGACACCTCCTTCCTGCGCACTTTGTGCAGCCTGCGCTGGCTGGCCACCGCCGGCCAGGCCACCACCATCCTGGTCGCCACCTGGCTGCTGGGCCTGGAACTGCCGCAACTGCCGCTGTGGGCCGGCGTGTTCGTCCTGGCCTTGTTCAACCTGTACGTGCAGCTGCGGGTGCACGACAGTGACCCCGCGCCAGTCACCGCGTTCGGCCACATCCTGGTGGATGTGACCGTGCTGACCTGGATGGTGGGCTGGAGCGGCGGCATCGCCAATCCATTCGGCTCACTGTTCCTGATCCTGATCGCGCTGGCAGCGCTGGCACTGCCATTGCGCTGGACCCATGCCGTGGCTGCGGCCTGCGTGGCCGGGTATGCACTGAGCGCGGTATTCGGCCTGCCATTGCGTGGTGGCTATTTCGACACGATGAGCCTGCACCTGTGGGGTGCAGCGGCCAACTTCCTGCTTTCCAGCGTGGTGGTGCTGGTGTTCTCGACCCGGCTGGCATCCGCATTGCGCGAGCGTGAAAGCCAACTGGCGGCGCTGCGCGAGCGCTTCGTCCGCAACGAAGGCATTGTCGCTTTGGCTACCCACGCAGCCTCGGTCGCCCATGAGCTCAACACGCCATTGGCGACGATGACCCTGCTCACCGACGACATTGCCGAGCAATGCGCGGACAACCCGGAAATGCGCGACGACCTGGAAACCCTGCGCGAGCTGCTGGTGCAATGCCGCGAGAAGGTCATGGCCCTGGCCGCACCTGCCGAAGGTGCGCGCAGCCGCGCGGTGGTCTCCATCGGCAGCGTGCTTGAGCAGTGGCGGCTGGTGCGCCCGACCATCGAGCTGCGCCGCAATCCCGATGCTCCCTTGCAACTGCAACTGGAACCTGGCATCGGTCACCTGCTGCAGGTACTGCTGAACAATGCCGCCGATGCCGGCGAAAACAGTGGCCGCGCGCAGATCGACCTGGACATCCGCGTACGCGACGGCCAGCTTTACGGCGAGGTACGTGACTACGGGCCGGGCTTCAATGCCAATGACGCTGCCCTGCCAGGCACCTTGTTCAACAGCGGCAAGACCGACGGCATGGGTGTCGGCCTGGCACTGTCCCATGCCACCATTGAACGACTGCACGGCGAACTGTGGACGCGTCCGGCCGATGGCCAGGGCGCACGCGTCGGCTTCCGCCTGCCATTGCAACAAACCGAGGCAACCGAATGAATGCTCCCGCTGTCCATGGCCTGTTGGTCGACGACGACCCGCTCTACCTGCGCACCTTGCAGCGCACGCTCGCACGCCGCGGCATCGAAACGGTTACCGCCACCGATACCGCCGGGGCCTTGCAACTGGCATTGCAGTCGGCGCCGGCATTCGCCCTGATCGACCTGAAACTGGGCAGCGAGTCCGGGCTGAGCCTGATCCAACCCTTGCGCGAGCTGCGTCAGGACATGCGCATCCTGCTGGTTACCGGCTACGCATCCATCGCCACTGCGGTGGAAGCAATCAAGCTGGGAGCGGACGATTACCTGCCCAAGCCGGCCACGGTGCAGATGATCATGCGCGCACTGGGCGAAGAGGACGAAGGGGCCGAGGAACCGGAAGATCTGGAGCCACCGGACGCCATGACCCCGATCAGCCGCCTGCAGTGGGAACATATCCAGCAGGCCCTGCACGAAACCGGCGGCAACGTCTCGGCAGCGGCACGGCTGCTCGGCATGCACCGGCGTTCACTGCAGCGCAAACTGACCAAGCGCCCCAGCCCGGAACGCGACCCAAACCGATAGGCAGGCCCCGTATCCCTGTAGTGCCGAGCCATGCTCGGCACGCGCTCTTGTGTAGTGCCGAGCCATGCTCGGCAAGCGCTCCTGTAGTGCCGAGCCATGCTCAGCAAGCGCTCTTGTAGTGCCGAGCCATGCTCGGCAAGCGCTCCTGTAGTGCCGAGCCATGCTCGGCAAAGGCCTGCACAAGTGATGCGAAAGCCCCCCATCCCTCCCCTTTGCTGCGCAAAAGGGAGAGGGCAAAAAATGCGAAAGCCCCCCCAACCGCCTCCTTTTTTGTACAAAAGGGAGAGCAAAAAAGCCGCGCATCTCTGCGCGGCTTTTTCTTCAACAGCGACACACGATCCGAGATCAGCGCAGCCGCGCCAATAGCTCGCGTGTCATCGGGTCGGCAATCTCCACGGCCTGACCCTGCAGCGCCGGCAGCAACTGGTTGGCCAACTGCTTGCCCAGCTCGACGCCGAACTGGTCAAACGCATTGATGCCCCACACCAGCGACTGCACATACACCGCGTGCTCGTACATCGCGATCAAGGCGCCCAATGATTGCGGGGTCAATGCATCCAACAGGATCAGCGTGCTCGGGCGGCCCCCGGGGTACTGGCGGTGCGGGTCCTCGCTGTCCTGGCCGTTGGCCAGCGCTTCGGTCTGCGCCAGCAGGTTGGCCAGCAAGGCCTGGTGGTTGATTTCGTAGGGGTCGTCACTGCGCACGCAACCAATGAAATCTGCCGGGACGATACTGGTGCCCTGGTGCAGCGCCTGGAAGAAGCTGTGCTGCACATCGGTACCGGCACCACCCCACCAGACCGGCACGGTGTCGCCATCGACCGGGCTGCCATCAAGCTTCACCCGCTTGCCCAGGCTTTCCATCACCAACTGCTGCAGGTAGGCCGGCAGCAGCGCCAGGCGCTGGTCGTAGGTCATCACCGCGTGCGTGGCGTAGCCCAGCACATTGCGGTTCCAGATGTCGGTCAGTGCATGCAGCACCGGCAGGTTCTGCGCCAACGGCGCGGTGGCGGCGTGCACATCCATCTGCGCGGCACCGTCCAGCAACTGGCCAAAACGCTCGAAGCCAATGGCCAGCGCGATCGGGAAGCCCACCGCCGACCACAGCGAGTACCGGCCGCCCACCCAATCCCACATTGGCAGCACGCGCTCGGCGGCGATATCGAACGCCTTTGCAGCACGCTCGGGATTGGCGCTGACCGCATACAGGCGATCACTGCCGCCCAGCCAATCACAGAGAATGCGCCCGTTTAGCAGGGTTTCCTGGGTACCAAAGGTCTTGGAAATCAGGATGCCGGCGGTGGTCGCCGGGTCCAGCGTCGCCAGGGTGCGCTGCATCGCTGCACCGTCGACGTTGGAAACAAAGTGGACACGGAAGCGCGCACCTGCTGCCGGACGCAGTGCATCGGCCACCAGGCGCGGCCCCAGGTCAGAACCACCAATGCCAACACTGACGATGTCGGTGACATTGCTGGCTTCCAGCGCGGCAATCAGCGCGCCCATGCGCTGCTGCACGGCCGCCGCCTCGGCATGTGCGGCAACAGCAACCGGATCGGTACTGGCATCGCCACGCAGCGCACTGTGGAGCACGGCACGGTCTTCGGTGATGTTGATCCTGCCGCCACCGAACAACCGCTGGAAACCGCCAGCGACATCGCGCGTGGCGGCCAGTTCCAGCAAGGCATCCAGCGCCGCGCGGTCGTATTTCTGCCGCGCGAAGTTCACATACAACGGACCGACCTGCAGCGCCAGACGCTGCACGCGGTCAGGCTCGGCGGCGAGCAGCGAAGGAATACCCGTGCCCTGCAGTCGCTGGGCATGGGCGCGCAATACGTCGTATCCGTTGTTTGTGGTCATGCGGCCTGTGTGGGGATGCTGTCGTTGGTGTGGGAAATGCGGTTGTCGCCGTCGACGTAGACCAGCTTCGGCTTGAAGCTGTCAGCCTCGGCCTCACTCATGCTGGCGAAGGCAGCGATGATGATGATGTCGCCGACCTGGACGTGGCGCGCGGCGCCACCATTGAGCGAGATCACGCCACTGCCCGCCTCGGCGCGCAGCGCATAGGTGGTGAAACGGGCACCGTTGGTCACGTCCCAGATGTGCACCTGCTCGAACTCGCGGATGCCGGTGGCCTTCAGCAGGTTGTCGTCAATCGCGATGGAGCCTTCGTAGTTCAGCTCCGAATGGGTGACAGTGGCGCGGTGAATCTTGGTCTTGAGCAGAGTGAGTTGCATGGCAATGCCGAAACTACGTGAGAAAGCGCGCAGTCTAGCACCGCTGCGAGGCCTTGCCCGCACTGCAACATGACCTTGCCGGTGCAGGACCGGCGGATACGACGATGGCGCCACAGGGGCGCCATCGGAGGTCTCACAGGACAAGGAAACGGACAGCAGAAGTCCGCTCAATTGCCTATTCAGAACTCGATATTGTCGATCAGGCGGGTGTTGCCCAGCTTGGCCGCAACCAGGGCCACGCGAGCCCCCTTGGGGTCCTGCCCCGGCTCGCTCAGGTTGGGCAGGCGGACCACGGCGTAGTCCACCACGAAACCTGCAGCCTGCAAGGCTGCCGCGCCATCGGCCTCGACCACGGCACGAGCGCTGCCCGCCAGATAGGCGTCACGCATGGCCAACAGCACCCGACGGATCACCGTGGCCTGCGGACGCAGCTCAGCGGTGAGGTACTGGTTGCGCGAGCTCATCGCCAGGCCGTCGTCCTCGCGCACGATCTCGCCGCCCAGGATCTCGATCGGGAAGGCCAGGTCGGCGACCATCTGCTGGATCACCGCCAACTGCTGGTAGTCCTTGCGCCCAAATGCAGCCACATCCGGCTGCACCTGGTTGAACAGGCGGCTGACCACGGTACATACACCGTCGAAATGACCGGGGCGGTGAGCACCCTCCAGCAACGAGCTGACGCCCGGCACGTGCACCTTGGCCGCCAGCTCCACGCCAAATGGGTACATGGATTCAACGGTCGGCAGCCACAGCACGTCGCAGCCGGCCTTTTCCAGGCCAGTGGTATCGGCCTCGGGGGTGCGCGGATAACGGGTGAAATCCTCGCTCGGGCCGAACTGGGTGGGGTTCACGAACACGCTGGAAACCACCTTGTCGGCGTGCTGGCGGGCCAGCTTCACCAACGAATAGTGGCCGGCGTGCAGATTGCCCATGGTCGGTACCAGCGCGACGCGCAGGCCTTGGCGCTTCCAGCCGTTGACAACGGCGCGCAGCCGGGAAAGTTCGGTAACGGTCTCAATCATGATGCGTACGCATGCTCCGCGTCAGGGAAGGTTCCGGCGCGCACTGCGTCGGCATAGGCTTGGACCGCACCTGCCACGGAACCCCCTTCGGCAAGGAAATCCTTGACGAATTTGGGCCGGCGATGGCCGCTGTCCAGGCCGAGGAAATCGTGCAGCACCAGCACCTGCCCATCGCACTGCGGGCCAGCACCGATACCGATGGTCGGGATGGCAATCGCGGCGGTGACGCTCGCCGCCACCGGGGTCGGCACGCACTCCAACACCAGCAGGCTGGCGCCGGCATCGGCCACGGCCTTGGCATCGTCCAGCAACTGCTGCGCGGCATCGCCCCGCCCCTGCACGCGATAGCCCCCCAGGCGCAGCACCGACTGCGGGGTCAGGCCCAGGTGCGAGCACACCGGGATTTCGCGTTCGACCAAATGGCGGATGATGTCCAGCTTGAAGCCGGCACCTTCAATCTTGACCATCTCGGCGCCGGCCTGCAGCAGCTGCAGCGACGCATCCAATGCGCGCTCGGCGGTGGCGTCGGCACCAAACGGCAGGTCCGCGACCAGCAGCGCGCGCTCCAGCACCCGGGCAACCACCTTGGTGTGATAGACGATGTCGGCCACGCTGACCGGCAAGGTCGAATCATGCCCCTGCACCACCATGCCCAGCGAATCGCCGATCAGGATCAGGTCAGTGCCATTGGCATCAAGGGTGCGGGCAAAGCCAGCGTCATAGGCGGTCAACATCACCAGCTTCTGACCGTTGCGCTTGGCCTCGGCCAGCGCCGGGACGGTCCAGGGCTTGCTATCTGCGTGGGTGCTCATGTGGGGGCAACGCTCGGTTATGAGCCGAGCATTATCCCCCTAACGGGGTGATGTCGCAGGTTTTCATGCCTACCAATGCAGCCCGCACCGTCCCATGGCCGGGAATCACGGCGTCGGCGGCAATATCGGCCAAAGGCAGCAAAGCGAAGGCACGCTCGTGCAGGTACGGATGCGGCACCTTGAGCTGCGGCAGGTCGATGACCTGCTCGCCATACAACAACAAGTCCAGGTCCAGCGTGCGCGGCCCCCAGTGCTGGCCGGGCAGTCGCACGCGGCCGAAGGACTGTTCAGTGGCAAGCAACTGGGCCAGCAACTCCTCGGCAGGCAACGTTGTTTCCAACGCCACGGCTGCATTGATGAAATCAGGCTGCGCCTCATTGCCCCACGCCGGCGTGCGGTACTGGCGTGATGCCGCCAGCAGCCGACACCGCGGCAGCGCCGCCAGCGCGGCTACCGCCGCGCGCAGGGTCGCCTGCGCATCCCCCAGGTTGGCACCCAGGCCCACACAGGCCATCACCATGTCTTACTCGCCCGCTGCCGCGCTGCTGCCGGTACGACGGCGACGACGGCGGCGACGACGCGGCGCCTCACTGTCTTCACTCATTTCAGCCTGCGCGGCATCCAGCGCCGACTCCAGCTCACGCCCACCCTCGGCCTGTGCTTCCCGCCAGAAGGCGATGTCCTGCGCATGCTCGTCCGAGCCGGCCTGACGCAGCACCAGGAAATCAAAGGCCGCACGGAAGCGCGGATGGCTCAGGGTACGGAATACCCGCTTGCGCTGGCGCGAGCCAAAGCGCGACTGCAGCAGCCAGATCTCCTGCATGGGCAGCGAGAACCGTCGCGGCAGGGCGATGGTGCTCAACTGGTGCAAGGTAACCCGGTCGGCGGCACGCCGCTGCGCTTCTTCCGGCGCCAGGCCCTGCTTCTGCAGGCTGATCAGGTTGCGGCAGAACGCCGGCCACAACAGCAGCGCGAACAGGAAAGCCGGTGACACCGGCTCATCGTTGGCAACCCGCTCGTCGGTATTGCGCAGGCCCTGGATCAGCACCCGGCGCAGCGCGCCGCTGCGGTTGCTCTTCAATGCCGCACCGCTTTCCGGGAACAGCACACTCAGCAGGCCATGACGTTCCAGCCCTTCAAAGCTGGCCACGCCGTGCCCGGACAGGAACAGCTTCAGCACTTCCTCGAACAGGCGCGCAGGGGCGGCCTCGTTCAACAGGCTGGCCAGGCGTGGAATCGGCTCGGCGGTGGCGGCTTCTATATCAAAGCCGAGCTTGGCGGCCAGGCGCACCGCGCGCAGCATCCGCACCGGATCCTCGCGGTAGCGCTGCTCGGGGTCGCCGATCAGCTTCATGCGCCGGGCCAGCACGTCCTCGAAGCCGCCGGTGTAGTCACGCACCGAGAAGTCCTCGATGGCGTAATACAAGGCATTGCAGGTGAAGTCGCGGCGTACCGCATCGTCTTCGATGCTGCCATAGACGTTGTCGCGCACCAGCATGCCGTTCTCGACCTCGCGGTCGCCGCTGCCGTCATCACTGTTGGCACGGAAGGTGGCCACTTCGATGATCTCGCGGCCAAACACGACATGGGCAAGGCGGAACCGGCGGCCGATCAGGCGGCAGTTGCGGAACAACTGCTTGACCTGCTCCGGCGTGGCATCGGTAGCGACGTCGAAATCCTTTGGGCGCCCACCTACCAGCAGGTCACGGACCGCGCCACCTACAAGGTAGGCGCCGAAGCCGGATTCGCGCAGGCGGTACAGGACCCGCAGCGCGTTGGGGCTGATGTCCTTGCGCGAGATCGTGTGCTGATCGCGCGGAATGACGTGCAGGGTGAACGGCGTTGTAACTGTGGAATTGATGGTGGCGCTTCCAGTTGGGTTTACGGGATTGCCGAGCGGCAACCAGATGCATATACTAGCGCGCTCGCCAGACGCGACCAAACGCTCCCTTCGTCTAGTGGTTAGGACGTGGCCCTCTCAAGGCTAAAACAGGGGTTCGAGTCCCCTAGGGAGCGCCAACTCCGTCTGCGAAACCGAAAAGCCCCGCCCTGCGGGGTTTTTTGTTTTACGGCCCGCCCCGCCCCGCGCGATCAACCGCCTGCGACCGGATGCGAGCATTCCCCGCCCCACCCCCTGCAACCTGCTCTAGAATTGCTGGGCTCAAAGCCGGACCCCGCCATGCCTTTTGTCGTCACCGAAAACTGCATCAAGTGCAAACACACCGATTGCGTTGAAGTCTGCCCGGTGGATTGCTTCCACGAAGGCCCCAACTTCCTGGTCATCGACCCGGACGAGTGCATCGATTGCACCCTGTGCGAGCCCGAATGCCCGGTCAATGCGATCTTCCCGGAAGATGACGTACCTGCCGGCCAGGAAGGTTTCGTCGCGCTCAACGCCGAGCTGGCCAAGGCCTGGCCGGTGCTGACCGTGCGCAAGGACCCGCCGGCCGATGCCGCCGAATGGGACGGCAAGCCCGACAAGCTGAAGCTGCTGGAGCGCTGATTGGCGCAGCGGGTACAAAAAAGGGCGCCAGCGGCGCCCTTTTTACTTTGTGCGGAAAAACCCGGGCTCAGCCGCCCAGCTTGCCCTTGAGGGCCGCTACCAGCTTGGTCGCCGCAGCGTCCGTGGCCGGCATGCCGCGCGGATCCACCGCCGACACATAGGCGCCGGCATCGGTCGCAACCACGCGCACCAGGAAGTTGCTGCCTTCGTAGGCAACGTCATAAGAACCCAGCAGCTGCGCACGGCTGGCGATGGTCAGGCCCTCGATGCCGGCCAGTGCTTCGCCAACCTTGCCGAACACGTCGTCGCGGCTGCCGCTGACGGTGAAGCCATTGGTCGATGCCGGTGCGGCGGCGGCCGGCGCGGCCGGCTTGGTGGCCGAGGCCAGGGCCGGAATGGCCGTGGCGCCAGAGGTGTTGGGCAGGTTCAGATCCGGCGGCACTTCCAGCGGACGCGCTTCCGGGGCCAGGGCATAGTCACCGCGAGCTCCGCGCTTGAAGAAGCAACCGGAAGTGGCGACGGCAGTTACCACGCCCAGCACCAGCAGCGAGAACACGCGGACGGTTGAGGTTTGACGCATGGGTGAATCTCCAGGGTTCAGGCCGCCAGATCAGCGGCTGGATAGTTCTTCCAACGCGCCCACGTCCGCCGCCAGATGGTCGGCATGGGCGTGATGCGGCGCAGAAAGCGGGAGCAGCGGCAAACGCAGCCCGTGACCGTAACCAAGCCGCTGCAACAGCGCCTTGACCGGTATCGGATTGGATTCGACGCCACAGAAATCGTGGTAGGGCTGCAGGCGATCATCCCAGGCCTCGGCGGCTTCACGCTGGCCGTCACGGGCCAGGTCGCACAGCGTCCGGTAGGCACCTGGCAACACATTGGAGCCCACCGAGATCAGGCCATCAGCACCGGCCAGCATGGAGCGGGCAGCGCTGCCATCGTCGCCACTGAGGATGGCAAAGGAATCACAGCGCAGCTCCAGCAGCGCCTTGACCCGGGTGGTATCC
The DNA here is from genome assembly GCF_032061965.1 of Stenotrophomonas sp. Lineage (GTDB taxonomy): Bacteria > Pseudomonadota > Gammaproteobacteria > Xanthomonadales > Xanthomonadaceae > Stenotrophomonas. Next base: position 2,708 of record NZ_DAMBEF010000006.1, on the reverse strand, counting down.
CCCACCGCCTCCTTGATGGCGACGATGTTCGGATGGCCGGCCAGTTGCGCCACGGTTTCCGGCAGCAGGTCACAACCGGTACGCCCTGGCACGTTGTACAGCACCACTGGCAGCCCGCCCTGCTCTGCCACCGCCAGATAGTGCTGGCGCAGGCCTTCCTGGGTAGGACGCACATACGGCGGCGCTACCACCAAGGCATGGGTGGCGCCATTGGCCGCGGCGCGGCGGGTCAGCGCGATCGTGCGGGCAGTGCCGGACAGGCCAGTCCCAGCCAGCACCGGCATTTTGCCGCCGAGCGTGGCGACCGCGCTGCGAAGCAGGCTGTCGTATTCATCATCGGCCAGGGTGGAGGCTTCGCCGGTGGAGCCGGCGACGACGACGCCTTGGACGCCGCCGTTGAGCTGCTGGGCCAGCAAACGCTGCCAAGCGTCGGTATCGAGTGCACCGTCTGCCTGGAACGGCGTAGCCAGTGCGGTGATGAGGCCTTGGATGGACAAGAGGTTTGTCGCTCTTCGTGGGGGTAAAGAGGCCCGCCAGACGGCGGGTTCGTGACCAAAAGCATGTTACTTGCCGGTCGAAAGCAGGGGCAAGTATGCTGGACACCAGCGAACAGCCCGCCCGGCGGCGCCGTTCAGACTCTCCAGCACCCGGAACCACCTTGACAGACACCACGCCGCGGCCGTTGCCGACCGAAAACCACCTCCTGATCAACGCCTATACGACGCATCCGGAGTCCCCACTGCTGTCCGTCACCCGTCGTATCGCCGACAGCGGCTGCAACCTGGTCGACGCCCGCCTGGCCACCGTTGGCCGCGACGTCTCCGTCACCACCCTGGCCACCGGCTCCTGGGATGCGGTGGCCAAGCTTGAAGCCATGCTCGCCCGACTGGAGCGCGAGGAAAACCTCAAGCTGGTCTGGTACCGCACCGCCGCCAAGCAGGCGCAGTCCAACCTGCTGCCGTACATCGTGGAGGTGGTTGCCGCCGACAAGCCGGGCATCCTGTTCCAGCTTGCCGACTTCTTCGACCGCCAGGGCATCACCATCGAGAACCTGCAGAGCACGCGCTACCAGGCGATGCAGACCGGTGCGGAAATGTTCTCGGCACAGATCACCATTGGTGTTCCCTCCAATATGCATATCGCCGCCCTGCGCGACGATTTCCTCGAGTTCTGCGACCACCTCAACCTGGACGCGATCATGGACCCGATGAAGTTCTGATGGTTTCGCGCACCCATCACAGGTGCGCGGCGTTTCATGTAACTGCAATCGAATTACCCCAGGCTCCGGAAAGGATCTGATGAACATCGGCGATACCCTGGACCGAACCACCCTCGAACTGCCGCTGGCCCTGTCCGGCGGCACCACCACAAGCCTCGGCGAACTCGCCGGCCAATGGCTGGTGTTGTACTTCTACCCGAAGGACAGCACCCCCGGCTGCACGACCGAAGGCCTGGACTTCAACGCCCTGTTGCCGAAGTTCAAGCGCGCCGGGGCACAGGTGTTCGGCATCTCCCGCGACTCGTTGAAGTCGCACGACAACTTCTGCGCCAAACAGGGCTTCAAGTTCCCCTTGATCAGCGACACCGACGAGGCGTTATGCGCCGCTTTCGATGTGATCAAGATGAAGAACATGTACGGCAAGCAGGTACGCGGCATCGAACGCAGCACCTTTTTGATCTCTCCTGACAGCCAGCTCGTGCAGGAATGGCGCAAGGTCAAAGTCGCCGGCCATGCCGATGCCGTGCTCGAAGCACTGAAGGCCGCTCAAACCAAGTGACCCACCTCCCGTTCCAACCCACGTCATCGCCCTGCCCTGCAGGTGCGATGGCGTGACCCTGTCCCGCCACCAGGAATCGACGATGACCCGAGGCAAGCGCATCTACGTACTGGATACCAACGTGCTGATGCACGATCCGACCGCGCTGTTCAAATTCGAGGAACACGATGTCTACCTGCCCATGCAGGTGATCGAGGAGCTGGACAACGGCAAGAAGGGCACCACCGAAGCGAGCCGCAACGCCCGCCAGGTGAGCCGCTTCCTCAATGAGCTGATCGAAGCGGCCGGCATCGGCAGCGTGCAGAACGGCGTGCCGCTGGCACGACCGAAGGGCCTGCAGCTGCGTGGCGCACACAGTGCCGGCAACCTCTACTTCCAGACCAGCCATTTCGAGGCCGGCAAGAGCTTTGGCAAGGTAATCCCGGACAACGCCATCCTCGGCGCGATCCTGGCACTGAAGGAACAGCACCCGGAAACGCCGGTGGTGTTCATTTCCAAGGACATCAACCTGCGCATCAAGGCCGCCATCGCCGGCATCGACTCGGAGGATTACGAGAACGACCGCGCGCTGGATGATTTCAGCCTGCTCTATACCGGCGCCACCCAGCTGCCGGAAGACTTCTGGAAGAAGCACACCGACAACCTGCGCAGCTGGAGCGACAAGGGCCGCACCAGCTACGAGATCCTCGCCGCCGATGACGAGGACTGGCACCCCAACCAGTACGCCTACCTGCCCGGCGATGACGAAGTCGAGCTGAAGGTCGCCAAGGTCGAGGGCGATGGCCGCGTCACCTTGTCGCTGGTCAACGACTTCCGCCACGGCTCGCATTCGGTCTGGGGCATCACCGCGCGCAACCGCGAGCAGAACTTCGCGCTCAACGCACTGATGGATCCGGAGATCGACTTCGTCACCCTGCTCGGCACCGCCGG
>NZ_DAMBEF010000005.1:126949-175637 GCF_032061965.1 Stenotrophomonas sp. | reverse complement strand
AGCGAGCCGCCTATTATGTCAGGCTTTTCGTTTCCGTCAACACCTTTTTTCGAGGCGCTGACTGCAAACTTTCCCTTCGCTGCGCCTCTTGCGAGGCCCCTGCGTCGGGGGAGGGAAAGTATGTGCCTCTTTGCGCCCTTTGTGAAGGGGTTGTGCACGATTTCTTGCAACTTTTGTTCATGCCCCCGCTGGCGGGCGCTGAATCGCTCGCTTTGCACCTTATTAGTGTGCGGAAGACCAAGCGCAGGTGGAGCAGCGAGACCTTCCCCCCTCGCTCGCCTCCTCCGGCCACCTCGGCCCTCCCGCCCCGCCCTTTCACCTGCATGAAGGCGCTCAAAGAGAAGCGAACCCATCATTCGTTGCCCTCTGAACGCCACCAGCAAACGGAGGCCTCAAGCGGTCCTTCAGTTGGCCGCAACCAGCAGGACGCGGGCGAAGGTGCGCTTGCCAACCTGCAGCAGACCTTCAAACCCAGGCTGCAGCATGGTCTGTGCGTCTTCTACCACTTCGCCATCTACCTTTACCGCACGCTCCTTGAGCTTGCGCGAGGCTTCGGAATTGCTGGGGGTCAGGCCTGCCGCCGTAAGCAGGGCGCCAATCCGCAGGCCTTCTGCCGGGATTGCTACTTCCTGCAACGGCAACTGGGTGATGTCACCCTGCCCGGTGACGGCGGCGTTCCAGCCAGCGATAGCCTGTTCGGCAGCGGCGGCATCATGGAAGCGCGTGGTCAGCTCCCGGGCCAGGCGGAGCTTGATCTCGCGCGGGTTGATCTTGCCCGCTTCGACGTCGGCGCGCAGCTGCTTGGCCTCGTCGATGGAGATATCGAAGCTGAGCAGGTCGATCCAACGCCACATCAAGGTGTCGTCCACCTTCATGGTCTTGGTGACCATGTCGATGGCCGGTTCGCTGATGCCGATGTAGTTGTTCAGCGACTTGGACATCTTGTTGACGCCGTCCAGGCCTTCCAGCAGCGGCATGGTCAATACGATCTGCGGCTTCTGCCCGTAGTGCTCCTGCAGGCCGCGGCCCATCAGCAGGTTGAACTTCTGGTCGGTGCCGCCGAGTTCGATATCCGCTTCCAGCGCCACCGAGTCGTAGCCCTGCACCAGCGGGTAAAGGAACTCGTGGATGGCGATGGACTGCTGCGCGGCATAGCGCTTGGCGAAGTCGTCGCGTTCCAGCATGCGCGCCACGGTGTGCTGGCCTGCCAGGCGGATCATGTCGGCGGCGGCCATCTTCCCGAACCACTCGGAATTGAAACGGACCTCGGTCTTGGCGCGGTCCAGCACCTTGAACACCTGCTCCTCGTAGGTGCGGGCGTTGGCCAGCACGTCTTCACGGGTCAGCGGCTTGCGGGTCAGGCTCTTGCCGGTGGGGTCGCCGATCATGCCGGTGAAGTCGCCGATCAGGAAAATCACCTGGTGGCCCAGGTCCTGGAACTGGCGCAGCTTGTTCAGCAATACGGTGTGCCCCAGGTGCAGATCGGGGGCGGTGGGGTCGAAGCCAGCCTTCACACGCAGCGGACGACCGCTTTCCAGACGCTGGCGCAGTTCTTCCACTTTGAGGATTTCGTCGGCTCCGCGGCCGATCAGGGCAAGGGCTTCATCAATCGAGGACACGCTAAAACTCCCGGCTTCGCCGTCAAATACATGAATGGTGTTAAGTACAAGTTAACCACGTCGGGAGATCGAAAAGCCATGCGGCTCAATGGTTTGACGCGGTATTGATAGGTGACTATGTTACCTGCGTTTGGGCCCGCGATCCGGGCCGTCAGAGAACTGAGCGATGCCACAACCCGATCATGGCCCCGCGCGCAAACAGCGCTTCCAGGAACGCCTCAATGTCCTGCACGACACCGCCCTGCATCGGAAGCTGAAAGAACACCTGCCGGCCGCGTTCAATGAACGCTGGAACCGGCGGCATTGGATCCACGCCAGCCTGTTCCTCACCATCGGCGCACTGGCAGCGACCATCGTTCCCGGCTTTTCCAACGCAATCGATACGCCCCTGCCCATCTCGCACGCGACGCTGGCCTTGCCGTTGCCGCCGTTGTCGTTGGCGCGCCGCGGTGAAACCCCCGGCGACAGCTGGCAGATCCTGCGCGTTGAGCGCGGCCAGACCCTGAGCGACTTGTTCGAAGCCGCTGGCGTCCCCGCCACCACCATGCAGCGCGTGCTTGACCATCCCGGCAGCCGTGAGGCGCTGACCAAGCTGCGTCCCGGCACCGAGATCGCCTTCGATCTGCCGGTCAACGGCACCCTGCGCACCATCCGCTTCGACCGCGATGGCAACCATCGCGTGGAGCTGAGCCTGCAGAACGACCAGATCCGCGAAAAGGTCACCGAGCGCGCCACCAGTACCCGCACCGTGGTGGCCAGCGGCGAGATCACCAGTTCGCTGTACAACGCCGCGCGCCGCGCCGGCCTCTCGCCTTCGGCCATCGCCACGATGACCGATGAAATCTTCAAGTACGACATCGACTTCTCCAAGGACCTGCAGCCGGGCGACCGCTTCAGCGTGGTGATGGATGAAACCTGGCGCGAAGGCGAACGCATCGATACCAGCAAGATCCTGGCGGCGACGTTCCAGACCGGCGGCAAGACCTATACGGGCTTCCGCTTTGATCGCAACGGCAAGGAGGAGTATTTCGACCTCAATGGCCGTTCGTTGAAGAAGAGCTTCATCCGCTCGCCCATCCAGTTCGCGCGCCTGAGCTCCAACTTCGGTTCGCGCCGGCACCCGATTCTGGGCACGATGCGCATGCACAAGGGCGTGGATTACGCCGCGCGTACCGGCACGCCGATCATGGCCGCCGGCGACGCGCGCGTGCAGTTTGCCGGCAACCAGCGCGGTTACGGCAATGTGGTGATCCTGGACCATGGCCGCGGCCACACGACGCTGTACGGGCATATGTCGCGGCTGGGTTCCTACCGCACCGGGCAGCGCGTGGCCCAAGGCCAGGTGATTGGTTACGTGGGCTCCACCGGCATGGCAACCGGCCCGCACCTGCACTACGAATTCCGCGTCAACGGCGTGCATCGCAACCCGCTGTCGGTGACGATGCCGCCACCGGAGCCCTTGAAGGGTGCCGAACTGGCTGCGTTCCGCGCGCAGACCGCACCGGCAATGGCGCGTATCCAGGGCATGGAAGAACTGATCTACGCCGATGCCGGCGGCACCAAGAAGCCGGCGCAACAGACGCAGACTGCTGCGGCTACGCCGGCAGCACCGGCACCGGCGCCAGCAGGCAAGCGTGGCTGAGCCGGTACGCCAACGTTGACGATAGGGGCAGGGAGCTTGAAGCTTCCCTGCCCTTTTCTTTTCTGGCCTTTGCGATGACGTCTGTTGATCCCCGGCTGCCTCTGTTCCTCGGCCTGATGTCCGGCACCAGTGCCGACGGCATCGATGCGGCGCTGGTGCAGTTTCCGCAGGGCGGCGGATGCCATTTCGTGCATGGGCATACGCATCACTGGGATCCCGCGCTCCGCGAGCGATTGATCGCGCTCGGCCAAGGTGGTGAGCCGGCCTCGATGGATGCGCTGGGGCAGCTGGACGCCGAGGTCGGCATCGCCTTCGCCGCTGCCGCCAATCAGTTGCTGGATGAAGCGGGCATACCACGCACGCAGGTGCAGGCCATCGGCTCGCATGGCCAGACCATCCGCCATCGCCCGTTGAGCACCCCCGCCTTTACCTGGCAGATCGGGGACCCCAATCGCATTGCCGAACGCACCGGCATCACCACCGTTGCCGATTTCCGCCGTCGCGATGTGGCAGCCGGCGGGCATGGTGCACCGCTGATGCCGGCATTCCACCTGGCGATGCTCGGCAGTGCCGACGAGGACCGAGCCGTGCTCAACCTCGGCGGGATCGCCAACCTGAGCCTGATCGCCCGCGATGGCAGCATCCGTGGCTTTGATACCGGCCCGGCCAATGCCTTGCTGGATGGATGGTGCCAACGCCATCTCGGGCACACCTACGATGCCGGCGGCGCGTTTGCGGCCAGCGGCCGGGTGGATGCCGCTTTGTTGGAGCGCTTGTTGAGCGAGCCGTGGTTTGCCCTGCCGCCGCCGAAGAGTACGGGCCGCGAACAGTTCCATCTGGACTGGGTGCAAGCGCAGCTGGGCACGGAGGAACCGAGCGCTGCCGATGTGCAGGCCACGCTGCTTGAGCTGAGTGCAGCCACCGTAGCTGACGCGTTGCTGGCGCACTTGCCGGGTGTGAAGCGGGTATTGGTCTGTGGCGGTGGCGTGCGCAATCCGCAGTTGCTGCAGCGGCTGCAGGCCCGCTTGCCGGGCGTGGTGATTGGCTCCAGTGCCGATTACGGCCTGGACCCGGATTACATGGAGGCCATGGGCTTTGCCTGGTTGGCACGCGAAACCCTGGCAGGGCGAGCGGGCAACCTGCCCAGTGTCAGCGGCGCATCCGGGCCGCGGATCCTGGGCGCAATTCATCTGGCGTGACCGGTAGGGTGAGCCTTTCCTGGGAAGGCTTCTGCCGAGCATGGCTCGGCACTACGGATTGGGCTCTATCGGGAAGGCTTCTGCCGAGCATGGCTCGGCACTACGTCAGAGGTCGCCGCCGGCCGGCATGGATTGCAAGGCCTGGATCGCTTCGGAAAGCACGTCCACTTCCGGTTCTTCAAAACCACCCCGCACCTGGTGCTCGCTGGCAAACAGGCCTTGTTCGAGCAACGCGATACAGGTTTCTTCCCGGGTCCAGCCGCGTGCCACTGACAGGCGACGTATGCGCTCCATCAGCAGTGGATCGATATCCCGCAAGGTCACCTCGACCATGTCCACCTCATCTGCTGTAGGTGGATCCCCCCGGCCGGCATCATCGACGAGCCTGCCGGAGGATTCAATCGGTAGGGCTCAGGCCCGCGGCAACTGGGTGGTGGCGTCCACCTCACGGCGCAGCCACCAGGCCATCAACAGCCCCGGCACACCCACCACCACCGATACCAGGAAGAACACCTGCCAGCCGTAGGCATCGGCCAGGACCCCGGCAAATGGCCCGACGAACACCCGCCCCAGTGTCGCAAAGGCGGAGAGCAAGGCGTAGTGGGTCGCTGAGAACCGCGTTCCACACAAGCCGCTGAGCAGCGCAACGAATGCCGCTGTACCCATGCCGCCAGCAAAATTGTCCAGGCTCAGGGCGAACAGCAGCAGGCCATCCATGGGCGTTGGCTGGTCCAGATGCACGATCAGCAGATTGAAGGCCGGCACCTGCACCGTCCCCCAGGCCCCTGCCCCTTCACGGGCAAGCAGGTAGAAGCCGAGGTTGGAGACCAACTGCAGCACGCCAAAGGCGATCACCGCCGTGGAAAGCCGCAACCGCAACAGGAAGAACCCACCCACGATGGCGCCCACGATCGTCATCAACAGGCCGATGGTCTTGTTGGCCAGGCCCACCTCCGCCTGGCTGAAGCCCATGCCCTTGAGCAGGAAGGGAGTGGACAGGCTCAAGGCGAAGGCATCGCCGACCTTGTACAGCACCACCAGCGCCAGGAAGGCACCCGCGCCCCGCATGCTGAAATAGCTACGCAACGAGGCGTTCAATGTTTCAAAGGGTACCCAGCGGGTGACGCCCAGGCCCAGCACCATGGCCGCGGCGATCTGGGTCACGACGAAGACCAGCCGCACCCAGCGATCGCTGCTGTCCGGGTCCAGGCCGACCAATACCAGCGCCTGGTGCGCCAGCCATGCGCCCAGCGCCACACCGGCCACCAGTGCAAGGAAACCACGCAGTTCACCGCCCGCCTTCGATACCGGCGCCTTGAAGCGCTCAGGCAACTGCGGCATCAAGACCAGCGCCAACACGCCGACAGCAACCGACAGGCCCGCCATGACGCGGTACACCTGCGGCCAGCTCTGCCATTGTTCGGCCCAGATCAGGGTGATGCCACCGGACAGAACCATCGCCAGCCGGTAGCCGAGCACGGTCAACGACCCGCCCAAGCCGCGCTCGGCCGATGCCAGCAGGTCGGTGCGGTAGGCGTCGATCACCACGTCCAGCGTGGCGGACAGACACGCCACCAGTACCGCCACCGACGCGAACAGCGCCAGGTTGCGCGAGGGCGACAAGGTGCTCATCAAGGTCAATGCCGCGCCCAATGCAAACAGCATCAGCACGATCCAGCCCCGCCGCCGGCCCAGCACCGGCAGATCGAAACGATCGATCAATGGCGCCCACAGGAACTTGAAGGTGTAGGGGATGCCGATCAACGACAGGAAGCCAAGCGTGACCAGGTCCAACCCATCCACGGTCAACCAGGCCTGCATCGCACCACCGGTCAACGCCAGCGGCAAACCGGAGGCAAAACCGAGCAGCAGGATCACGAACAACCGGCGCAGGCGCTGCAGCCCGGCCGGCGGGGCATCCACCACCGCCTCGGTCACAGGTCGTAGTCCACGGTGAACGGTGCGTGGTCAGAGAAGCGCTGGCCGGTGTAGATGGATGATCCACGCAGGCGCTCGCGCAGCCCCGGGGTCACGAACTGATAGTCGATGCGCCAACCGACATTGTTGGCCCGCGCCGCGCCACGGTTGCTCCACCACGTGTAGTCCTGGCCTTCCGGGTGCAGCGCGCGGTAGGCATCCACCCAGCCGCGGCCCTTGGCCACGTCCGCCAGATCGGCCTGGTCGGCGCAGAAGCCGTTCATCCAGTCGCGTTCCTCCGGCAGGCAGCCGGAGTTTTTCTGGTTGGATTTCCAGTTCTTGATATCCAGCGCGCTGCGCACGATGTTCCAGTCACCGCACAGCACGTAGTCGCGACCACTGGCCAGCCATTCGTCCAGAATCGGCTTCAGCCATTCCATCACCTCGAACTTGAAGCCTTGGCGAAGTTCGCCCGAGGAACCGGACGGAATGTAGAACGACACCACGCTGAGGTTGCCGAAGCGGGCCTCGATATAACGCCCTTCGTCATCGAACGGTGCCCAGCCCAGGGCGGTACGCACTTCGTCGGGTTCGCGCCGGCTCCAGATTGCCACCCCGCTGTAGCCCTTCTTGGTGATGGCATCGCGGTAGAAGCAGTGATGGCCATCGGGCCTGAACAGGGCATCGGTCAACTGCGACTCCTGCGCCTTGGTCTCCTGGATGCAGAGCACGTCGCTGTTCTGGCCCAGGAACCACTCGCTGAAGCCCTTGGTGGTAGCCGAACGGATGCCATTGGCATTGAAACTGGTAATACGCATGAGGTACCGCAGGTGAAAGCTCAGGATCGGCACAGCATACCGCCAGGATCGCTCGACAGCGTCAGCCCAGGCGGGCCTGCGGGGTGCGCCGAGCGGGCCAATGCCAGCGGTACTGGGCAGCCCGTGGCAGCGGGCAGCATTCGCTGGAGCCATGCTTTACCCTAGACACCTCAATAAACGACAAGAAACGTAATTTCATGAGTGACCACCGTTCCCGTTTCCTGCAGCTGGCGCTGAACGCCGATGCGCTGCGTTTTGGCCAGTTCACCCTCAAGTCCGGCCGGGTAAGCCCGTATTTCTTCAACGCCGGCCGTTTCGACACCGGTCTGGCCCTGGCCCAGCTGGGCAACTGCTATGCCGATGCCGTCGAAGACGCCGGTATCGCCTTCGACCAGTTGTTTGGGCCGGCCTACAAGGGCATCCCGCTGGCCACCGCCATTGCCTGCGAGTTTTCGCACCGCGGCCGCAACCTGCCGCTGACCTTCAACCGCAAGGAAGCGAAGGATCATGGCGAGGGCGGCAGCCTGATCGGCGCCGACATGGCCGGCAAGCGCATCCTGATCGTCGATGACGTGATCACCGCCGGCACGGCCATCCGCGAGGCCCTGGCCATCATCCGCGAAGCCAAGGGCATCCCGGCCGGCATCGTGGTGGCCCTGGACCGCCAGGAGATCGCCTCCGAAGCCGACCCGCGTTCAGCCGCGCAGGCCGTGTCCGCCGAAACCGGCATACCGGTGATCGCGGTCGCGAACCTGGCGGATCTGCTTGCATTCGCCTCCGGGAACCCGGAACTTGTCGGCTATCGCGAACCGTTGCTGGCCTACCGTGGCCGCTACGGGAGCAATCCGACAGGCTGATAGCAGGGGGCTGCCAAGGTGCCGAATTCGTCCAAAACCGCTGCAACGATGCTGTTGATGGTGGCTGCGCTGGCCTTGCCGGCGCTGGCCCAGAACAAGCCGTCCGATCCCGGCAAGAAGCTGTATTGCTGGGATGAGGGCGGCAAGCGCATCTGCTCCGACACCTTGCCACCGGAAGCGGTGAACAAGGCGCGCGAAGAGTTCAGCGCGCGCAGCGGCACCCGTAGTGCGGAGGTGCAGCGCGCGCTCAGCGCCGAGGAACGCGCCGATGCGGCCCTGAGCGAGGCCCAGGCCCAGGTGGACGCGGCTGCCGCGGAAACCCGCAAGCGCACCGAGCAGGCGATGCTGTCGACCTATGGCAGCGAGGATGCGTTGAAACGGGTATTTGCCGAGCGCACTGCCATCGTCGACAACAACATCAACACCGCTGCCTACAACGTCACCAGTTTGCGTGAGGCGCTCTCCACCCAACTGCTGTCGGCCGGCAACAAGGAGCTGGCCGGAAACAAGGTGCCCGACAAGCAGGCCCAGGATATCCGTCAGCGTCACAACGAGCTGATGGCACAACTGCGCTTGCAGAGCGCATTCCAGACGCAACGGGTGGCCCTGGAAGCGGAGATCGCCGAATCCTTGGCGCGCTACCGGGAATTGAAGGGAATCACCGCGCCTGTGGATGCTCCCGCAGCCCCTGCGGCGACACCCGCAGCCGGCACGCCCAGCAAAGGCTGAGCGGTTGTTGGGGTGAGATTGGAAGCGGCCTTCGGGCCGCTTTTTTTTGCCTCAAGGACACCCCTCCTCCGCCAACACGGCCTCCCCATCTGCGCGGGGACAGGCGCGTGCCTGGCAGGCGGCGAAGGATGGGCTACGTGCGCTGGGAAGCTCGCGCGGCCCGGGTGAGCGCAACCGGGGACGATCGGCGTGCAATCGGCACACTCATCGGCTCCCCGGTCCCCGACTGCGCTGCACGTACCCGGGCTACCGACGGACTGGCAACTGGCTGTCGCGGTTTCGCACCTGCGCCGGGTGCGGCCATTTTTATGCACTTTTTACGCCTGGCCCCTCGCCTTGGCGTCGATCGTTTACGCCCCTCGGGCGGACGATGCCGGGCCTGATCAGGGCGTTCTGGCGTGCACCCGCACCCCCGTCACCCTGCCCGCCCACCGGCGCCCTGAAGGCGCCCCGATATCGTTCCCGAGGTTTTCCATGCCCGGCTGGCTTGCCCTGTTGTGCGGCGTAGTGGTGCTGATCGCCGCTGCCTATCTGTTGTACGCGGTCCTCCGACCCGAGTCGTTCTAAGGAGCGCCACCGTGATCGAACCCCTTGTCATCCTCCTGGCCAGCCTGGCGCTGGCCTGGCCGCTGGGCCTGTACCTGGCCCGCCTGATGCGCGGTACCCCGATGCGCATCGATGTCCTCTTCCACTGGATCGAGAAGCCGCTGTATCGCGTGCTCGGCATCGACCCTGCTCACTCCATGTCCTGGCGGGGCTACGTCGTCGCCTTCCTTGTCAGCAACCTGGTGCTGGCCGTACTGACCCAGGCGGTGTTCATGACCCAGGCCTGGTTGCCGTTCAATCCGGACCAGATCCCCAACATGCGCTGGGACACCGCCCTGCACACGATGGTGTCATTCCTGACCAACACCAACCAGCAGCACTACAGCGGGCAGGCGCAGCTGTCCTATCTCTCGCAGATGACCGGTATTACCGGCCTGCAGGTGATCACGCCGATGATGGGCCTGGCGCTTGCGGTGGCCACGCTGCGCGCCTTGTTCATGAAGCCGGCAAGCAATCAGGCCAGCACCGCGCCGGTGCGGGTCACGGTCGGCAACTACTACGCTGACGTCATCCGACTGTGCCTGCGCTTCCTGTTGCCGCTATGCCTGCTGTGGGCGCTGCTGCTGGGCTGGCAGGGCGTGCCGTCCACGCTTGCCGCCGGGCCGCAAGCGACACCGATCGATGCCAGTGCCGGCATGGAAACGCAGAAGATCCCGCTCGGCCCGGTGGCGGCGATGGTCGCGGCCAAGCAACTGGGTGCCAATGGTGGCGGCTGGTATGGCCCGAACAGCAGCTTTCCGCTGGAAAACCCGACCCCGCTGTCCAATGCGCTGGAGCTGATCGGCATCTTGCTGATCCCGATGGCCATCATCTGCATGCTGGGCGCGTTCACCGGCCGGCGGCGCTTTGGCGCACTGGTGTTCGGCTGCATGCTCGGCATGTCCCTGCTTTCCACTGGCGCCAGTCTGTGGCTGGAAGGCCATGGCAGCAGTGCCGCCAGCCCGCTGCTGATGGAAGGCAAGGAGGCACGCTTTGGCGCCGATGGCACGGCGCTCTGGTCGACCATCACCACCCAGGTGCAGAACGGCTCGGTCAATGGCATGCACGATTCGCTGAGCCCGCTCGGCGGTTTGGTACCACTGGTCAACATGTTGATCAGCGCGATCTGGGGCGGCATCGGCTGCGGCATCCAGCAGTTCCTGGTCTATCTGATGATGTCGGTCTTCCTGGCCGGGCTGATGACCGGGCGCACACCCGAACTGTTCGGACGCAAGCTGGAAACCCCGCAGGTTCGCCTGTTGGCAGTGCTGGTGCTGCTGCAGCCGATCACCCTGCTCGGCCTGACCGCGCTGACCCTCGCGGTCCCCGGCCTGGCCGGCACGTCCAACCCCGGCTTCCACGGCATCAGCCAGGTGTTCTACGAGCTCACCTCGGCGTACGCCAACAATGGTTCGGGGTTTGAAGGCCTGGCCGACGGCACGCTCTGGTGGAACCTGAGCTGTTCGCTGGTACTGGCGCTGGGACGCTTCCCGATCCTGATCATTCCGCTGGTCATCGCCACCCAACTGGCCGCAAAACGGCAGGTGCCGCAAAGCGTGGGCAGCCTGCAGATTGAAACCCCGACCTTCGCATTGACGCTGGTCTGCGTGGTCATCGTCCTTACCGTGCTGCAGTTCCTGCCGGCATTGGTGCTTGGCCCGGTGGCCGAGCACCTGAGCCTGCTGACCCTGCAGGGAGCCCCCTCACCGTGAACGTCCCCATGAACCGCTCTGCCACTGCCGCGGCCTCACGCCGCCCCGCCCTGCTGGATGCTGCCGGCCTGCGTCGAGCCCTGCTCGATGCGGTACGCAAACTGTCCCCCATGCACCTGCTGCACAACCCGGTGATGGCAATCGTCATGGCCGGCACCTTGCTGGCGCTGGTTGTCACCCTCAGCGGCAACGCGCCGATGGGGTTTGGCCTGGCCATCACCGCGATCCTGCTGGTGACGGTGCTGTTCGGCAATTTTGCCGAGGCGGTGGCCGAAGCCCGTGGCCGTGGCCAGGCCGCGTCGCTGCGGCGTGCACGCCAGGATCTGGTGGCACGACGCATTGATTCCCTGCTGGCTGGCGCCAACGAAACCCGCGTCGCCGCCGCCGAGCTGCATCCCGGTGATCACGTCATCGTCAGCGCCGGCGAGTTCGTGCCGGCCGATGGTGAGATCGTGCAGGGCCTGGCCACCATCAACGAAGCCGCCGTCACCGGTGAATCGGCACCGGTACTGCGCGAGGCCGGCACTGACCGCTCCGGGGTGATCGGCGGGACCAAGGTGTTATCCGACACGATCATCGTGCGGGTCAGCGCCGAGTCGGGCCACAGCTTCCTGGACCGGATGATCGCGCTGGTGGAGGGTGCCAATCGGCAGAAGACGCCCAATGAGATCGCCTTGACCCTGTTGTTGGCTGCAATGTCGCTGACCTTCCTGGTGGTGGTGGCAACCCTGCCGGCGATCGCGGGCTTTGTTGGCGTGACGGTTGATCCGCTGCTGCTGATCGCGCTGCTGGTATGCCTGATCCCGACCACCATCGGCGGCCTGCTGCCGGCCATCGGCATCGCCGGCATGAACCGTGCGCTGTCGGCCAACGTGCTGGCCAAGTCCGGCAAGGCGGTGGAAGTAGCCGGTGACGTGGATGTCCTGTTGCTCGACAAGACCGGCACCATCACCCATGGCGACCGCCAGGCCACGGCATTCCATCCGCTGGCCAGCATCGATGCCGGGCAGCTGCGCGAGGCCGCACTGCTGTCCTCACTGGCCGACCCGACCCCCGAAGGAAAATCCATCGTCCGCCTGGCCCGCGAACAGGGCTGCACCACCGCCGAGCCGGACCACGTTGCGGCGGATCCCTCCGCAAAAACCGGCACATCCACGTACGCGGTTCAGAATTATCTGACCTTCACCGCACAGACCCGCATGTCCGGCGTCGATCTGGACAACGGTCGCAGCATCCGCAAGGGTGCTGCCGATGCGATCACCGCACATGTACTGGCGCTGGGTGGCAACGTACCCAACGAGCTGCAGGCGCGGGTGGACCAGGTGGCGCGTGGTGGCGCGACCCCGCTGGTGGTCTGCGAAGGGCGGCATGTGCTGGGCGTGGTCGAGCTGTCCGACGTGGTCAAGCACGGCATGCGCGAGAAGTTCGCGCAGTTGCGGGCAATGGGCATCCGCACGGTGATGATCACCGGCGACAACCCGCTGACCGCCGCCGCCATTGCCGCCGAGGCCGGCGTGGATGACTACATCGCGCAGGCCCGGCCCGAGGACAAGTTGGCGCGCATCCGTGCCGAGCAGGCGGGTGGCCGGCTGGTCGCGATGGTGGGCGACGGCACCAACGATGCGCCGGCGCTGGCACAGGCCGACATCGGCCTGGCGATGAACTCCGGCACGCAGGCGGCCAAGGAGGCCGGCAACATGGTTGACCTGGACTCGGACCCCGCCAAGTTGCTGGCGGTGGTGGAAGTGGGCAAGCAGCAGCTGATCACGCGCGGCGCCTTGACCACCTTCTCGCTGGCCAACGATGTGTCCAAGTACTTCGCGATCCTGCCGGCACTGTTCGCAGCCAGCATTCCGTCGATGGCGGCCTTGAACGTGATGCAGCTGTCGAGCCCGCGCAATGCGGTACTGGCGGCGCTGATCTTCAACGCGCTGGTGATCCCGGCATTGATTCCACTGGCGCTGCGCGGCGTGCGCTTCCGCCCGGCAACCGCCACCGCATTGCTGCGGCGGAACATGTTGGTGTACGGCCTGGGCGGCGTGCTGCTGCCGTTTGCGGCCATCAAGGCCATCGATCTCCTTCTTGTCCTGGTAGTCGGCGCATGAATACTTCCGTGAAAACTTCGTCCCGTGCCGCCGGCAATACGCTGTGGCGGCCAGCTGTTGGCCTGTCCCTGTTCGGCCTGCTCGGTACCGGCTTGGTCTATGCGGTACTGGCGACCGGCCTGGCCGGCGCGCTGTTCCCGGACCAGGCCGATGGCAGCCTGATCCGCGACGCCCATGGCCGCATCCGCGGCTCGCAGCATCTGGCACAGCCTTTCGTTGGCGATGGCTATTTCCAGGCACGCCCATCAGCGGCGAACTACGACCCGATGGCGGCGGCCGGCAGCAACATGGCGCGCAGCAATCCGGATCTGGCCAAGCGTGTCAGCGAAGCCACCGCTGCGGTGGTTGCGCGCGAGAACATCCGTCCGGCCGATGTGCCTGGCGACCTGGTCACGCAGTCGGGCAGCGGGCTGGACCCGGAGCTGTCGCCGGCCGCCGTACAGGTGCAGGTGCGCCGCGTGGCGGCTGCCCGCAACTGGTCCCAGGCGCGGGTACAGGCGGTGGTGGATGCGCAGCTGCAAGGACGGCAGTGGGGCGTGTTCGGCCAGCCACGCGTCAACGTGCTGGCCCTCAACCGGGCGCTGGACCATGACAGCCATGCGCCCTGATGCACGGCGCTGGCTGCGCGGCGCACAATCGCCGCCATGAACGATTCCCGTAGCCGCCAGGCCGATGCGCTGGCCGAAGGCATGCAACGTGATGCCGGGGGCAAGCTGACGGTCTTCCTCGGTGCCGCGCCCGGCGTTGGCAAGACCTTCAGCATGCTCAGCCGCGCGCAGGAGCAGCTGCGTCGCGGTGTGGACGTGATGGCCGCCGTGGTCGAGACCCATGGCCGCAGCGATACTGCGGCCTTGCTTGATGGGCTGCCGCGCATCGCGATGCGCACGTTGGAGTACCACGGCCATCAGCTGCAGGAGCTGGACCTGGACGCGGTACTGGCACGGCGTCCGGCGCTGGTGCTGGTCGACGAGTTGGCGCATCGCAATGCCCCTGGCAGCCGCCATGAACGACGCTGGCAGGACGTGATGGAACTGCTCGATGCCGGCATCGACGTCTGGACCACAATCAACATCCAGCATCTGGAAAGCCTCAACGACGTGGTGATGCGCATCACCGGCGTACGTGTCAGTGAAACTGTGCCCGACGTGGTGTTCGACCGTCTGCACGACATCGTGCTGGTCGACCTGCCGCCGCGCGAACTGATCGAGCGCCTGCAGCAAGGCAAGGTCTATGTGCCCGAACAGGCGGCGCATGCACTGCAGGCGTTCTTCTCCCCGGCCAACCTGACCGCGCTGCGCGAACTGGCCATGCAGGAGGCCGCCGACCGCGTCGACAGCAGCCTGCGTGAAACCCGCGCCGCGCGTGGCGAAGGCAACCTGCCGCTGCGGCGGCGGGTGCTGGTGGCCATCGATGGCAGTGGCCAGAGCGAATACCTGGTGCGGGTGGCGCGACGCATCGCCGAGCGCCGTGACGCGCCGTGGACGGTAGTGACGGTGCAGCACCGGCGCCACGATGAAGCCACCCGCCGCGAGATCGATGCGGCATTCGCCCTGGCACGACGGCTGGGCGGCGATGCCGAGCTGCTGCACGGCCCGGGCATCGCCGATGCCCTGCTCGACTACGCCGCACACAACGCGGTGTCGTCACTGCTGCTGGGGCGCACCCGCGAGCGGCCACTTGCCCGGCTGTTCAACCAGACCCTGACCCAGCAGTTGATACAACGCGGTGCGCACTATGAGATCACCATCATCAGCACCCCCCAGGCACGCGCACGCGCGCGTCGACTTGGGCGGGCACTGACGCCTGACAGCTCCGCCCAGGATGCCGGCCTCGCCGTGGCGGCCACGGCCCTCGCCTGCCTGGCGGCATGGCTGGGCGAGCGCTGGCTGGGCCTGAGCGACCTGGCGATGGTGTTCATCGTCGCAGTGGTGCTGGTTGCCGCGCGCACGCGGATGAGCGCGGCGGTACTGGCAGCCACGCTGTGCTTCCTGGCCTACAACTTTTTCTTCATCGCCCCACGTTTCACCTTTGCGATCAGCGCGCGCCAGGGCGTGATCACCGTGTTCCTGTTCCTGGCGGCTGCGCTGGTGGCCGGCCGCTTGGCGTCGCGGTTGCGCATGCAGGTGGTGGCGCTGCGCGCCGCCAATCGCCACGCCACGGTGCGCCAGCTGCTGGGCCGGCAATTGGCTGGTGCCGTCGACAACGCGCAGGTTGCGCATGCCGGCCGGGTAGCGCTGGAGCAGGCGCTGGATGTACCCGCCTGGGTGCGCCTGGGGCGTGACACCAGTACCAGCGGCAGCTCTGTGCCAGGCGATACCGACCTGGCGGCCGCCGACTGGACGCTGCGCCACGGCCAACCCGCCGGCCGCTTCACCGATACCTTGGCCGGCGCCGACTGGTGGTTCGTGCCACTGCTCGATGGCGATGGGCATGGCATCGGTGCCGCCGGCCTGCAGTTCGACCGTCAGCATCCGCCGCTGGCGCCTGAGCAGCGGCAGCTGGCCGAAGCAATGGCCGACGACATCGCCCAGGCGGCGCTGCGTACGCGCCTGGTTGCAGACCTGGAAACCGCCCACCTCCACAACGAAACAGAGCGGCTGCGCTCGGCGCTGCTCTCGTCGGTGTCGCACGACCTGCGCTCACCGTTGGCAGCGATGATCGGCTCGGCCGACAGCCTGTCCAACTATGCGCAGGCGATGGATGCCGGCGACCGTCGGGCGCTGCTGGATACCATCGTGGTCGAGGGCGAACGGCTGGACCGCTACATCCAGAACCTGCTCGACATGACCCGCTTGGGCCACGATGGCCTCAAGCTCAATCGCGACTGGATCGGCGTGGACGAGCTGATCGGGTCAGCGGCACGGCGGCTGCAACGCTACCAACCCGACGTGCACCTGCAATTGGACATCCCTGCTGCGCTGGCACCGATCTGGGTACACCCCGCACTCATCGAACAAGCGGTGTTCAACGTGATGGAGAACGCCGCCAAGTTCTCGCCGCCGGACGTGCCGGTGCAGGTGCGGGCACGCCAGCACGATGGCGAACTGAGCATCGACGTGATCGACGCAGGCCCGGGTATTCCCGACGCCGAGCGCGCGCGCATCTTCGACATGTTCTACAGCGTGGAACGCGGTGACCGTGGCCGCCACGGCACCGGCCTGGGGCTGACCATCTGCCAGGGCATGATCGGCGCCCATGGCGGCCGGGTGGAGGCACTGGCGGGCCCGGACGGACGCGGTACCCTGATACGCATGAGCCTGCCGATGCTCCAGCCACAACCCGAGACCCCGCGCGATGATGGCTGAAGCACCTGCCATTCCGCCGCCGCGCGTGCTGGTGGTCGATGACGAAGTGCAGATCCGGCGCTTCCTCGACATCTCCCTGCGTGCGCAGGGTTATGCGGTCAGCCAGGCCAGCAACGGCGCTGAAGGGCTGCAGCGTTTGGCCGAGGATGGCGCTGACCTGGTGGTGCTGGATATCGGCTTGCCGGACATGGAAGGCCACGACGTGCTGGCCGAATTGCGGCAATGGAGCCAGGTACCGGTAATCATGCTCAGCGTGCGCGCCGGCGAAGCCGAAAAGGTCCGGGCGCTGGACAACGGCGCCAATGACTATGTGACCAAGCCATTCGGCACCCAGGAGCTGATGGCGCGCGTGCGCGCCCTGCTGCGCAGCCGCAGTGCCGACAGCGAAGGCCAGGTACCGGTATTCGACGATGGCCACCTGCACATCGACCTGGCACGCCGCGAGGTGCGCCTGGAAGGTGAAGCGGTTGCATTGACCCGCAAGGAATACGCTTTGCTGGCGCTGCTGCTGCGCAATGCCGGGCGGGTGGTGACGCAGCCGCAGATCCTGCAGGAGATCTGGGGCCCCACGCATCGCCACGACACCCATTACCTGCGCATCCTGGTAGGCCGGTTGCGACACAAACTGGGCGATTCGGCCCTGCAGTCGCGCTATCTGTTCACCGAGCCGGGGGTTGGTTTGCGGTTTGGTGGCAGCTGAAACGCCGTTTGGCAGGGGTGGCGGTAGCTACAGCTACAGCTACCCCTCCCCAGCCCTCCCCTTGGCTGCGCCCAAGGAAGGGGGCGCATTACGCACCGTCTTTCAGATCACAGCGCCGCCGCTTTTCCCCCTCCATTGGGCGCAGCCAAAGGGAGGGCTGGGGAGGGGTGCTCTTCGCGGCAAACCACGCCCCCAACCAGAACCCACGCCCCCAGCAATCATCCGGAAAAACAAAAGGCCGCCACGCAGCAACGCGGGCGGCCTTTCGCCAGACAGCACAGCCGATCAGAAACCGAGTTCAGTCCCCGCCGGCAATACCTGCCGCAGCTGATCGCGGAACAATGCCTTTATCCGCGCCAGCGCAACCTCGTCATTGCCTTCAAAGCGCAGCACCAGCACCGGCGTGGTGTTGGACGCACGCACCAGCCCCCACCCATCATTGAAGTCCGCACGCAGGCCATCGATGGTGGAGATACGGGCACTGGCGAACGGTGAATCCTCCGCCTGCGCCGCAGCCACGATCAACGCGACCTGCGCATGCTGGGTGCCTTCTTCCACCGGCACTTTCAGCTCCGGCGTGGACAGTGCATCAGGCAGCTCGGCCAGCACTTCGGAGGGGTCCTCCTCACGCTGCCCCAGGATTTCCAGCAGTCGTGCCGCCGCATACAGCCCATCGTCGAAGCCGTACCACCGCTCCTTGAAGAAGAAGTGGCCACTCATCTCACCGGCCAGCTCGGCATCGGTCTCGCGCATCTTCGCCTTCATCAGCGAATGCCCGGTCTTCCACATCATCGGGCTGCCGCCGTTGCGCAGGATGTAGTCGGACAACCTGCCGGTGCACTTGACGTCATAGATGACCATCGCGCCGGGGTTGCGCATCAGCACATCGGCGGCGAACAACATCAGCAGGCGATCGGCAAAGATCACCTTGCCTTCCTTGGTCACCACGCCCAGGCGATCGCCATCGCCGTCGAAGGCCACGCCAATGTCCGCATCGAAGCGCTTGACCATCTGTGCCAGGTCTTCGAGGTTGCGTGGGTCGCTGGGGTCCGGGTGGTGGTTGGGGAAGCTGCCATCCACGTCGCAATACAACGGGATGACCTCGGCGCCGATGGCTTCCAGCAGCTGCGGCGCCACCGCGCCGGCCACCCCGTTGCCGGCATCAGCCACCACCTTGAGCGGGCGATCCAGCTGCACGTCGTCGGCAATGCGCTGCACGTAGTCGTTGACGACATCACGCTGCTGCAGGTCCCCCGGGCTGTCGGCGCGCTGCAGACGGCCTTCCTGGATGCGACGGTAAAGGTCGGTGATGGCATCACCGGACAGCGTTTCACCGCCGATGACGATCTTGAAACCGTTGTAGTCCGGCGGGTTGTGGCTACCAGTCACCGCCACGCAGCTGCCCGCACGCAGGTGATAGCTGGCGAAGTAGACCACCGGCGTCGGCGCCATGCCGATATCCAGCACGTTGCAGCCGGCGCGGCGCAGGCCTTCGATCAGTGCGTTGGTGAGCTCAGGGCCGGAGAGTCGGCCGTCACGGCCAACCACCACGTCGCGCAGGCCCTGCTCCTGGATCTGGCTGCCGATCGCCTGACCGATCAGCCCGGCCACGGTTGCGTTCAAGTCAGGCCCGACCACGCCACGGATGTCATAGGCGCGGAAGATACCTGCCGGTACCGCCTCCGCACCGGGTTCGACCACCGGCGCCGGCGCCTGGCTGGACGCGATATCGGCGACGGGCAGCGGATCCTGGGCCAGCGATTCCTGCAGGGTCAGCCCACTGCCGACGTCCTCGGTATTCTGCTTGCGGCGGATGGTGGGCAGGCTCAGGCGCTTGCGCCCGAACAGCAGCAACAGCGCGGTGGCGGCCAGCAACACGGCCACCACGGCCGAGGCCACTACGCCCAGGCCCAAGGCTCCGGTATTGGCATCGGGAAGTTCAGCGACGACGCGGAGGCCGGTTTCGCCGACCGGACGCGCCAATGCATCGGCGCCGTTACCCAGGGATTCGTTGCCCTTCTTCAGGATGGTGAACCCTCCTTGGCGCAGGCCAAGGAATGCACTTTGCGGGGTGTCGATGCTGTCAAACACCGAGGTCAGGCGAAGCAAGGGCTGCCGGATATAGACCACCGCGGCGCGGCCCTGCAGTTGCACCGGCGCCGCCAGGCCCAGACGGGGGCTGCCGCCATCGCGCACTACCAGCGCCACCGGCTTGCCTTCGGCCAAGGCCTTTTCCAGCAAGGCCAGGCGCGCGTAGCCGAACGTTGCAGGGTCGGCGTAGGCATCGGTCAAGGTAGCGTCCAGCACCTGGGCATCTTCAACTCCGTTCCACTTGTCGCGCAGCGCAGTCGCCGCTGCAGCTGCATCGCCACTGCCGAGCGCAGCCGTCACCGGTGCCAACGCCAATTGCTTGCTGAACTGCGCCAACTGCGCGTCGATGGCCTTCTGGACGTCGCCGACGGCCTGGTTGCGGGCAGCTTCCAGGCGCGTGCCGGTACTGGACTGCAGCCACTGGTCCACCGCGCTCCAGCCGAACCAGCCGGCCAACAGCAACAGCAGTACCGCCAGCAGCGGTGTTGAACGACCCAGCGCAACGCGCGGGCGTCCGCTCTCATTCCCTTGGCTCATCGTGCGTTTCCCCTGTCAGCGCACCCCGGTGTGGCCGAATCCACCCGTTCCACGCGCACTGTCCACGAAAGTATCTACTACCTGCAACGCAACGCGTGCAATCGGCAGCACCACCAACTGTGCGATCCGGTCACCGGGTTCGATCGTGAATGCGTCACGGCCACGGTTCCACACGCTGATCAGCAATGGGCCCTGGTAGTCGGCATCAATCAAACCCGTGCCGTTTCCCAACACGATGCCGTGGCGATGTCCCAGCCCCGAGCGCGGCAATACCACGGCGCACAGGCCGGGGTCTGCCACGTGGATTGCGATACCGCTGGGCAGCAACGCGGCATCCCCGGGCGCCAAGGTCAGCGGCACCTCGATGGCGGCGCGCAGGTCCATGCCAGCGCTGGCTTCGGTGGCGTAGGCCGGCAACGGCCAGCTGTCGCCGAAGCGCGGGTCCAGCAATTTCACCTGCAAGGGCTGCAATCCGACAGCGTTGCTCATGCGTCCAACCTCTCTGCGATAAGGTCCAGCAGTTGTTCGGCCAACTGGGTCTTGGCGGTGCCCGGGAATTCACGCAGCCCGCCATTCCAGTAGGCAACCGCGGCATTCTGGTCACTCTCGAAGCCACCACCGGCGATGCCGACCTGGTTGGCGATGATCAGGTCCAGATGCTTGTCGGCCAGCTTGCCGCGCGCGTACTTCTCCACGTCATGGGTTTCGGCGGCAAAGCCCACTACCAGCTTCAATGCCTGCTCCTGCACGGCAACTTCGGCCAGGATGTCGGCCGTACGTACCAGTTCCAGGGTCAGGGTCTGGCTACCGGCGGTCTTCTTCAGCTTTTGCGGTGCGACCTGGCGCGGCGTGTAGTCGGCCACGGCGGCCGCACCGATGTAGATGTCGGCCGGCAACGCGCCCAACACGGCTTCACGCATCTGCGCGGCCGATCGCACGTCAATGCGCTGCACGCCCGCCGGCGTAGCCAACTGCACCGGGCCACTGACCAGCACCACGTGTGCGCCCTGACGGGCGGCAGCGGCGGCCAGGGCATAGCCCATCTTGCCGCTGCTGCGGTTGCCGACGTAGCGGACCGGGTCCAGGTCTTCATAGGTGGGGCCGGCGCTGATCAGCACGCGCAGACCGTTGAGGCGTCCCGGCTTGGCCGGCGCCGCAGGCCCAAGGTTGTCCGCCAGCGCGGCAATGATGGTCGGTGCTTCGCTGACCCGGCCAGGGCCGGACTCGCCCTCGGCCAGCGGGCCATCTTCCGGCCCGACCACCTGCACGCCACGCTCGCGCAGCAGGCTGATATTGGCCTGGGTGGCCGGGTGCAGCCACATGCGATGGTTCATGGCGGGGCACACGGTCAACGGCGCGGTCGTGGCAAGGCACAGCGTGGTCACCAGATCATCGGCATTGCCATGTGCCAGCCGCGCCAGCAGGTCGGCAGTGGCCGGGGCGATGACGATGCGGTCGGCCCAGCGTGCCAGCTCGATATGGCCCATGGCCTGCTCGGCGGCGCTGTCCCACAAGGTGGTGCGCGTGGGATGGCCAGAGAGCGCCTGGAAGCTCAACGGTGTGACGAACTGCTGTGCGCCCGCGGTCATTGCCACCTGCACGATGGCACCGGCATCACGCAGCCGACGCACCAGTTCCAGCGACTTGTACGCGGCGATGCCGCCGCCGACACATAGCAGCAGCTTCTGTCCTTCCAAAGATCGGGAAGTAGGGGAAACGGCGGTCACGGGGAGAATTTCCTAGGTACAGAAGAATGATTAGCTTAACCGAACGCTTGCGTGTGACTGATCCAGCTTCTGGCTGATGACGTTGAATCTTGGACTCATGCACATCCGTCATTGGCCCGCCGCTGAACGACCGCGCGAGAAGCTGCTGGCACGTGGTGCAGCCGCGCTTTCCGATGCTGAACTGTTGGCGATATTCCTGGGTTCAGGGCTGCGCGGGCGCGACGCGGTGCAGACTGCACGCGAGCTGTTGCAGGCACATGGCCCGCTCCGCCGGCTGCTGGATTGCAGCCCTCGCGAACTGGCACGGCTGCCCGGGCTCGGCCCCGCCCGCGCCTGCCAGCTCAGCGCAGCACTGGAGCTGGGCCAGCGCCATCTGGCCGCCGCATTGGAACGCGGCCAGGCGCTGAACGACCCCGCCGCCGCTGGCCGCTACTTCGCCCAGCGCCTGCGTCACCGCGCGCAGGAGGTGTTTGCGGTGCTGTTTCTGGACAACCGCCACCGGGCGCTGGCGTTCGAAGAGTTATCCACAGGCACGGTGGACAGTGCCGAAGTGCATCCCCGTGAGGTCGTACGGCACGCATTGGCGCACAACGCGGTGGCGGTGATCGTTGGCCACAACCATCCGTCCGGCAACCCTGAACCGTCCAGCGCGGACCGTGCCATCACCGAGCGGCTGCGCCAGGCCCTGGCATTGGTGGACATCCGCCTGCTGGACCATTTCGTGATCGGCGATGGCGTGCCAGTCTCACTGGCCGCGCGGGGATGGGTATGAGCCGCCGCGTCGGTTTTCCGATTTTTTGACATTCCTGAGCCCCACCTGCGGGCCGGCGGGGCGGCCTCGGCGCAGGTCAGGTAAAATGGTCAGTTCCGCGCTTCAAGCAGATTAGTCACGTGAAACCCCAACTCCGCGCCCTCATCGGCCAAGGCATCGAAGCCTTGCGCGCCAACGGCACCTTGCCTGCCGACACCCTGCCGCCGGATTTCGTGGTCGAACGACCCAAGACCCGCGAACATGGTGACTTCGCCACCAACGCCGCCATGCTGCTGGCCAAGGCCGCGCGCAGCAATCCGCGCGCGCTTGCGCAGGCACTGGTTGCCGCGTTGCCGGCCAGCGACGACATCGCCAGTGTCGAGATCGCCGGCCCCGGCTTCATCAATTTCAAACTCGCACCGGTGGCTTACCAGCGCGAGGTGATCAGCGTGCTCAAGGAAGCCGAAGACTACGGCCGCAACCTGAGCGGCAACGGCCGCAGCGTCGGCGTCGAATACGTGTCGGCCAACCCGACCGGTCCGCTGCATGTCGGCCACGGCCGCGCCGGCGCGATCGGCGACTGTATCGCCCGCGTGCTGGAAGCCAACGGCTGGAATGCCAAGCGCGAGTTTTATTACAACGACGCCGGCGTGCAGATCGAAAACCTGGCCAGGTCGGTGCAGGCGCGTGCGCGCGGCTTCAAGCCGGGTGACGAGCAGTGGCCGACCGAAGCCTACAACGGCGAATACATCGGCGACGTCGCCAAGGCCTATCTGCTGGGCCAGACCGTGGACCTGGAAGGCAGCCAGATCGTCGGCGCCAAGGATGCCGAGAACCTGGAAGAAATCCGCCGTTTCGCCGTGGCCTACCTGCGCAACGAGCAGAACCTGGACCTGGCCGCGTTCGGCGTGGACTTCGACATCTACTTCCTGGAAAGCTCGCTGTACAAGGATGGCAAGGTTGCCGAGACCGTGCAGCAGCTGATCAGCTCCGGCCACACCTACGAGGAAGGCGGCGCGCTGTGGCTGCGCTCCACTGACTTTGGTGACGACAAGGACCGCGTGATGCGCAAGTCCGACGGCACCTTCACCTACTTCCTGCCGGACGTGGCCTACCACATGAGCAAGTGGCAGCGCGGTTATGAACGCGCCATCACCGAGCTTGGCGCCGACCACCATGGCTCGCTGGCACGCGTGCGCGCCGGCCTGCAGGCGCTGGACGTAGGCATTCCCAAGGGCTGGCCGGAATACGTGCTGCACCAGATGGTGACGGTGATGCGCGGCGGCGAGGAAGTGAAGCTGTCCAAGCGTGCCGGCAGCTACCTGACCCTGCGCGACCTGATCGACGAGGTCGGCGCCGATGCGGTGCGCTGGTTCCTGATCGCACGCAAGCCCGACTCGCAGCTGACCTTCGACATCGACCTGGCCCGCCAGCAGAGCAGCGACAACCCGGTGTTCTATGTGCAGTACGCGCATGCCCGCGTCTGCTCGCTGCTGCGCCAGGCGCAGGAGAAGGGCCTGGACTACAAGCAGGCTGAAGGCCTGGCAGCAGTGTCACAACTGGGTGACGAACTGTCGCTGGAACTGATGAACGAGATCTCGCGTTACCCGGAAGTGGTGGAAGCCGCCGGCATCGCGCTGGAACCCCACCAGATCGCGCAGTATCTGCGTGAATTGGCACACGCTTTCCACACGTGGTATCACGGCACCCCAGTGCTGGTGGATGATGCAGCCGAGCGCAACGCCAAGCTCACGCTGGCCAGCGCGGCGCGGCAGACATTGGCAAATGGTCTGGGCATCCTGGGCGTCAGCGCCCCGGAAAAGATGTAAGTCAAGGAGACGTAGTAGACATGGCAGCACGACGCGGCAAAACCCAGGCACGGCGCAACAATGACAACGGCACCCCCGGCTGGGTGTGGCTGGTTGCCGGCGTGGCGATTGCGGCCGTGGTGTTCCTGGCGGCGCCCAACCTGTTCAAGAAGGACGGCGACGGCTTTCTGCGCGTAGGCCCGCAGCCCAACCCCGACGCACAGCCGGCACCCGTCGCCGATGCCGACGTCGACGCCGGTGTGGAATCGAACAAGCCAGCCACTCCGAGCGCCGCCAAGGCCGAGGACAAGCCAGCCACCCAGTACGATTTCTACACCCTGCTGCCGGGCACCGAAGTGCAGATGTCCGACGCTGAATTGGCGGCCAGCGCCAAGGCCGAGGAACAGCGCCGTGCTGCAGCCGCCCGTGCAACTGCAGCTGCGACACCGACCACGCCCGCCACGCCGCCCACCGAGGCGCAACGTGCCCAGGCCGCCTTGGAAGGCCGCCCACTGCCAGCACCGGTGAGCGAAACCGTGCGCCAACCGGCGCCGATAAGCGAAACCACCGCGCGTCCGGCGCAGGTGGCAAGCACCACTCCAGCAGCAGCTGCGCCGGCAGCCAAGCCCGCCACTGCAACGCCTGCACCGGCTGCGGTAGCTGCAGCAGCACCGGCGGCGGCCAGCGAGAACGTGCGTTACATCCTGCAGGCAGGTGCGTTCGGCGCTTCTGGTGATGCCGAATCCACCAAGGCCAAGCTGGCGATGATGGGATTGGCTGCACGTGTGGAACAGGCGCAGATCAACGGCAATACCGTGTATCGCGTGCGCATGGGGCCTTACGGCACCGCCAGCGAATTGGCCGAAGCCAAGGCCAAGCTCAACGGCACCGGCCTGCAGGCGATGGCGATCAAGGCGCAGTAACACCGCTGATGGCGGTGTTACCCCAAAGTTTGCTGTGCAAACTTTGGGCCCCGTGCCCGTTTTCTCCACAACCCTGCGCCTGTCGGCGCGCCCCCTTTACTCAAGGGGGGAAGTGAAACCGCCGATGGCGGCTTCACCCCAAGATTTGCTACGCAAACCTCGGGCCCCACTCCCATTACATCCATATCCCCGCGCCTGTCGGCGCGCCCCCTTAACTAAAGGGGGCTATTGCGACTGATGGGTCGCTCGAAAAGCTCTTTGAACATTCAGGCCGTGACATCACTTGATGTTGGGGCTTTTCGTTTGCGCCGTTGTAGCCCCGGGTAAGCGGAGCGCACCCGGGGCTTTGGCTTTGGCCGACGCAAGAAATATCGAACAACTCCCTTCTCCCGCTTGCGGGAGAAGGTGCCCCGAAGGGGCGGATGAGGGGGCTTTGGGGTTTGCGGTAAAGCTCCTGCCGAGCATGGCTCGGCACTACAGATGAGGCTTGGCCTTGCTTTCATCCCTTCCCGTTTACCGGGGAAGGTGCCCCGCAGGGGCGGATGAGGGGGCTTTGGGTTTTGCGGGAAAGCCCCTGCCGAGCATGGCTCGGCACTACAACGGCAATGCTTGGCTTTGTCCCTTCTCCCGCTGCCGCCGCCACAGTGCGAAAATCTTCTTCCCCTGCCCCAAGGATTCCGCAATGTCCAAGACCGCCCTGATCACTGGCGCCACTTCCGGTTTCGGCGCCGCCGCCGCCCGTCGCTTCGCTGCTGCGGGCTGGAAAGTGATCGCCACCGGTCGCCGCGCCGAGCGCCTGCAGCCGCTGGTCGAAGAATTCGGCGCCGACAAGATCCATGCCGCCGCCTTCGACATTCGCGACGCCGCGGCCATGGAAGCTGCCCTGGCCGCGTTGCCGCCTGCCTTCCGTGACATCGACCTGCTGGTCAACAACGCCGGCCTCGCCCAAGGCACCGCCGCCGCCCAGCACGCCAGCCTGGAAGACTGGCGCACCATGATCGACACCAACATCACTGCGCTGGTCACGCTGACCCACCACCTGCTGCCCAAGCTGGTCGAGCGCCGTGGCGCCATCATCAACATCAGCTCCACCGCTGCCCTGTATCCCTACCCGGGCGGCAATGCCTATGGCGGCACCAAGGCTTTTGTCAGCCAGTTCTCGCTGGGGCTGCGCTCGGACCTGCACGGCACCGGCGTGCGCGTGACCGCGATTGAGCCGGGCATGGCAGAAACCGAATTCACCCTGGTGCGCACGCATGGCAACCAGGCTGCGTCAGACCAGCTTTACGGCGGCGCCAGCCCGATGACGGCCGAAGACATCGCCGAGCAGATCTTCTGGGTCGCAACGCTCCCGGCACATCTCAACGTCAACCGCATCGAGTTGATGCCGGTGAGCCAGTCGTTTGCGGGATTTCAGGTGTTTCGAGGTTGAACTGGTGGGCGCTTGAGAACCTGCCCCCACCCCAACCCCTCTCCCGAAGGGAGAGGGGCTTTGATTACCGCTTACTGTCAGGCCAGCGGTTCGTCTGACAGGTAGGTGTAGCCCGTCAGTCCGGCTTCCAGCGCGGCATCCAGCTCCGCGGCACGTTCTGCCGACAGGTCGGCGGCAGCCACTCGCTCTCGGTACGCGGTGCGCAGGTCGGCCAGGTTGTAACCCACGTAGTCCAGCATCACGTCGGTGGTGTCGCCGCGGCGCTGCTGGGTGATCACGTAGCCGTCGGCGTCGACCACCACTTCCACCGCGTCGGTATCGCCGAACAGGTTGTGGATGTCGCCGAGGATCTCCTGGTAGGCACCGACCAGGAAGAAGCCGATGCGGTAGCTCTCGCCATGGCGCACCGCGTGCAGCGGCAGCGAGCTATCCAGGCTTTCATTCTCGACGTAGGTCTTGACCATGCCATCGGAATCGCAGGTCATGTCGGCGATGATGCCGCGACGCTCCGGGCGCTCGTTCAGTCGCTCGATCGGCACGATCGGGAACACCTGGTCGATGGCCCAGGCATCCGGGATCGACTCGAACACGCTGAAGTTGACGAAGTACTTGTCGACCAAGCGCTCGTTCAACTCATCCAGTGCCGGACGGTGGCTTTTTTCGTCATAGCTCAGGCGCGCACGCACGCCGCTGGCAATGGCGTAGAACAGATCATCGATGCGCGCACGCTGCGGCAGGTCGATCTGGCCCAGCGCATAGGCGCTCAAACCCTCGGCATGGAAATGCTGGGCTTCCTGGAACAACTCCACCGCCGGACGCTGGTCCAGCTCATCGTGGATCTCGCGCAGGTGGCGGATTGCCGCCGGCTCGTCGTCATGCGCTTCCGGCACGCGACCTTCGGCAGCCTGCTCCACTTCCGATACGTTGGCGATCAGCACCGCATGGTGCGCGGTCATCGCGCGACCGCACTCGGTGATGATGCGCGGCGGCGTCAGCGCGTGCTCTTCGCAGGCTTCGGCCAGCGGCTGCACGATGTTGCTGGCATACGAATTGAGGCCGTAATTGATCGAGCAGTAGCTGCGCGAACGGGTGCCTTCGTAATCGATACCCAGGCCGCCGCCCACGTCAACGTGACTGATCTTGGCACCCAGCCGCGACAACTCGACGAAGTACCGGGTGGCTTCGCGCATGCCGTTGGCGATGTCGCGCACATTGCTGATCTGGCTGCCCATGTGGAAATGCAGCAGGTTCAGGCAATCGGCGTATTCGGTGTCGCGCAGGCTCTTCCATAGGTCCAGCAGCTGGCGCGGCGACAGGCCGAACTTGGCCTTGTCGCCACCGCTGTTCTGCCACTTGCCAGCGCCCAGCGAGGCCAGGCGCATGCGCACGCCGATGCCCGGCTTGACGTCCAGTGCCTTGGATTCCTCCAGCACCAGTGCCAGCTCCGACGGCTTCTCGATGACGATGTAGGTCTGCAGGCCGAGCTTGCGGCCGATCAGTGCCAGGCGGATGTATTCGCGGTCCTTGTAGCCGTTGCAGACGATCAGCCCGCCCGGCCGGCTCAGCGCCAGCACTGCCATCAACTCAGGTTTGGAGCCGGCTTCCAGGCCAAAGCCCTCGCCGTGGTGGCTGGCCAGGGTGCCGGCGACGCCGCGATGCTGGTTCACCTTGATCGGGTACACGGCCGTATAGCCGCCCGGGTAGTCCCAGTCGGACTGGGCCTGGGCGAAGGCTGCCTGCAGTTTGCCCAGGCGCTGGCCGAGGATGTCCGGAAAGCGCACCAGCAAGGGCAGCTTGGCGCCGGCGGCGCGTGCCGAATCGACGATCTGCGGCAGCGATACCGCTGCCCCTTGGGCACCGGCAGGGCGGACCACCACGTGGCCTGCGGCATCGACGTCGAAATACCCGTCGGACCAGTGCGGGATCGAATAGGTCTTGCGGGCCTGTTCGAGGGACCAATCGCTCATCGGCGTAGCAACTCTCAGCTGTGGATAAATAAGGACGCGCATTCTAACGCTAGCGGGACAAGGGTCCGTTACAATCCGCGCCCTCACTACCGCCCCTCTCCCCCGGGAGAGGGGTCGGGGGTGAGGGCAAGCGTGAAACCTGACTGTGACAGGCTTCGCCCTTACCCTCATCCGCCCCTCCGGGCCACCTTCTCCCGAGGGGAGAAGGAAAGCCCCAGCACCCAGGAATCATCATGACCTCCAACGAAAACTGGTTCATCGAACACTTCCAGCCGACCGGTTCGGCTATTGGTTTCCGCATCACCGGCAAGCTGGACGAGGTGCAGTCGCCGTTCCAGAAGATCGAGATCTACGACAGCACCGACTGGGGCAAGTTGATGGTCATCGATGGCGCCATGATGCTGACCACGAAGGACAACTTCTTCTACCACGAGATGATCAGCCACCCGGTGCTGTTCACCCATCCGGCGCCCAAGCGCGTGGTGATCATCGGCGGCGGTGACTGCGGCACCCTGCGCGAGGTGCTCAAGCACCCGGGCGTGGAAAGCGCCACCCAGTGCGATATCGACGAGCAGGTCACGCGCATGGCCGAGAAGTACTTCCCGGAGCTGTGCGAATCCAACGGCGACGTGCGCGCCGAGCTGCTGTTCGACGATGGCGTGGCCTATATGGCCAACTGCGCCCCGGGCAGCGTGGACGTGGTGATCGTGGATTCCACCGATCCGGTTGGCCCGGCCGAAGGCCTGTTCAACAAGGCGTTCTTCGAAAGCTGCTTCCGCGCCCTGAAGGACGACGGCCTGCTGGTGCAGCAGAGCGAGTCGCCGCTGGCCCTGCTGGACCTGATCAAGGACATGCGCGCGGAAATGGGCAAGGCCGGCTTCCAGTCGTTCAAGACCCTGCCCTTCCCGCAGCCATGCTACCCGACCGGCTGGTGGTCGGTGACCGTGGCCAGCAAGCAGGCCGGTTTCGGTTTCGGCTTCCGCGAGGCCGATTCGGCCGCCAAGCCCTTCGACACCTTGTACTACACCGCGCCGCTGCACACCGGCGTGCTGGTCAGCCCGCCGTTCGTGGCCAAGGCACTGGGCGAATAAGCCCCCTGCCAGGGTTGTGAACACGACCCCGCGCCAGGCATTGGCGCGGGGTTTTTCGTTTCCAGGAAACGGTGCACAGGGTGCCTTCGGGCGACAGGTGTGAAAACGCAACAATCATTTCCGTCACATCTTTCCTACATTTTTTTTACATTCAGCAATTCGTGGACTGTTCAGTTTTATAATTCCTTCCATACCCCGCCCGCTCGGGCAGCAAGACCGGCTTTGCAAGACGCTTTCCGCGCCGTTGCCCGCGTCAGGAAGGTTTTCATGAACACATTGCCCAGCTTCGACGGCGAACACGCTGTTGTTCCCGACAATCAATTGCTCAAGCGTGGCGAACGCCTGCTGGAGCCGGATGTCTACCGCACCGAATTGGACGGACGCCCGGCTGTGGTCAAGGACTACCGCCGCTACCGCGGCACGCCGCTATCGCCGGTAGCACGCCTGTTGGTCCGGCGCGAGGCCAAGGTGCTTCAGCGCCTGCAGGGCTGGAAGCATGCGCCGGCCTTGCTGGGCTCCTTGGGGGGCTTGGCGCTGGGCATGGAGTTCATCCCCGGTGACACCCTGAGCGCCGGCGTACAGGGCGTCAGCCAGGAAGTCTTCGACCAGTTGCAGAACGCCCTGGCGCGCCTGCATGCAGCCGGCATCACCCACAACGACCTGCATGGCACCAATGTGGTGGTCAGCGCCGGCGTGCCGGTGCTGCTGGACTTCACCTCTGCACTGCGCGCGCCGCGCTGGCTGCGCAACTGGCCAATCTTCCGCCAGCTACGCCGCAGCGACATGAAAAACCTGGTGAAGATGCGCCAGCGCCTGACCGGACAAAAGCCCAGCGCCGAACAGGCCGCGATGCTGGCCGAACCCGGCTGGGTGCAGGCGGTACGTAATGCGTGGAAGCGGCTTTACCGGCGGATCAAGGGCTGAGCCTACCCCTCCCCAACCCTCCCCTGGCTGCGCCAAGGGAGGGGGCAGAAGCCAGGCTCCGCTCCCTCCCTTGCGCCGAAGGCGGAGGGGAGGGCTGGGGAGGGGTGCTTTAAAGCTCTAAAGCCTCAAAACCTCAAATCTCAAAGCGCATCGGCATCCACTTCGCCGGTGCGGATCCGCACCACGCTACCCAGGTCGCAAACGAAGACCTTGCCGTCACCGATCTTGCCGGTGCCGGCTGCCTTGACGATGGCTTCCACCACGTCGTCAGCCTGCGCATCGGTCACTGCCACCTCGATCTTCACCTTGGGCAGGAAATCCACCACGTATTCGGCACCGCGATACAGCTCGGTGTGGCCCTTCTGGCGGCCAAAGCCCTTGACCTCGGTGACGGTGATGCCGGCCACGCCGCGCTCAGCCAGCGCCTCGCGCACGTCGTCCAGTTTGAACGGCTTGACGATGGCCATGATCATCTTCATTGGTCGGCTCCTTGAGTGATGGCTGAAGCATACCCCGAGACGATGGGGTGCCACCCGCCAGCTTCCGGACTATCCTTACCTTCAGTCAAAACGGATACCGATGCCCGCCACCGGCGGCCAGCTTCCACGCTAGGCCCAACCCTGCGGAGAAACCCCATGATCGACCTCAACCACATCGATGCGCTGGCCCGCCGCCTGAGCGACCTGGTGCCGCCGGGCCTGCGTGAATCACGCGAAGAACTGCAGGCCACCTTCAAGACCGCGCTGCAGGCCGGCCTGAGCAAGCTGGACCTGGTCACCCGCGAAGAATTCGAGGTGCAGCGCGCCGTATTGCTGCGCACCCGTGAAAAGCTCGACGCGCTGGAACAAGCCGTCGTCGCCCTGGAAAACCGCGTCTCCGACAAGAACGCCTGAGCGCCGGGCCGTGAGCCTGGCACTGGTGCACAGCCGCGCCCGCGCTGGCGTGCACGCGCCGCCGGTGCAGGTGGAAGTACACCTGTCCGGCGGCCTGCCCTCGACCCAGATCGTGGGCCTGCCCGAAGCAGCGGTGCGTGAATCACGCGATCGCGTCCGCGCCGCCATCCTCTGCGCCCAGTTCGATTACCCGGCACGCCGCATCACCATCAATCTGGCACCGGCGGATCTGCCCAAGGAAGGCGGCCGCTTTGACCTGCCGATCGCGCTGGGCATCCTCGCCGCCAGCGGTCAGATCGATCGCAACGCGCTGGCCAACCATGAATTCATCGGCGAACTCGCCCTGACCGGCGAACTGCGTGCAGTCGACGGCGCCCTGCCTGCCGCCATCGCCGCCGCGCAGGCGCAGCGGACCCTGATC
The DNA here is from genome assembly GCF_032061965.1 of Stenotrophomonas sp. GTDB lineage: Bacteria > Pseudomonadota > Gammaproteobacteria > Xanthomonadales > Xanthomonadaceae > Stenotrophomonas. The sequence continues at coordinate 143,884 of NZ_DAMBEF010000005.1, read as the reverse complement.
ATCGCGCCCGGCAATGCGGATGAAGCCGCGCTCGCCCAACATGCCGATGTGCGCGTCGCGCGCACGCTGCTTGAGGTCTGCGCCGCGCTGGCAGGCGACAAGCATTTGCCCGCCGCGCAGATGCCGACCGCCTTGCCGCTGCAACCGGCTGACCTGTCCGACGTACGCGGACAACAACAAGCCCGTCGCGCCCTGGAGATTGCCGCCGCTGGCGCCCATCACCTGTTGCTGCTCGGGTCACCAGGCTGTGGCAAAACCCTGCTTGCCTCACGCCTGCCCGGCATACTGCCCGAGGCCAGTGAAGCAGAAGCATTGGAAACGGCCGCCATTGCCTCGCTCAGCGGCCGCGGTGTGGACCCGGCACGCTGGCGGCAGCGCCCCTACCGCGCCCCGCATCACACCGCCAGCGCGGTGGCCTTGGTCGGCGGCGGCTCGCATCCGCGGCCGGGCGAGATTTCCCTCGCCCACAACGGTGTCCTGTTTCTCGATGAATTGCCCGAATGGAATCGCCATGCGTTGGAAGTGCTGCGCGAGCCACTGGAATCCGGCACGGTCACGGTCTCACGTGCCGCTCGCAGCATCGAATTCCCGGCACGCTTCCAGCTGGTCGCGGCCATGAACCCCTGCCCCTGCGGCTGGGCCGGTGACAGCAGTGGTCGCTGCCACTGTTCGGCCGACGCCGTGCGCCGCTACCGCGCCCGTATTTCCGGCCCCTTGCTGGACCGCATCGACCTGCACCTGCAGGTGGCCCGCCTGCCGCCGCGCGAGCTACGCGGCGACGGCAATGCCGGCGAAAGCAGCGACGCTGTACGCGAACGCGTCAAACAGGCACGCGCGCGCCAACTGCAACGTGCAGGCAAGGCCAATGCCCACCTCGGGCAATCGGAAACACTTCGTGATTGCACACTCAGTGCAATCGACAACGATCTGCTCGAACAGGCGATGGAACGGCTGCAACTGTCGGCACGGTCGATGCACCGGATCCTGCGGGTGGCGCGGACGATTGCCGATCTCGACGGACATGTTGCCATCCTGCGCACACATCTGACCGAGGCGATTGGCTATCGGCAATTGGATCGCGGTCAGGTTGGGGGTGAGGGCTAGGTTGCTGGGGACAAAATGGCAGGGCTTACCCCCTACCCAGCCCTCCCCCGCACAAGACGCAGGCGAGGGCCAAGCTGCGCCCCATGCTTTTGGCACAGCCAAGGGGAAGATTGAAGAAGGACCACACGCAACGCGCCAGATTCAGGACAAATCCCCAAAACCCGTTCACCATCACCGCTAAACCTCGCAGAGAACGGCCCATGGAACGCGTCCAACGCCCCTACTTCCCGATCATCTACGTGCGCGGTTATGCCATGACACGCGACGAAATCGTGGAGACCACCTCCACCCCGTTCATGGGCTTCGAGGCCGGCTCCACCAAGATGCGCCAGGCGCAGGACGGCAGCATCGTCAAATTCGTGTTCGAGTCGCCGCTGGTGCGCTTGATGAAGGACTATGACTACCGCGACGTCTACGAGTTTGGCGCCGAACGGCGCGACCGCATCTCGCCACGCTGCATCGTCATCCACCGCTACTACGATCCCGCGGACCCGGCCTTCGGCGACGGCAAGACGCCATCGATCATCGACGCCGCCACCGCACTGGGCAAGCGCATCGAACAGCTGCGCGACAGCATCTGTGGCAACAACGCAGCCATGCGCAAGGAGTTCCGCGTCTACCTGGTAGCGCACTCGATGGGCGGTTTGATCTGTCGCTGCCTGCTGCAGAACCCAGACGTAGCCAGCGCCGAGGTACGGTCAATGGTGGACAAGGCCTTCACCTATGCCACGCCACACAACGGCATTGAAGTAGGCGGCATCAACCTGCCCAACCTGCTGTCGATCAACGATCTGAACAACTTCAACCGGACCAACATGGGCAAGTACCTGAAGGTGCCCAAGGACAAGGTCAATACTCTGGGCAGCTCGGGCTTCCCGCCGGAGCGGCTGTTCTGTCTGATCGGGACGAACAGCCGCGACTACGCCGCCGCGCATGGGCTGTCATCGTTCGCTGTAGGCGCGCTCAGCGATGGCCTGGTGCGGATCGCCAACGCCTATGTGGAGGGCTCGCCACGTGCCTTCGTCAACCGCAGCCACAGCGGCTATTTCGGCATCGTCAATTCCGAGGAGGGCTACCAGAACCTGGTGCGGTTCCTGTTTGGCGATACCTGTGCCACCGCGCAGCTGGACATCAGTGCGCTGCCTTTCCCGCCGGAAATCGAGGCGGCGCGAAAGCGCGGCAAGAAAATCGAGTCTTCATACTACATCGAGGCCACGGTGGCACCACGCGGCGCTTATACCTATGAACTCACCTCACGTACCCAGGCCAACCAGTGCGCGATCCGTCGCGAATATGGCGACATCTTCGATGCGCAGGGCAACCTGCTCAAGGACAAACGCTCCACCGTGCTGTTCTCGGTATTCCTGGACAGCAGCAAGATCATGGCCGGTAGCGAGATCGCCTTCTCGATCGACCTGGCGGTCAGCAATGCCGGTTATGAAGTGGACGGTGCGCTGTTCCTGAAAAGCCACATCCCCGGTGAGTTCCTGTTCCGCAACACGCTGGTCGTTTTCGCCAAACCCGATGACGCCGGAGGTTGGCGCCTGCGCTATGTCTGGAGTGACGACCAGTGGGCCGGTGGCCCCAAGAACGAGGCCGAGCTCGATGGTGCCCGCAACAAGGCCATCGGCATTGCGCAGCAGGCTCCCAATGTCTTCGCAATACCACTGCAGTCGGCCAAGGGCTTTGCTGCGGAGCTGAAGCTGTCGCTCTCAGCTTGGCAGTAAACAGAATCGTCCCCGGCCGGCTACCGGGGACACGCTCATGCCGAGCAACCAAACTCCACTCAGTTCACGGTGCAGCTCAGAGTGAAAATCAACTTGCTATCTTTCGGAAAGCTCGGGATAGCCAGACCCGCCTGCAAAGCCGCCACATCCACGGCGGGGCAACCGGTGTTGGTGGCAGCGCATTGCACCGGATTGACACAGCTCATTCCGCTCACGGCCGGATCATGAACTACTGCACCATCGGCCGATTGCGGTCCTTTGTTGCCGATTTCGATCGTATAGGTAAAGGCAACACCCGAAACTACCGTTGCCGCAGCGTTGGTCTTGGTGATGTAAAGATCGGCAACGTTCTTCTCGTTGACGAAGTCACACTCGATGATCGCACCATTCACTACCGCCGCTGCCGCGATCGTATAAGTCGACCCGGCCAGCACACCCACCTCCGCGCCACCGGCCGATTTGCAACTGGCACTTCTCAGTACCCATCCCAGTGACGCAGCAGAGGCTTCGGTAATGGTGACATCCTGCCCCCCAGTAAGCACCGAGAAGGCCTGTTCACCCGCAATCGAGGCATCACCATCCACCACCGTGGCAACGTTCGGGGACACGGTCGTTACCGCGGCACTGCTGTCGGACGCATTCGTCAGCGTGTAATTGAAGGCTCCGCCGACGCCATCAACGGTCGTCTTGCGCAGTAGCAATGCCGGAGGCACCGGTGATGCCGCCGCCGGGCAGCGTGCACCATCGAGGTTGACTGATGAGTCGGCGTTGTCCGTCAGCAGATCGTAGGCCCAGGTGTTGGATGCCGTTTTGAACACCCGATAGACCATACCGCGTGCGGTCTCCACCCCACCCACCGTTCCAGACCGATACGCATACACGCTGCCGGCGTCATCCAGGAACACCGCTCCCCAGCCGCCGCTACCCGGTTGCATGGGCAGCATCGCTAGGGTTTCCTCGCTACCAAGGCTGCTACCGTTCCATGTCCTGCGGAAAACCTTGCCCGTGTTGTTTTCCACCGAATACAGATAGCGCACTCCACCAGGGTTCTGCCCTGGTTTGTCGAACGCGATATCCGTGCTCTGACTGAGCGACACAGAGATCGGGCCCGCGACCAGGGTATTGGTCGCAACGTTGACCACGTAGAGTGCGCCTCCTGACGACAACACCAGAAATCCGGTCACGGGATCGATGTCACCCGCGTAAAAGGCAACCCCGGCCAACCCCGCCGGTGCCACCCCGTAAGGCAGATCCGCCCGGCCGTTTTGCCCGATCCTGGCCAGCTGGCGATCCGGACCAACGCCGTTGTACCAGCCCCAGATGTAGCCGTTGGTGCCGAAGCCAATACCATTGACTGTACCTCCGCCGGCTTGCAGGACCGGACTCGAACCCAGGCTGGCAGGCACGCCCGATTGAAGATTCAACGCGTATAGCGCGGTATCGCGGGTTACGAATGCCTCGGTGGGGCAGGTCGCGAATGGTGTGGGCGGGACAAGATTGGTGAAAACGCAATTGATGACAGCGTCTTCCCGCATCACCGCCGCAGGAAGGGTCAATTGCCCACTGCCACCGGTCAAGGGCACCACTGGATTGGTGTTTCCGCTGACTGAGGCATTGCTGTCAGTGCAGATCACGCTCTTCTGCGCCCAGGTCGCTGGCGCTGCCTCGGACACGGTGACCGCGGTGTTTGCCACGGATGCGGCTATGGCTACCGGAGCGAGCGGCTGCGCGATATTGGCCGCTGTTGTGGTGATATTGGCGAACGCACCACTCAGGTTGGTAGCAGTGAAAACGAAAGGGCCGCCTGCAGTGTTCTCGGTCACCTTCTGCACACTGACTGTAGGCATCCGACGCAGACCGAAATTGAAATTGGGATGGGTCGCATTCGGGGCGCTGGTCAGGTTTTCAACGCCGTCATCCATCTTGCTGCCCTTGTCGCCGAAAGAGGGATTCGGGGCTTCGCTGACCACGGTCCAACCGGCGGGGATGGAAGCATTCGGTGCTGCGCCGCCACTGACGATGGCACCAACCACCGGTTGTGCGTTCATCAGCACCAGCTTCTGACCGATGTCATCGGTCGACCAGGCAACCGCCTGCACCGTATACGCACCCGTTCCTGGGTTGACCAAGGCCCAATCGATAATCTTGCCGACAGCGCTGACGGATGCCACCCAGATAGGTGTGCTGAACACCACCTCAGCACCGTCGCGCTGCCCATTCTCGTTCTGATCAATGAAGACCACGCCCGAAATAGTGGCCGTAGCCATCTCGATCTTGATGTCGTCGATGGCGATGTCGTTGCCGTTGCTGGTAACCGTACCCCGCGGTTCTTCGTTGGACGAGTTATACCAATTGAAGTAGAGAGCTGAGGCGGCGTAGGTCGAACCAAGCTTGAAGGTAAAGCCACGTGACTGCCACGGGATGGTGCTGTTGCTCGAGGTTGTGGTCCTGGGCAGGAACCCTGGCACGGCATAGGTTCCGTTTGCCGGGTAGTTCGCACAGGCACCTCCGGACGTCCCACATGTCGCAGGCCTTGTGTAGACCACCTGCTGCACTGGATCCTCGCCGTACAAGGTGCCAGTGCTTTTGCTGCCACTGCGAACGCGCAGGTTGATATACCCCTCATAAAACCCGTTGTTATCCAGCGCGCCGGTTTTGTAGTTGCCTAGGGGAGCGGCGTTGTAACGAAGAATGTTTGCCGCCCAGTACGATATGCGATAAGTCGCGCCGGGAACGTCGGCGGTACTGGTACTGAACTCGTAGTAGCTTCCATTCAGTTCGCCGCCCTTTCCAGGATTGGCATTGAACAGGGCCATGTAGCCGTTGGTATCACCAGTCGTGTGATCCAAGCCATGCTGCCACTGGTTGTCGTAACCGTTGCAGAAATCATCCGCGCTATCGCTGTTTGAGGTAACAGCATAGGAACCATCACTCAGCCCGTTGGTCAGCTGAGCTGTATAGGTCGTGCTGCCCGGGATCAACTCGGCCGCCGGTGATTGGCTTATGTTGGCTCTGCCGCTGGCGCCACAGCCCGCTGTGGCTCCCGCGTTGGTTGTAACCCCCTGTACGCCGAACGTCTCGTTGATCAATGTCTTCCATGTTGATTGAGCCAGCGCAGGTCCACTGAAGGACAAGGCAAGTAACGCTGCCGCCAACTTCTTCAACCTGTTGTCCATGGCCTTTGTCCTGTCGGGCATGCTCCCCCCTGCAAATCCCTGCAACCTGTCCCTGACCATTTGATGTGAATGGCACTATCAAGAAGGCCATCGGTGTTCCCCCGCCGCGTCTTGCCACGACGCACAGCGACTCCCTCGACGAGTAGTAGCCGAGTCCCGGATCGCAGTCCGAGACGATGATCACGATTGCGATCCAAAGAAGAGCCGCGTTGGGTGCAGCCCCCAATCGCAAGCCTTTACCGCACGGCGCCTGGCGATCCTTCGGGTTGGACCTGTTCGCCTACGTAGGCTGTTGCAGCCGCATAACGAGCTTGGAAGCCACCCACTGCGCACCCAAATGCTGCAGCTCTGCTGCTCCCGACTCGGACAACCAAATCATCAACCAGCGCCAGCTTCGGCGGGTACGGGACCACAGGCTGATCCCATGCAGATACCGTGATCGGCCTGCGCGGCGACATTGAATGTCAGACCTGGCCAGGAGCGCATGCTCGTCGCGTGACCCAGGCAATAGCTTTCAACGTGAAAAACCTGACTCTTGCATGCTTCTGCGAAACGCTTCACATGCAAGAGCCAGTCCCCAAAACAACACTCCCCAAGAGCGATTCTGGCGCCACGTACATTCCTTCGCGACCAGGAGATTATGTGACAGGGTGCGTATTTAAGTTGTGAAATACGTAGCCATTCCGGGGCGCCTCAAACCACCTCAGTTGACGGAGCAGTTCATTTTTATCGTCCAGGTGTCGCCATTGGGCAGCGGCGTCAACACAATCCCGGCATTCAACCCCGCCACGGTAATGGCGACCGGGCAATTGCCTGCGGTGGCAGAACTGGTGCAGGTAACCGGACCGGTACAGGTAAGCGTGCTCGGAATCGAGTCCTGGATGACGCTGCCATCGGCCGCATCCGGCCCAGCATTCTTGACCACGATTGTGTATTGGGCGGTCCCGCCCTTCACCACACTGGTCGCATTGTTGGTCTTGCTTATCGACAGGTCAGCCTGCATCTGTGCATTGGTGAAATCGCACTCGTACAGTTCGCCGTTCGCGGTAGAAGGAAGGGTGTAGGCTGCACCGCTGAGGCTACCTACGGCAGTCCCCGCGCTGTTCTTGCAGCTGGCAGCTGTCAGTTTCCACCCAGCAGGCAGCGTCGACTCGGTGATGACCACCGGCTGGCCCGTGGTGGTTACCTGGAACGGGCTCAGCCCATTGGTCGTATCCGCATCACCCTCAACCTGCACCGGCGTTCCGGCGACGGTCGTGGTGACCGTGCCACTGGCGACCTTGGTATTGGTCAAGCTGAAACCAAATGCACCGCCCACACTGCCTGTCGTGGTCTTGCGCAACACGATTGCGGGCGGCACGGCCGGAGCCGGCGCCGCCGAGCAACGCGCACCATCCAGGTTGGAAGAAGTCGGCGCGGTACTGCTCAACCGGTCCGTCAGCAAGGTACCGGTATCCCCGGCCCCAACATTGAAAATTCGATCCACAGCGCCGGTAGTACCGATGCTGGAGTTGTAGGCATACATCGTGCCCTGGCTGTCAAAGAAGATCGCTCCCCAGCCGCCCGAGTTTCCCGCAGGCAGGGTTACGTTCAACGGAGTGATTGAGCCGGTATTGGGATCGATACGGATTACCTTGCGGGATGTCTTCACCACCGAGTAGAGATAGCCATCATTCGGATGGAAAGCCATGTCCGTGGTATCGGACAAACCATCCGCCGGTGAGGGCTGCACTACCTTGACCACGGTATTGGTCGAGACGTCCATGAAGTACAGGTAGTTGTTGACCGACGCCACGTAATAACCCGTGTTGGGCTGCACATCTGCGTTGTAGACCTGCGTCGTGGCATCCAGCGCGGGCGCGGAGGTCACCAGCCCAGCAGCAAAGACCGGTTGCGTTGCAAACGGGACATCTGCTGCTCCACCTGCTCCGATGCGCACCAGACGCCGCTGTGCCGAAGGGTTGCCCCAGGCCCAAAGATATCCATCTGCCTGACGGAAGCCCGCACCATTGACCTCGGCAATCGTCGTATTGGTCCCGAGCAGCGTCATGTTGCCGGTTGCGATATCCATCGTATACAGACCCGTCGCACCGACTCCACCGACCTTGCTGGTAACGAAAGCGCCGGTCGGACAGGCGGCAAACGGTGGCGGCGCCGCCACCAAAGTCACGGCATAGTCCTCCACCTCGCCGCTGTCTGCAGCACCGACCGGGCTTTGCACCTGAGCCGCCGTATATCCCAGACGCAGCCGCATGTAGCTGGCACCGGCAGACACGTTGACAGGTACTGACCAGGTCAACGGAGCGCTTGTGGCGCCAGCGGCGACCGTTGTGCACGCCATCTCACCCGCATCGGCGAAATCCTGGTCTCTGTTGAAATCCATGTAGCCGCAAAGTCGAGCCAATTTGCTGACGTTCGATACCGGTACTGTGATCGAATAACTGGTTCCGCCTGCGGCGGTCGGCAATGCCGCCGAGAACGCGTTGTCCGCATCCCCGACTGCCCCGCTCGCTGCGGAATAGGGGCTGGCCTGGCCGTTTACGCTGATGATGGTTTCAGCGAACTCCGGCGTCACCAACCCACCCGTACCAAGGGCAAGGTCACTAAGCACATGGGAGGCAGGCCGCCCTTGGTCGTAGCTGGCCGGGGCATCGCCGAAATCGTTGTCCACGCTCCACCGCATGCGATAGCCATCGTTGCTTGCCTGCGAGGCGGTTGTGCCCCCATCGTAGTAGACGCCGATATCCACCGGAATGACCGCGGCCGTCAGCGTCGTTGCCGCTGAACCGCAGACCGCTGTTGGATTCTCTCCTGAACAACTCGCGCCGGCACCCGCCGCGCTCGACCGCTGGAACGATGCCGTGCCAACGCTCATGTTGACGCGCGCCGCCGCTGGCGCTGTGGTGTTGAACACATGCCCAACGGTCACCAGGTTGTGACCTGCGCTGACCTTGTATCCCGGGACTGGACTACCACCGCCGAGCCCGGCGACGTGGAACCTCGGATTTCTGACCGGATGCGCAAATGTGATGGTCAGGCGACCACATGGACGCAAGGAGCCGCTTTGCGTCTGCGCATTCAATGCGCAACGAGTGGTCAGGAAATTGGGGTTGGTACTGATGCCTACCGCACCACTGCCGAGGGGCATCGACGCTGGGTAATACATCGCCGCCGTCCCCGACGTGTCTGCAAGACCTTGCCCGGTACCCTGCGGTTGGAAGATCACCGTGTCAGCGCCCCCCGAAAGATCGACACGCACTCCCAAACCCGAAGGCAGCGTAGTGCCAAGGGACTTGGAGGAATCTGTTGCACCACTGGGCAAGGTCCACAAACCCGTCGTGGTTTCCGCTGCCGAGCCCGACAATGGCAGCAATGCCACCGTGACGATAGCCAGTGGCAACACCGCCCGACCCAGTAGCGAACGCGCCCGTCCACCAACATTCCGTGCCAATCCAGTATCCAAACTGCACCCCTGATTCGCAGCCATTCTCATCGCCATAGCCAATCAATAACTTCCCACGACGTTCAAGAACCATCCGCGGTGGTCGTAATCGAAATCGGTGAGCTTGTCGCTGAAGTCGGTGAAGTTGTAGCCGACACCCACGCGGAAGTTCTTGCCGATGTCACGATCAATGCCCACCAACGCGCCCTGCCTGCGGCCGCCCTGCTTGACGATCAAGCTGCGGTACTCGGCCAGCGCATGCCAGTCGGTGGTGATGCCGTAGCGCACCTGTGCGGCCAGCAGCGTTGCCGCCGAGTCAGCCCAGGCACCGGTCATGCGACCCATGCGCACCTCGCCTTCGCGGCGTGCGGCCTTGAGCGCGAACTCCCAATTGTTGAGCGGGCGGTAAACACCTTCGAACGACAACACCTGGCTGCGCTGGTCGTAATACGCGCTGCTGGTGTCCTGGGCCAAGGTGGAGACGTCATACAGATAGGTATAGCGGCCCAACAGACCCCAACGCGTACTGTTGAAAGGACGATACGCAAAGCCGACATTGCCTTCGATGAAGCGCGCACCGGCCAGCGGATCCAGCTCATCGTCGGTATCAGAGTAGTTGAAGCGGGCAGCGATGCGGAAGCTGTCGTTGAACTTGTGGGTCAGGTTGTTGGTGGTGACCCACTGCTCGCGACGTTCGGCACCGCTGTCCTGACGCCATTCGATCTTGCTGCTCCACTGGGTGTCGGCCGAGGTACGGCCGCCGTTGACGCTCACCGCGCGACGGTTGATGTTGCCGGTGCCACGATCGAGCTCCGCATCCTGCAGCTGGAAGCCCAACGTCCAACCCACGCCAGGATAGAAATCCATGCCAAAGGTGTGCGCCAGGCCGGTTTCGTTGCGCGCCTTCAGGTACTGGCTTTCATTGAACACGTTGACCTGGTTGGACAGGCGCCAGCGCTGGCCCAGCGTCCAACCATCACGCTGCACCGGATTGAACAGCGAGTCATAGTCGCTGCTGGTGGCATTGGTGAAGGTGTAGTTGCCGTAGATGGAGTGGTCGGAGGTCAAGCGGTACTCGGCGTTGACCTGCGCGGCATCACCGCGGTCGCCGCTGGTAACCTCCGCGCCGACGCTGGACAGATTACCGAACTGGTAATTACCGCCCACCGTGATCGCGTCGTTGTCGCGGTACTTGCCACCGTCATCATCCAGCGTGGCCTGCGCCGTGCCGTACATGTCGAAGCTGGTGCCGAAGCGGTGCTTGTACTGCAACGCCCCCAACGTGCCGATACCCTGGCTGGTCAAGCTGCTTTCGTCGACACGGCGCAGCTCGGCGCTGAGCGTATTGTCCTCGTTGATGCGCCATTCGCCGGTCAGCTGGCTTTGTTCCAGGTACTCGGCACCGCGTTCTGCGCGGCTGTAACGGCCGTAGATATCGAAGTCCGGCGACAGCTGGCCGCGGAACTCGGCGCCGTGCTCGCGCACTTCTTCGCCGGTGTCGTAGCGGGCAATGGAGTAGCCCGAATCCACCCGGCGCATCCACGCGCCGGCCGACCAGTCCAGTTGGGTCCAGCCCAGTTCCTTGAAGTTGGCCCGCGCTTCGACCGAGGTCGCATCGCCCTCGCGGCGCGCACCCAGCCCGGAGTTGAGCTGATCGAAGGTGAGGCCGCCGTTCTCCGAGTAGAACACCGGTGCGCTGGTGCTTTCGGTACGCGCCTGCTCCACCTTCAGGTAGGTGCCGCGACCGGCCTGCAGGGTGAGGTCTGCCGCTGCCAGGGTGTAGTCGTCGCCTGCGCGGTTCTCATCCACATAGGTGACACCAACGCCGACGTGATCGCCAAACCAATGCTTGCCACGCACGCCTGCGGTGACCTCATCCGGGTTGAAGCCGGTCGGCAGGTACTCGTAGTCGACCAGCAGCACCTGGGTGTAGCCGTCCAGCGGGGTATCGCGCGACAGACGCGGCAAGCCATCGCGGGTGACGATGGACAGTGCGTCGGACAGGATCAAACGGCCCTGGAATTCATCGATCTGGTAGTCAGCGCCGGATTGCAGCTCAACGCGCTTCTCGACACGACCGGTGGTGGCGTCGCGGATTTCGATGGCGACTTTTTCCGAACCCGGCAGGATGTCGTTGTGGCGCAGGTAGTAAAGGCTGCCGCCGGTGCCCAGGAACTCGCTGTGGCCCGGCGCACTCTGCGCTTCGGAACCGAATGCGCGAACCTCGGAGGTCGCATCGCCCCACGGGTTGGTGCCACGGCTGCGCCAGCTCAACGCACCGCCGTAGAGCGAACGCGAGTACTGGCCATTTTCGGTACCGGTGATGCCGGTATTGAAGTTGCCCCACAGCGCCTGGCTCTTGTCCCAGTCCACGCGCACGTACAGGCGACCCTGCGTGTCCACATCACGGTAGGTGGTGGAGTCGTCACCGTAGACCGGATAGTACTGGTCCGGGTCCAGGCGGCGGAAGATGTCCTGCGGGTCTGCATCCCAGAAACCCTTGAACATCTCGTTGACTTCATGCTCCTGGGTATCTGCCTGCGCTGTCACCAGGTACTTTCCCTTGACCTTGCCCTTCAGATAGAACGCCAGGCGGCCATCGACCACCAGGTCTTTCTCGTAGCGGTCATCGTTGCCCAGCGGCTCCAGTGAGCCGGACACGCTGCCACCGGACAGAGTGAAGTCGGCCAGGGCCACGGCAAACATGTAGCGGCCGGTGACATCCACGTCCAACTGGTCGCGGATCGCCGGCGCATCCTTGCCTGCGGCGATGTCGATGTCGAACTTGTGCTCACCCACCGGCACCAGGTACTCGGCAACCAGTTTGCTTTCCATATCCACCGGCTGCATCTGGCCGTTGATCTTTACGCTGGCGCGCTCGGGCAGGTTGCGCCCCTGAATGCGGATGCGCGAGCCATAGATGGCGATGTTCTGCTGGCGCAGGCTGTCGCGGCCAAAGCTCTGGTCCACCAGGCTCTGCAGTTCCGCATCATCGGTATTGAAGGCGGTGCCCTTGCTCTTCTCCACCGAGTTGCGCAGCAGCTGCGCACCGCGTTCGGCTTCCTCCGGACGCACCAACTGCAGGCGGCTGGGATAGGTTTCATCGAAAGCGCCATCGGCCCCGTAGGCGCGGGCGATGTAGACCAGTTCGTCACCGACCTTGGGCTTGTAGCCCGACGGCAGGCTGCCATCCCATTCCAACGTGGTCGACGCGGCCACCGGCAGCGGGATCACCGCGACCGGATCCACCAGATCGGTGTCGCTGGCGCGATACACCAACACCTCGGCGCGTTGCATGAACGCCGAATAGTTGTTGTACGCATAGAACTGCACCGGCTTGGTGACACGACTGCCATCGAAGGGCACCAGCGACGGTGCCGACAGGCTGAACGACGGCTGCCCCAGGTTGGGATCTTCCGTTGCCCAGATCACGCCGCCATTGGGCAGCTGCAGCGACCACTTGCCAATGGCGATGGCCTGCCCCGGCTGCAGATCGCGTTTCCAGTCGCTCTGGATCTTCTCCGCCTCAACAGACACACGACGGTCCGGCGCCAGCTGTACCGACGACGTGGCATCGGCCTGCGGCACCACTGTTTCCTTTTCGCCCCGGGTGATCAGCTTGAACAGCATGCCGTCGTCGCTGTCACAGCCAGCGTCGGTGCACGATGCAGCCTCTTGCCCGGCGGCAGCCGGCGACGTACTCACCGCCTGCGCCTGCGCCGAGGCAGCCATGCCCGACAACGCACACAGCAACGCGTAATCCAATAGTTTCATTTTCATGGCGTGATCTCCTTGGCAGCCTGCCCAGATGAGGCGGTGGGCTCGCCAGGGACGGTCTCAACTCTGATGCTGTCGCGCTGCGACGCCGGCAGATGCGCGGTGATCGCGTCGTAGACGGCCTTGGCACGACGCATCCCCAGTGCGTCGTTGTAGGCATCCGATGCGCGGCGGTCGGCATGGCCGACGATCTTGATGATGCGGCTGTCCATTTCCACCAGGTAATTGGCGATGCGGGCCAGCAGTGCGTCGTACTCGGGCTTGATGGTGGCCTTGTCGGTATCGAACAAGGCGTTGCCCAGCACCGGCCACGACAGCAAGCCCACCACGGTGGTCTGCTCATCGATGGTGTTGGTACGCAGGCTGACCTGGGTACGCGCAGCGATATCGGCCGGCAATGCCGCCACCAGCGCCTTGCGCACCGCTACCGCACGGTCGAACGCCAGCAGCTCGTCCTCTCCGTGGGCACCGATCACCACTTCACCGCCGCCGTGATTGCGCACCTGCTCGGCCATCTTCTCCACGGCCGGCAGGTACTGGCTACGCACTTCAGCGCTGGCCGGGGCGAACATCACTTCGCCCAGCTCCATCTCCACCTTCTCGATGGACTGGCCCTCCACCAGGCCGGGCGGCAGCTTGACACCGAAGTCAAAGCGTACCGGCAGCCCCGGGGTGATACGGCGTACCAGCGGGTTCTTGGTGGTGAACACGCTACCCGGCGGCAAGGTTGCCGGGTCCACCTTCAGGATGAAGTTGCGGCCGCGATCATCGCGTCCACCTTCAACACCAATCAGGTTGTAGCGACCGAACTGGTCGGTTTCGACCAGCAGGCCTTCCACCGATGCGATACGCACGCCCGGGATACCACGCTCATCCACGCCTTCATTGGCGATGACGTAGTCAACGCGGTAGCCACCATCGGCCGGGCTGACCTTGCGCTGCACGCTCGGCAGTGCCGCGCTCAGACCCTTGGCGGCATCGCCACCTTCAGCCTTGACCGTGGTGTTGCCAGCAGCATCCATGCGCAGGGTGACGCCTTGCTTGGTGGTCAGCACAAAATCACCGGTGAAGGTTGGCGAACGCAGCAGCTGGCTCACCACGACCTGGCGGGCGCTGGCCGGATCTGCATCCGACTGACGGCCACCAATGCCGCCGATGGCAATGCCATGCAGCATCGGCGAGCTGGCATCAGCTTCCGGCTGCGGGCCATTACCGCGATCAACCGTGGTCGAGTTGGCCACGTAGGCACCGGCATCGAAGCCGCCCTGCACACGGATATCCGACATGTCGGCGTTGTCCTGCCAACCATCACCATCGCGATCATCGAACACGCTGCCCAAGATGGTGGATTCATCCATCATCGGGTCGGACACCATCTGCACCGTGGCGGTAGCCACGTTGGAGATGCGCTGGCCGTTGTCGTGGACTTCAGCCGAGTTGGTATGGGTACCGCCACGCACCCCTGCCCCGACACGCAGCAGATAGGTAACGGTGGCACGGTCGCCCTTGGCGATGTCCAGCTGGTCCACGCGGATCGGATAGCTGCCCGCCAAGCGGCCGGCACCATCACGATCAGCCACTTCCAGCGAGCCGGTCACCAGGGTGAAGCCCGGCGGCGGCGTGTCGACCAGGGTGCCATCGACCACGTCGGACTCACCCACGTTTTCCATGGTGACGGTGTAACGCACCAGGTCACCGACCTTCACGTCACGCGGGCTGGCCTGCTTGGTCACGCGCACCTGGGTGTCACCTTCGACCTTGATGGTGGCGGTGGCGGTGTCACATACCGGGGTCGGCACCGACACGTCACAGACGCGGTACACGAAGCTGTCGTTGCCCACGTAACCCGGGTTCGGCGTGTACACGCAGCTGCCTGCGGTGCACACCACCGTGCCATTGGACGGTTGCGTCACGACGGTAACCGAGGACGGATCCAAGGGAACCTTGACGGTGGTGTCGTTACCGATGACATCCAGCGTGACCGGCGTACCAATAGGCGTAGTCGCGCTGTCGTCGATGGCCTCGATGCGGTTCGGGGTGACGATGATGGTCACCGTCGCCGTATCGCAGCTGGCCGTCGGCTTGGACACATCGCAGATCTGATAGACGTACGTATCCGTGCCCGAGAAGTTCGGGTTCGGCGTATACGTCACGCTGCCATCGGTGTTCACCACGGTGCTGCCATGTGCCGGCGGGGTGACGATGGTCAACGCACCTGGATCCAGGCGAGTACCGGTGGTGGTGTCGTTGCCGGTCACCGGCGTGGTCACCGGCGTGTTCTGCTCGGTGGTGCCGCTGTCGTCAATGGCTTCGATGGTGTTGGGCAGCACGGTGATGGTCACCGTCGCCGTCGCACAGTTGGTCGGGTTGAGGTTCTCGCAGATCTGGTAGGTGAACGTATCCGTGCCTGCGAAGCCGGTATTCGGCGTGTAGGTCACGGTGCCATCGGTATTGATCACTACACTACCGTTGGCCGGCGGATTGACCTGGGTAACGGTTACCTTGGCCGGGTCGGCCGGCACACCATCCAGCGTGTCGTTGCCCAGCACCGACACCGTCACCGGTGTGTTCTGCGGCGTGGTTGCCGAGTCGTTGTTGGCAACGATCGGCGATGCACCCACCACGACGGTTGCCACGGCGGTGTCGCAGTTGCTGGTGTTGAGCTTCTCGCAGATCTCGTACGTATAGGTGTACGTGCCCGCCGTGGTACCCGGGGCGATGGTCAGCGTGCCATCCGGGTTCATGGTGATGCTGCCAGCGGTCGGCGGCGTGGTCAGGCCCAGGGCGGTACCGGTGCTGCTGGTGCCGGTGCTGTGCAGGTCCACGGTACCGGTGGTGACCGGCGTGCCGTTGAGCGTGTCATTGACCAGCACGGTCGGCGTATTGCCGCCGGTGCTGCCGCTGACCGGCGCCATGGTGTCGTCGTTGGCGACAATCGGGGTCGGCTGGGCAGTCACCGTCACCGTATCCGTAGGCGGCGTCAGCGTGCCACCGGTCGGGGTGCCGTTGGCCGTTGCCACGTTGGTCACCTTGCCCGCGTCCATATCGGCCTGGGTGATCGTGTAGGTGGCCGTGCAGGTGGTGCTGGCGCCCGCGATCAGGGTAGCCACCGGGCAGCTGACGCTGGCGATCTTGTCATCGGCCACCGAAATGGCATCGATGGTGACGTTGCCAGTGTTGCTTACCAGATAGCTGTAGGTGATCACTTCACCAACGGCCGCATACGTCGCCTTGTCGGCGGTCTTGTCGATGCTCAGCTTCGGCGTCTGCGTGATCGGCGTGGTCACCGTCGGCGCACAGTCAGCGGCCACCGCACACGCACCCGGCGTGGTTGTGGTGATCGCAGCGGTGTTGATGACGTTGCCGGCATCCACATCGGTCTGCACGACGGTGTAGCTGCCGGTCAGGGTGCACACCGCACCCGGGGCCAGGCTGGCACAGGTGGTGCTGGACGGGCTCAGCTTGCTGTCGCTCACCACCACATCGGCCAGGGTCACATTGCCGGCGTTGGTTGCGCTCACGCTGTAGGTGATTGCACTGCCCACGGTGTACGGACCGGTCGAGGTCACCACCTTGGTCGAGGTCAGCTTCGGCGTCTGCGTCACCGGCGTGGTCACCGTCGGCGCACAGTCAGCCGCGGTGGCGCAGGCCCCCGGCGTGGTTGTGGTGATCGCAGCGGTGTTGATGACGTTGCCGGCATCCACATCGG
>NZ_DAMBEF010000005.1:98480-126849 GCF_032061965.1 Stenotrophomonas sp. | reverse complement strand
TGTACGGACCGGTCGAGGTCACCACCTTGGTCGAGGTCAGCTTCGGCGTCTGCGTGAGCGGCGTGGTTACCGTACTGTCGTCGCTAACCGGGGTTGTACCGCCTGTGGGAGTGCCGGTGGCGGTGGCTGTGTTGACCACGGATCCCGCGTTGAAGTCTGCGGTAGTGACCGTATAGACATGGCCAGTACAAGTGAACGATTGCGTTGCGTTGATGGCCAGCGTCGCGATCGGGCTGCAGCTCAGGCCGGTCAGCTTGGTATCGGAAACAGTGACGTTGTTGAGGGCAACACCGCCGGTGTTGCGCACGCTGAAGGTGTAGGTGATTGTCGTCTGGTCAGCTACCAGCGTGGCAGTCTTTGTCAGTTCGAGTTCGGGCTTTGCGACCGGGGTGATGACGGTACCGGTGCAGCGCTCTTCGGCCGGACAAGTAGCGTCGCCACCGCCACTGACCCTTGCAGTATTGGTGATGCTTGTACCGGCCGCCGCAGTGGGCGTCACCGGAATGACAAAGCTGATAGTGCCGTTGGTGGCAGCAAGCCCCGGCTGGATGGTGCAGCTCACCGTTTGCCCCGAGGGGTTGGTGCATCCAGCCGGCAAGGTGCCGATTGTCAGGCCTGTCGGGATGGTGTCGGTCACGGTTGCAGCAGCGGTAGTAGCCGCCGTGCCGATGTTGTCGACCTTCAATGTGTAGCTCGCAGCCACACCGACCACCATTGGTGACGTGCTGGCCGTCTTGGTCAGGCGCAGCTGTGGGGCGGTGATCGGATCCGAATCAGTCGCGGTGCAGACGTTGGAAGCCAGCGAAACGCTGGTCGTCGTATCGGAATCTGTATCCCGACAACTCGGATTGGTCGTCGGAATGGTGACGCCAGCAGGCGGCGTGAGCGTGGCCGTATTGGTGGCGTTCTGTGCCTGGACAGCTGGCACGGCAAACGCGCCAGTGACAGCCATGACGCACAGCAAGCGGCTCAAACCCGCAACGATAGACTTGGCAAACACACGCAGCTCCGATGGGCCTTCCAGCCCAATGCACGCGCCCCCCCTACGCTGGAGCGACGAATTCCGAACGCAAACAACCCCCAAGGTGTCTGCTCGGCCACGCTGCGATCCAAGATTGCTTGCTTGTGCTGAAAACGGGCCCCCCCATCCGCACCGCCGCCCCCTGAGCTGCGCAGGCCTTCACGTCGAAATCAGGTTCTGATCCATAGATCAAGCGCCAAAAATCGACGAGGCATCACACTTTGGGCGGCATCCTAGCCAAGCCGGCGTTTTTTACGATGAAGAAAGATTCACGGCACTTACGACCATGAAATGTGATGCACATCGCGCTTTACAATCGCAAAATTCCGGTAAATATCGCCAAAAATCAATGAAATTCGCCAAATTGCAGACATCGTGCATTCGCATCTCAGTGCACATATTCGGCAATACCGGCGCGTATTGTGAAATTGAATTTCACAACCCGAAACGAAGGGTGAACCCGTCAGGTCGGCGTACCCACCTACCTACCGACAGCCAGTTCCGGGCACGCACAGCACCCCGCCTCTCGGCAGGGGCTCTGGCGCAGACATGACCAAACTGACCCTTTCCTCTGACGGGACAAGGGCGCAGGAATGATGAACAAAGAAAGGGCCGCTGGTTGGCCCTGCCAGACCGACGTTGAAAAGCCGCGGTCGATGGCACTATTTCCCTCGTTGCATTGCGCCCCGACGGGGCGCTTGCATCATTGCCCGGCGGCTCAGCCGCCGGTGATGCCATCCAGTTCTTCGCGCATGCTGCGCAGGAACAGGGGGTCGGACAAATAGGCCACATTGAGCCGCGTCCAAGGCGACACCTGGTCTGCGTCCAGGTTGAAGAACGCGCCTGGCGCCAGCACAACCCCACGTTCCAGCAGACGGGTGGTCAAAGCGCGCGTGTCACTGATACCGCCGAACTTCGCCCACAGGTAAAGGCTTTGTTCGGGTGTGGCGAAGACAGTTGCATCCAAGCGCTGCAGCACTTCAAGGCCCTCCGCCGTGGCTGCGCGGGTGCGATCCTGCAGCCGGCTGACATGTCGCAGGAAGTTGCCCTCCCGCAGGATTGCTTCAAGCACCCGTTCGCCGTACTCACTGCTGCCGATGTGCAGCAACATCTTCAAGTCGGCGAGCTCCTCGATGCGCGAACTCTCGCCGGCAATGAAGCCGCTCCGCAACGAAGCCGACACCGACTTGGAGAAGCTGCCTACATACAAGGTGTTACGGAACTGCGCCAACGACGACAGACGCAAGGCAGAGTTCGGCTTGAAGTCCGCCATCGCATCGTTTTCGACGATCAATACGTCGTGCGCCGCCGCAAGCTCCAGCACGCGCTTGGCAACCACCGGCGCAACATCGGTGCCGGTAGGGTTGTGGGCGATGGTCTGGATGAAGAACACACGCGCCTTGGTCTGCTGCAACGCCAGTTCCAGCTCGGCCAAGTCAGGCCCATCGGCGCGTCGATTGATTGCGATGGGCTTGGCCCCATGCAGCTGCAACTTGCCGTACAACGGGTAATAACCCGGCTGTTCAACCAGCACGGTGTCGCCCGGCGCCACATAGCGGCGAATGATGAGGTCAAGCGCATGATTGGCACCAAAGGTGGTGACCAACTGACGGATGCCCAACTCCATGCCGTGCGCCGCCAACCGTCGCACCAGCTGCTGTCGCAGTGGCTGATAGCCATAGCGGTTGCCGTAGCGGAATAGCCCGCCCACCGAGCGCACGACCTGGCGGTGGAAACGATCCAGGCGCATGTAGGTCAGCCAGTCGACAGGAGGGAAACCTTCTGCAAGGTGTGAACGCCCCGGCTCACGTATGGCCTGTTGTCGCATTAGCCAGAGGGTATCGATGACCCGGCTGTAACCCACCGGTTCCTCATCATCCTCGCGTTCGGCGGGGGCTTCCACGCCACGCACGAAGAAGCCCTTGCCGTGGCGCGGCTCAACCAATGCGCGCTCGCCCAGCAGATCGAAGGCAGAGATCACGGTGTTTTTCGAATAACCATTGAGTCGCGCGTACTCACGCAGCGAGGGCAACTTGTCGCCAGGCTTCAGAATCCCCGCCAGTATCTGGCGACCGATATCCATCGCGACCTTTTCGGCCAATGAGATCTTTCGCGGTTCGGAGAGCATTTTATATCCAGGGGGAGTTCGTCGGCAGGGACTGTATCCACCTGGCAATAGCCTCCGTAAGAGCATAAATAAGCATTTTCTGTCAGATAAATCTGACTATTTTCCCCGCAACTGTTCTGTTGCTGTGTACCCATAATTCGCGGGTTATGGGCCATTGCCGCGATACATCACTGGGTCATCTTGAAGGCTTCTTTTACCGCCTACGGATGCAACGTGATCACGCATACCGCACGTCCCGAGAATGTCAGCCACATGCTGTACATCGAGAGATCGCCCTACAGTCCGCCGGGTAGAAAGGCCGGGGTAACACGAGGCTCAATCCTGGGATTCATTGGGGGAAAAGCACTGTCGCTTGGACAGACGTTCCGGGCATGCGTTCCCCAGCCCAATGCAGGGCAAGGCGGCACCCTAGCAACCGCGGCTTGCGAAGGTCGCCAGTGATGGACGCACGTACCACGGAGCTTGATCGCGTGCGCATCATTGAGGTCGGCGCACGTCGTGGCCTGCAGAGCCAGATACGCGCACTCGATCCCATCGTGCGCATGAACCTCGTCGAGCTGCTGGAACTCGCGGGACTGAGAGAGGTGGAGGTTGGCGCTTTCATCTCTCCGCGCTGGGTGCCGCAACTTGCCGATACGTCGACGGTGTTCGATCTATTGGGCGGCTCGCAGGCCAACAGGATCCGCTCGGCCATGGTGCCCAACCTGCAGGGACTGGAGATGGCAGTGGCCGCCGGCTGTCGGGACATCACCGTGGCTACGGCTGCAACCGACGCCTATTGCCGCGCCAATCTCAACTGCAATATCGCCGAAAGCCTGCGTCGGGCCGACGAGATCTCCGGTTTCGCCCTGGGGCTTGGCATCCAGGTGCGCGCTACGTTGTCGGCCGTGATCGACTGCCCCTTCACCGGCCCGGTCGCGCCCGCCGAGGTCGTGCGCAAGGTCAAGCAGCTGCATGACATGGGCTGCCGCGAAATCAGCCTTATCGATTCCACCGGTACCGGAACACCCGCCTCCATCGGCACCCTGCTGCGCGCCTGCGTGGCCGAAGTGCCGGTGAAGGCGTTGGCCTGCCACTTCCACGATACCTTCGGGCTGGGCATCGCAAACGTGGTGGAAGCACTTGAGCATGGCGTTCGCGCATTCGACACCGCCATATCGGGGCTTGGCGGCAATACGCACTTCCCCGGTGCGGCCGGCAGCCTGGCCACGGAAGACATCGCCTATCTGATGACAGAATTGGGCATCCAGTGCGGACTGGACATGGATGGGCTTCTGCTCGCCGCCGACTACATCGATGTGGTGTTGGAACGCAGGACCGAGTCACGCGTGGGTCGGGCGTTGCGCGCACGACGCAAGCACCGCGTGCGCTCGCAGGACATGCCCTCGGCCTGATTCCGCTTGACGGGATGAAGCGGCAAGCAACCCGCAGACAGCACAAAGCCCCGGCATGCGGGGCTTTGTGTCTATCGCGCGATGCGCGATGGAATCTGGCGCGCCCGGAGGGATTCGAACCCCCGACCAATGGCTTCGGAAGCCACTACTCTATCCGGCTGAGCTACGGGCGCATTGTTCCGCGCGGCTGAACCAGGCGGACGCGCATTCTAACGGCAAAACCCGCCGCAGGTCTGCCCCCCTGCCAATTTCGCAAGCCAGCCCCGCCCAACTGGTAACCTTTGCAGCATGAAGCACCCCACCTCTACCCCACCGGCCGCAGACCTCAGCGCGCGGCTCGGGCACTACTGGAAGTTGATGCGCGCCGACCGCCCGATCGGCACCCTGCTCCTGCTCTGGCCCACCTGGTGGGCGCTGTGGCTGGCCGCCGATGGCACCCCGCCACTGTGGACGCTGTTCGTGTTCACCGCCGGCGTCTGGCTGACCCGTTCGGCCGGCTGCGTGATCAACGACTATGCAGACCGCTGGCTGGACCCGCATGTCAAACGCACCAAGGAGCGGCCGCTGGCTACCGGCGCGGTCTCCGGGCGCGAGGCACTGGCACTGTTCGCAGGCCTGATGCTGGTGGCATTTGCCCTGGTCCTGACAATGAACGCCCTGACCATCGGGCTGAGCTTCATCGGCGTATTCCTGGCTGCCAGCTACCCCTACCTCAAGCGCTATACCCACCTGCCGCAGGTCTATCTGGGCATGGCCTTCGGCTGGGGCATCCCGATGGCCTTTGCAGCCATCCAGGGCGAGATCCCGCCGCTGGGCTGGGTGCTTTACGCCGCAAACATCCTCTGGTCCACCGCCTACGACACCTGGTATGCCATGGTCGACCGCGACGATGACCTGAAGGTGGGTTCGCATTCCACCGCCATTTTGTTCGGCGATCTGGACCTGGTGATCCAGGGCATCCTCTATGCCTTGTTCTTCGGCGCGATGGCATTGGCCGGGCAACGCGCCGGACTGGGCGGGGCCTACTGGGCCGGCATCTGCGTGGCGATGCTGCTGGTCGTCTACGAGTTCTGGCTGTGCCGCAACCGGGAGCGCGAGCCCTGCTTCAAGGCCTTCCTGCATAACAACTGGGTGGGCGCGGTGTTGTTTGCCGGCATCCTTGCCAGCCAATACCTGCGATAGGCGCAACACCCACCCGGATCCGGGCCAGCCATCGGCGGCGAAGCAGCAGCGGCATAAGCCGCGAAGCCAACGCTCCAACAGCACACGCAATACAGCGCCTCTCCCCTTGCCGGACGCAAAGGGAGAGCGCGCTGAAGCGACAGACCCTGCAGGCGTGTTCCCTCAGCGCAGCGCGCGCAGGCGGAAAGCCGCAACCACCTGCAGCACGCCATAAACCAGCGCCAGCGCACCGATCCACAACGACGTCACGATCAGGCCCGACAATGGGTTGAGGGCGAACATCACGCCCAGAACCACCGCCAGCAGGCCGCTCAGTACCAACATCCACTCACCGCGGATCTGCTTGCGCACGCGGATTGCAAAGATGATGCGGTAAATGCCGCCCACCACCAGCCACGCGGCCAGGAACAACAACAACACGCTGGCCGTCACCAGCGGGTTGATCACCGCCAGCACGCCGAACGCAATCGACACCAGCGCGTAGAACACCGCCCAGCCGCGCGATACCGGCGCTGAACCGCTGAATGCGGCCACCAGCGCCACCACGCCCTCGACGATGGCCATCACACCCAGCCACACGGCCAACATGGCGGCAGTGCGGACCGGTGAGATCAGCGTCAGCACGCCAAACACGATGGCCAACAGGCCGAACAGCAACACCACCCACCAGTTGCGGGCCAGCGTGCCAAATAGTGAACCGGCCGGGAAAATCGGGGATGCACCCATTGCAATCTCCTTTGGACGAAGTGGAACGAAGCCCCCTCGCCCGCAGTCTAGGCCGTGCCACGTCGTGAACACATGACCATGATCAATGCGCGGGCCGCGGTGATCAGGGCACGCGAGCCACCACCCACGCATCCACCCGCGTCGCCCCCGCACGGTGCAGGGCCCGCGCAGCCGCCTGCACGGTGGCGCCGGTGGTCATCACGTCGTCCACCAACGCAACATGCGCAGGCACGGAGCCGGCCACCGTGAAGGCCGAGCGCAGGTTGCGGCGACGCGCGGCCTGGTCCAGTTCGGACTGCGGGGCCGTGGCATGGCGACGCTGCAGGAGGGTGCACACCGGCAACTGCAGCGCGCGCCCCAAAGGCTTTGCCAGTTCAAGCGACTGGTCATAGCCCCGTTGGCGTAGCCGGCCCAGATGCAAGGACACCGGCACCAGCGCCTGTGGACGCTCCGCCCCGGCAAGCGCCTGCGCCATCAACATCGCCAACAGCCGGCCCGCCGACAGGTCACGATGGAACTTGAAACGCAGCACGAGGGCATTGAGCGGCGCCTGATAAAGAAAGGCAGCCCGCACCTGTTGCAAGGGGGAGCGGCCACGCTGGCAGGCACCGCAGATGCCGGCTGTCTCGCTGGCGGGCAACGGCAGCGCGCAACGCCGGCAGGCCACACCCAGCCAGGGCAGGTTGCGGTTGCACGGCTGGCACAGATCCAATCCCCCGCCACCGGGCTCGCCACACAACAGGCAGCGTGGCGGGAACAGGGCAAGCGACAGGCGCCTGCCGATGCCGTAAACCAAATCACGTCCAATGTAGTTGACAGTCTTATCCATGCTGACCAGACTGCGCCGCTTCCGTAGTCCGCACCGTCAGGTAATACCAATGACCCCCGTCATCCGCCACGACTGGAAACGTGAAGAGCTGCTCGCCCTGTTCGCGCTGCCCTTCCCCGAGCTGCTGCATCTGGCAGCCAGTGTGCATCGCCAGCACTTCGACCCGGCCCAGGTGCAGGTGTCGACCCTGCTGTCGGTCAAGACCGGCGGTTGCCCGGAAGACTGCGCCTATTGCCCGCAGGCGCAGCGTTACGACACCGGCGTGGATGCGCAGAAGCTGATGGACACCGACAGCGTGGTGGCGCGCGCGCGCGCCGCCAAGCAGGCCGGCGCCTCGCGCTTCTGTATGGGCGCGGCCTGGCGCTCGCCCAAGGACCGCGACATCCCCAAGGTCGCGGCCATGATCCGCGAGGTGAAGTCGCTGGGCCTGGAGACCTGCGCCACCCTCGGCATGCTGGAAGACCACCAGGCACAGGCGCTGAAAGCCGCCGGCCTGGACTACTACAACCACAACCTGGACACGGCGCCGGACTACTACGACTCCATCATCCATACCCGCCAGTACCAGGACCGGCTGGATACCCTGGAGAACGTGCGCAATGCGGGGCTGAAGACCTGCTGTGGCGGCATCGTTGGCATGGGCGAGACCCGCGACCACCGCGCAGGCCTGCTGCAGGCGCTGGCCAACCTGCCGGCGCACCCGGACTCGGTGCCCATCAACCGCCTGGTGCAGGTGGCGGGCACGCCGCTGCATGGCAGTGCCGAGCTCGATCCGTTTGAATTCGTGCGGATGATCGCGGTGGCCCGCATCGTCATGCCGCATTCGATGGTCCGCCTGTCGGCCGGCCGCGAAAGCATGAGCGACGAGCTGCAGGCCCTGTGCTTCCTGGCTGGCGCCAACTCCATCTTCTATGGGGAAAAGCTGCTGACCACCGGCAACCCGGACACCGAACGCGACCAGGCCCTGTTCACCCGGCTGGGCATCGTCCCGATGCCGGTGGCGGTGGATGCCGAGGGCCACGACCATCCCGGTACCGTGCACCTGGACATCGCCCCGGCCTGCGCCCGCAGCGCCTGATGCCCGTACAGCCAACGGCTGCCGGGAATTCTCACAGGCAACCGGGTACGCTAGCCGGCCGTCTGACCATGAACCACTGCCATGGCCCGTCCTGACATCCACGAACGCATCCAAGACCTGCGCAAGCTCCGGCTTGCACAGGGCCGCATCCGCACCCGGCGCACCGTGAACCGCCGCGATGGCGTGCGGTTGGAGATCGACGGACGCTGGCTGACCGGGTTCTGCAGCAACGACTACCTGGGGCTGTCGCAACAGTTCGAGGTGATGTCTGCGTTGCAGGACGCCGCCAGCCGCGAAGGCGTGGGCAGCACGGGCTCGCATCTGGTCTGCGGCCACCACAGCCTGCACCAGCAGTTGGAGCGGGAGATGGCCGATTGGCTGGGCTACCCGCGCGCCCTGTTGTTCGACAGTGGCTTCATGGCCAACCTGGCGGTGCAGCAGGCGCTGTTGAATGAAGAAAGCGACGTCTGCGTGCAGGATCGGCTCAACCACGCCAGCCTGCTCGATGCCACCCGTCTGGCCGGCTGCCGCCTGCGCCGCTACCCGCACCTGGACAGCGAAGGCGCCATGCGCCAGCTCAAGAACAGCAACGACGGCGCGGCGATGCTGATCACCGATGGCGTTTTCAGCATGGACGGCGACATCGCCCCGCTGCGCTCGCTGGCATTGGTGGCGCGTTTGCAGGAAGCGCTGTTCTACGTGGATGACGCACATGGCATCGGCGTGGTCGGCGAGCACGGCCGCGGTTGCGTTGCCGATGCCGGCCTGGGCGTGAACGAAGTCCCGCTGCAGTTGGCGACGCTGGGCAAGGCGCTCGGTGGCCACGGCGCGGTGGCGGTGGGCGAGGAGGCCTTGATCCAGCACCTGGCAGAAACCGCCCGCCCCTATATCTACACCACCGCCCTGCCGCCGGCACAGGCGGCCGCGTCATTGGCCGCCGTACGCCTGGCACGCCGCGACCACTGGCGCCGCGACAAGCTGACCGAACTGATCGCTGTCTTCCGCGAGGGTGCACGCCGCCATGGACTGGAGCTGATGGCATCGGACACCCCGATCCAGCCCTTGTTGTGCGGCGACGAGAGCACGGTCATGGCGCTGTCGGCGGCATTGGAGCAATCCGGCTTCCTGGTCAGCGCCATCCGCCCACCCACCGTGCCCGAGGGCAAGGCGCGCCTGCGCGTGACCTTGTCGGCGCTGCATACGGTGGAACAAGTAAAGGCACTGGTGGAGGCAATCGGGCAGGCGCGCGACCTGGTGCTGTACCAGAAGTCCCTCAACACCGTTGCCTGAGACCCGGTTGTAACGCCATGCATATCCACGTCACCGGCAATGGACCGGCATTGGTCCTGATCCACGGCTGGGCACTGCATGGCGGCATCTTCGCGCCGCTGGTCGAGCGGCTATCGCCCCATTTCGAACTGCATGTCGTCGACCTGCCCGGCCACGGCCACAGCCACGACGACCCCACCCCGCTGCGCCTGCCCTACCTGGTCAATGCCATCGCCAGCGCCACCCCCGCCGCAGTGTGGTGCGGCTGGTCACTGGGCGGACTGGTCGCACTGCATGGCGCCGCCACCCTGCCGCAGGTGCGCGGCCTGGCGATGCTGGCCGCCACGCCGCGCTTCGTCCGCGACGCCGACTGGCCGGATGCGGTGGAGCCGGCGGTATTCGAACAGTTCGGCCACGATCTGGAGCAGGATTACCGCGGCACCCTGGAACGCTTCCTGGCCCTCGACGTGATGGGTTCGCAGCACGCGCGCAGTGAACTGCGCACCTTGCGCGACAGTCTGGTCGAACGGGGCGAGCCTGCCGCACGTGCCCTGCACGAAGGCTTGGCCCTGCTTGAACGCAGCGATCTGCGCGCGGCCTTGTCTGCCTTGCACAAGCCCGGGCTCTGGATCGGTGGCCAGCGCGACCGGCTGGTGCCAGCGCGTGCCATGCACACTGCGGCGGCATTGGCACCGGCAGGCCTGCACGCGGCCCACACCATCGATGGTGGCGGCCACGCCCCGTTCCTCGGTCACGCCGATCAGGTTGCCGAGCTGCTGCAACACTTCGTTGCGGGCTGCGCATGAGCCTTTTCAGGCAACACCGCGACGCATCACCGATCATGTGCGCCTACCCGCCACACGAGGCTTGAGCTGATGGATCTTGGAATCACCGGGCGCTGGGCCCTGGTCTGCGCTGCCAGCAAAGGCCTGGGCCTGGGCTGCGCGCGGGCATTGGCTGCCGAAGGCGTGAATGTGGTGATCGTCGCACGCGGGGCCGAAGCCCTGCAGGCAGCGGCAACCGAGCTGCGCGCCCTGCCAGGCGCCGGCCAGGTCATCAGCGTAGCTGCCGACATCACCACCGCCGCGGGCCGCGAGGCCGCGCTGGCCGCCTGCCCGCAGGTCGACATCCTGATCAACAATGCCGGCGGTCCACCACCGGGAGACTTCCGCGACTGGGAGCGTGAGCATTGGCTGGCCGCAGTTGAAGCCAACATGCTGACCCCGATCGAGCTGATCCGCGCCACCGTCGACGCGATGTCCGAACGGGGCTATGGCCGCGTGGTCAACATCACCTCCAGTTCGGTGAAGGCACCGATCGATATTCTTGGCTTGTCCAACGGTGCGCGCTCGGGCCTGACCGGTTTTGTCGCCGGCGTGGCACGCACCCATCTGGCACGCAATGTCACCATCAACAATCTGCTGCCCGGTGCTTTCGACACCGACCGCCTGCGCGGCACGCTGCAGGCCAGTGCTACCAAACTGCAGCAGCCGCTGGACGAAGTGGCTGCACGCCGTCGCGCTGCCATTCCTGCCGGCCGTTTCGGCAGCGCAGAGGAATTTGGCGCGGCCTGCGCATTCCTGTGCAGCGTGCACGCTGGCTACATTACCGGGCAGAACCTGCTGATCGATGGCGGCGCCTACCCGGGCACTTTCTGACTTTCCACGACGTATCTGCCATGTCCTCCCTGTTTGATCGCAACCATGTCCGCCGCGCCTTCGCGCGTGCCGCCTCCAGCTACCATGCTGCCGCTGTACTGCAGCAGGAAGTGGCCAAACGCCTGCTCGAATCGCTGGATTACCTGGAAGACAGGCAACCGGCGGTGGTGCTGGACGTCGGCAGCGGCCCGGGGCATTCCACCGCAGCGATGAAGAAGCGCTGGCCGAAAGCGCAGGTGATCGCGCTGGACCTGGCCCAGCCCATGCTGGTGGAGGCGAAGAAGCAGGCAGGCTGGTGGCGGCCATTCTCGCGCGTGTGCGCCGATGCCCGCGCCCTGCCGCTGGCCGACAACAGCGTGGACGTGATCTTCAGCAACCTGTGCCTGCAATGGGTGGAGGACCTGCCGGCGGTGTTTGCAGGTTTCCGCCGCGTGCTCAAGCCAGGCGGCCTGCTGGTGTGCTCCACCTTCGGCCACGACACCTTGGTGGAGTTGCGCATTGCCTTCGCCCAGGCCGATGACACGGCCCACGTCAGCCGCTTTGTGCAGATCGCGCAGTTCGGTGATGCATTGCTGGCTGCGGGTTTCCGCGACCCGGTGCTGGACCGCGACATGTTCACTCTGACCTACGATGACCTGCCCGCGTTGATGCGTGAACTCAAGGCCATTGGTGCCACCAATGCCATGACCGAACGTCGCCACACCCTGACCGGCCGTGGCCGTTTCGCCGCCGCTTCGGCCGCCTACGAGCCCTTGCGTCGTGCTGATGGCAAGTTGCCGAGCAGTTGGGAGGTGATCTACGCCCACGCATGGGCACCGGCACCCGGGGCACCTATCCGCGAACATGGGCACGATGTGGCCAGTGTGCCGCTGTCGGCGATTCCTATCCGTCGCAAGCCGCGTGATTGAGATGCGGATGTGGCTGGGTCGTTGCTGACGGCCAAAGCGCCCCTCTCCCCAACCCTCTCCCGCAAGGGGAGAGGGAGCATGAAGCCAGAGCGTGAGTACACACCAGGCGTGGCCGACGAAGAGCAGTCGGCTTTGGCTGTTGCCTCTCTCCTCTCCCCTTGCGGGAGAGGATGCCGCAGGCAGGAGAGGGGAGCGTGGCGTAGCCGCGTGCTTTCAACGGCACATCAAGCAAACATCAAAAGCGCCCCTCTCCCCAGCCCTCTCCCGCAAGGGGAGAGGGAGCATGAAGCCAGAGCGTGAGTGCGCGTGGCATGGCCGACGAAGCCCAACCGGCTTTGGCTTGTGGCTGTGGCCCTTCTCCTCTCCCCTTGCGGGAGAGGATGCCGCAGGCAGGAGAGGGGAGCGTGGCGTAGCCGCGTGCTTTCAACGGCACATCAAGCAAACATCAAAAGCGCCCCTCTCCCCAGCCCTCTCCCGCAAGGGGAGAGGGAGCATGAAGCCAGTGCGTGAGTACACACCAGACGTGACCGACGAAGCGCAACCGGCTTTTGGCTGTTGCTGTGCTCCTCTCCCCTTGCGGGAGAGGATGCCGCAGGCAGGAGAGGGGAGCGCGGCGCAGCCGCGTGCCTTCAACCGCACCTCAAGCAAACATCAAAAGCACCCCTCTCCCCAACCCTCTCCCGCAAGGGGAGAGGGAGCATGAAGCCAGAGCGTGAGTACACACCAGGCGTGGCCGACGAAGCGCAGCCGGCTTTGGCTGTTGGCTGTTGGCTCCTGCCTCTCTCCTCTCCCTTTGCGGGAGAGGATGCCGCAGGCAGGAGAGGGGAGCGCGGCGCAGCCGCGTGCCTTCAACCGCACCTCAACCAAACATCAAAAGCACCCTCTCCCCAGCCCTCTCCCGCAAGGGGAGAGGGGGCATGAAGCATGCTCAGCCACCCACCTGCGCGATCCAATCCTGCAGGTTGTAGTAGTTGCTTACACGCGTGATCAACCCATCACGCACATCGAAGAACGCGCCACCCGGCAATGCATAGCGTTGGCCTTGCGCCGGGGGCAGCCCTTCATCGGTGAGGTGATATTCACCGTGCACCACATACTCGGCCGCAGCACGGTTGCCGCTGTCGTCGGCCATCACCACGATGTCGCGCAACTGCTCGCTGTAGCTGGCTTCCATGCGCTGCAGGAACGCAGCAAAAGCCTCACGGCCTTTCTCACGCACACCCTGGTTCAGGTCGTGCACCACGTTCTCGTCCAGGCAGGCCAACATGCCGGCCCAATCGCCCCGGTTGAAAGCCTCGTAATAGGCATGAACCAGCACCATCGCCCGCTGCCGCGGATTGACTTCATTCGTGTCCATGCAGCCCTCGCTCATTCACGCGCCCTTGGCAAACAGGTCGCGATGGAAAAAATAGACTTCCTGCGCCAGAAACCGCCAACTCGTGTGAAAGCTGCGGAAGCGCGTGCTCGGCGTGGACGATGCCAACGCATCGATACCCAATTCCCGCGACAGGCGCAGCGCACGCGCCATGTGCAGCGGGTCACTGACCACGATGACCTTGTGCAGATCGTTCTGCGCCATCAGCACTTTGGCTTCCACCAGATTTTGCCGGGTAGTGCGTGACTTGGTTTCAATCAGGATGGCATCGGCCGGGATCTCCTGCTTCAACGCGTAACGACGCGCCACCTGCGATTCGGAAAACCGCGCACGCGACCCACCAAACCCACCGGTGAAAATCAGCTTGCTGGCATAGCCCTGGCGGTACAGGTCCAAGCCATGGCGGATACGCTCTTCAAACACCGGCGACGGCTTGGCGTCATAGGCCGCCGCGCCCAGCACGATGATCGCATCGGCCGGCGCCGCCTGATCGCGATCACCAACCCAGATGATCCACGCCGCCACACCCAGCAACCACAACAACAGCAGTACACACAGCCGCCACAGCCACCCCAGCAAGCCTACACGTCCCCGCCCTGCCGTCATGCCAGGCTCCAGGGCAGCGCGTCCAGGTCGACATTGCCACCGGACAGCACCACGCCGACGTTGCGTCCGGCAAAACGCTGCGGTTGGGCAAGGATCGCCGCCAGCGTGATCGCCGAAGAAGGCTCCACCGTCTGCTTCATTACCTGCCAGATCAATCGCATTGCCTTGACCGTGTCAGCATCGTCCACGGTGATCACCTGCGCACGCGGCTGCAGCAGGGCGAAGTTGGGCGCCCCCAAGGCACCGCGCAGCCCGTCGCAGATCGTGTCCGGCACGAAATCAACAAGCCGCTCGCCAGCCGCCAGGGAACGTGCGGTATCGGCGGCACCGGCCGGTTCGGCCAGGATCAGTTCGCACTCCGGCAGCAGCGCCTGCATTGCCAACAAGCTGCCGCTGGCCAGCCCACCGCCACCTACCGGTACCACCAGTGCATCCAGGGTGGCGCCGGCCTGCCGGATAAGCTCCAGCACGGCAGTGCCCTGCCCGGCGATAACGCGCGCATCGGCGTAGGGATGAACCAGCTCGGCGCCGGTCTGCTGCTGTATCCGGTTGCATTCGGCTTCACGCGCTGCCTGGGCCGGTGCGCAGCGCCATAGTTGCGCGCCGTGACGGGCAATGTTGGCGAGTTTGGTTGCCACCGCGCCTTCCGGCACCACCACATGGCAGGGAATCCCCCGCGAACGTGCAGCCAGCGCCAGCGCCGCGCCATGGTTTCCGGACGAGTGCGTCACCACCCCATTGCGCGCCTGCGCCTCCTCCAGCGACCAAACCGCATTGCAGGCCCCACGGAACTTGAATGCGCCGCTGCGCTGGAGATGCTCGGCCTTGAAGTGCAGGCTGGCACCGGCAAGGGCATCCAGTTCCCGCGAACGCAGCACCGGCGTTACCGAGGCATGGGGGGCGATGCGCGCTGCGGCGGTCAATACCTCGGCAAAACCGGGCAAGATGGGTTCATTCATGGTGAAAGGTTAGCGTAGGGCGCTGCCCCGGGACCATCTCATTGCGCACATGCCTGCAGTTCAGCTAAGCCGTACCAATTAAGGGGGGATTCAACGCCATGGCCCGAAGCTGGACGCCATTCCCAATGGGGGGACCATCATGATCAAGCGTCTGATTATCGCAACCGGCCTGCTGTTGGGCCTGTCAGGTTGTGCCACCTATGACTATGTCGATGGTGGGGCCGGTGGCTACTACCACGGCTCGCCGTCGGTGCAGTACAGCTACCCGTATGGTTACCCGGGCGGCTACGACAGTGGCTACTACGGCAGTTACTACGGCGGCTATGGTGGTTACGGCAGCTACGGCTACCCAGGCTATCGACCCGTCTATCGTCCGCGCCCGCCGCAACATGGCCATGGCCCGCGTCCGGGCAACGGTAATGGTCACGGCCCTCGCCCCGGCGATGGCAATGGTCACGGCCCGCGTCCCGGTGACGGCAACGGTCACGGCCCACGTCCTGGTGACGGCAACGGTCACGGCCCACGTCCTGGTGACGGCAATGGCCATGGCCCACGCCCCGGTAACGGCAATGGTCCGCGTCCGCCGGTAAACGGTGGTGGCAGCAAGTCGCCGTGGCGGAACATGGACCAGCTCCAGCGTCCGCAGCAGCGTCCCCCGCAGGCCATGCAGCAGCCGCGTGCGGTGCCGCAGCGTCAGGCCATGCCATCGCGTCCGGCGATGCAGCCCCGCCCGGCCCCCCAGGCACGGCCTGCGCCCCCCTCCCGACCGGCGTCACAAAGTCGGAGCGAGCGCGGAGTCAGGAATGTGGAGAAATAAAAAGGTTGCATTTGCCGATAATGCAGGCAATGCTTGGACCCACGGGTGACAGGTTACGTCGCTAAGTGACCCAAACCGGTCAACGCCCGACAGCTCAATGTCGATGTCCGCCAGGAAATCTGGATCCCCCCTGTTCCGGCCCTGTCGGACATCGGCGCCTAAAAAGGACAAAGCCCCGGCCAAGGCCGGGGCTTTGTTTTTATTGCTTCCGCGCCGTGACGCGGCCTTGCTTTGCTGGGATCAGGGCCGGTAGTCCCCCGACTACCGGCCCCCATGCTCCCCCTGCGTGCGCTTCGGTCGGCCCCTGTTCCAATTCCGACCTTGTTGCGCCTATGTCGCATGCCACGCTGGGTGCAAGGTATTAACTGCAGGTTGCGTGCCAACTTTAGGGTTGTCCGCTAACAAATTTGCATTGGCAGTAAAATCAGCGAACCGGCTGCCGTAACGCGGGGAAGACCCCGGCGACAGACTTCACACTTTTCCTTACCGATCTCACGCCCATGAGCGACTCCTTCTACCGTTACGACGTCATCGTTATCGGCGGCGGCCACGCCGGTACCGAAGCGGCCCTGGCCGCAGCGCGCGGTGGCGCCCGCACCCTGCTGCTGACCCACAACGTCGAAACCGTTGGCGCGATGAGCTGCAACCCCGCCATCGGCGGCATCGGCAAGGGCCACCTAGTCAAGGAGATCGACGCCCTGGGCGGGGCGATGGCGCATGCCGCCGACCGCGCCGGCATCCAGTGGCGCACGCTCAACGCCTCCAAGGGCCCGGCCGTGCGCGCCACCCGCTGCCAAGCCGATCGCAACCTGTACCGCATGGCGATCCGCGGCATTGTCGAGGCCCAGCCCAACCTGACCGTATTCCAGGCGGCGGTGGACGACCTGGTGATCGAGGGCGACGCCGTGCGTGGCGCCATCACCCAGACCGGCCTGAGCTTCCACGCCAATGCTGTTGTGCTGACCGCCGGCACCTTCCTGGCCGGCAAGATCCACATCGGCGAGACCCAATACACCGCCGGCCGCATGGGCGACCCGCCGGCGACCACCCTGGCCGCGCGCCTGCGCGAGCGCCCGTTCGTGATCGACCGGCTCAAGACCGGCACCCCGCCGCGCATCGACGGCCGCTCGCTGGATTACAGCGTGATGGACGAGCAGCCCGGCGATGATCCGCTGCCGGTGATGTCCTACCTGGGCGACGTCAGCGAGCATCCACAGCAGGTGAGCTGCTGGATCACCCACACCAGCGAGCGCACCCACGACATCATCCGTGGCGCCCTGCACCGCTCGCCGCTGTACAGCGGCCAGATCGAAGGCATCGGCCCGCGTTACTGCCCGTCCATCGAAGACAAGGTGGTGCGCTTCGCCGAGAAGAACAGCCACCAGATCTTTGTCGAGCCGGAAGGCCTGGACGTCGTGGAGATCTACCCCAACGGCATCTCAACGTCGCTGCCGTTCGACGTGCAGTTGGAACTGGTGCGCAGCATCCGTGGTTTCGAGCAGGCGCATATCACCCGCCCCGGCTACGCCATCGAGTACGACTTCTTCGATCCGCGCGGTTTGAAGAACACACTGGAGACCCGACAGGTCAACGGCCTGTTCTTCGCCGGGCAGATCAACGGCACCACCGGTTACGAAGAAGCCGGCGCGCAAGGCCTGCTGGCCGGCATCAACGCCGCGCTGTTCGTGCAGGGCAAGGAGGGTTGGTGCCCGCGTCGCGACGAGGCGTATATCGGCGTACTGGTCGACGACCTGATCACGCACGGCACCAGCGAGCCCTACCGCATGTTCACCAGCCGCGCCGAATACCGGCTGCAGCTGCGCGAAGACAATGCCGACACCCGCCTGACCCCGACCGGCCGTGAGCTGGGCCTGGTCGACGACCGCCGCTGGGCCGCGTTCGAAACCAAGCAGGCCGCCGTGGCCAGCGAAAGTGCGCGCCTGCGCGGCATCTGGGCAACGCCGGGCAATGCGCTCGGCCGCGAAGTGGCCGACACCACCGGCGTGGCGGTCAGCCGCGAAACCAATGTGCTGGACCTGATCAAGCGCCCGGAGCTGGACTACGCAAAGCTGATGCAGGTGCCCTCACTCGGCCCCGGCGTGGAAGATGCGCGCGTGGCCGAGCAGGTGGAAATCAGCGTCAAGTACGCAGGCTACCTGGACCGCCAGCGTGAAGAGATCGAACGCCAGCTGCGCCATGAAAACACCGCGATTGTTGAAGGTTTCGACTTTGCATCGGTACGTGGTTTGTCGGCCGAAGCCTTGCAGAAGCTGGAACGCGTGCGGCCACAGACCATCGGCCAGGCACAGCGCATTCCGGGTATGACGCCGGCAGCGATTTCGCTGCTGCTGGTGCATCTGGAGCGGGCGCGGCGCGGCAAGGTGGCTTGAGTTTTCCGGCGCGTTGCTGAAGCTAAAAAGCTACCCCTCCCCACCCCCCCCTTTGCTGCAGAAAAGGGAGGGCGCTGTTCATGCGCTCTGTCAGTTCGCTGCAATACCGCTCCTGCTCCCTCCCTTGCACATTGCACATTGCACATTGCGCAGAGGGCGAAAAGGGCCGCTTGCATGCCCCTGACGTGCGGCCTGATGAACGACCGAAGGCGGTGCCTGAGGACCGGACGCGCCGGGTTCAGGTGCGTTTCCCACCAACGCTGCCTAGACTGCCGCCTCCACTTACAAGAGCTGCAGGATATGGACATCCATCCGATCGACCCGGAAAAGCGCCAAGCCGTGCTCGCCGCGCTTGAACAGATCGAGCGACAGCACGATGTCCGCGTATTGATGGCCTGCGAGTCGGGCAGTCGCGGCTGGGGATTTTCCTCGCCGGACAGCGATTACGATGCACGCTTCATCTACGTACACCGCCAGCCCTGGTACCTCAGCGTCAACGAGCGCACCGGCCCCGGCGAGGCGCAGCGCGATGTGATCGAGCTGCCCATCGATGACGAGCTTGATATCAGTGGCTGGGACCTGCGCAAGGCATTGCGGCTGGTGTCCAAGTCCAATCCCACTCTTTCCGAATGGCTGCGCTCGCCCATCCACTATCGCGGCGACCCCCAGGCCATAGCCGAACTACAGTCGGCAGTGCAGCAGTTCCACTCACCGCTGGGCAGCTGGTGGCACTACTTCAACATGGCCACTGCCAACCATCGCGGCTATCTCAAGGGTGAGCGTGTCCGCACCAAGAAGTACCTGTACGTGCTTCGCCCGTTGCTCGCCTGCCAATGGATAGAAGATGATCCTTCGCCGCCGCCGATGGCCTTCGAGGATCTGCTTGATCGCCTGCTCCCCAACGGCAGCGTGCGCAATGCCATAGATCAGCTGCTGGAAACAAAGCGACGCAGCGCGGAAGTGGCGGATGGCCCGCGTATCGCCGCAATCAGTGATTACATCGACGCCGAGTTGGCACGCCGCACCCACAGCACACCGACGTTGACTGCGGGTCATGGTGATGCCGCGGCATTGGACGCACTTTTCAGGTCGATGCTGGAAGCACACGCACCCGGCTGAGTTCGCGATGCCGCAACGCGGCTATGATGCGAAGTGACGAAAACCACTGCACACAGGCCACACCATGCCCGCACTCCGCCCCTTCCTGGACAAAACCCCCACGCTCGGTGAGCGCGTCTACATTGATGAAGCCTGCACCGTGATTGGCGACGTGCAGATCGGTGACGATGCTTCCATCTGGCCGGGCACGGTGATCCGCGGGGACGTGAACTACGTTCGCATCGGCGCGCGTACCAATGTGCAGGACGGCACCATCATCCATGTCAGCCACGACAGCGCCTACAACAAGGGAGGCTTTCCCACGCTGATCGGCGAAGGCGTGACGGTTGGCCATGGCTGCATCATCCATGCCTGCACCATCGGCGATTACTGCCTGATCGGGATGGGCGCCTGCATCCTCGACGGTGCGGTGATCGAGCCCAACGCCTTCATCGCTGCCGGCGCGGTCATCGGCCCGGGCAAGCGGGTCAAGAGTGGCCAGCTGTGGGCCGGCAACCCGGCGCGCCTGATGCGGGAACTGACCGACAAGGACATCGAAGGCCTGCGCTACTCGGCCGACCACTACGTCCGGGTCAAGGACCAGTACCGCTCCATGCACGGCTGACACCCTGGAGCATTGCCCGTCGCCACGGGCTCGCGCACACTGCGGGCCTGGGCGTGGGGACGCCTTTCACGGGGATAGACATGATGTCGCTCAAATCCATTGCGCTGGGCCTGTTGGCCGGCGTGGCAGTGCTGGTTGCACCTTCCGTACGCGCCGATGATGAACAAGCCGGCATGACCGCCGAGCAGTTCATCCAGTCTCTGGACTTCCGCCACGGCACCATTACCGTCGGCCAGGCCAAGGCCCACTTCAATCTGGATGACCAGTTCCTGTACCTGGACCAGGCCGATGCGCGCCGGGTGCTGGAGGACATGTGGGGCAACCCGCCCGACGAAAGCGTGCTTGGCCTGATCGTGCCGCGCAGCCCGGCACTGACCGATGACGATAGTTGGGCGGTAGTGGTCACTTACTCCGATGATGGTTATGTGTCGGACGAAGATGCCAGCAAGATCGACTACAGCGAGCTGCTGCAGACCATGCAGGAAGAAATCCGCGACGGCAATCCGGAACGCGTGAAGGCTGGCTACGGCTCGCTCGACCTGGTGGGCTGGGCGGTGCCGCCACGTTACGACGCGGGCAGCAAGAAGATGTACTGGGCGCGCGAACTGGCCTTCAACGACCAGGACCACCACACCCTCAACTACGACATCCGTGTACTGGGCCGCGGTGGTTACCTGAGCTTGAACGCCGTCGCCGGCATGAACAGCCTGGACACCGTGCGTGCCGGCATGGAACGCCTGCTGCCGATGACCGAGTTCGATGCCGGCGCCCGTTATGCCGACCACAACCCAAGCACCGACAAGATTGCCGCCTATGGCGTGGCATCGTTGATCGGCGGCGGCCTGGCGGCCAAGGCCGGGCTGTTTGCCAAGCTTGGGCTGGTGTTGGCCAAGTTCTGGAAGCTGCTGCTGGTGGGCCTGGTGCTGCTGGGCGGCGGCCTGAAGAAGGTGTTTGGCGGCAAGGACAAGCCCACCGTGCGTTGAACACGCTGGGTTTTCACCTGCCCGCCCGCTAAAGTCAGCACTCTGACTCAGGATGTGACAGAGAAACGAATGCCCCAGGCATCCGCCCGGACGGGAATCCGGGCCCTTCATCATCGCCGCGTCTCCCCGGGAAGCCTGCAATGACGGCAGCGCGGCCGATGCTGGACACTTACCGCGAGGTCATCACGCCCGAAGGCGTGCCATTGCAGTTGCCGGCCGCCGGGCCGGTGCCGCGTGCGCTGGCCTGGCTGATCGATCTGGTGATCCGTTTCAGCGTGCTCACGGTGATGAGCCCCTTGTTGATCCCGCTGGGTGGGCTGGGCCAGGGTTTGTACCTGGGCCTGATGTTCCTGCTGTTCTGGGCCTATCCGATCGTGTTTGAAGTCTGGTGGGGGCGCACCTTGGGCAAACGCGCCCTGGGCCTGCGCGTGGTGTCCGGCGACGGCTCGCCACTGGGCTGGATGCCGGCCATCGTGCGCAACCTGCTGCGGACCGTGGACATGCTGCCCTTCGGCTACGCCGTGGGCCTGGTGAGCTGCCTGTGCGATGCGCATGGGCGCCGCCTGGGCGACCTGGTTGCCGGCTCACTGGTGGTGCACGA
This sequence comes from Stenotrophomonas sp., assembly GCF_032061965.1. Taxonomy (GTDB): domain Bacteria; phylum Pseudomonadota; class Gammaproteobacteria; order Xanthomonadales; family Xanthomonadaceae; genus Stenotrophomonas. The sequence goes on along the minus strand of NZ_DAMBEF010000005.1, from coordinate 105,202 downwards.
CGCGCCGCGCATGGCGCAGTCGCCGGCGCGCATTGATACCGTGCTGGCACCGCCGCAGCCCTTGAGGCCGGAAGAACAACGCGCCCTGGTTGCCTTCGCCGAGCGTGCACCGGCACTGTCGGCAGCCCGTCAGCGCGAGCTGGCCGACATCGTCAGCGGCCTCACCCAGGATCGCGGCCAGGCCGGCGTACTGCGCCTGTATGCGATGGCCAACTGGCTGTTGGGGCGCCGATGAAACAGGAACAGTTCGTCACCCGCTACCAGCATGAGTGGCTGCAGTTCGAAAACTGGCTGCAGCAGCGCGGCGAGCACGCACGCAAGTCAGCGCCGGCGCTGTCCAGTGATCTGCCTGGTGATGAAACCATCCCGCAGCGCTACCGGCGCCTGTGCCAGCAGTTCGCATTGGCGCAGCAGCGCGGCTACAGCCCGCAGTTGGTGGAACACCTGCAGCAGCTGATGCAGCGTGGCCACAACCTGATGTACCGCACGCCCCGGCCGCGCTGGCAACGTGCGGTGGAGTTCCTGTTCGCCGACTTCCCCTTGGCCGTGCGCAGCCAGGCCGCAGCCATGTGGGTGTCATGCGCGTTGTTCGCCGTGCCGCTGATCGGCATCTTCGTGCTGTTGCAGGTCAAGCCGGAGATGGTCCACCTGCTGCTGGATCAAGCCCAGATCACACAGATGGAAAAGATGTACGCACCTGCAGCCGATGACCTGGGCCGCAGCAGCGGCACCGATTGGGCGATGTTCGGCCACTACATCATGAACAACATCAGCATTGGCCTGCGCACCTTCGCCAGCGGCCTGCTGGCAGGCATCGGCACCATCCTTGTGCTGGTGTTCAACGGCATCACCATCGGTGCGGTGGCCGGGCATCTCCAGCATGCCGGGTTCGGGCCGCAATTCTGGCGTTTCGTGGTGGGCCATGCGCCGTTCGAGTTGACCGCCATTGTGATTGCCGGCGGCGCCGGCCTGCAGCTGGGCCTGCGCCTGCTGGCCCCCGGCCAGCAGCGGCGTATCGATGCCCTGGTTGAAGGTGGGCGCATCGGTGCCCGTCTGTGCCTGGGCGTGGCCTTCATGCTGCTGGTAGCCGCCTTCATCGAGGCCTTCTGGTCATCCATCGCCGTGGTGCCGATGTGGGGCAAGCTGACGGTTTCCATCGTGCTGTGGCTGCTGGTATTGGGCTGGCTGTGGCGTGGCGGACGTGGGAGCAGCCATGCGCATTGACCAGCTCGACGTGGTGCTGCGCGCGCGCTCGCAGTGGGAAGCGATGGAACTTGGCACCGCCTTGGTGCGGCGCCATGCAGGGGCGATCTGGAAGCCGTGGTTGTTGACCACGTTGCCGCTGTTCGTGCTGCTGAACCTGGGCGGCTGGTGGTTGGACAACTTCCTGTTGTCGGCGTTGGCCTTGTGGTGGCTGCGCCCCCTCTACGACCGCATTCCGCTGTATGTGATTTCGCGCGGTGCGTTCGGCGCCGAGCCCAGCACCGGCGACACCCTGCGCGCACAGCTGCACTGGGGTTGGCGCGGCCTGTTGCCCTATCTGCTGTGGCGTCGCCTGAGCCCGGCACGCTCGCTGCTGATGCCGGTGGACCTGCTGGAAGGCGGCGACGCCACCTTGCGGCGCGCGCGACGCGGCGCCCTGGGGAGCGCCAGCTATGGCCATGCCACGCTGTTGACCTGGGTCTGCTTCATGTTCGAGCGGACGCTGCAGCTGGCCTGCATCGCGTTGATCTTCATGTTCGTGCCACTGGACAGCCTGTCCGAGTCGATGCGTGTGGCCTGGTCGCTGATCGGCGAGGACACCCCAGCCTGGGTATGGGTGGGCTTCAACCTGCTGCTGCTGGCCACGATGACGGTGATCGGCCCGTTCTACAGCGGCGCCGGCTTTGGCCTGTATCTCAACCGCCGCACCCAGCTGGAAGCCTGGGACGTGGAGATCGCCTTCCGTCGCATGCGCGAGCGGCTGGCCAAATTGGCGCCGACCCTGGTCCTGGTACTGGCCTTGCTGGTACCCCTGGCGCAGATGCCTGCGCAGGCGCAGCAGCCGCCTGAGCAGGAACAGTCCGCGCCCGCTAAAACAGTGGACGACAGCGACAAGGCCAACGCCAACAGTCCGGCGAGCGTGTTTGGTCCCAGTGATGCCGATACCGCCGGGTTCCGGCAGGCGGTGGCCCGCGCCTATGAAGACCCCCAATTGGGCGGCAAGCGCACCGTCACCGAATGGAAGCAGAAGAAGAAGGACGAGACGACCGAGCCACCAGACACATCCCTCCTGTCCAAGTTGCCCTGGGATGCCGTCGGCAAGGTATTGGCCTTCCTGGGCGAAAGCATCCTGTGGATCCTGTTGGGCGTCGCTCTTGTCGCGCTGGCGGTGACGGCCCGCTGGTGGCTGCCGTGGCTGCGCGGCACCGGCAAGCGCAGCCGCGAGACCGAAACCCCCATCGTCCAGGACAGCCTGCAACTGCCTGAGGTGTTGCCGCCCGACATCCTCGGCAGCGCGCGCCGGCTGTGGCGCGAAGGCAAGCCACGCCATGCATTGGCCCTGCTCTACCGCGCGTCGGTGGAAGTCCTTGTCCAGCGTGCTGACGTGGTGCTGCCGCCGGGCGCCACCGAAGCACAATGCCTGCGCGCGTCGCGGCGCATGCCTCGTACCGAGGACCAACAGCTGTTCGCCCAGGTGGTGCGCACGTGGCAATACGCCGCCTATGCCGGGCGCCTGCCCAGTGACAGCGAGTTCGACGCGTTAGCCGCACAGCTGCATCAGCACTTCGGGTGGCCGGCATGAGCCCCCGCGTACGCAACGGGCTATTTGCCGCTGCAGCCTTGCTGCTGGTTGCCATCGTCGTGGTGTGGTTCCTGCGCAACTTCGAGCGGGTCAACACCCAGGTGCCTACTCCAGCCTACGGCGAGCCGACCTACAACGACCTGTTCGCGTTGCGCGAAGCCCTGCGCCGCGATGGCCAGAAAGCGGAGACCGCGCGCAAGCTCGACCTGAGCACGGTCGCCCTGCAGCCTGGCGATACCGTGGTGATGCTGGACGATGCCCGCACGCTCACCGAGCCACAGGTCGATGCCCTACTCGAATGGATCGAGTTTGGTGGCCAGCTGCTGCTGAAGATGCCGGCGCCGGACGAAGACCTGGACGCCAACGACAACAATCTGCTGGCACGCCTTGGCGTGGTGCCCAGCGAGGTGCCTTCGCGATGCCAGCCCTGGAATGTGCCCGGCCAGGAAGGCCACCAGGAGTTCTGCGCAGGGGATCGCTTCACCCTCGTCGGCACCACCCGCATCGAGCGCAGCTGGGGCGATGACAGCGACGACACACTGGCCTGGGCGCGCCTGCGCTACGGCTTGGGCCGGGTCGACGTGCTGGCCGACATGGACTTCCTGCGCAATGGCGACGGCGATGGCGGCATCGATACCGGCCTGCGTGACGTGCCGCACCGCGACCTGACCCGCCTGCTGCTGGCGCCAAACTATGGCAAGGGCACCAGCTACCTGATCTATGCGATGGAAACGCCGTCGCTATGGAAGCTGCTGTTCAAGCGAGGCTGGCCGATCTGGTTGCCACTGCTGCTGGCCTTGCTGGCGTGGCTGTGGGCACGCAGCCAGCGCTTCGGTGCCCGCCTGCCCTCGCCGAAGGCCGAGCGCCGTTCGTTGCTGGAACACGTGCGCGCCAGCGGCGAGCATCTATATCGCTTCGGCAAATCACCGCTGCTCTACGATGCGGTGCGCCAATCCTTCCTCAAGCGCCTGCGGCAACGCGCGCCGGTGGCTGCCGCGCTCAGCGGCGAGCTGCAGGCCCGTGCCATTGCCGAACACCTACAGTGGCCCGTTACACGGGTCCAGACCGCGTTGCAGATCCCCGGCTCCCACGACGATACCGCCCTGCGCGAGCGCATCCGCCTGCTCATCCAGATGAGAAACCAGCTATGACCGACCAGCCCACCCCGCCCGTCCTGCCCGGTGCCGCACCGGCCCCCGCCACGTCGCCCGCTGCGGCGCCCAGCGCAGCCGCCCGCGCGTTGATCGAGCGCGTCGAGCGCGTGCGTGAAGCAGTGGGCCAGGCCTTCATCGGCCAGACCGATGTGCTCGACCAGATCCTCATCGCATTGCTGGCTGGTGGCCACGTACTGATCGAAGGCGTCCCCGGGCTGGGCAAGACCCTGCTGGTGCGCGCCCTGGCACAGGCACTTGAGCTGGACTATGCGCGTGTGCAGTTCACCCCGGACCTGATGCCCAGCGACGTCAGCGGCCATGCGGTATACGACCCCAAGACCGAGAGTTTCAAGATCCGCCGCGGCCCGGTGTTTACCAACCTGCTGCTGGCCGACGAAATCAACCGCGCCCCGGCCAAGACCCAGTCGGCACTGCTGGAAGTGATGCAGGAAGGCCAGGTCACGATCGAAGGCAAAGGTTTCGCGCTGACCCCGCCATTCCTGACATTGGCTACGCAGAATCCGGTGGAACAGGAAGGCACCTATCCCTTGCCCGAAGCGCAGCTGGACCGCTTCCTGCTGAAGGTGTTGATCGACTACCCGCAGCTGGAAGACGAAAAGGCGATGGTGCAGTCCATCACCACTGGCCGCACTGCGAGTGATTTCAACCTGTCACAGGTGCCGCGTGTACTCAACGGCGCCGAGGTGGTGGAGCTGCAACAGGCGGTCGCTGCGATCACGGTGGACCCGCAGGTGATCGACTATGCCGTGCGCATCGTCGCTGCGACCCGCAAGTGGCCGGGTATCGCTCTGGGTGCCGGCCCGCGTGGCAGCATCGCCTTGGTCCGTGCGGCGCGTGCCCAGGCAGTATTGGCCGGCCGCGATTTCGTCACGCCCGACGATGTGCGTGAAATCGCCAAGCCTGCGTTGCGCCATCGCATTGCACTGGCGCCGGAACTGCAGATCGAAGGGCAATCGGCCGACGATGCCCTGACCGCTCTGCTGGCCAAGGTGGAGGCACCGCGCAAGTGAGCCGCGTGGTCCGCTCCCAGGTGCATGTCGATTACGCGCTGGCACGCGCTGTGCCAGCCGCCGCCTGCCGGCCGTGCGCCGCACCAACGGTTCGGGCCGCGCCCATCACCGCCACCGACAAGCACGGGACGCAACGATGAGGCCATCGCCCTATCTGGTCGGGCTGTTGGTGCTGTGGGGCCTGCTGGGCATCCCGGTGGCGCTGCATTACCTGCCACACCTGCCGTGGACCGTGACCGGGCTGGTCATTGCTGCGCTTGCGCTGCTGGACATGCTGCTGCTGTGGCGCCGCCCCAGCCCGTTGGTACGCCGTGAGCTGCCCGATGCGTTGGCCTTGGGCGTGGAACGCGAAACCTGGCTGCAGCTGGATGCCTTCAAGCCGCAACGGGTTGAGGTTTTCGATCTGCTGCCCGATGGCTGGAAGGCCCAGGGCCTGCCCCGCCGCCTGAAACTGGGCAAGGCCAGCGAAAGCCGCTTCAGCTATAGCTTCACCCCGGATAATCGCGGCACGTTCGTGTTCGAGGGCGTACACCTGCGCCTGCAGTCACCGCTATGGCTGTGGCGCCAGCGACGCCTGGCAGGCACACCGCAAACCGTGCGCGTGTATCCCAACTTCGTACCGTTGACCCGGCTGGCACTGCTCAGCGCCGAGATGGCATCGCGGCTGGTCGGCGCCCACCTGAAGCGGCGCCGCGGTGAAGGCACCGATTTCCACCAGATGCGCGAATACCGCGTGGGTGACAGCCTGCGCCAGATCGACTGGAAGGCCACATCGCGCGGGCGCAAGTTGATCTCCCGCGAATACCAGGACGAGAAGAACCAGCAACTGGTGATGATGATCGACACCGGCCGCCGCATGATGGCGGCCGAAGGCGGACTGTCGCACTTCGACCACGTGCTCAATGCCGCGCTGGTGGTGTCCTATCTGGCGCTGCGCCAGGGTGACGGCGTGGGCCTGCACGCCAGCGGTGGCGACCACCGCTGGGTGGCACCCAAGCGCAGCCTGTCCGCCATCGACACCTTGCTGCGGGCCAGCTACGACCTGCAAGCAAGACCTGTAGCCACCGACTACCTTGCAGCCGCCACCGATCTGTCACTGCGGCAATCACGGCGCAGCCTGGTGATGCTGATCACCAACGTCCGCGACGAAGACATCGAAGACCTGCTGGCCGCGGTGCGCCTGCTGCAGAAGCGCCACCTGGTCTGCGTGGCCAGCCTGCGCGAACGCGAACTGGACGACGTGGCCACACGCGATATCGAGACCTTGCCCGATGCATTGCAAGCCGGCGCCATCGCCCGCTACCTGCAACAACGCAGCGACGCCCACGACGCCCTGCGCAGCCATCGCGTAATGGTGCTGGACGTAACCGCCGAGGAACTGCCGGCAGCCCTGGTCGAGCGCTACCTCGCGGTAAAGCGCGACGGCCTGCTGTAAGCCGAATCACCAGCAACCGCCGCAAACCGGTAGTGCCGAGCCATGCTCGGCAGAGGCTTCACCGGTAATGCCAACCTGTAGTGCCGAGCCACGCTCGGCAGAGGCTTCACCGGCAATGCCCGAAAAGCTGCCCTCACCCCAACCCCTCTCCCGCACGCGGGAGAGGGGCTCAAACAGCCGTGCCATGACATGCTCGGCAGAGGCTTCACCGGTAATGCCAACCTGTAGTGCCGAGCCATGCTCGGCAGGGCTTCACCGGCATTGCCCGAAAAGCTGCCCTCACCCCAACCCCTCTCCCGCACGCGGGAGAGGGGCTC
>NZ_DAMBEF010000005.1:45795-98380 GCF_032061965.1 Stenotrophomonas sp. | reverse complement strand
AAAAAGCCGTGCCATGACATGCTCGGCAGGGGCGTCACCGGTAATGCCAACCTGTAGTGCCGAGCCATGCTCGGCAAAAGCTTCACCGGCAATGCCCGAAAAGCTGCCCTCATCCCACCCCCTCTCCCGCACGCGGGAGAGGGGCACAAACACACGTGCCGAGCATGGCTCGGCTCTACAGGGGCATTTCCGGCATTGCCTGCTTGGCGGCTTGGCGGCTTGGCGGCTTGCGCCGTGCTTACAGATAGATCCGCGTCGTGCCTTGGGGCGCATCATCAATGATGGCGTGCGGCACAAAACGCGCACTGTCGCGGGTGATGCGGCTGTTGTCCTCGCGGATGCCAACACCACAGGCGCGGTCGCCCACCACCCAGCTGCCCACCAGCGGATAGTTGCCTTCGAACACCGGCAAGGCATGGAAGGCCTGGCGGATGCTGGGGCCGGTGTAGGGGCCTTCGCTCTCCTGCCAGCTGCCATCATTCATGTGCATGGCCACGTTGGCGCCTTCGCGCGAATGCAGCGGCTTGCGCACCCAACCGGCTGGCAGCGTGCTGCCGTCGTCAAAGTGCGATTCCAGCAGATTGGGATGGCCACGATGACGCTGCCACAACAACGGCAGGATGCCCTTGTTGCTGAGCACCGCTTTCCAGGCTGGTTCCAGCAACTGCACACCCGAACGCGGCAAGGCCGCGCCGAACTCCTCGCGCATCAGGTCTTCCAGCGGGTACAGCTTGAACAGGCTGCCGATCACCACGTCATCCAGATCGGTGAAACGCCCGTCCGCCGACAAGCCGATATCCTCGATGGCGATGGCGGCCGCACGCAGCCCGGCCTGCGCCGCGCAATCGCGCAGGTAGGCCACCGTGCCCTGGTCTTCCTCGGACTCCCCCACCGCGCTGAAATACAGCGGCGGCGGCAGACGCGACGTCAGCTCTGCAAACCGCTCCACCAGGGTTTCGTGGATGGAGTTGAACTGATCCGCCTGCTGCGGCAAAGCGCCACGGTTGCGCTGGTCTTCCAACCATTGCCACTGGAAAAAGGACGCTTCGTAGAGCGAGGTTGGCGTGTCGTAGTTCAGCTCGTACAGCTTGGCCGGGCCATTGCCGTCATAGGCAAAATCCAGCCGACCGTAGAGGTGCGGTTCGCGGCGACGCCAGCTTTCGGCGATCCAATCGCGGAATGCCTCCGGGATGGCCAACTGCGCCATCAGCGCCTCGCTGGCTACCACCTCGTCAACCAGATCCAGCGCCATGGCATGCAGCTCGGCGCTGGGGTCTTCGATATCGTTCTCGATCTGGCGCAGGGTGAAAGCGTAGTACGCGCTTTCATCCCAGTACGGCGCACCGTCGATGGTGTGGAAACGGAACCCTGCCTCAGCGGCACGGTCCCGCCAGTTGCCACGCTCGGCAATTGCTACACGCTTCACTGCATCAACCGCCGACGCTGCTGCGGCCACCGCTACGCGCACCAAAGCCACCACGGCTGGCGGTGACGGCACGATTGGGCTCGGCGCTGACCGGGGCCAGGCCGGCCTTGCCTGCACCAATGCCGCTGGCCGTGTTCAGGCCACCACTGCCGCCAGGTGCGGGCTTGGCCCAACCATTGGCCTTGTCCTTGAATGCCGGCTGCGCGGCCGGCGGAGCGGCCACGGCACCACGGCTGCCGTTGAGCATCTGCGACATGAAGAAGCCCATCATCATCGGGCCGATGAACGAGGTACCCGCGCTGGTGTGCTGCTGTACGCACTGCTCGGCCGGGTACTCCTTGGCGCACTCTTCCTTGCTGGCGTACTTGGGCGCGGCATCAGCGGCCTGCTGCTGGGCGTTGGCGAAGGCCTCGCGGCAGCTGGACGGGTTGCCAGTGGCCTCGGAGCAGGCTTCCACCGAGGTGTACAGCCCTTCCTGCACCTGCACGGATTCTTCCTTCTGGCAGGCGGTCAGCAGCAGCGGCACGGCGCTCATCAGCACCAGTGCGGTGGCCTTGGATCGCTTCATGGTCGGTTCCCCGTCAATTTGATTGCCCAATGATGCCCGATGAAGGCTGCAAGGCGGAAACCTGATAGCTCCCGAAGCTGAATCGGATTTTCAGCTGATGCGTGGGAACACTTGGTACGGCTGGGTTTTCTGCGTTCCGTTGTTTTCTTCGGGGGTTTCCGTTTGGGTGTTTTGGTGGGAGGTTAGAGCAACATCCAAAGCACCCCTCCCCAACCCTCCCCTGCGCTGCGCGCAAGGGAGGGGTAGAAGCGGCTGCCCCGCAATCCGAACGATCGCAGCAAACAGCCCCCTCCCTTGCGCGCAGCGCAGGGGAGGGTTGGGGAGGGGTGCCTTCGCTTTTTGCTTTTTCTTTTGCTCCCGCCTTTGGCTCCGTCGCTGACTTCAACTCCGCCCTTGCACCCGACGCAACCACACCCCCAAAAGCCAGCCTCCAACACCCAGCCAACCGCCGCACTCCCCCTCCCTTTCCCCACCGGGATGGTTGCAGCTGCAACCGGGAACTTGATGCAGAATCGAAAGCTCTGCACTTCCGCCAGCACGCTCCGCTCGCCCCATGCCTGAATACCGCTCGAAAACCTCCACCGCCGGCCGCAACATGGCCGGCGCCCGCGCCCTGTGGCGTGCCACCGGCATGACCGATGGCGACTTCCACAAGCCCATCGTCGCCGTGGTGAATTCCTTCACCCAGTTCGTGCCCGGCCACGTGCACCTGAAGGACCTCGGCCAGCTCGTGGCGCGCGAGATCGAAGCCGCCGGCGGCGTGGCCAAGGAATTCAATACCATCGCCGTGGATGACGGCATCGCCATGGGCCATGACGGCATGCTGTATTCGCTGCCCAGTCGCGAAATCATCGCCGACTCGGTCGAATACATGGCCAATGCCCACTGCGCCGATGCGCTGGTGTGCATTTCCAACTGCGACAAGATCACCCCGGGCATGTTGATGGCTGCGTTGCGCCTGAACATCCCCGCCGTATTCGTGTCCGGTGGCCCGATGGAAGCCGGCAAGACCAAGCTGGCCGGTCACAAACTCGACCTGATCGATGCGATGGTCGCTGCCGGCGATGACAACATCAGCGACGAGCAGGTAGCGGCGATCGAGCGCAGCGCCTGCCCCACCTGTGGCTCGTGCTCGGGCATGTTCACCGCCAACTCGATGAACTGCCTGACCGAAGCATTGGGCCTGTCGCTGCCCGGCAACGGCACCGTCGTGGCCACCCACAGCGATCGTGAAGCGCTGTTCAAGCGCGCCGGCCGCCTCATCGTCGAACTGTGCCATCGCTGGTACGGCGGCGAAGAAGCCAATGTGCTGCCGCGTGGCATCGCCACTTTCGAAGCCTTCGAAAACGCGATGACGCTGGATATCGCCATGGGCGGATCCACCAACACCATCCTGCACCTGCTCGCGGCCGCACAGGAAGCCGAAGTCGCCTTCGACCAGCGCGACATCGATCGCCTGTCACGGCGCGTGCCGCAGCTGTGCAAAGTGGCGCCGAACACGCAGAAATACCACATCGAAGACGTGCACCGCGCTGGCGGCATCATGGCCATTCTCGGCGAGCTGGCACGCGGCGGCCTGCTGCACACCGATGCATCTACCGTACACAGCCGCACGCTGGGCGCAGCCATCGCGCAATGGGACGTCACCCAGACCCGGGACGAAGCCGTGCACACCTTCTACAAGGCCGGCCCGGCAGGCATCCCGACCCAGGTGGCTTTCAGCCAGTCCACGCGCTGGCCGTCGTTGGATGTGGACCGCGCCGAGGGCTGCATCCGCGATGTTGCCCACGCGTTCTCCAGCGAAGGGGGCCTGGCCGTGCTGTACGGCAACCTTGCCGCTGATGGTTGCGTGGTGAAGACCGCAGGCGTGGACGAATCCATCCATGTATTCGAAGGCAATGCACGCGTCTACGAAAGCCAGGACGCGGCTGTCAAAGGCATCCTCGGCAACGAAGTACAGGCCGGCGACGTGGTGGTGATCCGCTACGAAGGCCCCAAGGGTGGCCCGGGCATGCAGGAAATGCTGTACCCGACCAGCTACCTGAAATCCAAGGGCATGGGCAAAGCCTGCGCCCTGCTCACCGACGGCCGCTTCTCCGGTGGCACCTCCGGCCTGAGCATCGGCCATTGCTCACCGGAAGCCGCCGCCGGCGGCGCCATTGGCCTGGTCCGCGACGGCGACCGCATCCTGATCGACATTCCGCAGCGCGGCATCAACCTGCTGGTGGACGATGCAGAACTCGCCCGTCGCCGCAGCGAGCAGGATGCCAAGGGCTGGAAGCCGGCCGAAGCGCGCCCGCGCAAGGTGACCACGGCACTGAAGGCATACGCCCTGCTCGCCACCAGCGCCGACAAGGGCGCCGTGCGCGACAAGGCGCTGCTCGACGGTTGACCGACAAGCGGGGCGCGGCAAAATGAGGCGATGAACTCGCCCATAGCCTGCCCGCCCCCGCTGCCTGCTGTCGCTACCTGCAGTTGGAACGGCCACCCCTATCGCGTGATCGCTGCCGAACTCGGCGCCTATGTGGATGCGCACCTTCCCGCGTTGCTCTGGGATTTCGACATCCACGCCGAGCGCATCGATCCTGAGGACAGGCTGCTCGACGAAGACGACCTGCCGCCCGACGAACTGCAGCTTCGCATCCACGACTGCCCTGCGTTCAGCAGCGGCCCGGGCGAAGTGCAGCACTGGAACGACATCGCCGGCATGCGTATCGCGTTCACCAACAAGGACGAACCCGAAGTATTGCTCTACACCGGTGAGCACCTTGGTCTCGGTGATGGCGGGTTTGTACTGAGCGAACGGGATGGCCGGCTGTGGATAGCACTCGACGGCCATTGCGATGGGATGCACGGCCCGGCAAGGATCACGCTGTGCGCACCGTTGGACTTCACCACGATTGCCTGTGGCCGCCGCGACCAGACGCAGGCGCGCGAGCATATCGCCACCGCCGTTGACCCGGACCGCTATACCTTCGAATACGACGAGTACGGCGTAGCGCGGTTCCGTCTGATTCCCTAATGCAGATCGTCATCCTCACTGGTCATCCCCAGCGCCGGCAACCTATCCAAAGAAGGACTCAGTACGGCACCGGCGCCACGCCCCAGGACATGGGTGTAGATCTGCGTGGTAGCGATGTCCTTGTGGCCCAGCAGCTCCTGCACGGTGCGGATGTCACAGCCAGCATCGAGTAGATGGGTAGCAAAGCAGTGCCGCAGGGTATGGCAGGTAGCCGGCTGCAGCACCCGCACCTGGAGACGCGCTTGCTTGATTGCCCGTTGCAGCACTTCCTCGCTGACATGATGACGCCCGCGCCGTCCCGTGCGTGGATCACGCGATAGTCTGTTCGACGGAAACAGGTACTGCCAACCAGGCTGCCGGTCAGCTTCGGGGTACTTCCGCGCCAAGGCATGGGGCAGATGCACGCGCCCAGCGCCTGCAGCCAGATCACCTTGGTGCAGTGCCAGCGCCCACTCACGCTGCTGTTGCAGGCGCTCGCGCAGCGACACCGGCAGCGGCACGCGCCTGTCCTTGTTGCCCTTGCCTGCGCGCACGCATGTTTCATGACGCGCAAAGTCCACGTCCTTGATCCGCAAGCGCAGGCATTCCATCAGGCGCATGCCAGTGCCATAGAGCAGGCGAGCCATCAGCGCAGGAACCCCTTCCGGGATTGCGGACAACATCCTCGCAACCTCGTCCACGGAAAGAACGATGGGCAAACGCTTCGGTCGTTTGGCACGCACGACATCCTGTAACCACGGGAGCTCCACCTGCAGCACCTCCCGGTAAAGGAAAAGCAAGGCCGCCAACGCTTGATTCTGGGTAGACGGTGCCACCTTTCCCTCCGTCGCCAACCGGCTGAGAAATTCCGTCACCTCGTCGCCGCCCATCTCCCGCGGATGACGTTTGCCGTTGGCCAGGATGAAGCGCTTTATCCAACCCAGATAGGCCTGCTCGGTGCGGATGCTGTAATGCCGTAGGCGGATTTGCGCACGGACGGCATCCAGAAGCCGAGGTGACTGGCCAGGTGTTACACCGCTAAAAACAGGGTCGTAACTCATATAGCCGTTCCCAACCGGTAGTTTCCAGGGAGCATGGGTGCCGTCAGCACGGCGGCCTATCAGCTAAACTCTTGATTTAATGCGGGATTCCATTGATTTGAAAGTGATGGAAAAACCGCGATACTCTGCGCTACACCGCTGTTAGGCGGTCTAATAGGTGTTAGGCGCAAAATTGCGATGACGGACTCTCCAAAGCAAGGGTACCAAGAGACGGTAACGTGTGAGCCACGCCAAGATGAGGGGCTCATTTTCATCAAGGTCGTAACAATGCCTCATGAAGGTGCAGTGGAGTTCGACGTGGCGCAGGCCCGCTCGTTTGCACAGCAAATACTATCGGCAGTCGATGATGTTGAGGCTGGTTGGGTAGGCAAATCAACGGGGCCACAGGGTGTTTGCGGCGCCTAACAGTTCATTCAAGCCGAACCCGCTGCGCGGGTCGGCTTAATTCCAGAGTTAGGCCCCTAGGAGGGTTATGTCGTACGACCTGATTGTCTATCTGAAGCGAAACGTAATGCCAGCACCAGAGGCTTGGCGTGCCGCCATAGTTGAGGCGGGTTTTCCGGTCGCGCTGGATCCCGATTTTGACGTGGATACATTCTCTGGCTTCCTTCCTTGTCCGGTTCGTGGCGAGATATCCGGCTTTGAGTACTACGCATCAAACGTCACGCCAGAGGATGTAGAGGAGATGGATTTGGCACCGGGCACTGACTTCTCAGTCCAGTTCTGTATCGGCTCACGCCCACTTGAGTTGATGTCAGCACTTGCCGCATCTAGTGTCTTAGCCGCAATGACGGGCGGCACTCTTGATGACCCTCAGGCAGGCGAGTCAGTGCCGGCTGACAGCGCGATTAGTTGGGCAAGAGCTCAGCTAGCACAGGCCGGGGCCTAACAATTCATTCAAGCCGACTGCCACTTCGTGGCAGCTGCTTAACTCAGGCGTTAGGTTGCGCAGATATGACGTCACGCACTGAAAAGGCGAGAAGAATGGAGGTCCGGCGCAAGATCGGATCTCGCTCGCTGCATGACCCTGCAGGTCCCGCGGCCCTCCCGCGCGTTCCACAGTACCTAATGGCGCACGCCTGCTTTCAATGTCGCCTGAGCTTTAAGCGAGTACTCCGCATAGATGGATCACCGTCGCCCTGTCCCACGTGTGGCAAGCCACTCTCGGAGATGGGCCGCGGCTTTAGAGCTCCGCTGCGGCACAATCTTGACGGTTGGAAGGCGGTGGATCTTCTGTACCAGGCCGGTTTTCGCTTTCCGTCAACTACGCGTAGGGCAACGCCCTCTCTTCCGGTCAACAGCCGCGAGGTCGCAAAGTTCATCGCGGACAACCCGTTGCACCCATATCGCGTGGGCGCAACCTAACAATTCATTCAAGCCGAACCCGCTTCGCGGCGCGGCTTGATTCCAGGGTTAGCTGCCATGACGAGGATTGTCGGAGCCGCACTTCTACTATTACCAAGCATCGCGCTTGGGCAGAACTGCTCGTGCAACCCTGTCGAGTCCAAAGCCCAATGGACCAGGGGACTGTTCCAGGGATCTACATACGTTTTCTTTGGTCGTGTCGACTCCGTTGCACCGCCGTTTCTGGGCGCCAACGAGACTCGGGACCAACCCACTGTTACACCCCTTCGCCATTTCAAGGCCACCTTCCCCGGCGGCGAGCTTCGCGGAGCAGACTGCGGGTCAGCTGTACTCCCAGGGGAGACGGCGGTTTTCTTCGTTGACGGTTACAACCGCATCAAGTCATGCTCAATCGGAGTCAGCGGCATTACCCCCCAGGAAATTCAGTCCGGTGTCATCCAGCTCTCCCGGCATGGCACCTAACAATTCATTCAAGCCGAACCCGCTTCGCGGATCGGCTTAATTCCAGAGTTATCCGCTAATGACTTCTTCTGCCTCGAACGTGATAGCTGCACACACCAGTTCCTTCAATCACCGCGGGGAGATCGAGGCAAGTACTCTTTGCGGGTGCTTCTACTGCTTGGAGATCTATGCGCCATCAGCTATTACGGAGTGGGTGGACTGGCCTGCGGGCACGCCAGAGGAGCTTAAGCTCTCCGCCGGAACCACTGCTCTTTGCCCAAGATGTGGCATAGATTCCGTGATCGGCTCCGCGTCTAGTTACCCACTCGATTCAGAGTTCTTGTCAGCAATGCGCAGCTACTGGTTTTCCTAGCGGCGGCTAACAATTCATTCAAGCCGACGCCGCTACGCGGCGCGGCTTAATTCCAGAGTTAGGCCCCAATGCTCAATATCCTCAGACAAGCTTGTTACGACGGAGGCACCCTGCGGCATGTACGCGAGACGCCTCTAGATCCTGGCTCCCCACGCATCGCTGCGATAGAGCTGCAGTTTGACGCTCTCACTATTACGATCGCTGCCGTGAGCGACGATGATACGGTGCAGATCCTGCCCGGACCAATACAGACTGCCTCTTGCCCTGGCTCCGGCCCTTTGTGGCCTCTTTGCGTCGGAAAATCTTTGCAATGGGCATGGCTCATGACCAATCAGCAGGGCTACACAGACGGCGTTAGGCTTGAGTTTGGTGAATCAGACAATCCAGAATCGGTATTGGTAGATTTGGTGGTGGCTGCTTCCGGGCTCGATTCATTCCAAGCCGTCCCGGTTGGGGCCTAACAATTCATTCAAGCCGAACCCGCTGCGCGGGTCGGCTTAATTCCAGAGTTAGGCCCGCATATGGACCGTCGTTATCGAAAGAAGATGAATGCCCACTGGGCGCGTGCCGAGACTAAGGCTCGCCGTACCGTCGATAGCTTGGATCTATCCAGTTGGTTTGATAACTGGCACACGCACGTGGACTGGCATGGAAAGGGCAACTCTTGCCAAGAGAACCGGGCAGATGTCGCAGCAGCGACGGTTCGGTTGCTTCAACACATCGAGCATCGCGCGACTGGACGACGAGAGCCTATCCAACTCTGGGCCACGCTTTTCGGAGACACAAGGTACAACGCTGTCTATGCTCACTCGAAAAACCCAAACGGCACGCCCTTTCCGCACAGCTTTGAGGGCGTGGCCTGGGGAAAGCTCGCTCCAGACTGGATGACAGCCGCGGTTCCTGACGATACTTACGAGATTGGCACGGCCAGCGATGCGGATGAGGTCGTTTACTTCATCCGGCGGCGAGCCTAACACTTCATTCAAGCTGAACCCTCTACGCGGGTCGGCTTAATTCCCGAGTTAGGCCCCGCAAATGACTGACCGCAAGACCCAGGCAAAGGGCATCACTGACGCAATTAGACAGGTGCTAGTCCAACACTGGGACCCAATCGGTGTCATGGATGACCCGGAGTGGCCTCGCGATGAGTACGACTCTTACATTGGCGAGATATATCGGTATCTGGCTCGTGGCGAATCGGCAGCGTTCCTTGCTCGGCACTTGTGCTTTATTGAGGAGACGGCGATGGGGCTGGGGCGCCTGCCGGAGGAAGCCCGCCTACCTGTTGCCGAAAGACTCAAGGCGATTGATGTCACGCTCCATGAGTAGTCACTACGCTAGGCTCCGTCACCTCTCTACCGGGGCCTAACAATTCATTCAAGCCGAACTGGCTTCGCCAGTCGGCTTAACTCAGGCGTTAGGCCTTATGAAGACAAGACGTGATCGGGACGAGTGGCTGGATGAGTATCAAGGGTTCAAGAAGTACTTGAACCAATGTGTCATGTGCCAAAGCACCGGATACGATCCTGTCAAGATTCAGGTGAAAGAAGGGCTGTACTTTAAGGACAAAGCGATGGAGTACTTCCATCCCCTTGCCCTCGATGAAATTGGGCTTTGCTTAGATTGTGCAGAGCGGTTCGAGGCGACTCAGGGGCCAGGCCGTGAGGCCTAACGATTCATTCAAGCCGAACCCGCTTCGCGGGTCGGCTTAATTCCAGAGTTAGGCGGCGGTGTTCTGGATTGGCTGGCCCTTCTCCTTTCGGCAGCAACATCGGCAAGTCACTGGTCGGTTCCGGGTAGCAGTTCCAACTGTTCCTGGCATCGGCAAGCCCGTCACTTCGTCCTACGCTTCACTGCTCTGCCGCAATCATTTCATCGTACTTCGGCGGCAACGCTCGGCAAGGTTTTCAAGGCAAGCTCCATCCTGCAGGCTATGGCATGATCGGCTCGCGTGGGGTTGCACAACAAGGCAGCATTGGTCCGGGGTCGGTAAGTGGCCACAGCCGCCTAACAGTTCATTTCATTCAAGCCGAACCCGCTACGCGGGTCGGCTTAATTCCAGGGTTAGGCCGCGGGAGATAAGGTGCGCGACATTGACGTAATCATTGCTCAGCTGCATCTGACACATCCGAACATATCGGCAGCGCAGCTTACTGTCTTACATCCGGAGGGTGACGATGACGGTTTGTGGTTCTTCCGCCATCCTGCTACTGACATTGAGGTGAAACTTGAGTCCAGTACCGGATCTTGCCCGTTCTTGTTTGAAAGTTCGGGGTCGTCTGATCGGCTCACCGCGAGCAATGTCGAGCAAGCTGTTGCATTCGTGGTCGCTGGACTTGGCCTCCCCGCGCCAGCGGCCTAACAGTTCATTCAAGCCGAACCCGCTTCGCGGGTCGGCTTAATTCCAGAGTTAGGTGCTAAACATGCATCAATCCGAACTTGTATCCAAGCTAATCAGGCCACTCTCAGAGCTTGATGAACATGTTTCCCCAAAGTCCGTAATCATGGCTGCCATCACTTGGCCCAGCCAAGGCTGGATTCAAGAAGCATTGGATTGGATCGATCAGGGCGTACCGATGGACAATGAAATTGCAGATGCTCTTGAATTTTTTGCTGCCGACAAACGCCATGCACAAGCCATTCGACACAGAGCATTTGCAACTTCCAAAAGGTGGCATCGTGAACGGGCTCGCACCTAACAATTCATTCAAGCCGACACCGCTTCGCGGCGCGGCTTAATTCAGAGCATTAGGCCGCTATGGGCAGGATGTCGACACTCGCGGGAGTAGCTCACAACATTGCGCATCATGCGGGCAGTGGGCTTAGCCACATCTCGCCTCATCTCGCTCAGGCGCTTCGCGCTGCTGCAGTTGAGACTACGGAGATTGATCTCCTAGCTCCGGCGCCCTATCCGCTGAAGGCAGCGGAACTTCAAGCGCTGCGTTTGGCGCTAGCTTCCCTCCAGTCCACTGCAAACGCACTTCTTGCAAAACATGGCTTTTCAGCCAGCGACGTATCCTCCATGATTCTTTATGCCACGCCGGCACCTTGGGACAAGGATGGCTATTCTTTGCACACTCGAGCCGTGCTCATTTCAAGTGCTGGCCGCACGTACGATTCTGGCTGGCTGCAATGAGCGGAGCGCGGCCTAACAGTTCATTCAAGCCGACACCGCTTCGCGGCGCGGCTTAGTTCCGGAGTTAGGCCTCATGAGACAGCGCATAGTGTTCGTAGACGTTGATGACACGCTGGTCCGCTCTTTCGGTACCAAGCGCATTCCTATGTCTTCGGCGATAGCTACCGTTCGCGAGTTGCACCAACAGGAAGTTGCGCTATATCTGTGGAGCTCCGGCGGCGCAGACTACGCTCGTTCCTCTGCAGCAGAGTTAGGCATTGAGCATTGCTTCGTAGCCTTCTTGCCTAAGCCGGATGCATACATAGATGATCAGCCGGTACACGAGTGGCGCTACTGTCAGCATGTACTTCCAGGCAATTCGATTGAGGCCTAACAGTTCATTCAAGCCGAACTCGCTTCGCGAGTCGGCTTAATTCCGGAGTTAGGGGGCTTGGATGTCGCAAGGTGTACGAAGTGTTCTCAACATCCTCATTGTTGCTCAGGCGGTACTGCTTCTGGCACCAACCTCTATCATCTGCGCTGTAGGTTTGTTTTTCTCTGCAACGCTACTCGCGCGCAGCCCCGCCAATATCGCTTTGTGGATGCTAGTGGGCTGTGTCGTATTAATGGCCTACTCGCTGTTTTCCCTGTGGTGGCTACTCTTCAAGTACAGCACCATTCATATTTCAAGCATTCCCCGCTCCATCTGGTCCGGACTAACTTTTGGCGTGGTCGCAGCACTAACGCTTAGCTTCCCTCATCTGATCGCAGTAGCTTCTGGGGAAAACTCAATTGGACACAGTGCCAAATATATCTTCGGTTTTGGCATTGGCCCAGTCATTTTCTTGGTGACCGTGCTTGCCACAGTCTGGTACCGTGCCAAGCATGCCCCCTAACATTTCATTCAAGCCGACACCGCTTCGCGGCGCGGCTTAATTCCAGAGTTAGGCCTTCAAATGAACTTCGTGCGCATTGGAGACTTCTTGGCGGTAGCCCGCGAGACCGGGAACCAATGGAACCTACTGATGGTTCGTCTGGAGAATGATTTCGTTGGCCAACCTGTTTGCGAGCGTCTTCCCAGCCACCGGCCCACTCAGGTTCGAGCGTTAGCGGAGGCCAAGCTGATTGATGCTGTTCTTTCGGGGGTGTCTGAAGCGAATGAAAATTTCTGCACGTGTTATAGGGTGTCCCACATAAGATACGTCGAGGACGACAGCCCGCCAGAGAGCATTTACGCCTTCTTGGCAGCTAGCATTGTTGAGCATCTTCACAAGGGGCGGGAATTTCGGCCGGGCCGCGCAGCTCAGGCCTAACAAATCATTCAAGCCGAACCCGCTTCGCGGGTCGGCTTAACTCAGGTGTTAAGTGCCATGGAAGAGACCGCTGAAGTACGTAAGCAATTCGATGGGCCATTTGGCTCCCCGGTTACGCAGCAGCGGATCGAGGCGGCTGAGCGCAGCCTCGGACATGGCCTGCCTATGAACCTAAAGAAGCACTACGCAGAGTACGACGGCTTCAAAGGCCCAACCGATACTGACTTCCTTTATTCGCTAGACGAACTTGTCAAGACAACGTTATGGCTCCGTGGGGAGGGTTATTTCCCCGACTTCATCCAGCGATCGGTTGCGCTCGGAGAGGACGGCACCGGCGCGTATTGGTTAATTTGCGTCGACCAACCTGACAAAGTCATTGATTGGGATGCTGAGATGGAGGGAGAGGAGCATGTTGTCTTGGACGGAGGCTTGGCTGAAGAATGGATCGCCCGCAAGACCAGATATGAAAGCGCAGCTGGCTCCTAACAATTCCGTAAGGAGCTTCCCGTCAACTCCGGGCACATGATGTCCTTGCCTTTCGCGTGAGGCATAAACGCATCCTCTGTTGTTGTAGCGTTACCATCGTTCGCCAGTTCGCCAGGCATTCCAAGCATTGCCAGACTGCACTTCCGTCCCACGGGGATTTTCTTCGGGGCATATTCGGGCTTGTTGGATCGCTGTTGCTGATCCGGACCTGGGTAAAAGCCGCACCCGAAGGCCTCTCTCATTCATCGGGTTCGCCCATGACCGGGGATCAGCCGGGCATGTGGTGGCGCCATCTTGTTGGTCAAGCCCTCTTCGGGGCGGCCTGACCGCTTGTTACCTGCTCGCTCTGGCGTTGATCACGTAAAAGAATGCTGAAGTGATCAATCAAGTCGCGACCGCGAGCTCACTGCGCTTTCGTTGCTGCTGCACCATTGGATGCCTGAGACACGCATCTGCATCGTAGTTCTCATCATGCGCAAGCATTGCCCCTATCTGCCGCGCATGTTTGTTGGCAATAGCAACCAGCACTTTGCCAAACGGCAGGCAGCTGGCCAGATCGCGTATCCATATCTGCTAGGACGTGAGTCGACGCAAGGCCCACACCTTGCCCCGCTGCAGATGACTGCACGCGGTTTTCTGCAGGTTTCAGCGCTGGGGTAGTTTTGACTCTGGCCAAACTGTTCGGGATCATCGCTTGACACCCGGGAAGGAAGTGGAGCGGCGTTTCTCCAGCGCAACCCGCGCGGGCACGCTTTGGAATGACACGCATCGCGACCATGCCGCTGTCACTGCGACTTCCTCCAATCTGTCGCAGCAGAAACAGCTATAAAGCGCGTCACTTCTCCATGGCTGGCTTGCTAGATTCTTGTCCTGGTCCTTACCGCACTCCGCTCAGCAAGATATGACCATCATCAGGCCGACATCTGGCGGTGAGCCCCGACGCTGCGATCAAGGCACCTGCGCATTCCCGGTCAGCCCGGCGCTGATACCCGCGCCCATAGGACGTTCCCATGTCACTTGAGATAACCCGAACACTTCTTCCTTCCCGGATCACCGCCACCGATCTCGATCGGGGGCAATTTTTCAATGCCCAGATGCGCACGGGGGGAATACTCGGACGCCACTGGATCAGCGTGTTGCAGCTGCTTACGGATGACGTGGTCCGGTTCGACATCCAGACCCAGCAGATCGACCCGAACTTCGGTCCGAGGCACGCCATCAAGATCCGGCATGTATGGATAGACGACAAGAATGGCGCATTCACGGTAAAGCTCGACTACCTGCACGACAGCAACGTATCGCCCATCTACGAGGAAAAGGACATCGAGCGCCGTCTCGACTCCGGTAGCGTCAAGTACGAAGGGCAGCCCCACTCCGTGGAAGTGCGTATCAAGGAGGCATCTTTCAGCTCCGACTACTTTTCGATGCTGGGGGATGAGTTCTACCAGGCGTGAGTTCCATGCACTCCTGATCACCGTCGGCGTCGGAAGGTGGGGCCGCACTCCTTGGCCCGCCGGTGCAATCTGGAGCACCGGCCGCCGTGGCGCGTACAGTGGCCAAAGACGGCGGCGCGATGCCGATTGGCATCGCGCCGCCGTCTACCGTCACCAATGGCCCACGGGGTATGCATGAACCGCATAAATGACTTCTTTGCCCGCTACGAGCAGGCCGCCAATAACTTTGACCCTGTCCTGACGGCGTCGTTGTACACCCGGGAATTCCTGGCTGCCGACCCCAACGGCGTCAGCTGCGGGCGCAATGATCCTGCGTTGGCACACGCCATGTCGGCACGTAGAACGCTGTTCGATGCGCTGGGGTTCCAGCAGGCAAAGGTGCTGGATGTGGTTGCCACTACGCTGGATGAGCATTACACGATGGCCAAGGTCCACTGGTTCATGCGCTTTGCCAAGGCCGGTGGCCCGGCTCGGGACTTCCGGTTCTTCATCACCTACTTCCTGTACGACCCTGGCGACGGGCCGAAGGCTGCCTTCTGGATTTCCCATGAGGACGAGCAGCGCGTCATGCGCGAGGCGGGCTTGATCGACGAGGCCGGCAGTCCGCTGTGAAGCCTGATCAGCAGCTTGGCAGGCGGAGCGGCTTGCGCCACTCTTGGCACGTCCCGGCACGCAGCCGGTTAGAACGGAGACGGCGATGAAGCGTGTAACCGGCATTGGCGGCATTTTCTTCAAGGCAGCCGACCCCAAGGCGCTCAGTGCGTGGTATCGGGACCATCTGGGCCTGGATGTCAGCCAATGGGGCGGCGCGATCTTCCCGTGGGGCGGTGAGGGCAGTGCCGAGGGCCTGACCATTTGGAGTCCATTTGCCCAGGATACGGACTACATGGCGCCCAGCAGCGCGCCCTTCATGATCAATTTCCGCGTCGATGACCTGGATGCCCTGCTGGCAGCATTGCGCAGTGAAGGTTGCCAGGTGCTGGACAAGACCGACGCCTCCGAGCAGGGCAAGTTCGGCTGGGTGATCGACCCTGAAGGCAACAAGGTGGAACTGTGGCAGCCGGCCAGCTGAGGACAAGCGGCAACTCCTGACCATTGCCTGCCAGCGCGGGCTCTGGAAGAATCGGCGGCCCATATGGCGGCAGGGAGCCGGACCATGGAATCGACCGATGCCAGACCGCGCAGAGGCAATGACAAGCTTCTGAAAGTCCTGTGCGTGCTGTTTGGCTGCGTGCACATGATCGACTTCCTGTTCTACGGACAGGGCCTGCGCAACCTGCTTGGCGGTATCGGCTTCGCGCTGTTGGCACACTCGATCCATCGGCGACCTGAAGCTGACACTGCGGGCCCGGTGCCAAACCGCGTGGTGAGTACGACGGGGATAGTACTGGTGCTGGCCTCGACCGCGATGCAATTGCTGGGCAGCTTCGGCGGAACCTGACCATCCGCCGTTACACCTTCAAGGAGAGAAGTGCATGGCAACCAAAGATTCGAGCGCAACCGTCACCTTCACCTTCAAGCGCTCCACGCTGTGGCTGTGGGCCGCGATGCTCATGTTTGCCGTTATCTGGCACGAGCGAGCCAACCTGTTTGATCTCTATGATGGCGTCATTGCCGGCTACAACAGCAGCGAGGTCGAACATCGCTGAGCGATGTCGCCTTCTGCGTGGAAGGCGCCGCCAGCAGGTTTCCGTGGCAATGTCTCCGCAGGAGAGAGCGAACAATGATGTTCCTGATCGGCCAAGGCCAACGGGTGGTCGCTATCGGTCCACACGAACAGCGCCATTGCCCACGGTGCGATGCGCAAACTGCATTTGAGCCGCAGCTGAGTTACAAGTTCGGCCAATTCGACCTGTTGTTTGGCTTCGTCTATGACAAGCGCTATCAGCTGGCGTGTACGCAGTGCAATCATGGTTGGATCCTCGATACGCGCGATACAGAGCGCTCGCTGCAGCACAATCCCATCCCCTTTCATTTGCGTTACGGCGCCTGGTTGCTGGCGCTACTGCTGGCAGGTGCAGGCGCCGGAGCTGCGGCTTTGCACGGCCTGCCTTGAGCGCGTTTGCGTCTGCATATACCCCGCCGCCAAGCACTGATGAGGACTGGTCACTTCGGCCATGATGACGCGCTCCCGTATGCTCTCACTCGCCGCGGATGACGTGTCCGTTGCAGCACGTGATTTCATTCGTGTGCTTTCTGTTCGCGCCACGAAGATGCCTGATAGCGGCCGATGGCCGGGTTCATTCCCGCCAGGCTGCTGGTTTCGGCACAGAGTCTGTAGGAGGACTTCATGCAAGTCGGGTTTCCGGCTCGGATTTTTGCCGTGCCCGACTACGCGCGCTTCACCAACCATCGCCTGTGCGAAGCAGCGATACAACGCCGCGAACTGATCCAGCTCCAGTTGCTGCCCAGCGAACTTGGCGGCGGCAACGAGGCAAGCAATCTGGTTTTCGTCCCACCGACAACGGCTGAGCAGAAACGCAGGATCGACCAGCACTCGATCCTGCCGCTGTTCAGCGCGGGCAAGCTGCAGCACTACAACGCGCAGCCGGTGTTTCGCGGTAGCAGCCTGGTGCCGGTGGAAATCACCCTGCACGCCCATGATCCTGCCGGATTCTCCACAACGCTTTGCATCTGGTGACGCGGGCGCGATCCAGTGCGATAGCGCGCCTGTGCGCCTGTCTTGGTGCCGGTGCTCCGGGGGGATTGCGTGGCCCCCCGCGAAAACCGCTTATGATCCACCCGAAGGTTCCTGCGGCAGGAGCCATTGTTGGCGGGGTCCCGGATGCTGACCGGAAGTTGTCATTGCGGCGCGGTGCGTTTCCAGTGTGAGGGCACGCCGCAGCAGGCCTACGAATGCAATTGTTCGCATTGCAGCCGCAAGGGTTTCCTGCTTTGGTTCCTACCGCGCCAGGACCTGCGGATCGAAAGCGGTGAAGAGATGCTGACGACTTACACCTTCAATCGTCACGCAATCCAGCATCAATTCTGCCCCACCTGCGGCTGCCAGCCCTTCGGCCTGGGCACCTCGCCCGATGGCAGCCAGACTGCAGCGATCAACCTGCGTTGCATCGAGGACCTTGATCTGTCCGCCGTTGAACGCGTGGCGGTGGACGGCAGGTCGCGCTGAGCATGCGTATCCGCGATGAAACCGCCGACGATGTCGAGGCTATCAGCGCATTGACGCGCTCGGCGTTCGCTACCGCTGCTCACAGTAGTGGCAACGAGGCCGATATCGTGCTGGCCTTGCGTCGGCGCGGGCGCTTGAGTGCTTCCCTGCTGGCCGAGGAAGATGGGCAACTGTTGGGCCATATCGCGCTGTCGCCGGTGACATTGAGCGATGGCAGCGCTGGCTGGTATGGATTGGGGCCGATCTCGGTGCTGCCCACATCCCAGGGCAAGGGCATTGGCAGTGCGTTGATGCGGGCTGCCATCGCACGCCTGAAACAACTCGGCGCCGCCGGCTGCGTGCTGCTGGGCGAGCCGGCGTACTACCAGCGCTTTGGGTTCCGCTGTTTTTCTCATCTGCAGCTGCCGGGTGTACCCCCGGAGTACTTCATGGCGCTGCCGTTGGGCGGCGATGTACCGGCGGCGGTGGTTTCGTATGACGCGAGCTTTGCTGTGGTCGCCGGGGAGTGAAGCTCGGCTGTTGAAACTCCCGGGTGCGCTTCGCTTACCCGGGCTACTTGGGGCTTTGGCGGTTGCTGCTGTCTTTCACCCCTCAGCGAGAGGCCGCTTACCGGGGCAATAGGCCCAGTTCAGCCAGCAACGTCTGGGTGGATTCGCCGATACCGTCCAGATGCGGGTTGATACGCCCCGGTTCGTTGGCGAACTTGATCGGGATGCCCAGGTGGGTACCGCCCTGCGCATCGGTCCAGACCATCTCTCGCGCACGCGTATGCGGATCGTTGAAGGCCTCGGTAAGCGTCTTCACCGGCGCCCAGCACACATCGATGTCGTGCAGGAACAAGGTCCATTCCACCAGCGTGCGGCGTGAGAAGGTCTCCGCCAGGAATTCCTTTACCGGATCCTGACCGGGGCCAGGCGGCAGATGGCATAGATGGATCAGATCGGCGCGACCCAAAGCGTTGAGCAAGTTCTCGGCGAACTTGTGCTCGGCACCACCCAGTGCAATCCAGCGGTCATCGGCGCAGCGGTACAGCTTGTACAGCGCATTGCCGCCCCAGCTGCGTTCTTCCTTGATCACCGGGTCGCGGCCCAGCGCGAACGGCGGGCCCAGCACATTTGGCAGCCAGGCCATCAGCGCGTCCTGCATCGACAGGTCGATGTAATCGCCCTCGCCGGTGCGCTCGCGGCGGAACAAGGCCATCAGGATGCCGTTGAGCGCCATCAGCGAGCCGGCCATATCGGCCACCGGCATATGTGGCATGGCCGGTGTGCCATCCGGCGCACGGTTGAGGCTGACCACGCCGGTATCGGCCTGCATGGCCAGATCGTGTGCGGGGCGGTTGACCTTGGGGCCGGTCTGGCCGAAGGCACTGATCGCGCAATACACCAGCCTGGGGTTGATCGCCTTGCAGCTGGCGTAGTCGATGCCCAGGCGCTTGGCCACGCCGGGGCGGAAGGCTTCCACCACCACGTCGGCCCATTCCACCAGCTTGGCGAACGCGGCCTTGCCGGCCTCGCTCTTCAGATCGAGCACGATGCAGCGCTTGCCGCGATGGGTGTTGCGGAACCAGGTGCTGACCCCGGCCTGCTTCAGGCCGACCTCGCGCACCGGTTCGCCGCTGGGCGGTTCGATCTTGATCACCTCCGCGCCGTGGTCGGCCATCACCATGGTCAGGTGCGGGCCGGGCAGGAACAGCGACAGGTCCAGTACGCGTACGCCTTCAAGCTTCATCATCAGCTCCGTTGCCTCACGCGCCGAGCAGGCGCGCGCGGTCTGCATCGTTGTAACCGAGCTCGCGCAGCAGGGCGTCGGCATCGGCATTGAGCGGCGGGCAGGCGTTGCCGCTCAGGCGCTGGCCATCGAGCTTGATTGGATTGCGCAGCAGGCGCTGGCTGCCGCTTGCATGCGCCACATCCTGCAACATGTCGACATCGCGCACATAGGGGTTGTCCAACGCCTGGGCGATATCCAGTACCGGTGCGATCGGAATGCGGCCGGCGAACAGCTGCGTCCAGTGCGCGGTTGGCTGTGTGCCGAGGATGGCATCGACCAGCACGGTCAATTCCTCGCGCACCTTGCGGCGCTCGGCGAAATTGGCAAAGCGCGGCTCGGCGGCCCAGGCCGGATTGCCGATGCCTTCGACAAAGGTCTGCCAGAACTTCTCCAGCATGCACATCACCATCACCCAGCCATCGGCAGTGCGGTAGACTTGGCACGGCACGGTGGACGGATGCGCGCTACGTGACAGGCGCTCGGTGCGGTGGCCTTCGTTGAGGTACCAGGTGGCCGGGTAGCTGAGCTGATGCAGGGCCACATCGAACAGGCTGACATCGACATCGCGGCCCTGGCCGGTGCGCATGGCACCGATGATGGCGGCTAACAGGCCCATCGACAGGGTGGTGCCGGTCATGAAATCGACCATGGACAGGCCGAAGCGTGCCGGCGGCGCGTCGGGTTCACCGGTCAACGCCATGAAGCCAGCCTCGGCCTGCATCAGATAGTCATAACCCGGCCACGCCGCGCGCTCGTTGTCGCGGCCATAGGCGGACAGATGGGCGCAGACGATCTTCGGGTTGAGCTTGGACAGCGTGGCGTAATCCAGGCCGAGCTTGCCGGGCTGGTCGCCACGCAGGTTGTTGAGCACGGCGTCGGCGCTGGCGACCAGCTTCTCGAACACTTCGCGACCTTCGGCAGCCTTCAGGTCCAGGCGCAGCGAGCGCTTGTTGAGATTGAAGGTCTGGAAGAACAGGCTGTCGCCTTCGCCCAGGAAATACGGACCAGTGGCGCGCGAGACATCGCCGCCGGGCGGGGATTCGATCTTGATGACTTCGGCGCCGAGGTCGGCCAGGTGCATCGAACCATAGGGGCCGGCACCGTACTGTTCGACGGCAAGGATGCGTAGTCCCTGCAGGGGAAGGTCTTTCATGTGTGGCCTCTGGTTTGTAAAAAGCACCGCGGCTGGTTGAGGACCGCGGCGAAAGAGATGCTGTTTCCCTTCTCCCTTCGGGAGAAGGTGCCCCGACGGGGCGGATGAGGGGTGGATCTGCTGTTGCTGCTGGTGCTTTGGCTTTTGGCTTTGGCTTTGGCTTTGGCTGTTGGCTTTTGGCTTTGGCTGTTGCTTTGGCTGTTGCTTTGGCTTTTGGCTTTGGCTTTGGCTTTGTGCCGTCCCTTCTCCCGCGTGCGGGAGAAGGTGCCCAAAGGGCGGATGAGGAGAGCTTTTAAAGCTTTGGCTCTGCTTGCTAGAAGCTTGCCCTCACCCCAACCCCTCTCCCGCAAGCGGGAGAGGGGCTACCAGGTTTCTGGCATTGCTCGTAAAGCTGCCCTCACCCCAACCCCTCTCCCGCAGGCGGGAGAGGGGCTTCAAGCTTTTAGATCTTGTTTCTTGCCACCAACTGCTTGGCAATGATGATGCGCTGCATTTCGTTGGTGCCTTCGCCAATGCACATCAGCATGGCGTCGCGGTAGAAGCGTTCGATGTCGTATTCCACCGAGTAGCTGTAACCACCAAAGATGCGCATGCCTTCCTGCGCGCAATACGCGCCGGTTTCGGTGGCGAAGTACTTGGCCATGCCCGCTTCCATGTCGCAGCGCAGGCCCTTGTCATAGGCATTGGCGGCGCTCTCGATCAGCAGCTTGGAGGCTTCGACCTTGGCCGCCATCTCGCCCAGTTTCAGCTGGATGGCCTGGTGCTCGGCGATCGGCTTGCCGAAGGTCATGCGCTCCTGCGCATAACGCACCGACAAACGCAGCGCGCCCTCGGCAATACCGCAGCCGCGTGCGGCCACGTTGATGCGGCCCAGCTCAAGGCCACCCACCGCGTGCTGGAAACCCTGTCCTTCCACACCGCCGAGCAGGCAGTCGGCCGGCACCTTGTAGTCCTGGAATACCAGCTCGCAGGTGTCGATGGCGCGGTAGCCGGACTTCTTCAGTTTCTTGGCGACGATGAAGCCCTCGCCCTTCTCGGCGATGAACATGGTCATGCCCTTGTGGCGCGGCTGCGCCTCCGGGTCGGTCTTGACCAGCAACAACACCATGTCGCCATACATGGAATTGGTGATCCAGGTCTTGGCGCCATTGATGACGTAATGGTCACCCTCGCGCTTGGCAACACTGCGGATCGCCTGCAGGTCGGTACCAGCATTGGGCTCGGTCAGGCCCAACGAGCCACGCAGCTCGCCGGTGGCCATGCGCGGGAGGTACTTGCGCTTCTGCTCTTCGGTGCCGCAACGCTCGATGGCCGCGGCCATGATCAGGTGCGAGTTGAAGATGCCGGTCGGCGCCATCCATACCGCCGACACCTTGATCACGATCTTGGCGTAGATGCGTGCCGGCAGGCCAAGACCACCGTACTCGGGCGAAATGGTGGCACCAAACAGGCCCAGGTCCTTCATCTCCTCGACGAGGTGATGCGGGTACTTGTCTTCCTGGTCGTACTCCTGCGCGATCGGGGCAACGGATTTCTCGACCCAGTTGTCGATCGAATCCAGCAACGCCTGCTCTTCGTCAGGGCCCCACAGCTGTTCCTGTTCAGTGCTCATCATCGCGTCCTCAGTAGTTGACCTTGTCTTCCACCGAGTGACCCTGCTTGGCGATCAGCATGGTGCGGCTGAAGCTGCAGATCAGCTTGCCGTCCTGGTTGAAGCCATCGGTCTGCACGGTGACGATGCCGGCGCCCGGACGCGACTTGGACTCGCGCTTGCCCAGCACCTTGGACTCGGCCACCAGGGTGTCGCCGACAAACAGCGGGTGGGTCATCTTGATGTCGCTCCAGCCCAGGTTGGCCACGGCCTTCTGGCTGACATCGGTGACGCTCATGCCGACCATCAACGCCACGGTGAACGGCGAGCAGACGATGACCTTGCCGAATTCCGAGGCCTTGGCGTATTCCTTGTCGAAGTGCATCGGATGGGTGTTCATCGTCAGCAGGGTGAACCAGGTGTTGTCAGTTTCGGTGATGGAGCGGCCGGGGCGGTGCTCGTAGATGTCGCCGACATTGAACTCTTCGTAGTAACGGCCAAAGGTTTCGCGGAAGCGGTTTTCGGAGATCTGCTTGACGTTCTGAACCATGACAATGTCCTTTTGGAGCGGGTTGGGCTGGCGCTGGGCGCAGCTTGGTCAAAGAGGGGCGTGAATCAGGCGTTCAATGAAGCGGTGAAGTCAGCCAGTGCGCACGCCAAGCGCACCCAGTGCGATAGCGCGTTCGGCGGCGATTTCGATGGGGCGGTCCACCAGCTTGCCGTCCAGCTGGATGGCTTCGCCGCCGCTGGCAGCCAGTGCCGCGACCACGCGTTGGGCGCGGTCATACTCGGCAGCGGTGGGCAGGTAACGGGCCTGGATGGGGTCGACCTGTGCCGGATGGATGGCGGCCTTGGAAGTGAAACCCAGGTCGATGACGCGATCGGTTTCGCTGACCAGGCCGGCCTCATCCTTGATGTCCAGGTAGGGCACGTCCATGCAGGCGACGCCGGCTTCGGCGGCGATCGTTGCCAGCTGCACGCGCGGATGGAAGAAACTCTCCCAGCTGGCGCGGCCACGCAATGCAACGATGTAGTCGAAGCCACCAAACATCAGCGCCTGCAGGCGTGGAATGGCGGTGGCCAGCGCGCGTGCATCCAGCAAACCCTTCGGCGTTTCGATCTGCGCGATGAAGGCGGTATCGATTGCGGCCAGCGCGGCATCGGCCTGCTGCAGCTCGGCCACGGTTTCGACCTTGGGCAGCATGACGAAGGCCGGCTTCAGGCCCGAAGCGGCGAGCGCCTTCAGGTCTGCCTGGCCCAGTTCGGTGGACAACGGGTTGATACGCAGGCCGATCTCGCTGCGGCTCTGCGGCAGTTCGGCGAGGAAGGCGAACAACGAGGCACGCGCGCTTTCCTTGTCGCCTGGGGCAACCGCATCTTCCAGATCAATGCAGACCTGGTCGGCACCGGTGGCCACGGCCTTGGCGTAACGCTCCGGGCGCGAGCCCGGCACGAACAGCAGGCAGCGGCGCGGATTGTTGATCGCAGCGCTCACGGCGCACCGACCTGGGAGGCGAAGTGTTCGGCGATCTGGCGGCGCGTTGCGTACCAGGTACCCGGCTTCTGCGCAACGTACTGCAGGAATTTCTCGAACGCGCCGATGCGACCCGGGCGGCCGATGATGCGCAGATGCAGGCCCAGCGACATCACCTTGGGGCTGTGCTCGCCTTCGGCGTACAGCGTGTCGAAGCTGTCGATGGCGTAGTCCAGCCAGTCCTTGGGCAGGTAGGACGGGGCCACCCACATCTTCATGTCATTGGTATCCAGCTGGTACGGCACCACGATCATGGGCTTGTCGCTGCCGTCGACATCGCCCCAGAACGGCGCATCGGCCGAGTAGTCATCCATGTGGTACAGGAAGCCTTCTTCCTGCAGCAGGCGACGGGTGGAAGCGGTATGCAGGTAGCGCGACAGCCAACCCACCGGGCGCACGCCGCTGGTCTTCTCGATGCTGTCGGCAGCATCGCGGATGAACTGGCGTTCCTGTTCTTCATTGAAGCGGAACTGGTGGATCCATCGGTGGCCGTGCGAGCAGACCTCGTGGCGGCTGCCGCGCAGGTAGTCGGCGATTTCCGGCGCGCGCTCCAGCGATACCGCGGCGGCGGTATACGTGCTGGTCACGTTGTACTTGTCCAGCAGCGCGGCGACGCGCGCATGGCCTTCGTTGACGCCGTAACGGTAATTGGACTCGTTGCCGTAGTTGCGCACCGGCTTGGACAGGGTCACATGCAGCTCGTCCACCGGCTCGGTGATCTTGTCACCCTGGCCGACGTTGTACTCGGACAGCTCTTCGACATTGACGACCACCGACAAGGCCAGGCGTGCGTTGTTGGGCCACTGGTAGACGGGTTTGGACATGGTGATCTCAGTGCGTTTGTTGGTGGTGGGGGACCGCTGCTTTTGCTTTGCTGCTTGTGCTTCTGCTTTTCTGTTTTGCTAATGCTTTTTATGCCGTCATTCCCGCAAAGGCGGGAATCGCTCTTCGCTCTTCGCTCTTCGCCTTTGCCCTTTCGCCTTTGCCGTGGAAGTCAAAGGCCAGAGCGATTCCCGCCTGCGCGGGAATGACGATCTGTCAGGGAATCGCGAAGACGCCTATCTCAATGGTTCTCCTCACCACCGGAGACATTGATCGCCTCACCGGTGATGTAGACCGCATCGTCCGAGCACAGGAAGGCCGTCGCTGCCGCCGTATCCGAGGGCAGGCCCGGGCGACCGGCGGGAATGCGCGCGCGCATGTCGGCCAGGTACTGCTCGACGGTCTTGCCCTGCTTCTCGGCGAAATATTCGTTCTGCCAGGCGCCCAGGCCGGTGGTGACGTGGTTGGGGCAGACCGCATTGACGTTGATGCCATGGGCCGCCAGTTCCAGCGCGGCAACGCGGGTCAGGCCAACCAGGCCGTGCTTGGACGAGCAGTAGGCCGCCGCATGCGGGAACGCCGACTTGGCAGCCTGCGAGGCGATGTTGACGATGCGGCCGCCGCCCTGGGCAATCATCTGCCGGCCGGCGTGCTTGATGGTCAGGAAGGCGCCGCGCAGGTTCACGCCCAGCACCGCGTCCCATTCCTTGGCATCGATGTCGACCAGCGACTTCATCAGGTAACCAATGCCGGCGTTGTTGACCAGGATGTCCAGGCTGCCAAAGCGTTCCACCGTGGCCTTGACCACCGCTTCCACCTGCGCTTCTTCCAGCACGTCCAATGCCATGGCCACGCACTGACCACCGGTGCTGGCGGCCAGCTCGGCGGCAACCTGGGCCATTTCCTCGTCGGTGCCCACGGCAGTGACCGGCATCTCGGCGCCGCGCACCTGGCCAATGTCGGTCAGCACCACCTTGCAGCCTTCCTGCAGCAGGCGGCGTGCAATGCCCTCGCCTAGCCCGGCACGACGACCGGCGCCGGTGATAAGTGCGACCTTGCCCTGCAATTCGGGGAAACGAGCCATGACCAATGTTCCTTGTGCGCTTACAGCGCGCTGGTGAGGATGAACAACGGATTGTCAGCGTATTGCTGGAACTGTGCTGCACCGGCTTGAACCGCCGGGTCGGCCAGGTCGGCGCCAAACGCCGCCATGTCCGGGATGCGCATCAGCTCGATGTATTCGTACGGGGAGCTGCCCTCACCGATCAACAGACCACTGGCCTTGAGTACCTCGAACTTCTCCACCGACGGCAGCGCATTGACCACCGGCAGGTCGCTGGCACGGGCCCAGGCCTCGTATTCCTCACGGCTGACGCCGGGCTTGAGGTTGAACAGGACGATGACGGTTTGCATGGCTTCCTCCCAGGTAAAAGACTGTGGCACACTTTGTCCGGACAAAGTGTAGGCATGCCCTTCGCCCCCGGTCAACGCCGGCGGCGGAAATCCCCCACAGGCGTATCTACCTGCCGTAACCCACTTTTGAGGTGCTTGATGAAGATGAAGCGTTATTACCCGTGGTTGATGGCGGTGATGGGGATGTTGGTGCTGCTGGTCTCCAATGGCCTGACCGTGACCGGCCTGACCGCCTTTGACGAATCCCTGCTCAAGGATTTCGGCTGGACCCGCAGCGAGCTCAAGCTGCGCGACCTGATCACCCTGGTGCTGGCCGGCTGGATGGCGCCGTTCCTGGGCGCGCTGATCGACAAGGTCGGCCCGCGCAAGCTGATCCTGGGCGGCATCGCCCTGCTGGCCGCGCTGTATGCGGCCTATGCGCATATCCATTCGCTGGCCCACCTGTACTGGATCCACGTCGGCTTTGCCGCGGTGCTGGTCGCCGCCGGCCTGAATGTGGCGGTGATCTTCGTCTCGCAATGGTTTGCCACCCACCGCGGCACCGCCATCGGTATTGCCCTGGTCGGCACCAGCCTGGGCGGCATGGTGTTCCCCAAGCTCGGCGTGCAGCTGATGCAGACCATGGACTGGCGCGCCGCGCTGCTGTGGGAAACCGCCATTCCGCTGGCCTTCCTGATCCTCGCCTTCCTGCTGGTGCGCAGCCCGCGCCCGGGCGGCATCCAGCCCTGGGGTGCCGACACGCTGGCCGCCAAGGCGGCAGCAGGCAAGCCGGCTGCGTCCTCGCTGCCGGACCTGAGCTACCAGCAGGCCATGCGCACGCGCACTTTCTGGGTGCTGGCGTTCGTGGCGATGACCACCTTCTTCTCGATCATGGCGGTGGCCTCCAACCTGTTCCTGCACATGCGCGATTTGGGCTTTGAACCGGCCACCGCCGGCAATGGCCTGGGCCTGATGTTCGGCCTGGCGATGGTGGGCAAGTTCGTGTTCGGCTTCCTTGCCGACGTGCTGCCGCCCAAGCGCGTGTTCCTGGTCAACCTGGCCATCATGGCCGCCGGTGCGGTGATCCTGGCGACCCTGCGCGCCGACCTGATCTGGTATTCGCTGGCCCTGTTCGGGCTGGGCTGGGGCGGCCTGTACACGATGATCCAGCTGCTGGCGGTCAATGCCTTCGGGCTGAGCTCGGCCGGCAAGATCCTCGGCACCATCACCTTGCTGGATGCCACCACCGCCGGCCTGGGCATCTGGGTGACGGCCAAGATCTTCGACCTCACCAAGAGCTACCACGTTGCCTTCAGCCTGATCTGCGGGCTGATCGTGCTGGCCCTGCTCGCCGCCACGCTGGTGCGCGACGAACGCGCGCGTGCCCCCCAGGCCTGACCCCCACTGCTGCAACGGAGAGACCCCATGCCCGTGATGGAAACGTCCAACCTCACTGCCCGCCAGTACTGGGAGCAGGTCAAGGCCAACCCGAACCGCGCCAAGTTCGGCTTCGGCGCACGCCCGGCCATCGTCAACATCGATGTGCAACGCGCCTATACCGACCTGGCCGCGTTCAAGACCGCCTATGAAACCGACCCGCGCCAGATCGAGCACATCAATGCGCTGTCGGCGCAGGTGCGCGCGCTCGGCCTGCCAGTGGTGTGGACCTATGTGGCCTACCTGGAATCGGGCGAGGACGCCGGCACCTGGGGCACCCGCACCAATACCCCGGACTCGCTGCAGAACATCAAGCACGGCTCCGAGCGCGCCCAGTTCGACCCGCGTGCCGACGTGCAGCCGGGCGACATCGTCATGCACAAGCGCATGGCCAGCCCGTTCTTTGAAACCAACCTGTGGTCGCTGCTGACCTTCCACAAGATCGACACGCTGATCATCACCGGCGGCTCCACCTCCGGCTGCATCCGCGCCTGCGTGATCGACAGCCTGTCGCGCGGCTACCGCAGCATCGTTCCGGAAGAATGCGTGGCCGACAAGCACGAGATCCCGCACTTCGCCAACCTCAGCGACATCATGCTCAAGTACGGCGACGTGGAATCGGTGGATCACGTCGCCGCGCAGCTGCAGGCGCTACGCGCATGAACGGCGCGCCGAAGTCCGACCCGGGCCTGTTTGATTACTGGCCCTACGACAGCCGGCCGAAGATCCAGTGGCCGGGCGGTGCCCGCGTCGCCTTGTGGATCGCGCCCAACATCGAGTTCTACGAGTACGCGCCGCCGGCCAACCCGCAGCGCAAGCCGTGGCCGCGTCCGCTGCCCGACATCCAGGGCTACGGCACCCGCGACTACGGCAACCGCGTCGGCCACCAGCGGATGATGCGGGTGATGGACCAGTACGGCCTGCGTGGCTCGGTGTCACTGTCCACGGCCATGCTTGAGCACCATCCGGAAGTGATCCAGATGGCGGCCGAGCGCGACTGGGAGTTCTTCAGCCACGGCATCTACAACACCCGCTACACCTACGGCCTGGACGAGGCGCAGGAGCGGGAGATGATCGAGCATTCGATGGCGCTGATTGCCGAGCACACCGGCCAGCACTGCGATGGCTACCTGGCGCCTGCGCTGTCGCATTCCGATGCCACCATCGACCTGTTTGCCGAAGCCGGCGGCCTGTATACCTGCGACCTGTTCCATGACGACCAGCCGACGCCGGTGAAGACCCGCTCGGGCAAGCGCTTCGTGTCGGTGCCGTACTCGCTGGAGCTCAACGACACCATCGTCTACGTCACCAACAAGATCGAACCGCGCCGCTACGGGCAGATGATCAAGGACGCCTTCGACCGCCTGTATGCCGAAGGCGAGAACTCCGGCACGGTGATGTGCGTGCCGCTGCATGCCTACCAGGTCAGCCACCCTCACCGGCTGGCGGCGTTCCAGGACGCGATGGACTACATCTGCAGCCACGACAAGGTGTGGAAGGCCACCGGCCGCGAGATCGCCCAGCATTACCTGGACAACCACTACGACGAAGCGCTGGCCTCGATGGCGGCGATCAACGCGGAGGACGCGGCATGAGCCTGGATCGCAGCTTCCTGGAGTACCCGCACCTGCGCTACGGCATGGACCATGACCGCTACAGCTGGTCGATGCTGGCCGAGCGCCCCTCCGTGCGCTGGCCGGACGACAAGCCGCTGGCGGTATGGATCAACCTGAGCCTGGAGCACTTCCCGCTCAACCCCAAGGGCGAGGGCTTCAAGCCGCACGGTTCGATGGTCATGCCCTACCCGGACCTGCGCCATTACACCCTCCGCGACTACGGCAACCGGGTGGGCGTTTTCCGCGTACTGGATGCGCTGGAAAAGTACGGTCTGCGCGCCAGCACCGCGGTCAACGGCGAGCTGGCCGAGCGCTACCCGGCGCTGCTGCGCCGGCTCAAGGCGCGCAGCGCCGAGCTGGTGGCACATGGCTGGAGCATGGACAGCGTGCACTACGGCGGGCTGGACCCGGCGCGCGAAACTGAATACATCCAGCGCAGTTTGGCCGCGCTGGCCCCTTATGCGGACGGTCCCATCCAGGGCTGGCTGTCACCGGCCCGATCGCAGTCGCAGAACACCCCGGAACTGCTGCAACAGGCCGGTCTGCAATGGTTTGGCGACTGGATCAACGACGAGCTGCCGTACCCGTTCCAGACCGCCAATGGCCCGCTGACCGCCCTGCCCTTGTCACTGGAATTGGAAGATCGCTTCATCGTCGGCGAAAATCTGCATGCCGAGGCCGAGTATGCGGACCAGATGGTCGATGCCTGCGATTTCCTGCTTGAGGAAGCGCAGCGCAGCGGACAGGGTCGCCTGCTCGCGCTCAACATCCATCCGTGGGTGATGGGCCAGCCGCACCGCATCAAGCACCTGGAACGCGTGTTCGCCCATCTGGCCGACCGCGCAGGGCTGATCTGGAACGCTGCGCCTTCGCAGATCATCGCCGCCTCACGTTGAGGCGGCGGTTCCAGGCAACCGTCGTCGCCACAACCGCGCCGGCCTTTACCCAAGAGCCCTTGCATGAACACTGAAGCCAACACCGCCCTGCCGCCGCGCGAAGCGATGGAATTTGACGTCGTCATCGTCGGCGCCGGCCCTGCCGGCCTGGCCACCGCCATCCGCCTGCGCCAGCTGGCCGTGGAGAAGGGCCAGGAGCTGTCGGTGTGCGTACTGGAGAAAGGCTCCGAGCCGGGCGCGCACATCCTGTCCGGCGCGATCATGGACCCGCGCGCGCTCAATGAACTGTTCCCGGACTGGAAGGAACGCGGTGCGCCGCTGAAGCAGGCCGTCACCCGCGACGAGTTCCTGTTCCTGGACGAAACCAAGGCCAAGGCCACCCCGCACGTGCTGCTGCCGGAGTGCTTCCACAACGATGGCAACTACATCGTCAGCCTGGGCGAAGTGAGCCGTTGGCTGGCGCAGCAGGCCGAGGCGATGGAAGTGTCGATCTTCCCGGGCTTTGCCGCTGCCGAAGTGCTGTACGACGAGGCCGGCGCGGTGATGGGCGTGGCCACCGGCGACATGGGCATCCACAAGGACGGCACGCCGGGACCGAACTACGAGCGCGGCATGGAACTGCATGCCAAGTACACGATCTTCGCCGAAGGCTCGCGCGGCCATCTGGGCCGCCAGCTGATCAGCAAGTTCAAGCTCGATGCCGGCAAGGACCCGCAGTCCTACGGCATCGGCATCAAGGAGCTGTGGCAGATCGACCCGGCCAAGCACGAGCCGGGCCTGGTGGTGCACGCCGCTGGCTGGCCGCTGGACAGCGATACCTACGGCGGTGCCTTCCTGTACCACGCCGATGGCGGCAAGGTTTCGATCGGCTATGTGGTCGGCCTGGACTACAAGAACCCGTGGCTGAGCCCGTTCGAGGAGTTCCAGCGCTTCAAGACCCACCCGGCCATCCGCAAGCACCTGGAAGGCGGCAAGCGCATCGCCTACGGTGCACGCGCGATCACCGCCGGCGGCATCCTGTCGCTGCCCAAGACGGTGTTCCCGGGCGGCGCACTGGTCGGCTGCGAAGCCGGCTACCTCAACGTCAGCCGCATCAAGGGCAGCCACGCCGCGATCAAGACCGGCATGCTGGCCGCCGAGGCCGCGTTCGACGCACTGGCCGCCGGTCGCTCGCGCGATGAGCTGAGCGCCTATCCGGAAGCGTTCGAGAACAGCTGGCTGAAGACCGAGCTGCTGCAGTCCAAGAACTTCAAGCAGTGGTTCAAGAAGGGCCGCACCCTGGCCACGCTGATGACCGGCATCGAGCAGTGGCTGCTGCCCAAGCTGGGCATCCGCAATGCGCCGTGGACCATCCACCGCACCAAGGCCGACCACGAGTGCCTGGAACCGGCCGCCAGCCAGCCGAAGATCGTCTATCCCAAGCCGGACAACGTGCTGACGTTCGATCGTCTGAGCTCGGTGTTCCTGTCCTCGACCAACCACGAGGAAGACCAGCCCAGCCATCTGACGCTGAAGGACCCCAGCATTCCGGTCAAGGTCAACCTAGCCACCTATGCCGGCCCGGAAGCCCGTTACTGCCCGGCTGGCGTATACGAATTCGTCGGCGAAGGCAGCGACACCCGCCTGCAGATCAACGCGCAGAACTGCGTGCACTGCAAGACCTGCGACATCAAGGACCCGACCCAGAACATCGTGTGGGTAACCCCACAGGGCGGCGGCGGTCCGAACTACCCGGCGATGTAAGCATCGCCAACCAACCACAGGAGTTTCGATGAGCATTGTCAGTCCAGGTGCCCGCTTCCGCGCGGCGCTGAAGGAAGAGAGCCCGCTGCAGATCCCGGGCGCCATCAACGCCAACCACGCGTTGCTGGCCAAGCGGGCGGGTTTCCGTGCGGTCTACCTGTCCGGTGGCGGCGTCGCCGCCGGCTCGCTGGGCCTGCCGGACCTGGGCATCAACACCATGGACGACGTGCTCACCGACATCCGCCGCATCACCGACGTCTGCGACCTGCCGCTGCTGTCGGACATCGACACCGGCTTCGGCCCGAGCGCGTTCAACATCGCGCGCACGGTGAAGTCGCTGATCAAGGCCGGTGCGGCCGCCTGCCATATCGAAGACCAGGTGGGTGCCAAGCGTTGCGGCCACCGCCCGAACAAGGAAATCGTGTCGCTGGGCGAGATGGTGGACCGGGTAAAGGCCGCGGCCGATGCCAAGACCGACCCGGATTTCTTCCTGATCGCGCGTACCGATGCCATCCAGATGGAAGGCGTGGATGCAGCCATCGAGCGCTCGCTGGCCTGCGTGGAAGCCGGCGCTGACGGCATCTTTGCCGAGGCTTCGTATGACCTTGAAACCTACAAGCGCTTTGTCGACGCGGTGAAGGTGCCGGTGCTGGCCAACCTGACCGAGTTCGGGCAGACGCCGCTGTTCTCCACCGAGGAGCTGGGTTCGGTGGGCGTGGCAATGTGCATCTACCCGCTGTCGGCGTTCCGCGCGATGAACAAGGCCGCGGAGAACGTGTACACCGCGATCCGCCGTGATGGCCATCAGCGCAACGTGGTGGAGACCATGCAAACCCGTGAGGAGCTGTATGAGCGGATCGGCTATCACACGTTCGAGCAGAGTCTGGACAAGACGTTTGCTGCGAAGAAGTGAGGTTGTTGGGGCTTGGTGCGTTGAAGCTGAAGGCTTTAAGGCTTTAAGGCTTTAAGGCTTTAAGGCTTTAAGGCTTTAAGGCTGAAAATCCTGACCGACAAAGGCTTAAAAGCTGCCCTCACCCCTACCCCCGCTCCGCGCCCCGGCACTTGCGTTGACGCAAGTGCGTTCAACGGGCAACGAACCAGTGGTTCGTGAGCTGCCCCTCTCACCCCGTAAACGGGAGAGGGGACTACTTCGGCATGGAGTTGCATGGGCCGGCATTGCCGACTTCGGCGCACTCTGCGAATTTGTCCGGAGCCAAAGACCGATAGCTCGATCAACGCTTTGAAGCATTCCAGCCCCTGAACGCCAGAAGCTCAACTAGCAGATGAGGAGCTTTTGCTTCTGGCTTTTGCTTCTGGCTTTTGCTTCTGGCCTTTGCTTCTGGCTTTTGCTTCTGGCTTTTTTTCGACAGACCGGAAAATGCCTGAAGTCTCCCTTCTCCCGCATGCGGGAGAAGGTGCCCGAAGGGCGGATGAGGGGGCCTTTGCTCCGGCTTCCGCTCCTGCTCCAGCCTTGGCACCAAGCCTCTTCAAAAGCTCAGCCTGCACCAAAGCCCCCCTTTGCTTTCCCCTCCCAGCACCATCCATCATTGCCAACGCCGTACAACCCCGGCCGCCATCGCAATGAGCCAGCAATGACCCGTCTTCCCCTGATCGCCCTCGCCTGCCTGGCACTCACCGCCTGCGGCCAGCGCGACGCCTTCAACCACAACCCCAACGCCGATCCGCACCAACGCGAACTCGAACGCGCCTTCGCCATCTGCGCCGGCTGCCACGATACCCGCGCCGACCTCGGCCACCGCGTCGGTCCCAACCTGCACGGCGTGATCGGCCGCAAGGCCGGCACCGCATCGGGCTACAACTATTCCGATGCGATGAAAGCCAGCGGCATTGTCTGGGATGCGCAGACCCTGGACGCCTTCATCAAATCACCTGCCAAGCAGGTGCCCGGCAGCAAGATGGTCAATGCCACCTCCGACCCGGCACGCCGCCAGGCCGTGATCGAATACCTGTCCTCGCTGCCGGACTAAGCCGCCGATCAATCCAGCGTCTGCACGCCACCGCCATTGACGAACAGGGTCTGGCCGCTGACCCAGTTCGATATCGGCGCGGCGAAGTACAGCACCGCACCGGCGATATCGTCTGCTTCACCCAGGCGCTTGATCGGCGTATGCGACAACATGCGCTGCTCGATCTCCGGCGTGAGCACGGTCGCCAGCGCATCGGTACGCACCGCACCTGGCCCCACTGCATTGACGCGGATTCCGGCCGGACCATAGTCATGCGCCAGGTTCGCGGTCATGTGATTGATCGCTGCCTTGGATGCGGCATAAGCGCTGATTGCTGGGCTCTTGTTGATCGAACTCATCGACGACATGTTGATGATCGAACCGTAGCCGCCCTTCTCCATGTGCGGCGCGCACAGCTGCGACAAGCGCCAGGCGCTGAACACATTGATCTGGAAGGGCCGCTCGAACTGCTCCAGGCTGATCTTGTACGGGCTCTCGCGGCCGGCACCACCGCCACCGGCGTTGTTCACCAGGATGTGGATGCCACCCAGTTCGCTGGCGGTGCGTTCCACCACGCGCACCAGATCCTCGTCCTTGAGCACATTGCATTCCAGCGCCAAGGCCTTGCCACCGGCAGCGGTGATTTCCGCCGCCACTTTTTCAGCGGCAGCCAACTTCAGGTCGGCGATGGCCACGGCCGCACCATAGGCGGCCAACATCAGGGAGCTGGCGCGGCCAATGCCATTGCCACCACCGGTAACGATGGCCACTTTGCCAGCAAGGTCGAAATGGGCTTGGGGAATCATGGTTGTGTGCTCCGATCCGGGCGGTTCATTCGCCCGGATACGATACCTACAAGCCGTCAGGGCAAGGTTATCTTCCTGTGTTTTTGCGATGCGCCCCGGAACTTTCGCAGCTACATCGCATCGCTTACTCGCCGATGTTCTCTTTCAGGAAGTCTTCCAGCGCGCGATAGAACGCCGCACTATTGTCATCGTTGTAGAAGCCATGTCCTTCGCCGGCTACGGACATCCATTGCGGCGGCCGGCCTGCAGCGACCAAGGCAGCACGCATCGCATTGGCCTGGGCGATGGGCGTGCGCTCGTCACGCTCGCCATGGGCCAGGAACACCGGCGCCTTGATGCTGGCGGCCAGCATCGTGGGAGAGTTGGCCGCCAGTTCTTCATCGCTGCGACCAATCACGCGCTGCAGATAATTGCGGCCGTAGGCGTCGTCTTTGATGTCACCCTTTTTGTACATCATCTTCAGGTCATAGACGCCAGCCAAACCTACCGCACAACGAATACGCTGCGGTTGGCGCGCTGCCAGCATCAGCGCTGAGTACGCGCCAAAACTGGCACCGTAGCTGCAGACACGTCCCGCATCCGCCAGACCCAGCCCGATCGCATGGTCCAGACCATCGATGATGTCCTGCTGGATGCGCGTGCCCCACTGCAGGTAACCGGCTTCTTCGAAGGCGCGCCCACGGCCACCGCTGCCACGGTAGTTGACCTGCACCACCAGATAGCCTCGATTGGCCAGGAACTGGGCATCGGTGTCGTAGAACCAGTCGTCGCTGACGCCGTGTGGACCGCCATGTGGCAGCAGCACGGTGGGTAGCGCCTTGCCTTCGCTGCCGCGCGGGAGGGTCAGCAGCGCCTCCAGTTCCATGCCATCGCTGGCCTTGAAACGCACAGAGCGACGTTCGGCCATCTGCTGTGCATCGATTCCCTCGCGGGCTACCAATACCTTTTCCAGCTTGTTGCTGGAGCGACGGAACACATACCAGCCACCCGGGTCCCGATCACTGTTCACGTACACCAGCAGGATCTGGCCATCATGGCTACTGTCGACAAAGCTGACATGTTCCTGCGGCAACAGCGCGGCCAAGGCCTGGTGCAGCTGCGCGTCTGGACGGCCAGGATCGAAATAGATCATGCCCGGGCGCCCTGCCTGCGGCGCGGCCGCAAAGGGAACCGCCGGCGCATGTGTCCATTGCACCCGACCCACGCTACTGAAAGCATCCGCCGCCAATACATCGGGGTTGCTCCCATCCAGCGCACTGGCGACCAGTTGTGACGGCCCGTCATTACGCGAGATATAACCGTACACGCGCTGATCGTCCGCCGAGAACGCCACCGGTGTCCACTTGTAAGGCAGCTGCAACGGCTGCCATTGGCGGCCGTCCTGCGAGGCATACAGCAGGTACTTGTCCTGCTTGTCCACGCCCCAGGCATAACGTGCCACGCCACTACGGTCGATGACGAACTCCAGGTCCGGCACGTTGATGCTGGCAATCAGCTTGAAGGTGGGGCGCTGGGTATCCACCACGTAGAGCATCGATGAGGTGGGATTGCGCTGCAGCTGACGCATGTAGAAGCGGCCGTCATTGCTCTCGGCAACACCCTCGATGTAGCCGAAACCACGGTCCAATCCGGCGGCAGCGTTCTGCTGCTCATAACCGTAGATGTAGCGCTGGTTCTGCCCGTCAAAGTCGGTGGCCAGCAATTCCCCCAATGGGACCGGCTTCTCCAGCGAGCCCAACTTGCGCCCCTTTGCCACGACCAGTCGTTTGTCGCTTACCCACTCCAGCTGAAAGGGACTCTGGTAGCGTGGCAGGCGCAACACGGCGGTGCGCTGCATGCCGCTCACTTGCAGGATCTGGACCGCGTGGTTGCCTTCACCGAAGTCGGTGGCCACCGCCAGGTATTCGCCGGTGGGCGACAAGCGGGGCATCGAGAACGGACTGGCCTTGGCAAAGGCCTCTACCGGCACGGGTGCCGGTTGCGCGGCAGCCACTGGCCAGGCGAACGGCGACAGCAACAGAAGTGATCGGAAAATCCATTTTCCTGCACAACCCATGACACGTCCCCACGGTCGGTTTGATGGGGCTGAGCCTAAGCCATCCCGGTGCGGGACAAAAGCACCCCCACAACGATTTCAGGCCTCGTCCTGCCCCCCAAGCGCACGCTATGTACATGGGCCGCTTTTAATCCCCGGCCCATTCTGATATTTGTTTGTCCGGACAAATACCGATGCCCGTTCGGCGGGCGAAGGAAGGGACGTGGCTGCATTGCAGTATCCAATCCTGGTGTATGCGCACCTGCTGCTGTTCGTGCTGTGGCTGGGCGCCGATGTCGGGGTGTTCCTGCTGGGGCAGCATTTCCGGCGCCGCCATGCCTATTCACTTGAGCAACGCATCGCACTGCTGAAGCTGCTGGTGGAGGTGGACATGGTGCCGCGCAGCGCGTGGGCGCTGATGGTGCCGGTCAGCCTGAGCGTGGTGCATGTCGGTGGCTACTGGACGCTGCCAGGTTGGGCACTCCTGCTGGCCTGGCTGATCGGTGGGTTCTGGCTGTGGTTGGTGTGGGATGCACATCGCCACGACCAGACCCCACGCGCCGCGCGCAATCGCCGCATTGAATCGGTACTGCGCTGGCTGCTGGCACTGTTCTACCTGTGGCTGGGGCTGGCCTCGCTGTTGCAGGGCGCGCCGCTGGCGCCGGTGTGGTTGGCCACCAAGGCCTTGATGTTCGGCGTGATATTCGCCGCCGCCATCATGATCGACGTCACCTTCAAGCCGGTCGGCGTGCAGCTGGGGGCCTTGCTCGAACAAGGCAGCAGCGATGTCACCGAACTGCCGTTGCTGCGCACCATGAACCGCACCCGCGTCTGGGTGTGGGTGGTCTACCTCATGTTGCTGGCCACCGCCTTCCTCGGCGTGGTCAAGCCTTTCTGATACCCAGCCAGGACTCGTCATGCGCT
Organism: Stenotrophomonas sp.; assembly: GCF_032061965.1. GTDB lineage: Bacteria > Pseudomonadota > Gammaproteobacteria > Xanthomonadales > Xanthomonadaceae > Stenotrophomonas. The sequence goes on along the minus strand of NZ_DAMBEF010000005.1, from coordinate 60,958 downwards.
CTTTGTTGATCATCGCCGCCTCCCTTCTGGTCGCTGGCTGCAGCCAGCAGGCCGCGCCGGCCCCTGCGACTGCCGCTGCAACTGCCGCTGCGACCGCGGCGGCCACCGAAGCCACCGCGACGACCGCTCCAACAGCGGCGGCGCCGCAAGCCCCCCCTGCTGCGCCCACGATCAGCGGTGAACAGGCTTTCGCCATGTGCGCGGCCTGCCACAGCCGCGATGCCAACGCGCCACAGCGCATGGGCCCCAACCTGCACAACCTGGTCGGGCGCAAGGCCGGCAGCAATCCGGGCTTCGACTATTCGCCAGCGCTGAAGGCCAGCGACATCACCTGGGATGCCAAGCAACTGGATGCCTATCTCAGCGCGCCATCGAAGCGGGTGCCCGGCACGCGCATGGTCATCGCGGTGCCGGACCCGGCACGTCGGCAGGCATTGATCGAGTATCTGTCGGCCCCCTGATTTTCTCTCCGTGGCAGTGCGGCTGCGGATACCGCTGCCGTTGCTGCCCTGCGCAGCAACGAGGAGTGGCATGAAACTTCAGTTCGAACGCTTCACCCTGTTCTGCCGTGACCTGGAGGCATCGCTCGGGTTCTATCGCGATGCACTGGGCCTGGTAGTTGTCGAGGAAAAGACTCTGGAAGGCGCAATGGCAGGCGGCCTGCTGCAACTGCCGGCCTGCCGCATGCGCATTGCCCTGCTGGCGGCCGACGCGGATGCGCCGGTCATCGTCGGCCTGTTCGAAATCAGCCAGACACCGCTTGCGACGCTCAGCCCGCCATTGGGCAAACCGGCCCATGGGCAGAGCGCCTTGGTGCTGTCCACCGATGAATTCGATGCCCTGTACGCCGCGCTCAGCGCCGCCGGACATCGTTTCCTGACACCACCGCTGGCCTATCCCAAGCGTGTAGCCAGCACGCGTTCGCCGGCTGGCCTGTACCGCGAAATGATCGTCTACGACCCGGACAACGTGCCGGTGAGCATCCTGCAGATCGACCCGCTTCCCGAGGAGACCACGGCATGACCGGCATCGCCCGTTCCATCAGCGGCACCATCCAGTACACCAGCAACCAGAGTCATCGCCAGGGCGCCGAGCGCGGTCGCGAGAATTTCCAGCTCGACGTGCACCGCGATGGTTCACGGGTGCTGGCCGCACATTGCGAGATCGACGATGCGCCGCCGGTGGTACGCGACGTCAACCTGCGCGTGGATGCGGACAACCTCCCGCGCGAGTGCTTCGTGCGCATTGCCGTGGGCGGCCAGTTCCGTGGCTCGGGCTGGTTCAGCTTCAGCCCCACCGAAGCGCAGTGCGAATCCAACACCACGGTCGAAGGCCGGGTCTCGCAGCGCTTTCCGTTGCAGTCACCGCTGCTGGCCTTCGGCAACCACGCCATCATCAATGATGCCTATGCGATGTCCTTGTATGACCTGTCGCAGGGGCCGGGCAAGCAGAGCTTCTTCATGCTGCTGTCCTCGCCGGATCACCGCGGCGCCACCGGGCCGATGATCTTCCCGGTGCAGCTGGCCATCGAGTACGTGGGCGAGGAAGAGATCGAGGTGATCGCCGGTCGTTTCAAGGCCCGTCACTTCCGCATCCTTGATGTCGGCATGCCGGAAGAGCACCCCGACTACGATCTGTGGGTGACCGCCGACGAGCACTACATCATGCTGCGCGCCACTGTCACCGGCTACATGCAGACCGCCTACGAACTGAGCAGCTACACCGTGGTGGAGCACTGAGATGCTGCTGCAGATCCTGCTGGTGGCGCATATCGCCGTGCTCGGCTATTGGCTGGGCTCGGAGCTGGTGATCAACAGCACCTACCGCTATGTCTCCTACGGCAGCCACATCCCTTTCGCCGAGCGCAACCGGTTGATGGAACATGTCATGCACGTGGACCAGCACGTGCGCTACGCGCTGGTACTGCAGGCAGGCTTGGGCTTCTCGCTGGCCGCGCTGTACGGGCTGATCCCCGGCGCCGAAACCACGGCCAGCATCGCCGGCCTGCTGTGCGTGCTGTGGCTGGGGTTTGTCGAAGCGGTACATCGGCTGCGTCACAGTCGCATCGGCGCCACCCTGGGGGCGATTGATCGCGGCTCGCGCTACGTCTTCATGGCCCTGCTGGTCGCGCTGGCTACGGGCTTGCTCGGCGGCAGTTGGGAGATGCCGCTGTGGCTGCGCTTGAAGCTGGCGCTGTATGCCGGCGTGATGGCCTCAGGCGTCGGCATCCGCCTGGCCCTGATCAGCCACTTCCGCACCTGGAAAGTGATGGCGCAGGAAGGCCCGACCGAAGCCACCAACGCCATCATCCGCCGCACTTATGTGAAGGCAACTTCGGTGCTGGGCGTGCTGTGGCTGTTCATTGCCGCGATCGTGGTTGTCAGCGTGTTCAAGCCTGCATGAGCGTCGGTGATCACAGCACGCTGCTGACCGATCTGCGCGCCGCGCTGGGTGAGGACGCCGTGCTGTGCGATGCCGCCACCCTGCAGTTGATGGCAGGTGATCTGTACAGCAGCGGCCCGCTGCCATTGGCGGTGATCCGCCCCGGCGACAGCGCATCGCTGGCGCAGGCGGTCGGGCAGATCACCGCTGCCGGCCTTTCCGTGGTTCCACGCGGCGGTGGGCTGAGTTATACCGGCGGCTATCGATGCGAGGAAAGCGGCAGCGTGCTGGTCGATCTTTCCGCGTTGAACCACATCGAGCACATCAGCGCCGAAGACATGTACGTGGTGGCGCAGGCGGGCGTGAGCTGGAAGCAGCTGTACGACGCACTGACGCCGCTGGGCCTGCGCCTGCCCTACTTCGGCACCTTCTCCGGTGCCGGCGCCAGCATCGGCGGTGGGCTCAGCCATGGCGCGCTGTTCTTCGGCAGCGCGCGTTACGGATCCGCCGCCGACAACGTGCTCGGCGTTGAAGTCGTCACCGCCGATGGCACCTTGCTGCGCACCGGGCAGTGGGCGCTGAAGACGGACGCAGAGCCGGTATTCCGCAACTTCGGCCCCGATACCACTGGCTTGTTCATGCACGACGGTGGTGCCTTTGGCATCAAGACCCGCGCTGCATTCCGTCTGATTCCGCTACCCGCGCACAGTGGCTATGCCTCGTTCGCTTTCGCCGATTTTGAAAGCGCCGGCCTGGCGCTGTCGGCAATTGCGCGTGCAGGGCTGGCCGAAGAAGCTTATGTATTGGATGCCGGCGCCGTGGCCGCCAATGTCGAACGTGACCGCAGCCTTCGCGCAGCAACACGCGCAGTGCGCCAGGTGCTGCACACCGCAAGCGGCGTGGCCGGAAAATGCGGCGCGTTGCTCGCGATGGCGCGCGCAGGACGCCGGGTGGTGCCGGCCAATGCCTACACCTTGCATCTGGTGGCCGCTGGCAGCAGCCGTGCCGCGGTCGATCACGATGTGGCGACCGCGCATCTGCTTGCACGCCAGTTTGGTGGCATTTCCATCGCCGCGACGGTGCCGCGCATCGCCCGTGCCGATCCGTTCCCCGGACTCAACGCGGTGCTCGGTGCGAACGGCAGCCGCTGGGCCGCCCTCAATGTGAAGATTGCCCATTCACGCGCCTCCGCGCTGATCCGCGCGCACCAGGCATTGATCGCTGCCGAACAGGCAGCAATGTCACGCTGCGGCGTACGCGTTACGTATTTATGTTCCGCGCTCTGCAATTACAGCTTCAGTTTTGAAGCGGTGTTCCACTGGCAGGACAGCTGGCAGCCATTGCATGAAGCAAAGGTCGCCTCGGCGGTGCTGGCCAGCTTCAACCGCAGCCCTGACAACCCGGAAGCACGGATGCTGGTGGCCCGATTGCGTGAACAAACCTGCGTGCTGTTCACGCAGATGGGCGGTGCATCCAACCAGATCGGTCGCACCTACCCGTTTATGTCCGTGCTGGATGAGGCGCCCGCAGCGCTGCTGCGGAACCTGAAACGACAGATTGACCCGGCGAACCGCATGAATCCCGGCGTGTTGGGGTTTTGACACGAAAGTTGTGGCAGGATTTGCGTGACGTCTCTTGGGGAGACCCGTCCCAATGCCGCACCCTTCATCCAATCAGGGCCGGTGGACACTTGCCGCCGCGCTTTTCGTGCTGTCGCCGTCCGCACTGGCCATGACCCAGTGCCCGGCGGAGTTCGAGCCCAAATCCATGGCTTTCTGGGCCGTCGGTTGGGCGGTGTTTGCTGCATTCGTCGCCGCCGGCGCCGTGCTGTCGCTGCTGATGTTCCGCATCACCCGCTTCGCCGCGCGCGGCCCACGTTGGGCGCTGCGCATCGCCAGCATTCCGGCGATGCTGGCGATGTGGTTGCTGGGCGCAGGCATCTTCCTGGGCCAGTTCGTACTGGCCTGCTAGGCCTCAGGCCGCCGGGAACCACCACGGCGATGCGCTGCCGGTATTGATCAGCAAAGCCCGCGCGCGCACGAAGCGACGAATCGAGGCGGTGCCCATGCGCGAACCGCCCATGCCGGACAGCTTGAAGCTCTGCTTTTCCGCCGTCTGCACCATGCCGGTCAAACACGCATCGTTGATCGAGATGCCACCGGCCTGAAGCTGACGCGCAACACGCTGCGCGCGCTCCGGGCTCTGCGTGAACACCGCAGCCGACAGGCCGAACTCGGTATTGTTGGCACGGGCAATAGCCTCGGCCTCGTCGGCCACCACCATCACCGGCAACACGCTGGCAAAGCTTTCATCGGCGACCACGGCCATCTCGTCGGTGACATCCACCAGCACCGTCGGCGGACACCAGACACCGCCATGGTCGATCAGCTCGCCACCGGTCAGCGCACGTGCGCCCTTGGCCTTGGCATCGGCCAACTGGCCACGCACCAGCTCCACCTGCGAAGCGGCGATCACTGGACCGATCTGGCCCTGCTTCGGGTCGGGCCACGCCAGTTCCAGTGCGGCGGCTTCTTTCACCAATGCAGCGATGAAGGCATCGGCCACCGGCGCTTCCACATAGACGCGCTCGATCGACATGCAGCTCTGCCCGCCATTGACGAAGCTGCCCCACGCCAAAGCACGTGCGGCATCCGCGATATTGGCATCGGACAACACCAGCGCCGGGTCCTTGCCGCCCAGTTCCAGCGAGGCAGGAATGAAGCGGCGTGCACAGGCTTCGCCGACCTTGCGGCCGGTGGCGACCGAACCGGTGAAGCAGATCTGGTCACTGGCCTCGATCACCGCCTGGCCGGTGGCACCGGCGCCGGTGACCAGCTTGAATACCTCGCCCAGCCCCGCTTCTTCCAGCGCATCACGCAGCAAGGGCACGAAGCGCGAGGTGACTTCGCTGGGCTTGGCCAGGATGCTGCAACCGGCTGCCAATGCCGGCACCGCATCGATCAAGGTCAGCATCAGCGGGAAATTCCACGGGCTGATTACCCCGACCACGGCGTAAGGCACCCACGTCTGCTGGCTCTGGATGAAAGGAATGGCTTCCTGTTGCGCGGGCTTTTCCAGCAGGCAGGCGGCAGCCTGCTGCGCCCAGCGGCGGATCGCGCCCACCGTGCCATCCACTTCGATCTGCGATTCGTGCCAGCGGCCGGTATCGGCCAGCAAGGCGTCAAGAAAGCCGTCGCGGCGGGCAACCAGCGCATCAGCCAGGGCATTCAGACGCGCACAGCGCTCCTCGATGCTGCGTTCAGCCCAGGCCAGCTGTGCCTTGCGCAGGCCCACGCCCAGCGCGGCGACGTCAGCGGCTGCGGTGATCGGCAGCTCGCCGTCGGATTGGCCGGTACGCGGATTGCGCAGCGGCAGCGTGGTGGCTTCAGTCATTGCCCAGAACTCCGGCGCTCAGCAGTGCATCAAGGGTGGCTTTCTGGCGGGCGGCGAAATCCGCCCGCTGCGGAATCTTCAGCGTCTCGCCGTCCATCAGCGCATTGGGTTTCAACGCGGTGCTGGCCAGGCCGGCATTGATCGCGGCCTGCGGCAAACGCGACAGGAAATTGCCCATGCCCGGGCGCAGGCGACGACGGCGCAGCCCAGCGATATCCAGATCGGCATAGGCCGCCATCGATTCCCCGGTGCCCGCTGCCGACAGCACGCGGCCCTGGTCGTCGACGATCTTGCTCATGCCGTCCGCACTGCCCAGGGGAATGTCGACGCCACTGATACCGGCCGTATTGGCCGAGACCACATAGGCCATGTTTTCCAGCGCACGGGCGCGCTTGGCGATGTCCTTCGGGGTCAGTTCCGGGCTGCCGACTTCGCTGGTGGAATGCAGGAATACTTCGGCGCCACGCACGCCCATCGCACGCGCGACTTCCGGATAGAGGATTTCTTCGGAGGCGATGCAGGACAGGCGACCGATCGGCGTGCGTGCCACCGGAAACACGCCATCCACGCCGTAGATATCCAGGTACTTGTCCCAGACATCGTGCGGACTGGGCGCGTACAGGGAAATCAACCGGCGATAGCGCAGGATCTGGTTGCCGCTGTCATCCAGGATCACCGAGGACTGGAAGTACAGCTCCGGAAAATTCGGGTCGCGCTCATAGGCGTTCGAGCACAGGTAGACACCATTGTCCTGGGCGATGCGGCCCAGCTGTTCGTACTCGGCGCCGTCCATCGCAAAGCAGCCCTTGGCTGCCCAACCTGGAATGGTGTCGCCCAGTGGATAGCTGGTGGCGAAATACTCGGGCAGTACCACCAACTTCAGGTCGGCACCGATGAAGGCCTTGGAGGCGCGGATCTGCCGGCCGACGCGGACGATGTTGTCGGCCACGGCCGTGGCGGCGTCTTCCGGCGTGGAGCAGCTGTTGATGGCGCGGCAGGTGGTCTGCAGCGCCAACGCGCGGTAGGCGTCGATCATGCGGCGTTACCTTCGGTAGCGGTGTCGGGGAGGATCCGGATCTGCGCACCGTCCGCCAGCAGCACGCGGAACGTGCCGGTGCCAGCGCGCAGCGGTTTGATCGCGGCATATTCCGGGCTATGCCAGAACGCCAGCGCGGCGGCACGGTCCGGCCAATGCGAGACCACGGTGCGGGCCGGGGCATGCTCGCCTTCCAGGCTCTGCTGCTCGCCGCCCATCACCAGGTACTGGCCGCCGTAGCGGGCGGCGACTTCCGGGGTGGCACGGGCATAGGCGGCAAAGCCCTGCGGGTCGGTGATATGCGCTTCGATGATCAAGTAGGCGGACATGGCGGTCTCAGCTGAAGCGCGGGGCGCGCTTTTCCAGGAAGGCGGCGGCGCCTTCGACAAAGTCGGTGCTGCTGAAGGCGGCATTGAATGCGGCATCGGCCTGCGCCAGGCCGATGCTGGCATCGCCGCCCAGATGGCCAAGCACGGTCTTGATCGCGCGGCGGGCCTGGCCCGAGGTCGCCAGCAACTGCTGCACCTGTGCCTGCTCCAGCGCTTCGATGCCCTCTTCGCCGGCCAGCAGGCTGACCAGCCCCCAGGCCGAGGCGGTGGCGGCATCCAGCAAGCGTCCCGTCAGCAGCATTTCGCGGGCACGGGCCATGCCCACGGTGTTGACCAGCCGGCGGCTGTCATCGGGGCTGTAAACTAGGCCGAGCTTCGCTGGGGTGATGGCAAACCGGCTGCGGGCACTGGCAAGGCGCAGATCGCAGGCCAGCGCCAGGCCAAGGCCACCACCGACGCAGGCACCGTCGATGACGGCCAAGGTGGTCTGCGGCAGGCGTTGCAGCTTGAGCTGGGTGCGCTGGACCTGGGCGTTGTTGGCGGCAAAAGCGTCGGGCGCGGTGAGCAGTTGGCCCAGCTCGTCGATGTCGGCACCGGCGCTGAAGGCACCCGGTACGCCGGAGATCACCACAATCTGGGCGTCACTGGCAGCAATTTCGTCCAGTGCGGCCTCGATCGCAGCCCAATGGCGGGTGGCCAGGGCGTTGCGCTTGTCCGGTCGGTGAATGCCGATGCGAGCGAGCGCCCCGTCACGGCTCCAGCAAATCACAGTGTCTTCAGTGATCATGATCTACCCTATTTGTCATATCGTTATAGCATTAAGCCAAAGGAGGGTGAAGCGACGATGTCCCAGGAGACGCTGGCCGCATTGCTGAGTTCAAACGCGCAGAAGCTGCTGCGCAACGACTTGCCGACGCCGCTTTACCACCAGATGTTCAGCCTGCTGCGCGACCGTATCCTCAACGGTGAGATCCCGCGCGGCGCCCGCATCCCCACCGAATTCGACCTGGCCGAAGGCTTTGGCGTGTCGCGCATCACCGCCAAGCGGGCGCTGGACGAGCTGGCCGCCGAGGGCCTGGTCGAGCGCCGCCGCGGCAAGGGCACGCACGTCATCCACCGCTCCCGCCCCAAGCCCATGCACAGCCCGCTGACCGGCTTGCTGGAAAGCCTGGAGGTGCTGGCCGAGCACACCAAGGTGCAGCTGCTGCAGTTCCGCCGCGCGGTGCCGCCGGAGCCGATCCGTGCGCTGTTCGATACCGGCCCGCGGGACGTGCTGGTGCATGCCATCCGTTTGCGCCTGCGTGGCGATATCCCGTTCGGCTACTACAACAGCTGGACCCGGACCGAGCACCCGGACTTCAACGAAGCCAAGCTCGCCAACAGCTCGCGCCTGAAGCTGTTCCAGGCCGCCGGCATCCAGATCAAGCAGGTGGAGCAGGTGTTGTCGGCAGTCAATGCCGATGCCATTGCCGCCATGCATCTGAAGGTGGAGCCGGGCACCGCCCTGCTCGCCCTGGAGCGCCGCTCCTATGACGGCGACGGCAACATGGTCGACCTGTTGAGCGTGCAGTACCGGCCGGATCAGTTCACCTACCAGATGACGCTGGACGTGGACGCCGGCGGGCACGACTGAAGGGCAGTCCATGTAGTGCCGAGCCATGCTCGGCATGGGGCCTTCCCTGGTAAAGCCTCTGCCGAGCATGGCTCGGCACTACAGTTGCGTGCACCACTAATCGCACTGGACAATTTGTCCGGACATATTGCAGGATCGGGCCAGGTATGACCTTTCCACGTTCCTGTAACAGGAGTCCGGCATGTTGTCCGAAGTGAAGGCAGTCACCCTTGGCGTAAGCGATCTGCAGCAAGCCTGCGCCTTCTATGAGAACGCTCTTGGTTACCGCGTGCAGGCACGCGGCGCGCTGCCCGCCGAGCTGGCACCGCTGTGGCGCTTTGATCCGTCCCTGCAAGGCGAGTACGCCGTCATCGCGCCGGATGATTCTGGCCTTGGAAGGATCCGCCTGGTTGCCTTCGACGCGCCCGGCCAGCGCCTGTGGAATGCCGACAATCTGTACAACGGCAGTGGCTACTATGCGCTCAACTTCCGCTGCCGCGACGCCTTGGCGACCATGCAGGCCATCAAGGCGGCCGGTGGCAGCAGCGCGCACGAACCCAGCTACTGGGAAGTCAGTGAGCAGGTCGCGGTGCGCGACTCGATCAATGACGACCCCGATGGCATCCGCCTGGACGTGTTCTCCTACGAGAAAGGCGGCGACCTGCGCGGCCCGCTCGACACCGACGTCAGCGTTGTGCAGACCATTGCCCTGGCCACGCGCGACGTGGCGCGCTCGGTCGCCTTCTACAAGGCGCTGGGCTTCGAGGTGTTGTTCGACCGCGTGCTCGATTTCCCCGAACTGCAGACCCTGCTGGGTACCGATCGGCCGGTACGCATCCACAACGTCAACCTGATCAAGGACGGGCACATCGTCCCGGGCCGCGTGGAAATGTTTGCCTACCTGGACATGGAGCATCTACCCGATGCACCGCTGCGCGACATCGCGGTGCCGCCGAATATCGGCATTCTGTCGGCAACCCTGCTCAGCGATGCGCTGGATGCCGATGCAGCCAGGCTGCAACAGCTGGGCGCGCAGTTGATCGCGCGTGCCGAACTGGACGTGCCCGGCTTTGGGCATTGCAGCATCGCGACGCTGCTTGGCCCGGATGGCGAACAGTTGGAACTGCTACAACCCGCGTGAGGCCACTGCACCGCAGCCGCTGCAAGGCGACTGCGGTGTGTTTGATCAACGCCTTGCCAGTCGCGCCGCCAATGCCGCGGTGCGCCCCTGGTAGTCGTCCTGCGGCTGGGCGTGCAGCGACACCGGCACCTTCAGCGCGAGCAGGTGCTGGTCACCATCGGCGACCGCGACACCCTTGAACAACACCGGCAGCTGCGTGCCGATGCGCAACAGCTCGACCACGTTGGCATGCACCTGGATGGCATCCGGTGCAGCCACCAAACGACGCGCGGCCGCACTGGGCTGCAACCATGGCCATAGCAGATGGCGTTCGCGCTCCCATTGCCAGGCTTCGGCCATGTGCCCACCGGCAGGATGGATAGCGGGATGCGGCAGGCGTGCCAACAATGTTTCGCACTCATCGCCCTGCAGCAGCCACGGCTTGTGCAGCACGACCTCGGTCAAACGGCCATCCAACCACTCAGCTAGCGCAGGAACATAGGACGCTGCGGCTTCATGCGCGTGCACCGCGATCGCATGACCTGCAGCAAGATCGTCAATCACCGCGCGCAAGGCCGACTGCATGGTCTGCGCTGTCAGTGGAGCCGCTATCTCCGCCGAGCCGGCGTGCCCAGGAAGCTCGATGGCGATCTGCGTGCGTGCATCCACCGCCAGCGCTGCCACCGGCAACGGCGATTGGCCCGGCGCATGGATATGTACCACCGCCGCGCCACTGCCTGGCCGCAACCAGGCAGCAATTTCGCCCACTGGCGTATCGACGATGCGCCGTGACCAACCGGTCACCTCGCGTGCAGCCAGCACCACCGGTGTTGTCGGCACCGAGGTGGTCTGCTGCAGAATGATATCCATGCGCCGATGCAGTCCCTCCACGCCATCGGGCTCTTCGACGCTGATGACGTTGTCCGGCAATACCGGCAGGCGCTGCCGATGGCTCAGCAATACATCGTCGTGCCGATAGATCAGCCAGCTTGGGCAACGCAACTCAGCCACGCGCTGCCGTTCGGTGTAGCGGAACGCCGCGCCATAGCCGCTGCGGTAGTTGTCTCCGACGTCGAGGATATCCATCGCCGCATCGTGCGTGCCTTGCGCGTCGTACGGCTGCAATGCAATGGCGCACTCGGCCGACGGATCGCACCACGGGAAGAAGTACAGCTGCTCACGCATGCGCGACCACAACCAACGCAGATGCCCGCCATCCCAGCTCGGGACGAACGGCGGCAGGTAGCGATCGGTGTAGCGCGCACGCTCGGCATCGTTGAACAAGGCGTAGCCATCGATGACCAGGCAATGCAGGCGTTCGGGCGCGATCCAGGCCAGGTGCATGCCGATCAGGCCGCCGGTATGCATGCCGAACAAGGCAAACCGCTCGATGCCCAGCGCATCGGCGAACTCCAGCGTCGCCTCGGCAAAGCGATCGATGCCCGGCGCAGCATCGGCCAACGCATCGGAATAGCCAAAGCCCGGCGTGTCCGGTGCGATCACGGTATAGCGATCAGCAAACCGCTCGATCATCTGCAACCACATACGCGAGTTCTGCGGTGATTGATGCAACAGCATCAGCACCGGGCCCTGCCCTGCGTAGCGGTAGTGGACGGTGCGATCACCGATGCGGATGAACTGACGGCGGCTTGTGGTTGCGGTCTGCATGATCTCGTCACGGCGGCTGGAATGATTATTGTTATATCAATAAATCAATTAAGCCCGTGTTCGACGCACGTCCCAATTGCTGCTGCAAGTTTATGTGCTGCACCCGCAGCAATATCAGATCAAATGACCTAGCGACAACACCTATAGGACAAACCAAACTGCGCATTCATAGTTTTAATATCGTTATTTTTCAAATAGATATGCCAGATCTGGCATGCATCAGCCAAATGTAAAAAACGTGCAATAGTCCGGTTGATTGTCCGGACAAATGGCGGAATACTCATTAGGAAGCATTGATATATCTATATATCGATGCTTACCCCCACCCGAACGAGCTTTTCCTTCATCACGCTACGAGGCGAGTCATGAAAGATGTTCTGTACCGGAGTGCTTTGACTGTTGCGATCATGACGGCCATTGGCAGCGGCGATGCCTACGCCCAGTCGTCTGACAAGGAAGCCGTGCAGCTGGACCAGGTCAGCGTGACCGCCCAGCGTCGCGAAGAACAGATCCAGAAAACACCGCTCAGCATGAGCGTGATCAGCGGGCCGGCACTGGACCGCATGCAGATCCAGCGCGTGGATGACGTCAAGTTCACCACGCCCAATATCATCATCGAACAGAACACCGGCACCAGTTCCGGCGCCAAGATCATCATGCGCGGCGTGGGTGCCGACGAATCGATGTTCACCAATGACCCCGCCGTGGCGCTGTACATCGACGATGTCTACATTGCCCGCCAGAACGGCGCCATGCTCGACCTCTACGACGTGGACCGCATCGAAGTATTGCGCGGCCCGCAGGGCACGCTGTACGGCCGCAATGCCACCGGCGGCGCGATCCGCTACATCTCCAAGAAGCCCACCGGCGAAGACAAGCTGGCTTTCGACGCCAGCGTCGGCAACCTGGGCCGGCTGGATGGCCGCGCCATGTTCGCCACCCGTATCGGCGAGACACTCGACGTATCGGCGGCGGTACTGAGCCGCAACCGCGACGGCATCATGAAGGACCTCACCCACGATCGCATGGTCAACGACCAGAAGGTGTTGGCCGGACGCGTGTCGTTCGCCAGCACCTGGGGCGAGTCGTCGTATGCCACGTTGAGCATCGATCGCCTGAGCGAGCGCTCCACGCCGGCATGGGGTACTCCGGTTGCACGCGATGCGGACACCGACACCGTGTGGCCGAAGCTGGGCAGTTACTACAAGACCCACACCGATACGCTGGGCATCAGCGACCTGGACCAGTTCGGCGTGGCCTTGACCAACGAAACCGACTTCGGCGCGTTCTCCTGGCGCAGCATCCTGCACTACCGCACGCTGGACCATCACTTCTACATGGACGTGGATGGCACTGACCAGATGCGTTACCACCTGGAGCAGGACCAGCACCAGAACCAGCGCGGCTACGAAGCACAGTTCACCTCGCAAACCGAGGGCCCCTTCAGTTGGGTGGCCGGCGTGTTCGCGTTCAAGGAACACAACGATCAGCCCACCCGCAACGACATCTTCACCCGTGGCGGCACCAATTTCGTCAAGCAGGACACCACCGCCTACGCAATCTACGCGCAGGGCGACTATAAGTTCACCGACAAGCTGACCATGACCCTCGGTGGCCGCTACAGCTATGAGAACAAGGACTTCTCGGTGCGCGCGGTCAAGGCCAACGGCGATCCCAACTTCTCTACACGACAGGAGAAGAGCTGGAACCGCCCCGACTGGAAGGCGTTGCTGTCCTACAACTTCAGCGACAACGTCATGGGCTACGCCAGCGTCACCACCGGCTTCAAGAGCGGCGGCTTCAATGGCCGCGGTACCACGCTTGCCACCGTCACCCCGGTGGATGCCGAAACGCTGCGCGCCTACGAAGTTGGCGTGAAGTCCACCCTATGGGACAACCGCCTGCGTTTGAACGCCGACTACTACCGCCTGGACTACGCGGGCATCCAGCTGACGGCGGTGAACTCCGAAGGCGTGTTCGTGATGACCAACGCCACCGGTGCGTTGATCCAGGGCTTTGAGATCGATGCGCAGGCGCAGCTGACCAGCAAGCTGCGCGTGGACGCCAGCCTCGGCACCATCGATGGCGAGTACAAGGACTATGCGGCGGTCAATGCGGCCTACTTCAACGGACGCTCGATGAAGAGCTCGCCGGACATGCAGTGGACCTTGGCCGGCACCTACGTGCAGCCGGTCGGCGATGCCGACCTGGTGTTCAGTGCGCAGGCCCGCCACACCGATGAGTACTACCAGAACCAGGACACCTCGCGCCTGATCATGACCCGCGCCAACACCGAGTACAACGCACGCATCTCCTATGAACCGCGCGACGCCAACTGGTCGGTAGCGGCCTGGGGCAAGAACCTGAGCAACGAGTTCTCTTCCACCGGCGGCTTCGATATCGCCGGCCTCGGCATCGGCGTGATCTACCCGAACGTGCCGCGCACCTACGGCATCGAGTTCAAGTACCGCTTCTGGTAAGCCCGGCCACTTTGCTGCACACATCGCTCCCGCCAGGGAGCGATGTCTTTTGGAGACCACGATGGATTACCAATTGCTGTTGTTGTTGCACCTGTTGATCGGTGGCTACTGGCTGGGCGGCGACCTGGGCGTGTTTTACATCGCCGGCAAGATCGCCGACCCGGCGCAGCCGCTGCCGGTTCGCCTGTTTTCAGCCAAGGCGATGATGTTGCTGGACATGATCCCGCGCACCTGCCTGATCATGGCGCTGGGCACGGGCCTGACCATCGCCACCAAGGCAGGCCTGGTACCGCTGGATGGCTGGCTGTGGCTGGTATGGCTGGGCACCCTGGGCTGGCTGGGCCTGGCCTGGGCGGCCTTCATCAAGGAACACTCGGCCGCGGGCCTGCGCATCGCCCGCGTCGATTTCTACCTGCGCCTGTTGGTACTGGCAGGCTGCGTCGCGGCGGGCATCGATGCCTTGAGTGACGGTGGCTTCATCGCGCAGAGCCGCTGGCTGGGCGCCAAGCTGATCCTGTTTGCCGGCATCATCAGCATGGGCTTGCTGGTACGCATTCAACTGCGTCCGTTCGGCCCCTTGTTCGGCAAGGTAGTGACCGGCACGGCGAGTGATGCCGACCAGCAGTCGCTCAAGCAACTGGTGGCACGGGTGAAGATCCCAGTGCTATGCATCTGGATGATCATCCTGGCGATCATGGTACTGGGCAAGCTCAAGCCGTTCTGAGTTGGACCGCATGCTGTGAAAGACAAAGGCCCGCGCAAGCGGGCCTTTGTCGTTGTGCGGCCCGACCCGCAACCACAACGTCCGTAGCCCGGGTAAGCGCAGCGCACCCGGGGAAACATCGAAAGCGCGAAACCTGATTCCTGCTGGTGGCGCGGCGTAAGCCGCGAAACATGCACATCATCCGATGACGTGACCATCCGTAATTTCAGCAATATTGGCTTCGCGGATTACACCAGCCTTGCAGTCGCCTCCCATTTCCCGGGTGCGCTGCGCTTACCCGGGCTACATTGCTGCATGCTGTGAACGAAAATGGCCCGTGCAAGCGGGGCTTTGTCGTTGTGCGGCCCAACCCGCAACCACAACCTCCGTAGCCCGGGTAAGCGCAGCGCACCCGGGGAAACATCGAAAGCGCGAAACCT
>NZ_DAMBEF010000005.1:19406-45695 GCF_032061965.1 Stenotrophomonas sp. | reverse complement strand
GATTCCTGCTGGAGGAGCGGCGTAAACTGCGAAGCATGCACATCATCCGATGACGTGACCATCCGTAATTTCAGCAATATCAGCTTCGCGGATTACACCAGCCTTGCGGCCGCCTCCCAATTCCCGGGTGCGCTGCGCTTACCCGGGCTACGGTGACAGCGCGCCGGCGCGATCTGCTGTGGCGAGCGGGGTGTCAAACCAATCCACGCACCACGGCGGAATCCTGCCCCGGCGCCTGCTCGCCCTCGCCTGACGCAACAGCAAACGCCAGGCGCCGCTCATCACGTACAAAAAACGAAGCCAGCAGCCCAATCACCACCAGCACTGCGATCACCGTGAATGCAACGTGGTAATTACCGAAGTGATCGAACATCACCGCCGTCAGCCAGATGCCCAGACCGGCCGAGGTGGCATCCATCAAGGAGATGGTGCCGAGGATTTTGCCTGCCGCGCTCAAGCCGAACGCCTCCACGATCTGCAGCTGCAGGATGGCGTACAAGCCACCCCAACCCAGCCCCATCACGATCAGGCCGGTCCATAGCAAGCCCGGCTGCTGTAGGGCGATGATCACTGCGCCCACAGCCATCAAGGCCACGTTGCACACGAACACCTTCTTCGATGTGGTCACGTCGGCAAGAAAGCCAAACAGGAACTTGCCCACCATGCCCAACCCAAACAGCAGGAACATGCCATTGCCTGCCTGCTCACCGTTGAAGCCCAAGTCCTTCATGTTGAGGATCAGGTGCGAAGACAGCGACATGATTCCCCAGAACGTGGTCACCGCCACCACCGCCAGCGCCCAGAAGGTACGGGTGCGCAATGCCTGGCCATAACCGAGATCGGGCAGGTTGCTGCAGCTGCCCGGCACGGGGCTGCTGCTTGCCTCACCTTCGCCCCAACGGCGCAGCCCCTTGCCATCGGGCGATCGCACCAGGGCCAGGCACAACACGAACAAGGCCACCGGAATCACCGCCATCAGCAGGAAGCTGCCGCGCCAGCCGTGCTCGGGAAGCAGGGCGATGATGATCTTGGGCACCAGCATGCCGCCCAGGCTGCTGCCGACCAGCGCGATGCCCAGTGCGGTGCCGCGGCGGGTCTGGAACCATTGCGAGACCATGATTACCGCCACGCTCAGGCCGCTGCTCACCACCACCGCTGCGAAACAGACATGGATCAGGTAGACGTGGGCAATGGAATGCACCTGCGAATAGGCCGCGTACAGCACCGCCAGCAGCAGGCTGCCGAACAAGGCCAGGCTGCGCACGCCGATACGGTCGATCAGCGCGCCGACAAAGGGCGACATCAGCGCCGCCAGCAGCAGGTTGAACATGTCGCGGAACTTGAGCTGGCCACGGCTCCAGCCGAATTCATCCAGCAGTGACGGGTCGAAGGCAGTGATCCCGGTCATGGTCATGCCATTGGAGATCGCAAGCATCAACATGGCCACGATGCAGATCAGCCACGGGTAGAAACGTTTCATCGGCACACCTGTTACGGGAGGGGTGAACGGGGAACGCATGCCACTACAACAATGTCCGGACAAAGAATGGCACAGTCCGGCCTCCGGATGTAGCCGGCGGGGCAGATTGCGGCGCCGGTCAAATATAGTTATATAGATATATCATTAAGATTATTCTGAACCGCAGCCAGAACCATCGCCTTGGATCCGTTCACCACCCAATCCCTGGAGGGCATCCTCCGCCGCGACGTGCACGCGCCGCTCTATCACCAGCTGCAGGGTTTCCTGCGCGGGCTGATCGAGCGTGGCGAGATCGGCGACGGCGAGCAGTTGCCCCGCGAGGAAGAACTGGCTCGCCGCCTGCGCATTTCGCGGGTAACCGTGCGTCAGGCCCTGCAACTGCTGGCCGATGACGGCCTGCTGGTGCGCCAGCGTGGCCGCGGCACCCGCGTGGTCGGCGGCAAGGTCCGCACCTCCACCATCCCCATGCCGCTGAAGACGCCGCTGGGCGAGCTGATGCACAGCCTGGACACGCTGGCCGGCAATACCCAGGTGCGCCTGCTCGGCTGGGAACGCGTGGTGCCACCGGAACCGATCCGCGAGCTGTTCGGCAGCGCCCCGGGCGAAACCCTGGTGCGCTGCGTGCGCGTACGCAGCCGCCACGGCCATCCGTTCGGCTATTACGCCAGCTGGACCCGCACCAACCATCCCGATTTCAGTGCCGAGAACCTGGCCTACGGCTCGCGCATCGACCTGTTCCGCCGCTGCGGCATCAATGTGATCAAGGTCCAGCAGACCGTGTCGGCCATGCGCGTGGGCGCGCTGTCGGCCATGCACCTGCAGATGTCCACCGGCCAGGCGGTGATGACGCTGGAGCGGCGCTCCTTCGATGCCAACCAGCAACTGCAGGATCTGCTGGAAATCCAATACCGCCCGGACCAGCTGCGCTACCAGATGCGCCTGGACTATGAAGCCAACAACCCGGAGACGTCTGCTTGAGTGCGACTGTGAGTGCAACGCTTGCTGAGAAAATCCTCGCCCGTGCCTGCGGGCGTGAGGCCGTGCGCGCCGGTGAAATCCTCACCGCCAAGCTCGACCTGTTGATGATGCACGACTCCGGCGGCCCCCGCCGCGTGGCCTCGCGCCTGGAAAAACTCGGTGCCAAGGTATGGGACCCGAACAAGGTGGTGGTGGTCTCCGACCACTTCGTGCCCGCCGTGGACATGGAAAGCGCCGACATCCTGGCGCTGACCCGCAAATGGGCGCAGGCGCAGGGCGTCACCCATTACGACATGCTCGGCATCTGCCACGTGGTGCTGCAGGAACACGGCCATGTGCAGCCTGGCATGTTCTGCGTGGGCGGTGACTCGCACTCGCCCAGCGGCGGTGCCTTCGGTGCCTTCATGGTCGGCATGGGCGCCACCGACATCACCGGCGCGCTGGTCACCGGCGAAGTCTGGCTGCGCGTGCCGCAGACCACCCGTGTGCAGTTGGACGGCATGCTCGCTGCCGGCGTCAGCGCCAAGGACGTGATGCTGATGCTGTGCGGCCAGTACGGCATGGGCAACGAAGGCCAGGTGTTCGAGTACGGCGGCAGCGCGGTGCAGGCAATGCCGATGCACGAGCGTTTGACCCTGTGCAACATGGCCGCCGAACTGGGCGCGGAAACCGGCATTGTCGAACCCGATGCGACCACGCTGGCCGCATTGGAACAGGCCGGCAAGCCCTTCTACGGTGACCTGGCGCAATGGCGCAGCGATGCTGACGCCAACTACCTGCATCACTACCGCTACGACGCCGCGCAGATCGCGCCGCACGTGGCTGCACCGCACAGCCCGGCCAATAGCCGGCCGGTGGATGAGCACGGCAAGGTGCACATCGACCAGGCCTATATCGGCGCCTGTACCGGCGCCAAGCTTACCGACCTGCGCATGGCCGCCGAAGTACTGAAAGGCCGCAAAGTCGCCAAGGGCACGCGCCTGTTGATCGCCCCGGCCTCGGTGGCGATGACCGCACAGGCGGCTGCCGAAGGCACGCTGGCCACGCTGACCGCTGCCGGCGCCATCCTGCTGCCGTCCGGTTGTGGTGCCTGCGCTGGCATGGGTGCCGGCATGCTCAGCAGTGGCGAAGTGTGCATGTCCACCACGGCACGCAACTTCAAGGGCCGCATGGGCTCGGCCGAGGCGCAGGTCTACCTGGGTTCGCCGTACAGCGTGGCGGCGGCCGCGGTGAAGGGCGAAATCTGTGATCCGCGCGAGCTGCTGGGAGAAAGCGCATGAACGTCCGTGGCAAGGCCTTCGTCTTCGGCGACCGCATCGACACCGATGTGCTGGCGCCCGGCCCCTATATGCGCGAGCCGATGAGCGTACTCGCCAGCCACTGCCTGGAAGCGGTGGACCCGGCATTCGCCAGTGAAGTGCAGCGCGGCGACATCGTGGTCGGCGGCGAGTCCTTCGGCATTGGTTCCTCGCGCGAACAGGCGGTGCAGGCACTGGCCGAGCTCGGCGTGGGTGCCATCATCGCCAAATCCTTCGCGCGCATCTTCTATCGCAACGCGCTCAATCTCGGCGTGCCTGCACTGGTCTGTGCCAATCTGGAAGCTTCCCGTGGCGATGAACTGGAAGTGCGCCCGGTGGAAGGACGCATCATCAACCACAGCACCGGACGCGAATTCAGCTGCGAGAAGATCCCCACCGAGCTGATGGAAATCGTCGCCGGCGGTGGCCTGATGCCGTGGCTGGAGCGCAAACTGGCTGCGGAGCGCCGCACATGAAACAAGGCATCATCCACGCCACCTTGATCGCACCGGACCTGCAGCAGGTCTGCGATGCCTATGCCGGGCAGTTGGCCCTGCAGGTGCAACAACAAGGCACACTCGGCGCCGACGATGCAGCCGCACTGGACCTGGCAGACCTGGCCAGCGCACCGCTGGCCTGGCTGGCCAATAGTGCAGGCGAACCGGTGTTGCGGGTGATCGAAGATCCCGCTGCGGTCGTCGCTGAGCCGATGTACCGCCACGGCTGGTTGTCGCTGGAAGTGCTGGTGGGTGACATCGACACGCTGGCTGCCGGCCTGCAGGCCCCTTTCAAAGTGCTGGGCGCTGCCGCCAACCTGGAGCTGAGCGACGCCATCCGCGCCGCGCAGGTGCTGGGCCCTTGCGGCGAGCTGTTGTATCTCACCCAGATCAAGGCGCAGGTGCCGCCGTTCGATCTGCCAATGACGGATGCCACGGTAGCGTCCACCTTCATCGGGGTGATGACGACGCCGGATCGTGAGGCCTCACAACGTGCATGGTCGGCCTTGCTTGGCGCCAAAGGCTGGGCCTTCGATACCAAGATCACCGTGCTCAATCGTGCCTATGGGCAAGCACTGGAAGGCCGCTTCCCGGTCGCCGTGGTGCCGATGCCGGGGCAATGCATGGTCGAGATTGATCAGGTGGAACTGCCTGCTGCAGCCAAGGTCCGTCATGCCGGTCAGTACAGTCTTGCGCTGCGTTTGCCGGCAGTGGAGGACAGCGTGCTGCGTGATGCGGGCTGGGAAGTGAATTCGGTTTGCGCGCGCCGCAGCCTGTGCGGGCCGGCTGGGGAGCATGTGGAGTTGCTTGCTGGGTGAGTTTTGGGTTGAAGCGTAGAGCTTTGGGAGCCCCCCTCCCCAGCCCTCCCCTGCGCTACGCGCAAGGGAGGGGGCTGATTGCTGCGCAGGGTCAGGTCAAGGCGTTCCGCCGTTACCCCCTCCCTTGCGCGTAGCGCAGGGGAGGGTTGGGGAGGGGTGCCTTTCGCATCTGCCCATGACCTTTGCCATGTGTAACCGCCGCTACACAGGCATAGCGTCAGCGTTTGCCCAACGCGGATGAGGTCGAGCAATGCGGATCCAGATCCTGGCAGCAGCCATCGCCGTCGTCTGCGGCATCGGCATCGGCATCGCCACAAGCGCAGCGGCGCAGGTCTCACCGATGACGCCGGACATCACCGGCAAGAAGTTCGTCGCTCCGCAGCCCGCCCGTGATTTCGACAAGCGCGAAGTGATGATCCCGATGCGCGATGGGGTCAAGCTCTACACCGTGATCATGATCCCCAAGGGCGCACACAACGCGCCGATCCTGTTCACCCGCACCCCCTATAACGCAGCCGGCCGCGTCGACCGCACCCCGGGCGCGACGCGGCTGGTCGACGCCCTCGCCCAAGGCGATACGGTGTTCGCCGAAGACGGCTATATCCGCGTGTTCCAGGACGTGCGTGGCAAGTACGGCTCCGAAGGCGACTACGTGATGACGCGGCCACCACGCGGTCCGCTCAACCCCGGCAAGATCGATCACAGCACCGACGCCTGGGACAGCATCGACTGGCTGGTCAAACACCTGCCCGAGTCCAACGGCAAGGTCGGCATGCTGGGCTCATCCTATGAAGGTTTCACCGTGGTGATGGCGCTGCTCGATCCACACCCTGCATTGAAAGTAGCCGCACCGGAAAGCCCGATGATCGATGGCTGGATGGGTGATGACTGGTTCCAGAATGGCGCCTATCGGCAGGTAAATCTGGGCTACTTCACCGGCCAGATGACCGCACGCGGGCAAGGCGCAAAGATCGCCATGCCTGGCGCTGATGACTACAGCAGCTTCCTGCAGGCCGGCTCGGTCGGTGCCTTCGCCAAGGCCCAGGGTCTGGAACAGATACCGGCCTGGCACAAGGTCAGCGAGCATCCGGCCTATGACGCGTTCTGGCAGCAACAGGCATTGGACAAGCTGTTGGCCAGGCTGCCCGAAATCACCGTGCCCACGATGTGGGAACAAGGCCTGTGGGACCAGGAAGACATCTATGGCGCGCACACCGCCTGGGCCGCGCTGGAACCCAAGGACCACGACAACACCCGCAACTTCCTGGTGATCGGGCCGTGGCGGCACAGTGGGGCCAACTACAACGGCAGTTCACTGGGCGCTTTGGATTTTGACGGTGATACTGCACTGCAGTGGCGGCGCGATGTGCTCAAGCCGTTCTTCGACCAATACCTGAAGGACGGCGCGCCGCCCGCCAACACACCACCGGTATGGGTCTACAACGCCGGCAGGAACACCTGGGATACCTACAGCAACTGGCCGCAGAGCTGCAGCCAGGGTTGCAGCGCCAACCCGCAGCGGGTGTATCTCAACACTGACGCAACGCTTGGCACCAGCAGTGCAGCAGGTGACGCACAGTACGTCGAATACATCGCCGATCCTGCCAAGCCGGTGCCCTTCGTGCCGCGCCCGGTCAACATGGGTGACCGCGATGTCTGGACCACCTGGCTGGTCCGCGATCAACGCTTCGTCGATGGACGTACCGACGTGCTCACCTATACCGGCCCGGTACTGGACAAGCCGATGAAGCTTGCCGGCATTCCGCAGGTGCAGTTGAGCGCTTCCACCTCCGGCACTGACAGCGACTGGGTGGTCAAGCTGATCGATGTCTACCCCGACCAGTACCCGGACAACCCGAAGATGGCCGGTTACCAGTTGCCATTGGCGATCACCATCTTCCGCGGCCGCTACCGCGAGAGCTTCAGTGATCCGAAGGCGATCACCGCCGACACACCGCAGACCTACCGATTCGATCTTCCCAATGTCAACCAGACACTGCAGCCTGGCCACAGGTTGATGGTGCAGGTGCAATCCAGCTTGTTCCCGCTGTATGACCGCAATCCACAGCACTATGTGGAAAACATCTTCTTCGCCCAGCCCAGCGACTACCGCAAGGCCAACCAGCGCATCTGGAATACCGGCGAACATCCCAGCTTCATCAGCCTGCCGGTAGTGAACTGAAAGCAGCGATGGATCGGATGACACGCCTGCAGCGCAATGCAGGCGTGTTGCCCGGCTCTTTGCATCGGCTGTGCTATAGCCAAGGCAGGCAAGAACGCCTGCAACATGGAGCAGCCGACATGAAACCCAGAAGGCTCAGCAAACGCAACATCATCCTGATCGGCGTTGCGATCATTGCATTGGTGCTGATCATGTCCATCGCACCCTGGTGATTGTTAAGGACACGTGGCACAGCGCGACACAGTGCACGCGCTGTGCCTCGCGTGTAGCGGCCAACATCGCTTCTGCGCATTCAGTCATTGTCGCGGGTGTCACCGCCCGCTATAGATGAATGGACCGGTTCGGGGGGATCGCATCGCGGAGAACATGCAATGGCTGACGTGAAACTGTTCCTGGAAGGACCTGGCCAGCAACGCCGACAGGTAACGCTGCTGGCAACGGAATCCAGGCAGGTAACCAAGGGAAGTTTTGATGGACGGCGCGTCGCCACTGCAGGTGCCAGCAAGATCTGCTTCCATACGATGATCGACGAGGACGGAAACATTGCCCGGCAGGTCGACTTTGATGGATACCGCTTCAAGTTCAACGGTTCCAATCTTGCATGGGATCTGGTGATCGCCTGAATCCGGGCACGTCTGCACAGGGCCTTTGCATGCCGTGCACCCGCCCATCACCGGATGCAGGCATCGGCTTAATTGCAGTGCATGCACTATCGATCCTGAGCATCATCGCTCTGATTGGAGACTTGCCATGAATATCCGCAAGACGAAGCAACTGCTATGCGCAGGTGTCATCGCGTTGAGCTTTGCCGGCGCGGCTGTCACGGCGCAGGCTGCTGGCCAGGCCATGCAGGGGCATGATTCCGAGCAACCGGGTACCGATACCTGGATCACCACCAAGGTGAAAGCCGAGCTGCTGACCACCAAGGATGTCTCTGGCCTCGAAATCAAGGTGGAAACCGTCAATGGCGTTGTCACGCTGAGTGGAACGGTTGCCAGCCAGGCCGAAGTTGACCGGGCGGTCACTGCGGCGAAGGGTGTCGAAGGCGTCAAGAGCGTCGACAGTTCGGCATTGACGGCGGCTGCGGTGCGTTGATCCCAGTGCGCAGTCATCAATGAGCGGCGCTATCAGGCGCCGCTCTTCTTTTTGGGAGGATTGTCGCCGGGAGCCTTCTTTTCAGGCGGCAGCTTGCTTGTATCGGGTTGGTGCGGCGGTGGCTCCCTGACCGGCACGGGTGGTGCAGGATCGTCACGGCCTGGGTCGGGCGGCGACGAGGCGCCCCGATGAATCGGGACGCCGCGATGTCGCCGTACGGTGACCAGGCTCACTCTTCCTCTTCGTCGTGCGATGGATTCTTCTTCGGCTGCTGCTGGCCCGGGTTCTGCTGGGCGTGGCGTTGCTGCGGATCAAGTGGATCCTGGACATCGCGTTGCGGGTTGTTCTGCTGACTGGACATCGAAGTTGCCTCAGTGACGCAGCAGGTAGTGCTGCGAGCGCAGGTTCGCCCCACAAGCGTTAGCACCAGGTTTGAAATCCGTTCGTCGCGCCATGGACCTGCATGAATTCGGTTATCCGTTCATCGACCGCTGTGCTTTGTGTCAGCCACGCCAACGCTGCCGCCCCGTCAGGAGCACGCCTAACGGAGCAGGAACTGCACCGGAGTAGTTACATCGATCTCGCGACCCACCACGTCAGCCGGTGGTGGCGGTAGCGGGCTTGCGCGCAGGACAGCCGCCACCGCTTCTTCGTCCAGCGCGCTGTGGCCGCTGCTACCGGCCAGCCCTGCGGACAAGACCGTACCACCGCGGTCCACGGTGTATCGCACCTGCGCAACGCCCTCATAGCGCCGGCGCTGCGCCGCGCGTGGGTAGCGTTTGAATGCCTGCAGGTGACCCAACAGGCGCGATTGCCAGTCAGCGAACGCCGCGGTGCTGGCCCCTACGCTGGA
Source organism: Stenotrophomonas sp. (assembly GCF_032061965.1). Classification (GTDB taxonomy): domain Bacteria; phylum Pseudomonadota; class Gammaproteobacteria; order Xanthomonadales; family Xanthomonadaceae; genus Stenotrophomonas. The sequence continues at coordinate 36,494 of NZ_DAMBEF010000005.1, read as the reverse complement.
AGCGGGTGCCGCCGTGGAAGTGGCAACGCTCGCCTCGCTGTGTGGCGGTGCGCTCGCCTGTGCAGATTGGGAGGAAGACTGCGCAGGCTCAGCCAGGGCTTCGCGCGCATCGGCCCGTGCAGTGTCGTGCTGCGCGACCGCAGCCGGCGCAGGTGTCGTCGGCAGCGGCGGCATGATGGGCGGCGTTTCCGCGCTTTCACTCGCCTCGGCGGCCGCAGCGTCCTGCTGCAAGGGACCGGGGGCGAGTTCGCTGCGCATGGCATCTGCTGCAGTGGGTTGAGGTGCCAGCTCCAGCATCACGGCCTGCGGCGGACTGCTCGGTACCACCGGTGACCGATCGCGCGGCCAAAGCAGATATACGCCGATCAACAATGCATGCACCAGCAGCACCGCAATCAGACTGGCGGCCCAACGCAGCGCAGGCGGCATGGGTGACCTTGCCGTCATTGCCTGCCCTGCTCCTGTGCAACCAGCGCAACCTTGAGATAGCCGGCCTGGCGCAGGCGGTCCATCAACTGCATCAGCTCGCCATAGGCAACGCGTTGGTCCGCACGCACGAACACGCGTTGCTCGCGGTTGCCTCGTGACAGTGCATCAAGCCGCGGGGCCAGCTGCTCCGGGGCAACGGACACATCATTGAGGCTGAGCGTGTGGTCAGCCGCCAGCGTGAGCTGGATAGGTGCCTGCGGCTCCGGCTGTGCCTGCAAGCTGCTTGGCGGTAGCTCCACCGGCAACGACACCGTCGCAAGCGGTGCCGCCACCATGAAGATGATCAGCAGTACCAACATCACGTCGATGAAAGGCGTGACGTTGATCTCGTGGTTCTCTTCCAGCTCGTCCGGCTCTTCACGGTGTCTACGCGGCATCCGAGGGCTCCTCAACGGATTGCATCAATGCCGGAATCCGAAACCGGCATGGCTTGGCGGTCCAGATCACGCGAGAACAAGCGCTCCACGCCGGCGGAGAGATCCCCCAACTCGGCGCGTGCGGCAGTCAGGCGGCGTCCAAAGTAGTTGTAGATAACCACCGCCGGGATCGCCGCACCCAAGCCAAGCGCGGTTGCCAGCAAGGCCTCGGCAATACCTGGCGCAACCACCGCCAGGTTGGTGGTATTGGCACGGGCGATGCCCACGAAACTGTTCATGATGCCCCAGACCGTCCCCAGCAATCCCACGAAGGGCGCGGTTGCACCGATCGTGGCCAGTACGCCGGTGCCACGCCGCAGCTGCCGTGCGTAGGCCAGTTCGGTGCGCTCCAGCCGCGAGGCCAGGCGCTCCTTTATCGCCGCTTTGTCGCTCAGCCCGCCCGATTGCTGCAGTTCCTCATGGGCCTGGTCCAGCAAGCTGCGCCCGATGCCCGCATCCAGCACATTGGCGTCTGCCAGGTGCACGGCCTGTAGTACGCCGTTGCGCGCATGCCGGAGCTCACGCTGCGCCGCGCGCAGTTCGGCGCCCTTGGCCAGCAACACGGTCCAGGTCAGCAATGAGGCAAGCGTCAGCACGATCATGATGGCCTGAACCACCGTGTCGGCATGCGCGAACATCTGCCATGGGCTGAGGTCGGGGGGGAGTTGGGTTGTCACGGACGACATGAGCGATCCAGTTGAAAGGGAATGGGAGGTGCGAAAGCAGCAGATTGTTGGCGCCGTGCTCAAGGCTCCGGCTCGGGCTTGCGCCAGAGCCAGAGCAGGACGCACGCCATGCAGAAGACGATGAAATACACACTGGGCCGATGCGGGATGGTCAGGGCAGCGAAAGCGCCAGCTGTGCTCATCGACGCCAATGCCGCCCATTTCGCCCGGCGTGGCAGCTTGCCGCTCTGCCACTGCAGCAACAGCGGCCCGAGCAGCCGGTTGCGCAGTATCCATGCATGCAGACGGGGCGAACTGCGGGCGGCCGCCCACGCTGCCAGCAACACGAATTCGGTAGTCGGCAGGCCCGGTGTCACCACGCCGACGAAGGCAATGCCCAGGCACAACACCGCAAGCAGCCGCAACAGCGCACGTTGCAACCTGCCACGCCGCGGCGTGCCGGAATTCATGCTCAGCGGCCGCATCGCATGACGCATCGGAGCCACGTGCTACATGCCGTGCCGATGTTCATGCCCGCGCATCCGCGACCTGGGGCAGCTCGCTTTCCACGTAGCCACGCACGGTGACAAACGCGTGGCATGCACCCTCGATGAGCTGTTGCTCCTGCATGTCATCCATGACAATGCTGTCCAGTGCGTGGGTGAACTGCCGCCAGTGCCGCGCTGCGCCCTCAGGATGACCCGCCAGGTGGCCGGCGCCAAAGCCCCTGTGCAGGCCCAACTGGTCGCGTGCCATCTTGAACAGCACCGCCCCGCCGAGGTTGGAACCTTCGGCCACGTACAGCCAGCCCAACGAACGCCAGATGTCCTGGCCCAAGGTCGCCGGCGGCGCGGTCGAGCCTGGCACCCTCTGGCCGAGATCAGACAAGTCATTGGCGATCTTCAGCAGTCTTGCGCGCTCACCCAATGCAGGCACCAACGCAGCCAATGCCGCATCGGCATACAGGTGCTCGATGTCGCGGTGGAAACGGTACTGCACGCGCAGGAAGCCTGCGAAGTGCTCCTTGCTGGCGAAAATATCGGCAGCCATGATGCGCTTGTCCAGCGCGTCGTGTGTCTGGTGCGTTGCGGATTTCAGGCGCTGACTGCGCGGTACCTTCAGGCTGACGATGGGCTCGTTCATGGGGCTCTCCGGGGAGGGTCAAAAAACACGTTCCAGCTTCAGGCTGGCAACGTTCTTGTCGTAGCTGTACAACCAGCCCACATTGCTGCGGGTTACGTTGCGGCGGAGGGTCAGTACCGGCACAAAACCGGCCATCGCCCAGCGGCTGGCTTTGATCACCAGCGTGTAGTTCTGCTCGATGTCTTCGCGCCGCCTGTCCACCGCTGCATTGAAGGCGTCGTGGCGGCGTTCCCGCAGCGACACCATCGCCGTGGTGGCCACGCCTTCGGGCCATTGCAGTACCGCTCCTGCGCGCAGGCCGCGCTGCAGATAGGCGTTGACGTGCTGACGCGCGCCGCTATCGGCAACATCGGCACCGGCAAATAGCGTCCAGCGCTGGCTCAACGCGTTGAAGTAGGTAAGCGACAGCATGTTCACGCTGCCGTCGTAATTGCCCGCAAGACTGTCATTGCGGTACCGCAGCGCCTTGCTGTCAGCTTCGAGCCGAAGCAGGTGGCGCGGCCGTGGCGTCCAGCTCCACTCGGCATGTACACCCCAACCGGCATACAGGGTCTGCGCACCCCAACGGTAGTAGTCGAATGTGGGCGCCAGCGACACCCGTTGGCGGGCGCTGCGATAGCTGTAGCCCGCCTGTGCGGCGAAGCTCGCCTCGTTGTATTCACCCGCATCGCGATAGACCTGCCCGTACAGCAGGGAGCGCATGTACACGCCGTGGTGCCCCGCCAAGGCGACGCGCTTTCCCAGTGTGGCGTCGTATTCGATCCCCTCGCCGCTGACCGCGGCCGGTGTCTGCCGGTCCAGCAGGCATTCGTCGCCAAGTTGATAGAGGCAGATGCGGCTGGCTGAGCTGCGATTGAGATTGTCATTCCATTGCGGGCCAAGTGCGAAGGAGCCCTCGATACGAGCGCGGTTGCGCAGCGCCTGCTGGAACAACGCCACGGTCTGACGCACCCCGGCATTACGCGGATCCTCCACCGCCAACGATGCCTGGATGCTGTCAAACAGCGACCGCGCTTCAACATCCTGCTGGTCTTCGAACAAGGTACGCGCCAACTCCAGCCGCGCCAGCATGAAATCCGGCTGCAAGGCCAGCAGCGCGGTGAACTCGGCAATGGCCTGCGCGTGCTGGGCGTCGGACCGGTACAGCATCGCCTGCGCGTAGTGCAGCAACAGCGGATCGCGATCGGGGAGCTGGCGATATTCCTGCAGGAAGCCACGGGCCAAAGTCCATTGCTGCCGCGCCAGCATCAGGTACAAGGCCTGGCCAACATCATTGGCCGTGCTCTCGACGCGATAGGTTTTGCCCTCGACCGTCAAGGTTGGGCGGTCTCCATCCGTGGCCTGTTCCAGCAGCTGCTGCTCGCGTTGCAGTGCCTGCTGTCGAGCGTCCTGCTCCAGCAGGCGACGGGTATCGTCCTGGCCACATGCCGAGCCCACTACCAGCATCAGCAACAGCAACGACGGCATCTGCAAGCACGCAAGTGCCCGGGCAGCACAACAGCGGCTTGCGCTACGCGCAATCCGGCCAGGCGCCAGTCGTGAGTGGATCGGGTACATCGTTGTTGCCGGGTCCGCCGTCATTCAAGGCCAAAAGCAGGGGTGGCAACCGCCAGCCCCTGCCATTCATACAAAGTCATCCGCGCTCCTTGGGGTATCACGCAGCTGCAGCTGCCCTTGCCTGGGGAGATGGAGGATCAGTTCTTGCTGCCGCCGAATGCGGTGTTCTTGCTGGTATCGGCAAACTTCACCGTGCCGGCCACGGCCGAGGCGCCGGTGCCGAAGAAGTCACCGTTCAAGCTGCCGTTGCTCCCGGCAACACTGGTGACACCGACATTGCTGGCACCCAGCTGCACGCGTGCACCGTTGACCGAGATGGTGCCGCCGGTGAAGTTGATGTCACCGCTGGAGCTGGCCTTGTACGTGCCGAAGTTGGCGGTCAACGTGCTGGTCGGCAGGCTCGCGCCGGTGCCCGAGTAGGCGTTGTTGATCGACTTGACCGTATAGGTGGCGGTACCGGTGGGCAAGGTGGTGGCTACATTGCCCGCTTCGCCGGCGTAGTAGGCGGTGTGCTGTGGGCTGGAGGTGCTGCCAGTGTTGGACCACTCACCGAAGTACACGGCCTGGGAACCGACCTGCGCAAAATTGAAGTAGCCCAGGCTGGCGTGGCTGGGCGGCATCATCGCGGTGGTGATGCGGGTGATCTTTGGGTCGGCGGCGGTACCGGCGCCACTGGTGGCACCCATGCCCTGCAAGCCGGAGAAGCTCACCAGGGTGCCACCGTAGAACGCCTTCACACCAATGGCAGGGTCACCCTTCTGACCGCCATGATCGTCCGAAGGACCACCGCTGCCACCCAGGGCGACATAGCTTTCGTTGGTGCTGCCAAAGCGCACGTCGGCGTTGGCTGCACCAGCGACGGCGCCCAGTGACAAGACGAGCATCGACAAACCGATAATCTTCATCATCAAACTCCACAGTTGGGTTGGTGTTGCAAGGGTTGGGGACTCCCTTCCCCGCTGTTTCTGCTCCGTTGTGCGGTGCTCAGAACCTGTAGCCCAGGCTCAACTTCAAGGTGCGGCCCGGCGCGGCCAGTGCCGAACGCGTCAATGGGTCGATGTAGTAGAGGTTGCTCAGGTTGGTGCCGATCAGCTCGATGCTCATCGCCTCGTTAGGCCGGTACGACACATACGCGTCATAGGTGAGGATGCGGCCCCATTGCATGGGCGTATTGGCGTAGTACGGCACCATGGTTTGTGTGCCGTAGTTATCCTTGTAGGGGTTGTCGAAAGCGCTGTAGTAGACGCCACGCGCACCCAGCTCCAGGCGCTTGTCCAGCAGGCGGATGCCCACGGCGGTGTTCACCGTCCAATCCGGTATGGCCTGGGTCACCAGGTAGCCGCCAACGAAACCTCCATCGACGCAGTTCTTGACCGCGCCGAGCAGCGGCGAAAGCTGTACGGCCGTGCTTTCGTCGCAGACGCTGTTCTCGAACGTATGCGCCGCGCTGAGATCAACGAAGAACCGTCCATTGTCGTAGCGGCTCTGCATCTCGACGCCGCGGATGGTCTGCTTGTCGATGTTGCTGAACATCAGGTTGGGGCTGCGTTCGATCACATCGCGGGTACGGTGGTGGTAGTACGCCAGTTTGAAATCTGCGTGACCGTCCTCACCGGTATGCAGCAGGCGCGACAGGTCGTGCACATAGCCCAACTCGTAGCTGTACACGTGCTCTGGCTTGAGTTGCGACGAGGGGATGGATGCCGAGAACCCCAGCGTGGTTTCGAACATGCTCGGATAGCGGCGGGTCTGGTTATGCAGCAGATAGATGCGGGCATCGTCATTGAGGTGGAATGCAGCCGACAGCGAAGGTGCCCAGTCACCGCCCTTCCTGTGCTGGGCGGCATTCAATTGCCGCATCGGTGGCGCGTCCTGCAACTGGGTGGAGCCGCGCGATGCGCTGGCCATCTTGTAGTCCACGCCATCCAGGCTTCCATTGAGGAAGATGTTGTCAGCACGCGAATAGCGGCCGTTCTCGTCTGCCAGCCAGAGGCTGTCATGGCGCTGGTTGAACACGGTGAAGTCCATGGCGTGTTCGAGCTGGTCACCGCTGTAGCCATCGGCGATGAACTGGTCGCGCAACGCCTGGATCTGTGCGGCACTCAACGCCGGGTCGGCGGTGTAGTAGCTCATGCCGTAATAGGTGTACTCGCTGCGCTGGCTGAAATTGGTGTAGCCAGCCGCATCCATCCGGCGTACGAAGTCATCCACCGCCCAGAATGATTGATAGCGCAGGCTGCCTGCGACATTCAGGCGGTCGCTGGGCTGCCATTCCAGCTTCATGCTGAACTCTTTCTCGGCGCGCCGGCCTGCGCGCGGCAGCATGCGTGAGGTGGCATTGATGGCCGTGTCCCAGTAGCTGTCATCCGAGCGCAGCGATTCGTGCTGGTAGCTGCCGGCAAGCGTCAGCTGGATATCGTCTGCCAGCGCGAAGGCATTGCTGACGGTGATGCCCTTGCGGGTGTTGTCCGCGTTGGCAACCGCGGTGTTGCGCAGGTAGTTGCTGTTGACGTTGCGGCCACCGGTTCCGCTGGCATTGGGCTCGATGTAGCCACTGGGGTCATTGGGCCGCCCACCGCTGCTGTAGGTATCGCTGACGGTATCGGTCTGCCAGAGGTTGGCGTACAGGTCGATCCAGCGGCTGCCCTGCGGCTGCCAGCGGTACTCGAGGTTATAGGCCTTGGCGTCAACGCGGCTCAATGGCCATTGCGGCACGCCATTGGTGGAGGTGTCGACCCAGGCGATGCGCGAGGGCATGATCTCGCCGTAGTGCGACAGGGTGTCGCGCAGGCCTAGCTGCACAACCTGGTCATCGCTGATCCGATAGTTGAGTTTGCCCAGCCAGGATTCCATCTGGCTCGAGGTGTTGGGCACTTCATCGCCGGGCCGGTAGATGTTGGCCAGGAAGGGGATGTAATCCCAACCATCGGTCGCAGGCTTGGAGTAGTAGCCGGCGTCCTTCTTGCCGGCAAAGTGGTTGCCCTTCTCGCGATAGGCGTACGCCGCCAGGACGTCCACACGTTCGCCGCGCCAGCCCAATGCAACGCGATAGGCCTGATCATCGCCCGACAGCAGGTGGTTGCTGCCATCACCACGTGGCTTCACGTACAGGCTGGGGTCGTAGTAGTTCCAGGTTGCGGCTGGCCAACCTTCGATCTCACGCCAGTTCTGACCGGTCAACAGCGTGGGGATGCGTGGTGAAACAGCGTTGTTGCTGCCTTCCAGCTTGACCTCGCCACCAAAGCCTTCGCCCTCGCCGAGGATGTCGCCGACGTCGAGGGTGTTGATCACCACTGCGCCGCCGACCGATGTATTGACGTTGCGCTGCAATTGCGGCCCCTTGATGACCTGGATGCCGCCGATCAGGTTGGGGTCGATGTAGTTGCGGTTGTTGGCGCCCATGTATCCGCGCCACACGGTAAGCGCCTGCTCGGTGCCGTCGATGCTCACCGGGATGCGGCCCGGGCCCTGGATGCCACGGATATTGGGGTCCAGGGCACCGCTGTTGCGGGCATCGCCGCTGTAGACGTTGGCCATGCCCTTGAACACGTCCGCCGGCGCGGCCCCCTTGTAGCGCTCTATCTGCTCCTTGCCGGCATAGACCGAGGAAAGATCCAGGTCATACACCGCGTCGCCGCCCTGGCGGTCGCGCTCCGCGCCCTGCGATGCGCCGACGCGCTGGCCGGCGACATTCAAGGTACCCGTCACTACGCCATCGCCCGCAGGCACTGCCGACGCTGCGCGGCTGACCACCACCGTGCCCGGCTCGCGCCACTGCCAACTTGATCAACCGACTTCACCGGCACGAAGCGCATATTGCCCTGCCGCGCAGCGGTGGCGATGGCTTCTGCATCATTGCGGTCATTCTTGGTGGTCTGGCTCTTGCGGAACGGCTTGACGAACTGCGCGGCAATCAACTTTGGGCGCAGGCCGTGCTCCAGACAACGCCTGGCCCAGGCGTGGGCGCCACTGCAAGCTTCCATGGCCACCACAGTCCCTACCGGGACCTGTAACAGCCATTGGCTGAAGGCTTCACGATCAAGATCCCGGCGCTGAACCACCCGCCCGGCCGCATCCAGCGTACAGGTCGAGAATCTCGCTTTCGCCAGATCGATTCCTATGGTTATAGTGCCCATTGGAGACTTCTCCTTCGCGCTGATTGAGTGTCAACCCAATCATGGCCCTCGAGGCCGAACGGCGATGCCGTCGAAGGGGAAGCCTCCTTTTTACTCATTCAAGCCGACACCGCTTCGCGGCGCGGCTTAATTCAGGTGTTAGAGCCCTTTGGAGACTTGGCAGCCCATTACAGTCGTTGAGCTTGAGGCGCTGGTTGTCGATCAGCTTCGCAACTGCTCGCCCTCCCAGCAAGTTGCATTTGCCTCCTATCGCGTACCTTTCTACTCAGTCGCTTTCCAGCGCGGCCGCGCCTTGGAGCAGGTCCTTGTCGTTGCGGAGTTGCCATCCGGCTTGCTCTACTACGAGGACGTTGAGGAGGGATTTGAGGTCGGGGCGCTAGATGCTGACGGCATCCTGCAGGGCCATGGCTGCAACCAGCTGGAGTTGGCTTATGCGTTATCGAGGGCAGGGCTCTAACGATTCATTCAAGCCGACGCCGCTTCGCGGCGCGGCTTAATTCCGGAGTTAGGCGGCGGTGGACTGGGCTGGCCGGCCCTTCTGCTTTCGGCAGCAAGATCGGCAAGTCACCGGTCGGCTCCGGGTAGCAGTTCCAACTGTTCCTGGCATCGGCAAGCCCGCCACTTCGTCCTACGCTTCACTGCTCTGCCGCAATCATTTCATCGCACTTCGGCGGCAACGCTCGGCAAGGTTTTCAAGGCAAGCTCCAACCCGCAGGCTGTGGCATGATCGGCTCACGTTGGGTTGCACAAGCAAGGCAGCATTGGTCCGGGGTCGGTAGGTGGCCACAGCCGCCTAACAGTTCATTCAAGCCGACACCGCTTCGCGGCGCGGCTTAATTCCAAGGTTAGGGCCCAATGGGAGCAATCAATCATTCTGTAGCAACACTCCGGCTCTTCGGTGACGATCTGGCGCCTGATGAGATAAGCGCATTGCTAGGCGCAGGCCCAACCGTGTCGTACCGGAAGGGTCAAGAACTCGTCGGTAGCAAGACCGGAGTCGTGCGTATTGCCAAGACCGGGAGCTGGCGGCTTAGCGCGACTCGTCGTGAGCCTGAGGACCTGGAGGCGCAAATCTTCGAGATCCTTGAGCAACTCACCCAGGATCTCAACGTGTGGGAGTCACTGGCCCGGTTCCAACCCGATTTGTTCTGCGGCCTTTTCATGGGTAGCAGCAATGACGGCCTACCTCTCTCGGCAAAAGCTTTGCTCTTTCTCGGGCAGCGCGGTGTTGCACTCGAGCTGGACATCTACGATGTCGGTTAACAAAGGTCCGGCGTTGACCCCAACAATTCCGTAAGGAGCTTCCCGTCAACTCCGGGTGCATGATGTCCTTGCCTTTCGCGTGAGGCATAAACGCATCCTCGGTTGTTGTACCGTTACCACTGTTCGCCAGTTCGCCAGTTCGCCAAGCATTCCAAGTATTGCCAGACCGCACTTCCGTAAACAGCCATTGGCTGAAGGCTTCACGATCAAGATCCCGGCGCTGAACCACCCGCCCGGCCGCATCCAGCGTACAAGTCGAGAATGTGGCTTTCGCCAGGTCGATTCCTATGGTTATAGTGCCCATTGGACACTTCTCCTTCGCGCTGATTGAGTGTCAACCCACTCATGGCCCTCGAGGCCGAACGGCGATGCCGTCGGGGGTAAGTCTCCTTTTTACTCATTCAAGCCGACGCCGCTTCGCGGCGCGGCATAGTTCCAGGGTTAGGCGCTTAAAGGAGACACATGGATACGCTTATGACGTCTGGGCTGGTTGGCGGTATCGCCGGTGGATTAGCTGTGCTTCTTCTTGCATTCCTGATTCCTCGAAAATCATGTCCCAAGTGCAAGACGTTGCTGCCTAGATTCCGCAAACCATCCAGCACACGTGAAGCGATGCTAGGCGGCTGGAGATGCCCCTCATGTAGCGCAAGAATTGCTCGTGATGGTTCGCCTCTGTCCAATGACACCCTATGACAGATGCGTCTGAAAATTCATTCAAGCCGAAGCTGCTTTGCGGCGCGGCTTGACTCAAGCGTTAGGCCGCTATGGAGAAAGTAATGGGGCGTCAAAGAACTCGATCACTGCTGATAGGGTCTCTCGTTTGGATGTTGTTGATAGCCGGTGGCGCGTGCATTACCTATCCGTCTATTGGCCCCATTGCGGTGAGCATTGAGCCCAATCCGTTCTGGACTGTGGTTGCTACTGGCAACCCGACGGCACCGTTCCAGGTTGGGCTCAAGACCGCCTCTTGGCTAATGTGGTGTCTGGCTCCAATCTCAGCCTTATGGCTGCTGGCATTGGTGTTCACGCGTCGCCAGCCTGGACGCTCGGCCTGATAGGTCCGCAAGGTGCTACCCATCAACGCCGGGCACAAGTTTCCTTGCACTTCACCTGCGCCGACTATAAGGCGATCCCCCTGCTGGCCAGCCTTGCCGATGCAGGTAATCATTGGCAGAGTGACTGGCGCCGGCGCCCCCGGTCAGCGCCAAGCTGCAACACACTCTGCGTTGCGCAACGGAAGGACGCCTGCATGCGACTCACTGACTCTCCTCATCCCATGGCACTCGCCCCAGCAGCCCGACGTTCGTCACTGCGACACGCCTGGCGTATGGGCCTGCTCGCCCTTGCCGTCGCCTGCCTGTTGACCGCTTGCGGCAAGCCAGTGCCTGCGGACAAGCAGGACTATGTAGGCAGCTGGGAATCAGCGACCACTCTGCTGGTCATCGATGCCAGCGGACGGGTCATCTACAAGCACCAGCCCAAACCTTCGGTGAGCAAATCGCTTGATGCACCCATCAAGGCATACGAAGGCAATGATTTCGTCGTCGGTGTTGGGCCGGTGTCGACGCGCTTCGTGGTATCCGTGCCGCCGCATCAGGAGGGCGACCGCTGGAAGATGACGGTCGATGGACAGGAGTTGACCCGCCGATGAGTGCGGGCCGCGCGCTTCTGCCTGACCAACACCACGCTGCACAGGCTCACCCATGATCAAGCGTCTACTTCCCGCATTGCTGATGCTGCCGGCACTTGTCTGGGCGCAGCCACCCGATTACCAGCACGCCTACAGTGATTGCCTGGAGCGCGCAGGTGGTGCGACGAACGGCAGCGTGGATGCCTGCTCCAGCAGTGTGTCGGCTGATGCCAAGGCCGAGATGATCCGCTTGTATCGCGGCATCTACCATGATCTGGCAACTGACAACCCCGACGATGCTGCCGCGCTGGACCGTGCCCAGAAAGCCTGGCTGGTCTATCGCGACCTGCACTGCAATCTGGCCGGCGCACACGTTGGTTCACCGATGTATGCGTTCTGCCCGATGCAACTGAACATCCGCCGGGTGGATGAGCTCCGCGAACTGGCCGGGCAATGAGGCAAGCGCCTCGCCCGCATCTCCAGCCAGGCTTCCGACATTCGACAACGCACGTTCCCAGGACCTGATATGACAGACCCGTACAACTCTTCCGCCAGTCGCGGCACGGCCGTCGTCCTGAGCGATGCGATGGTAACCACCGCACTTGAGCTACCCGGCTACCGTTGCGTGCGTAACCTCGGCCTGGTACGTGGCATCACGGTGCGCTCGCGTTCGGTGATCGGCAATTTCATTGGTGGCCTGCAGACGTTGTTTGGCGGCAACATCACCATCTATACGCAGCTGTGCGAACAGGCGCGCGAAGAAACCTACCGCGACATGGTGACCCATGCCCGCCAGCTCGGTGCCAATGCGATCATCGCCGTGCGCTATGACGCGACCGAGTTGATGAGCGGCCTCACCGAAGTGCTGTGCTACGGGACGGCGGTGGTGGTCGAGCCAACATCCGAGCGTTGATTGCCCACTGCCGTAGCAGATCCATCCCAAGCCCATGTTTCACTGCCGATAAGCCGATGACACCCTTTCATGGATCCCGCGCGTGGCACCACAAGGCCCTGGCCGCGGGCACGTTGGTCATCATCCTCTGTATTGCCTGCAATCCAGAGCTGGCCAGTCTGGTCCCGTTGCTCGATGCCTATGGCCTGGACGTACTGCTCTGCCTTTTCTCCGCGCAGGTGACGGTGATCCTGGCCGATGTCGTACTGCCTTACCTCCAGGTACTGCACCAGCGTATGGGCAAGCCGCTGTTGCAACCTGTTTCACAACTGGCGTTCGCCGCCTGCGGTGGCTATTTGCGGCAACTGTGGTGGCACACGGCAAGAGCAAACAACCTGCCATTTCGCCGTCTACGCACCCGCAGCTGAGTTTGCCCAGGCCAGCGCCCCATCTTCACCGGAAACGTTTGCTGCGGTCATGGGGTAGGATCGGACTTCCGCGGCGCCCCCACCGGCCCGCGTGACGCATCAGGGGGCTGTGTGCGATCACTTTTCTCAGGTTGTGTGATGACGCTCATGATGGCTGCATGCGGGCCAGCGGCGGCGCATAGCGGAGGTCTCAACAAGGACGGTTGCCATACCAACCGCAGCACCGGCGACTATCACTGCCACCGAGGGGCTGGCGCCCCTGCTTCGTCCCGACCCACTCGACCATCACAACAGTCGTTCTCACCGACCACCGTAGCACCGGCCCGGTCTTCTGCCGGAACACGGGCATTCGCAAACTGTGCCGAAGCACGAGCAGCAGGGGCTGCGCCGGTCCGTCGCGGCGATCCAGGCTACGGGCCACATCTGGACCGCGACAACGACGGGATAGGATGTGAGCCCTATCGTGGACGGCGCTAGCCCTTTGTACGCAGTAGTATCGTTCCTGTCGCAGCAAGCTCCCAACCCAGCAGCCACCCATGCCACGCAACGTACTGTTCATCTGCAGCCAGAACCGCTTGCGCAGCCCCACCGCCGAGCAGGTATTTGCCGATTGGCCGGGCGTGGAGACGCTGTCTGCCGGGTTGGGCAACGACGCCAGTACCCCGGTCGCGCCAGAGCTGCTGGCCTGGGCGGACCTGGTCTTCGTGATGGAAAAGGCACATCGCAACAAACTGTCGAAGAAGTTCCGCGCGCATCTGGGCGGCAAACGCGTCATCTGCCTGGATATACCTGACGACTACGACTACATGGACCCGGTACTGGTGCAGTTGTTAAAGCAGAAAGTGAGCCGTTTCCTGCCTGTTGGCTGAGCCTCACCAGCCTCGATCGCCGCACGCGCCGATGCTTCAGGGCAACGGGGCCGCACCCGTTGCAGTGCTGGAACGAGCGCTCCGCCAGCCTGCACAGGCGGCAAGTACCAGCGCGTGCAACAGCAAGGGAATCGTCCAACTGCCCCACAGCAGCAACGCAATCGCGTCAGGCGTGGGCGCTCGACCACTGGCTATCCATGCGGGCAACAGCAGTCGGAACAGCACCGGTGCCAAGGTGACCAGGTAGGCACGCGTCATCCAGCGCCGATGACGGGTGATGTTGCCGTGGCGGATGCCGATCATCGCCACCAGCGCCGTGACCAGCCAGGCCAGCGCCGTGCCGGCGAAGGCAGTGGTGATCGCGGCTGGGGCTGGGGAGGTGGCAATCAGGCCAACCGCTGCCGCACAGGCCACCAACATGCCGCCGATATAGGTGCGGCCCAGCCAGCGATGCAGGCGCGGCCGCGCCTTGGGCCAACGGGTGAGGAACTGCAGCGGCCCCAGCACGATGCCGAGCACCCCTCCGCCGATATGCAGCCACAGCCAGCCGCGCCGTGCCCAGTACATCGTGTAGTGCTCGGGATCGACCCGCTCGTACTGGGCGTGGATAGCCAGCAGGAAGTGCACGCTCAGGCCAGCCATTGCCAGCCACAACAGTCCCCATCCCAGCCGCTGGAGGGCCCGGGAGTTGGAGGAAGGCATTGGAACTGCATTGGGCATGGGGCCCGCCTCGGCTCGTGTTGGGCCAAGCATACAAGGCCGATCACATACGGCAGATCAAGGGAAGCCGGCCCCGCTGCCAGCCTCCGGTGACTCAAATCGAGACATCGACGCCGAGGATCTATTGCAAAATGCGAATCATTCGCATTTAATTTCGCAATAAGAACGCCACTTGCCTGAGCGTAGTCCACACCCGCTGCCTAAACGGGTGCCCCGCCCCGCCGTGGCCCATCCGTTGCTACCACTCATTCAGGCATCCACATGCACCCCACCCGTACTTCCCGCCGCCCGGCTGCCGCCGCTGGCCTGTCGTTCCCATCGCGCATTGCAAGCAACACCCTGAAAGCGGCCATCTGCCTCGTCCTGGCGGGCAGCACTGGTACGGCGATGGCCGAAACGGCGGCCGCAGAGGCGGCTGCCCCGGCAGCTGACAACGACACCGCGACCCAGCTGGACACGGTACGGGTGGTTTCGCAGCGCGCGAACCGGGTCAGCAATGGCGCCACCAACCTTGATCTGGACATCAAGGAGACCCCGCAGTCGATCAGCGTGGTCAGCACGGAACAGATGCAACAGTTCGGCATCGACAACATCAACGATGCGCTGCGGCTGGCCACCGGCATCCAGGTGGAAGAATGGGAAACCAACCGCACCAACTACGTCGCGCGCGGCTTCGATATCAAGAACACGCAGATCGACGGTGTGGGCCTGCCCAATGACTGGGGCATCGTCACCGGCGCGATGGATGCGTTCGGCTACGAGAAACTGGAAGTCATCCGTGGTGCCAACGGCCTGCTCACCGGTGTGGGCAATGCCTCGGGCACCATCAACTACGTGCGCAAGCGCCCCACCAACGAGGCCAAGGGCCAGTTGGGCGTCAGCGTGGGCTCCTGGGGCAAGCGCCGCGTCGAGGTGGACTACACCACACCGTTCACCGAGGACGGGCGTTGGGCCGGTCGCGTGGTGGCCGCGCACGAAGACGGCGACTCCTACCTGCGCGACTACCAGAACGACCGCAACTTCTTCTACGGCGTGGTCGATGGCCAGATCGGCGACAACGGTACGTTGACGGTGGGCTACTCCTGGCAGAAGGCCGACAGCGACCACAACATGTGGGGCGCGCTGACCTTCAGCAACAACGACGGCAGCCAGGCCGAATGGGGACGCAGCGCGTCGACCACGCAGGACTGGACCTACTGGAACACCAAGACCGAAACCGCCTTCGTCGAATACACGCACCAGCTGGGGGCCGACTGGCAGGCGAAGGCAACGTACAACTACCGCAAGGCTGCCAGCGACGACCAATTGTTCTTCGCCTACACCATGACCGGGCTGGACCCCGTCACCGGTGCGGGTCTGATCGGTTGGGCCTACAAGGGCATCGATGCGGGCAGCTCGCATCTGGGCGATATCACCGTGAACGGGCGCTTCCCCCTGTTTGGACATGAGCAGGAAGCAACGTTCGGCTTCAGCGTGGGCAAGAGCGACCAGACCAACTGGGATCACCCGATCCAGAATCCGTCCAACCTCAACCCGGTCGTCTTCCCCTATCCCGGCAATGCCATTGCAGAGCCGGAATGGGGTGCGCGCCACAAGGCCAGCTGGACCAACCAGCGCCTGAAGCGCGGCTACGGCGCCGCCCGCCTCACCTTCACCGACCAGTTCAAGGCCGTGCTTGGCTTCAACTGGGCCGAGTACCACCGCGATGGCAACAATGGTGAGGCGTTCAACCAGACCGAAGACCACATCAGCCCCTACGCGGGCCTGACCTGGGATTTCAGCGACAAGGTGCTGGGCTACATCAGCTATTCGGACATCTACCAGCCGCAGGACCAGTACGACATCAACCTTGTCTACCTGGACCCGACCAAGGGCGTGAACTATGAAGTGGGTGTCAAGGCCGAATGGCTGGACCGTCGCCTGCTTACCACGCTGGCGCTGTTCAAGGCCAAGCAGGAAAACCTGGCCACCTCCGGCGGTTATGACGAAACCAACGCCAAGTACTGGTACTACGGCGTGGACGTGGAGTCCAAGGGCGTGGAATTCGAAGCCACCGGCAAGCTCGACGACAACACCAATCTGGTGTTCGGCTACACCCAGCTGAAGATGAGCAACCAGAACGGCGGCAGCACCTACACCTGGGTACCGCGCCGCACTGCAAACCTCATGCTGACCTCGCGCCTGCCCGCCTACGAGGCGTTGTCGTTCGGATTGGGGGGCCGCTGGCAGAGTGATATCTCCGCCACCGACATCTACACCGGCACTGTCGTGCGCCAGGGCAGCTACGCCCTGCTCAATGCTTTCGTCGCCTGGGATGTACTGCCCAATGCAACGGTACGCGCCAACGTCAACAACCTGACCGACAGGAAGTACATCAACAGCCTGTATCAGATTGGCTACTACGGTGTGCCGAGCAACTATCAGTTGAGTTTCGACTGGCGCTTCTGATTTTCCGGGTCAAGAGAACGCCGGGTTCTGTTTCTTGTTGTTGCGGTTGCTTCCCCCTCTCCCCAACCCATCTGCCGCGAGGGGCGAGGGACTTTGAAGCTCAGCGGTGCGGGACTTGAAACAAAGCCGCGCATGGAAGCTGCGGTGTTGATGTTGCAGTGGCCTCCCCTCTCCCCTTGCGGGAGGGGGTGCCCACCGGGCGGGAGAGGGTGCTTTGAGGATTTCAATCGAGATCCCCGGCGCCCCCTCTCCCCAACTCCTCTCCCACAAGGGGAGAGGGGCTTTGAAGCCCTGCGGTGCCGGGCTTGAAAGCTCAGCCATGCATGGAGGCTGCGGTGTTGATGTTGCAGTCCCCCTCTCCCCTTGTGGGAGAGGGTGCCCACCGGGCGGGAGAGGGTGCTTTGAGGATTTCAATCGAGATCCCCGGCGCCC
>NZ_DAMBEF010000005.1:13813-19306 GCF_032061965.1 Stenotrophomonas sp. | reverse complement strand
CCTCTCCCCAACCCCTCTGCCACGAGGGAAGAGGGGCTTTGAAGCTCAGCGGTGGGGGGCTTGAAAGCACAGCCGTGCATGGACGCTGCAGCGCTTGTTCGTACTACTCACATTCGAGATCAGCCAGCCCCATGTCCCAACCACCTGCCACCCTCGCCCCACCCCGCTCACGACGCTTGCAGATCCTGCTGCGTGTGCTGGCCGCAATCCTTGGCGGTTATGTCTTCGCCTGGGGCACGGTGGCGCTTGCCACCAGCTTGCTGTTTGCTGCCCGGCTCGATTTCCATGATGCCGAGTTTCTTGGCGCTTTCATCGGCCTGATCGCCTACGTGCTGGTGTTCCTGTGGAGCATCGCTACCCAGCGCGTGCTACGGGTGGGCCTGGTCCTGCTTGGCCTCGGGCTGCTGATGGCTGCCGCCGCCTCGTTCGTTCAATCCCTGCTGACCTGACCGGAGATCCCATGTTCAACAGTTTCCGGCAAGCAATGGCATGGCTGCACACCTGGTTCGGGTTGGTGCTTGGCTTCGTGCTGATGGCAGCCTTCTTCTTTGGCGCGCTATCCGTGTTCGATCGCGAGATCGACCGCTGGGCCATCCCGGCAACGCGGATCGAGGCGCAACCAATGCCTTCGTTCGAGAACGTGCTGCGGCCGGCCTTCGAACGCATGCAACCCTTGCAAGCGGACATCGATGCAATGCGCGCGCGCGTCAATGGGCCGATGCCGACGCACTTCGACCAGGTGGCCAGCTGGAGCGCCTACACCACCCACCGCGATCCGGTACTGGCGCTGTATGCAGGCTACAAGGTGCCCAATGCCAAGGATCCCGAAGAGCTGATCTGGGCCTATGCCACCATCGACCCGCGCGATGGCAGCGAGCTGCCGGATGACCGCCTGAAGATAGGCAGCGGCTTCTTTTTCCCGCTGCATTACGGACTGACCCTGGACTGGAAGAACCTGGGCATCTGGATCGTCGGCTTCTCCGCCCTGGTAATGCTGGCTGCATTGATCAGCGGGGTGGTGATGCACCGCAAGCTGTTCCGCGAGTTCTTCACCTTCCGCCCCGGCAAGGCCCGGCTGCGCAGCGTACTGGACCTGCATAACCTCACCGGCGTGGTCGCCCTGCCCTTCCATTTCTTCTTCGCCCTGACCGGCTTGTTGATCTTCGCCGGCACGTATTACTTCCCGGTCGGCCACACCCAATTGCACGACCTGCATGACCTGCACGAGCGCATGGAAGCGCAGGAAACCGGCCTGCCCCACCAGCGTGCTGGGGTACCGGCAGAACTGGCGTCGGTCGATGCGATGGTCGCGCAGGCGCGCCATCGCTGGGAAGCCAATGACAAGGCGGGCGACGTGGGCTTCCTGGTGGTGCAGCATGTCGGCGACAGCAACGGCTACGTCAGCGTCTACCGTGCCGGCACCGACCGCATCGCACTGGTGGGTGATGGCATCCATTTCAAAGGCAGCAGCGGTGCCTTGATCCGCGAAGATCCTGCGGCCACGCCTGTGGCGCGCGTGAGCGAGTTCCTCACCGGCTTGCACCTGCAGCATTTCCGCCATTGGCTGCTGCGCTGGCTCTACGTGCTTGGCGGCCTGACTGGCGCGGTATGCATTGCCACAGGCTTTATCTTTTTCGTTGAAAAGCGCAAGCGTCAACATGCCCTGCAGGGCAGCCAGGGGGCGCGCATCGTCGATGCGCTGGCGGTCACCACGGTCACCGGCATGGTGCTGGCCACGCTTGGCATCCTGATTGCCAACCGCTTGTTGCCGGAAGCTTTGCCCGGCCGCGGCGATTGGGAGCGCTATGCATTCTGGGCTGTTTGGGCAGTGGCGCTGGTACATGCGGGCCTGCGCGGCGCACCGGTCGCGCGCGGCCTGGCCAATCCGGCATGGCGTGAACAGGCGTGGGCCATCGCCGTGCTGGCCGTCGCTGCGGTGCTGTTGAACTGGATCACCACCGGCGACCATCTGCTGCGCACGCTGGCGCGCGGCTATTGGCCAGTGGCAGGTGTCGATCTGTTCCTGTTGGCAAGCGCTCTTGTCGCCGCGCTTGCCGCACGCCGCATCGGGGCACGTGCGCGCGTACAGCAGCGGCAAACCTCGCAAGCGGAGCCCGCCCATGTCTGATCAGCTGGCTGCAAACCTGCTGCTTCTGGCCGCACTGTGCGCCTGCGTGGCGGGCATGGTGTGGTTGGCATTGTCAATGGAAGTGCATGCCTTGCAGGTCTGGGAACACCGTCCTTCATCGGTCTCACTGCGCTTGCTGCGCATGGCTGGCAGCATCAGCATCGCCTTCGCGTTGCTGTTGTGCCTGATGGTGGACCACGCGACGATGGCGGTGCTGGTGTGGGTGATGGGCTTGAGCGGCGCAGCGCTGCTGGTTGCCTTTACCTTGTCATCGCGACCACGTCGCCTGCGCCTGTTCACGCCGTGGCTCAGCCGGCGCAGCTAACGCCGTCGCGCTGGACAATCCAAACCATCACAGGTTGGCGCCTGCTATTGGCCTTGCATGTCCCTGCGGTGCGTGTCGGCTTCGGCATGCAGCCATTGCCGAAACGCCAGGAAGCCTTTATGTGCTTTCGAGCGTTCCGGATACACCAGCCAATGCGACCACGGCGTCTTCAGGCGTTGGTCGGACAGCAGCAACAGCTGCCCGGATTGCAGCAGCAGGTGCGCCCGGGTTACCCGTCCCAGTGCAACCCCAACCCCATCCAGCGCGGCGCGGTGGTGTGATTCGGAGTCATCAAGGATGGCGATGTAACGCCGGGGCGGCTTGGTACCCGTCAGTGCAAACCAGCGATCCCACTCACCATCCGGGTCACCCAACAGCGGCCACTCGGTCAAGGGCAGTGCCCCGATCCCGCCCATGCGCTCCACCAACGCCGGGCTGGCCATCGGCACCAACCATTCATCGATGAGCGGCTCACTGACCAGGCCAGACCAGTTGCCATCCCCAACCCGCAATGCCGCATCGAACTGCAATTGTCGCTCGAAATCGACGAGCAACTGGCTGGACTGCAGGTTGATCTCAATCTGTGGATATTCGGCGACGAAGCGGCCAAGGCGTGGCACCAGCCATGCTGACGCCATGGTTGGTACGGCACTTACCGTCAGCACGCAGTCACGCCGTGCCTGGAATGGCCGGAACGCGTCGTTGATCGCATCCAGGTGGGGGCCAATCTGTTCCAGCAAACGCCGTCCTTCGATGGTCGGGGCTACCCCGCGTGCGTGCCGGGTCAATAGCGGATACCCCAGGCGCTCCTCCAACTGCCGCATCTGATGGCTCAGGGCGCTGACAGTTACATTCATTGACGCGGCGGCACGCGACAGGTTGCCAAGGCGTGCGGCGGAGACGAAAGCCTGCAGGAACTGAAGCGGCGGCCTGGACATGAGCCTTTAGTTTCTCTCAAGTAGCGGTTGAGGGATGTTCGCTTTTTTAGGCTCAAGCTTGGACTTAACGTTAGCGCTCCTCAAGTGGGAGCATGGAAATGAGCGTTTTCAATGACCTGTTATTCCTCCACGGCTATGTGGCGAATGCGGAGTTGGCGCAGTCGCTGGTAGCGCGCCCGCTCACCGACTGCGAGGACCAGAAACACTGCACGGATGCCACGCTGGTGTCGAAACCAGTGCCGTCGTGCGGCGCACGGGAATCGATGTGCCCTGCCCCTTCGTCCTGCGTCGCGCGCTAGAGCGCGGCACTACCTTGGGTTGCACCTGCGCGCTACGCTTCAGCCCTTCTGTTCGGGGCTGCAGGTGATGGTGATATCCCGTGTGTTGATCGTGCTTGTCGTGCTTGTCGGAGCGGGCGGCGCGCCCGCGCAAGACGAAGTCGCGCCCGAACCGGCTGTCACCCATGGTGGCCATTGGCATGCAGACAGTCGACAGGGCAGCTTTCGCGTGGTGGCCGAAAGCGTCGGCTTTGAACACGTTTCCTGCCGGATGTGGATCGAATGGCTGCCCGCTGCGGCAGATGGCGAGTCGTCGAATGCATCCGTTCCGCGGGTACTGCTGGAAGAACTCTCCGATGGTTTCTGGACCTGCGGCAATGTGCAGCTGACCGGCAGCATGCTGCGCATCGACAGCCACCATGTCTATTCGCTGGAGCCCCGGCGATTCACGGTAGTGCTGGGAGCGCCGGGCAGCTACCGCTTGCAGGCCGCGGCCCCGCTGTAGCGGCAGGGCGACACCCGGTTGCGCGCGGGGCGCTGGGGACAGCTGCCGGGCATTGCTCGGCATTGCCGTGATATCTGCGGCCCGCGCGGCTTATGCCGCTTTACAGGTCTTCTTCGGCAGCGGCTTCGCGGCCTTGCTGGCGGATCAGCGCTTCCTCACGGGCGTCGTTGATCGCCTCGCGCACGCTGTCCAGGTCGACCGCGCGTTCATCCGGCGTGTACTGCCCTGTCAACACGGTATCGGGCAACAGTTCACCGGCCTGGAAGAGTTCCCACATCTCCTCGCCGTACCAGGTATCCAGCAAGGCAGGCGCACTGCGCCCGAGATAGGCGGTGAGATTGTTGACGTCACGCAGCAGCATCGAGCGCGCGGCATTGTTGCCACCGGCACTGACCACCTGCGGGAAATCGATCACCACCGGACCGTCCGGCCCCACCAGTACGTTGTAGGGCGACAGATCGCCGTGGATAAGGCCGTTGCACAGCATCAACTGGACCTGCTGCACCAGCACTGCATGGAACTGCTTGGCCTGATCAGCTTCCAGCTCCACCTCGCCCAAGCGCGAAGCGCTGTAGCCATCGGCATCGGTGACCAGTTCCATCACCAGTACGCCGTGGAAATAACCGTGTGGTTCAGGCACGCGGACGCCAGCTTCGCGCAGTTGGTAAAGCGCATCGACCTCGGTGTTCTTCCAGGCCACTTCCTGCTGCTTGCGGCCATACTTGCTGGCCTTGCCGATCGCACGTGCCTCGCGACTACCACGCACCTTGCGGCCTTCCTGGTATTGCACGCGCTGCTGGAAACTGCGCTGTGCCATGTCCTTGTAGACCTTGGCGCAACGCACGTCGTCGCCACTGCGCACGACATAGACGGCAGCTTCCTTGCCGCTTTTCAGTGGGCGCAATACTTCATCGATGACGCCATCTTCGATCAGGACCTGGAGTTGCGGCGGTGTTTTCACAATGTCTCGGTGGCTGCGGGTGGCGGTTCGATCTGTATCGAACGTGGGCCGTCCGGGCGGGAACAGGCTGGCTATTGTTGCCGATGGTACGGAAACCGGCCAGCCATGGAAGCAGGACGGGGTTCAGCCTGGTTAATTGCAATGGCATATATGCGAACGGCCAGGCGTTGTGGCTGGCCGTTGGTCGGGGTTGTTGGCTGAGGTGCGGCAGGCTTCGCCTGCCCCCCTCTCCCCAACCCCTCTCCCGCAAGGGGAGAGGGGCTAAAGCAGCTTCGAGCGCTGCCTCAACCTGCAGGATCCAAGCCCCTCTCCCGCAAGGGGAGAGGGGCTAAAGCAGCTTCGAGCGCTGCCTCAACCT
>NZ_DAMBEF010000005.1:0-13713 GCF_032061965.1 Stenotrophomonas sp. | reverse complement strand
AAGCCCCTCTCCCGCAAGGGGAGAGGGGCTAAAGCAGCTTCGAGCGCTGCCTCAAGCTGCAGGATCCAAGCCCCTCTCCCCTTGCGGGAGAGGGTGCCCCCGCGAACGCGGGGGCGGGAGAGGGGTTGCTTTGCCAGCCTCAGCGGCTGAGCACGCCCGGGTTCATCAGCCCCTTGGGGTCGAGCTGGGCCTTGATCGCGTCGAGCAGGGCCAGCCCGGCGGGGTCGCGCCCAGCACGATAGTCGTAGAACTTGCCCAGCTGCAGGTTGGCCGCACCGTGCGCGCGCATGGTGTCGGCGATCTGCCGCTTGAGAACATCCGCCGCGGCGCGCGCTTCCAGATGTTCGCCCGGGCAGCCAATGCGCTCGCGGTGGTCGGCATCGACGGTGCGCTGGTGGAAGGCGTTATGGCTGTCCGGCCAGTAGATGCACGGCTCGATCACCACCGTCTGCGCGCCCACGCTGGACAACAGCGTGCCGATGAAGATGCCATGCTTGTCCATGGTTTCCTGCTCGCGCGCGAACAGATCCTGCAGCGCGTTGAACATGCGGGTGGCCTTGGAATGCGGCACCAGCGCGTGCACCGGCGCCCAACGCTCGCCCTGCGGGCCCAACATCGAGTTCCACGCGGCAAACGGATTGGCCGCCATCATCTTGGGGATGGACGGTTCCACGCTTTCACCAAACTCGCCCACCAGCTTGCGCGCGCGGGCAACGCGGTCGGCCACTTCGGCGGCGCTGTCGCCCTCCAGGGTGATGTGCAGCGAGAACTGTTCCTGGTCGACGATGTCGCGGCCCTTCACCGCCAGCTTCAGGCCGGAGATCAGGCCGCCCTTCTTGATCACATTGGTCAGCGCCTTGACGTCGCTGGACAGGCCGGCGCGGCGCATGCGCACGCGGGTCAGTGCCGGGTCGAAGGCCGCTGTTTCACTGGCCAGGCCGTTGCGTGACAGCACGCCCAGCGCAGCAAACAGGCCTTCAGCGGTGGGGAACTGCCAGGACAGATAGTCGATATGCGCGTGCTTCGGAATCAGCTTGAGCACGATGCGGGTCTTGATGCCGAGCAGGCCGCAATCGCCAAGGAACAGGCCGGTCAGGTCCGGGCCGTACCAGCGGAAGAACGGTGAGGTATTGGCCGCAGCCGCCGAGCCGGTGGTGAGGATGTCGCCATTGGCGGTGACCACCTGCAGGCCCAGCACCACGTCGGCCGAGCAGCCATAGCGGGCCGTGCCGTGGAAGATCGCACCCTGCGACATGCCGCCGCCCACGGTTGCATGCGAGCCGGACATCGGCCCGAAGTACGGCGTGCGCACGCCCTTGGCATCCAGTGCTTCTTTCAGGGCGCGCCAGGTAACGCCGGCCTCGACCACAACGTAGGCGTCTTCCAGATTGATCTCGACGATCTTGTCCAGCGCGCCGGTATCAACCAGCACCGCCGGGCTCTGCGCGGCGGTATAGCCGCCGGTGTAGCTCATGCCGCCACCACGGGCGATCACCGCCACGCCGGCGTCGGTGAGCTGCTTGACCGCATCGGCCAGCTGCTGCGCATCGTTCGGGCGCAGCACCGCCAGCAGCGGCTTGCCCTGCGAATAGACATCGGTGGAGAAGTACTCAAGCTCGCTGGCATCGGTGACGATGCTGCCGCCCCAACTGGTTTGCAGGCGGTCGATGACGGCGTTTGCGGTGTCGTTGCTCATGGGGGTCCTTCAGCTCAGGCAGACAGGGCGGCAGCGCGCCCCTGGTAATCGGATTCGGGGTCGGTGAGCACGCGCAGCGGCACCGGCAAGGCGCGCAGGCGGGTACTCAGATCGGGCGTGGTGACATCGCGCAACAAGGGATGCAGACGCGCGCCCAGACGCAGCAGCTCGACCACGTTGGCATGCACCAGCGCGGGTGCGGGCGCATCGACGCGACGGCGGGCGGCAGCGCTGGGCGGCAGCCACGGCCACAGCAGGTGGCGTTCGCGCTCCCATTGCCAGGCGTCGCAGAGATAGCCGCCAGCACGGTCAATGACCGTAGTCGGCAGGCCCTGCAGCAGCAGGGCCTGTTCCTCGGCGTTGAGCAGCCACGGCGAATGCAGCACCACCTCGGCAACGCGCGGGCCCAATGCATCCACCAAGGCGGGCACATAGCCAGCGGCCGCGCCATGCGCCTCGATCACCAGCGGCAGGCCCTTGTCTGTGGGAATGGCATCGCACAGTGCAGCGACCAGCGTCGCGGCATCCAGCGGGCTGTCGCTTTCGCAGGAGGCGCCATGGCCTGGCAGGTCGGGCAGCAACCATGCGCTGTCACCGGCATCGATCTGCTGTGGTGAAAGCGGGCGCGTGCCCGGCGCGTGCAGGCACAGGCGCAATGCACCCTGCCCTGCGCGCTCCCACACCGCCATGTCACCGGCAGCGGTGGCGATGATGCGACGCTGCCAGTTGTTCGATGCGGTGACAGCAGTGGAAGCTTCGACAAAGGCCGGCTCGTTCGCCAGGCTCTGCGCCAACCAGCCGTCCATGCTGTCGTGCATGGCGGGAATGCCGTTGGGCTCTTCAACTACCGTCACGTTGGTCGGCAGGTCGCGCAGGCGCGGCATGTGCGCCAACAACGGATCGCCATGGCGGTACACCAGCCAGGACGGCATCTGCAGCTGCTGCAACCAGAAGTGATCGTTGTGGCGGAACGCAGCGGCATAACCGGCGCGGTAGGTATCGCCCACGTCGAGCACGTCCATCACCGTCTCACGGCTGCTGTCGGTGGTCTGCGGTGCAATCGCCATCGCCGCTTCGGCGCGGCCGTCATACCAGGGGAAGTAGTACTTCTGCTCGCGCATGCGCGACCACAGCCAACGCAGGTGCGAACCGTCCCACTGCGGCACGAACGGCGGCAGATAGGCATCGCCATACAGTGCACTTTCTTGCGGGGTGAAGGCGGCATAGCCATCTACCACCAGCGCGGCCACACGCGAAGGATTGGCCCAGGCCAGCCAGGTCGCGATCAGGCCACCGGTATGCATGCCGAACACGGCGAAGCGCTGCAGGCCCAGTGCATCAATGAACTGCAGCGTGGCGGCACCGAAATCGGCAATTGTCATCGGGTTGCCGGGCAAGGCATCGGAATAACCGAAGCCCGGCGTGTCCGGTGCAATCACGGTGTAACGGTCGGCATAGCGCTGCATCATCGCTGTCCACATCCGCGAGTTCTGCGGTGACTGGTGGATCAGCACCAGCGCCGGGCCACTGCCGGCAATGCGGTAATGCACCTGCCGCCCGTTGACGGACAGGAAGCGCCGTTGGATCTGGGTCATGCGTGTTCCTTAGAGCCGTACCAGCGCCTTGCCCAGGTTGTCGCCATTGAGCAAGCCAATGAAACCAGCCGGCGCAGTGGCCAGCCCGTCGTGGATGTGTTCGCGGTAGCGCAGCGTGCCGGCGGCGATCATCTGCGCCAGTTCGCTGCGGCATTGCGCGAAGTCGCCCAGATGGTCGTAGACCACCAGGCCTTCAAGCCGCGCGCGCGCCCCGATCACCGGGCCCAGGTTGGGGCCGGCCGGGCGTTCGGCACGGTTGTATTGATCGCTGAGCCCGCACAGCACTACCCGTGCATGCAGGCGCAGCAGTGACAGCGCCGCTTCCAGCACGGCACCGCCGACGTTGTCGAAATAGCCGTCGATGCCGTCCGGGCAGGCCGCGCGCAACGACGCAGCAAAATCCGCATCGCGGTAACTGACGCAGGCATCGAAGCCGAATTCATCGGTGACGATGGCGCACTTCTGCGCGCTGCCGGCAATGCCGACCACGCGGCAACCGGCGGCCTTGCACAGCTGGCCCACCACGCTGCCAACGGCACCGGCGGCAGTGGATACCAAGATGGTCTGGCCGGCCTTGGGTTGCAGGATCCTGCGCACACCGGCCCATGCGGTGAGGCCGGGAATACCGAGCACGCCGACCGCGGTACTGACCGGCGCCAGTGCCGCATCAACCAACGACGCGGCGTTTGCGTCCATTGCCGCGAACTCGGCCCAGCCGGTCATGCCGGTAACCACGTCACCCAGCTGGAAACGCCCACTGCGGTCCTCGACCACCGTGCCGATGCCGTAGCCCGGCACGATGCTGCCCAACGGCGGGCAAGGCACCGCGTAGCGGCAACCGAGCTGCGCGCGCAGGAAGGGGTCCAGCGACAACCATTGCACCTGCACCCGCAGCTGGCCGTCACCGATGAGCGGTAGCGGCAGCTGGCGCAGTTCAAAGTCCTGCGCCTGCGGCATGCCTTGGGGAACCTGCCGCAGGCAGACGGCCTGCATTGTCGTGTGCAAGCCGTCCATCGATCAGAACGCGTTGATGCCGGTCAGCTCGCGGCCGATCACCAGCTGGTGCACGGTCTCGGTGCCTTCGTACGTGATCACCGACTCCAGGTTCAGCGCATGGCGGATCGCACCATGTTCGGTGGTGATACCGGCGCCGCCAAGCAGGTCACGGCATTCGCGGGCGATGTCGATGGCCAGGCGGCAGTTGTTCCACTTGGCCAGCGACACCTGCTGCGGCTGCATCTGCCCGGCGTCCTTCAGGCGGCCGAGCTGCAGTACCAGCAACTGGCCGGCGGTGATGCGGCGGGCCATGTCGGCCATCTTGATCTGCGCGCTCTGGGTGGCGGCGACCGGGCGGCCGAACAGGATGCGCTCCTTGGTATAGGCCAGCACTTCGTCCAGGCAGGCGATGGCCGCACCCAGCGGGCCCCAGGTGATGCCGTAGCGGGCCTGGGTGAGGCAGCCGAGCGGACCCTTCAGGCCCTTCACGTTGGGCAGGCGGTTGGCATCGGGCACGCGCACGTTGTCGAAGAACAGCGCACCGGTCACCGAGGCACGCAGGCTCATCTTGTGCTTGATCTCCTGGGCGGTGAAGCCCGGGGTGCCCTTCTCGATGACAAAGCCCTGCACGCCTTCGTCGGTGTTGGCCCAGACGATGGCGATATCGGCCACCGAACCATTGGTGATCCACATCTTGGAACCGTTGATCACCCAATCACCGCCGTCCTTCACGGCACGGGTCTTCATGCTGGCCGGGTCGGAACCGCCGTGGGCTTCGGTCAGGCCGAAGCAGCCGATCACCTTGCCGCGCGACATGTCCGGCAACCAGCGCATGCGCTGCTCTTCCGAACCGTAGGCGTAGATGGGATACATGCACAGCGAGCTCTGCACCGAGACGAAGCTGCGGATGCCGGAATCACCGCGCTCCAGTTCCTGGCAGATCAGGCCGTAGCTGACGCTGTTCAGGCCGGCGCCGCCGTACTGTTCCGGCAGCGAGCTGCCGAGCAGGCCCATGTCGGCGATTTCGCCAATCAGCTCGGTGGGGAAGCGCCCCTGGTCGAAGCAATCGCCAATGATCGGCAGCACGCGCTCATCGGTGAAACGGGCAACGGAATCCTGTACAGCGCGTTCTTCCTCGCTCAGCAGCGAACGCACGTCGAACAAATCGTAGGGGTTCAGTGTCTTCAGGCTCATTACTGTCTCTGGAAGGCGCATCCGCGCCCGGAAGGTAGGGGATAAGGTAGTTCAATCAGGCTGAAAGAATTGCTGCAGCTGCACGCTCGCCCGAGCTGACGGCGGCTTCCATGCCCGGTACGTGCAGTTCGGTCTGTTCGCCGGCAAAGTGGATGCGACCGAACGGGGCGTTGGCCCAGCGTAGGGTCTCGGCGAAGCGCCCGGGGGCGATTTCGGAGAACGCGCCGTCGGACAGCGGGTCATTGCCCCAGCTACGGGTCTCCAGCGGCACCAGCGCGCCCTTGGATGCCGGGCGCAGGCGCTCCATGGCGTTGATGGTCCAGGCAAAACGGGCCTCACGGTCGAGCTTGTCGGCCTGCTGGGCCATGGCGCCGTTGAGCCAGACGATCAGGCGGTTGATCTGGCCATCCGCGCCGGGCACGGCAAATACGCGCTGCAGCGGGCCATCGCCCCACAGCGACAGCGGCAGGCCGTCGTCTTCCCAGAATTTGCGGGTGGGATGCAGGTGCACGGTGGTCACCGCATTGGAACTGCGGGCCGACCACACATCCTGCTGCGCCACCGGCGGTGCCGGATCGATGGCGATGCGGCTGAGCGGCCCGCTGGGCAGGGCCAGCACCAGGTGCGCGGCGCGGAAACGGCGGCCGTCGGCACAGCGCACTTCCAGCGTGCCGCGCGCCGACTCCACACGGGTGACCTGGGCATCGAGCACCGGCGGCTGCGCCAACGAGGCGGCCATGGCCTCGGGCAGCGCCTGGCTGCCGCCCTGCACCCAACCGGTGCCCCGGGAACCGAACCGGCGCAGCGCATCACGGCGCAGGGCATCGAGCGCGCTGATGGTCTGCAGCGAGGAGAAGCTATTGCCGATATCCATCCATTGCAGCGCCTGCGGCGACCAGCCCTTGCTGGCGATCAGCTGCGCCAGCGGGATATCCAGCGAAAGATTGTTCGGGTCGCGCCAGCTGTCCACCGCCGGCAGGCCCAGCTCACCCATTGCGGTGGCCAGCAGCATCGGCGGCAACAGGCCATGTTCGCGGCCCTGAAGGGTATTGAGCGGGCTCTCACCCCATTGCAGCGCAGGCACCAGCCTGTCGCCCAGTACCAGGCCCAGCCCCGCGGCGGTCGGCAAGGCGGCCGACGGCGGCTCGATGCCGACACCCACGCGCTTGGCATGGGCATGCACGCGCTCATAGCCGGTGCCCACTTCCACGCCACCGATTTCAAAGCGGATGCCATTGCGCACCACGGTCTGCAGGCGGCCGCCAACACGCGGATTGGCCTCCAGCACGGTAACGCGGGCACCACCGGCTTCCAGCGCATGCGCGGCGGCCAGACCGGCCAGGCCGGCACCGACCACGATGACGTCGCTGGTTGGCACTTTGGCGTGCAGCAGGCCAGGCAGCATCGACAGTGCAGCCATGCCTGAAACTCCCTTGATGAAATCGCGTCGTTGCATTGGAGGAACCTGTGGTACGGGTCGGGTGGTGCTTTGGTTCTTTTGCTTTGGTTCTTTTGCTGTGGTTCTTTTGCTGTGGTTCTTTTGCTTTGGTGCTTTTGCTTCTGTTTCTAAAGCCGTCATTCCCGCGAAGGCGGGAATCGCTCTTGCTCTTGCTCTTGCCGTTGCTTCTGCTCCTGCCGTGTTTCCGCACCCTCAACGCCCTGCCACAAACCCAAAGTGCCAGAGCCAGAGCCAGAGCGATTCCCGCCTTCGCGGGAATGACGAACAAAAGCAAGCGGAACGCCCCATTCCTTGTTCACCATCCCACCTTCGCCGGAATGACAAACTGATGGTGTTTCGTTACAGCCCAACACGCGTCAGCCGGGAGGGTGCACCGCACCCTCCCGGCCACGCAGCACTCCTTAGAACTTGTAGCTCACTTCCACGCCGTACATGCGCGGCAGCGACGGGGTCAGGCCGAAGTCACGCAGGTTGCTCACCGCCAAGCCGGTCAGCGGCGGGATAGCCGGCAGCGCCACGTAGGCATCCGGGTTGATGGTGCGCTGCGCGTCTTCCAGCGTGCGGTCATTGAACGCGTTGTTGACGTAGGCCGAGACCTGCAGCTGTTCGGTCGGGCGGATGCTGAAACGGAAGTTGGTACGGGTGGAAGCGCCGATGTAGGCCAGGTTGTCGACCTGGATGTAGCGCTTGCCTTCGTAGTTCACGTCCATGTTGGCGGTGTATTCCCAACCATTGGACAACGCGCCGTCATACATCAGGCCCAGCGTCGCCTTGTGCTTGGGTACGCGCGGCAGGGTGTAGCCGGCGGCGTCGGCAGCCGGATCGCTCAGGGTCGGTGCATTGCTGCTGGAGAACAGGTCAGCCTGGTCCTGGCTGAGGAACTTGAGGATCTCCGCATCAGTGTACGAATACGCCAGGCTGGCCAGCCAACCCTGTGCGAACGCCCACTGGCTTTCCAGCTCGAAGCCACGGATGCGCGATTCGCCCACGTTGGTGGTGTAGCTGGTGGAGAACAGCGAACCGTTCTTGCGGGTCACCGGGCCGGTTTCGGTCAGCTGCTGGTTGGTCCAGTCGATCTGGTAGATGTTGGCATTGACGCGCAACGTGCCGTCCAGCCAATCACTCTTCATGCCCAGTTCGTAGTTCCATGCCTCTTCTTCCTTGTACGAGGCCAGGCCACGGGCGATCAGCGCATCACGCTCGGATTCCTGGAAGTCGGCACGGTAGACATCGGTATTGAAGCCGCCCGGCTTGGTGCCCTTGGAGACCAGACCGTACAGATTGATGTTGTCCTGTGCCTGGTAGCTCAAGGTCCAACGCGGGGTGAAGCTACTGAAGGTCTTGTCCAGCGCATAGGCCTGGGTATAAGTGTTGGCACCCAGCACGCGCGTGTCGACGCCCCCCTTGCTGATCTCGTCACGGGCGTAGCGGCCTTCCAGCGACGTGGTCCACTTGTCGGTGATGCGCCAGTTGATAAGGCCGTACAGGGCCTTGTTGACGGTCTTGTCATTCGGGTTGGTCGCGATCGGCGTGACCACCTTGCTGCCACCGATGGTGTAGCCGGTGAGGTCGCCACCCCAGCCCGGCTGCGCCTGCTGGTCGTAGTAGTACGCACCCACCATGCCGGAAACGTCCAGGCTCTGGTCGCTGCTCAGGCGGATGTCCTGCGACCAGTTCTTGACGCCGCTGTTGGTGAAGCTTTCGAACGCACCGCCGTAACCGCGGATGTCGCTGTAGTCCTGGTCGCTGGCGGCGTAGGTTTCGCTCTTGTTGTAGGCCGAGGTCGAGGTCAGGTTCCAGCCGTTGGCGAACAGGTAGTCCACCACCACGCTGGTGCGCAGCAGATCAGTCTTGCGGCCGGAGAAGTAGCCGGCGGTCTCGAACTCCCGGGTGTTCAGCGCGTAGTCCGACGGTGCCTTCAGCTCACCACAGTAGTAGCCACGGCGACGCGACTCCAGGATCGGATACAGGCCGAAGTACAGGCCGCCGGTTTCTTCCGGCAGGTAGCAGTTGAGGTTATCGCTGCCCAGACGCGCGGCGGCGAAGTGCTGGTCGCGGCTCTTCTGCTTCATCACGCGCGCGGTGATATCCAGCGCCTCGGTCGGCGACCATGCAATGGCGGCCATGCCGCTGATGGTTTCGGTGCCGTTGAGATCCTTCTTGCCCGACGCTTCGTTGTAGAAGATGCCGTCGTTGCCACGCTTGTTCAGGCTGACGTCGTAGCCAAACGAGCCGTCTTCATTGCCGCCGGAGTAGAACAGGCCCATCTTTTCCTGGCCGTAGTTGCCGGCGCCCAGGGTGAGCTTGCCGCCGGGTACGCTGCCCGGGCGCTTGGTGATGAAGTTGACCGCGCCGGAGAAGGTGCGGCGACCGAATGCCGCCGACTGCGGGCCACGGATCACTTCCACGCGCTGGATGTTTTCCAGGCCATAGCTGGAAATGTCGCCTTCGACGTAGATACCGTCGATAAAGAACGAGGCATTGGCTTCGCCCTGGATGTTGGACATGCCGCGGATCACCGGACGGTCAAAGCCACGGCCGTAGCCGGACTTGAACGAGAAGCTCGGCGACAGGTTGGCGATGTCGCGCACGTCGGTCAGGCCCTTCTTCTCGATGGTCTGCTCGGACATCGCGGTGATCGGCAACGGCATCTGCTGCAACGGCTCGGACACGCCACGTGCGGTCACGGTGATCTGGTCAAGGCTCTGTACGGCGTCACTGTTGGCTGCCGGCGGTGCACCCGCTTCGTCGCTGTCAGCGGCGGCGGCATTGCCCGCACACAGCAGCAGCGCAAGGGCGATCGAGGAGCACAGCAGGTCTGGCTTGATGGTTTTCATGGATTTCCCGACTGGAAAGTTTGATCGGAATGGATTGGGAGGATGGATGCGCCGTCTTGGGGGAGGGTTCCGTCCAGTGTTTCCGTACTTCAGTCCTGCTGTTTCGCCGCTGCGCCCTGCTTGAGCTGCTTGTAGTAGCTCCAGCTGGTGACGTTGGGCTGCACCCAGGTTTCAGGTGCACGTGCGTACTCCGGATAGCGAGTACGGACGAGTTCCTGGATATCGGCAGGCAGTTCACTGACCGAGACGCGCTTGTTGCCCTGCGCGATGTACAGCAGATTGCCCGGGCGGGTGCCCAGCTTCATCCAGGGGAGCCACGGCCCGACACGGGTCCAGCCGTAGGTGACCGGCACGCTCTTCAGCGCCGGGTTTTCGAGGTCCGCGCGCGGCGCGAAAAACATGAAGTGCTCCGAGCCCATGTAGGTCGGGCCGGTCGATTCAGCGGGGAATTCACTGGGCTGCAGCGGGTTGGGATAGGCCAGCGGAATGTTGAGGGTCAACATCACCTGGTCGCCTGCTTCCACCCACGGCAGGTGCAGCGGACGCCCCGGTGCGTTGAGCACGGTGTTGACCGGGTCGTTGGCAACCTGCACCACTTCGTTGCGTTCGCCGGAGAGCGGGTTGTCCCAGCTGTCGATGATCTTGCCGGTCTTCAGGTCGCGGTAGAAGGTCAGCTCGCGGGTGTACAGGCGCCACACGCCATCGGCCTGCTTTTCGGCGCGGCAGATGTTGTAGCCCTCGAAGCCCAGCAGCGGTGCCGGCTTCTGCCCGGGTTCCTGCGAGAACAGCGTGCCTGCCCACCACAGGATCTCTTCCTGCTTCGGGTCCAGCGAGCAACGCAGCTTCACCATTGCTTCCACGCTGCCCTGCTCGGACTGCAGATCCAGCGCCTGCGCCTGTGGCGAAAGTGCAATTGCAGCAGCCAGCAAAACCGATGACATTCGTATCACGTCTACCCCCCGGTTGATGGAAGCGCCGCGACCAAGGTCACAACTGCTTCAGACCACATAGGACAGGCCCATTGACCCATCAAAGATGACATATAGCTATATCATTAGTACATGATTGTCCAATCATTTGTAACACCTTTGTCGCAGACGCCACGGCCCATCTCGCAGGCGTGAAAATGGAAACCGGTGGTCACTGCGCCAAGTTGCGCAACATGCTGCTTTGCAACAAAATTTTGCCGGGCGACATGTGAAATTCGGCACTGTCGCTTGTCCGGACATTTGATAGATTCGGGGAATCGCTCGGTCCTTGGCTGGACCCGCAGGCAGTCGCGGCGGGGTGCCAACACCGGCCAGCGAAAAAAGAATCGATAGGTATGGTCGGGCCGCTTGACGGTGTCCAGACCAACATGACATATAGTCATAACATTAGAACTTTAATACCTGCCCAGGAGTCGCCATGAGCCAGCAAGCACTGCCCCCCAGTTGGCAGCACGTCGGCCGCCACGCGGTCTTTCCCGAAAGCGCACATGACGACACCGCGCGCTTCGACTTCCTGGCCAATCTCAACGGCTACCTGGCCACCCAGCTCAGTCCGAAGGTCAAGTTGGCCTACGAGCAGCGGGTGAAGCCGGCGTTCGAAAAAGAAAAAGGCCGCGCCCCGGAAACCCGCCACGAAGTACGCAAGGCGATGGCTGCCGATGGCATCTACCAGACCTGGAGCGCCCTGCGCCGCAGCAGCATGGAAATGCGCCAGCAGGCCGGTCGCGGCCTGGTGCTCAAGCAGGTGGACGCGCTGATCGACAAGGCGCGCGTGCTCAACGCCAGTGACGATGGCCTGCAGTTGGACGCATCGGTGAAGGTGCCGCGCTATTCCAGCGCCGTTGACATCCATTGCATGCCCGGCGGCTACCACACCGAACTGCTGGCCGATGACGTATCTGCGGCGGCCAATTACGACTGCGGCATCTTCGCCACCACCGGCGGCATGCTCGGCCGCTACAACGATGGCGGTGGCCAGGCACTGGCGCAGTGGTTGAAGGAAGAACACCCCGAATTCAAACCGCGGCGCATCCTCGATATCGGCTGCACGGTCGGCCACAACATCGTGCCGCTGGCGCAGGCCTTTCCCGAGGCCGAAGTGATTGCGATCGATGTGGCCGCGCCGATGCTGCGCTACGCACATGCGCGTGCCCGTGCCCTGGGCGTGAACAACATCAGCTTCCGCCAGGCCAACGGCGAAGCGCTGGACTATGCGGACGGGTCGTTCGACCTGATCACCACCGCGATGTTCTGGCACGAAAGCTCGGCCACGGCGATGCCGCGCAAGCTGCGCGAGATCCATCGCCTGCTGGCGGCCGGTGGCCTCACCGCGCACCTGGAACAGCCGCAGTATCACGGCATGGACCCGTACGAGCAGTTCATCCGCGACTGGGATGCGTACAACAACAACGAGCCGTTCTGGAGCGTGATGCACGAATACGACCTGCGCCAGATGATGGCTGCAGCCGGCTTCAAGGCGGACCGCTATTTCGAAACCAAGGTCCGCGGCGTGGTCGATCGGGACATCTTCCCGGTCGCCAGCGAAAGCGGCGAAGACCACGGCCGCGCTGCGCTGTGGACCATGTTTGGAGCCTGGAAAGCATGAGCATCGATCCGATCGCCCTGGCCGGCAGCCGCGCCCGTGGCAAGCGTCCGTACTTTTTCAAGGACCCGGATGTCGAGCGTGTGCTCTCCATCGCCATGGCCATCGCCATGGAGAACGCGGTAACCCACCAGCGCCTGGACGCACTGGAACGCTTGATCGAAAACAAGGGCCTGCTCAGCCGCGAAGAACTGGACCAGTTCCGACCGGACCGTGAGGCCGAAGCCCAGCGGACGCTGTGGATGAAGGAATACATCGCCCGGGTGCTGCGCATCGTGCAGCAGGAAACCGAGGCCTTGGAAGGCGGTGCTATGGACGTGCCGATGGAAGAAGTGATGGATGCACTTCGCAACGAATGAGGCCCGGCCTCAACTGATGACATCAACACGACCACAAGGAAAACCGCAATGCCGAACATGCAACTGCACTTGCCACTGCTGGCCCGCCACGAAGGCGTCTGGGACGGCGTGTACCGTTACTACGATGCCAACGGCGACAAGATCGACGAGCACAAGTCGCGCCTGATCTGCCGTTTCCCCAGCGACGAGAACGTCCCCTACCACCAGACCAACCATTACAGCTGGGCCGACGGCAAGGTGGAAGTGCGTGACTTCCCGACCCGTTACGAATTTGGCCGGGTCATCTTCGACAACGAGCTGATCTACGGTTGGGCGGCTGAAGTGCCGTTGGACGACTACCACCGCACCGTCATGCTGTACTGGAAGCGCAAGGGCGAGGAAGGTCTGGAGCTGTACGAAATGATCCAGCTCTCCGATTGCGGGCAGATGCGCAACCGCATCTGGCATTGGTACAAGAACGGCGTGCTGGTGCAGCGCACCCTGAT
This sequence comes from Stenotrophomonas sp., assembly GCF_032061965.1. Lineage (GTDB taxonomy): Bacteria > Pseudomonadota > Gammaproteobacteria > Xanthomonadales > Xanthomonadaceae > Stenotrophomonas. The sequence goes on along the minus strand of NZ_DAMBEF010000005.1, from coordinate 500 downwards.
CGACGAGAAGTTCGTCAGCCGCGACTGGCAGAAGATCAAGGGCGAGAGCTTCAACGGCGACCCGATCTGATCAGGCAGATTGAATGATGACTCGGGGCGCGATGGCGCCCCGAGTTTGTTGTGACCACACAGCGGTAGAGCTGGCGATTGCAGCAGTGAAGTGCTGCATCAATCCTGCGATTGCAGCTGCGAAGCCCCTCTCCCGCGCGCGGGGTGAGAGGGCAGCTTGCGAACCATTGGTTCGCTGCCCATCGAACGCCCTTGCGCCGGCGCAAGGGCCGGGGCGCGGAGCGGGGGTTGGGGTGAGGGGAAGCTTCTAGCAAGCAGACCCAAAGCTTTTAAAGCTCCCCTCATCCGCCCCTTCGGGGCACCTTCTCCCGCAAGCGGGAGAAGGTACGCCATAGAAGCAAAGGCAATTGCAAAAGCGAGAAGCAAAAGCCAAAGCAACTGCACAAGCAACTGCACAAGCAACTGCACAAGCAACTGCACAAGCAACTGCA
>NZ_DAMBEF010000004.1:143188-175639 GCF_032061965.1 Stenotrophomonas sp. | reverse complement strand
GGTGTCTCCTTTGGGAAAACTAACACCTGAGCAGGTTTTCAGTGGGTCATTACAGCAAGTGCCCTGAATTGGGCCAGCTACATCACGCTGGCAGTGGTCATTTGCGCACTTATTCCCTATCTCAAGTTCCTGGTATTCATTGTCCTCACCGTATTTTCAATCAACCTGGTGCGCGACGCAGGCTTCATTTTTTCGCTGTTTGGTCCGCTGCGTAAAAGGTCCACGCCACCGGCAGGCTGATCGCATAGCTGGGATTTTGTTTTAAGCACGACACATTCAGTGACCGCGAGAAAAAGAGCGTCCCGTGTGCACCCATGCGATGTGACCGCATCAGATACAAACGTACTTTCCAAACACCCCCCAATCCGCGGATGAACCAGTCCGCAACCAGGACGTACGCGACAATGAAGCATCTGCCAACTGCAATCCTGATCTCGGCGCTGGCACTGGCACTGGCATCAAGTGGCTGCTCTTCGATAGCAACGATAGACATTCGTAACCCAGACCGTCTGTCCGCAAACGAAACGCGATACCCGGGCAACGCCACCATCTATGTCTTTCGAGGCAGCAACGCGGCTGCCGCCCTTTGGTCATTTCCCGTCGAGATGGACGGAGTAAAAATAGGCTCTGTGCGCCGCGAGACTTATCTCGCCATTCCCGCAAAACCCGGCGCCCACTGGCTGACCACCAAATGCCCTGCGCTATGTGGCATCCCCGGCTTCAAGGCGAACCTGGAAGTAAGTGCAGGCAAGAGCTATTACTTCACCTTCGAACCAGAATATTCATCGACGATGAACTATACGGTGAGCTCCGCAGAACTTCGGCAGATCGACAAACGCTTTGCAGACAGGCTCATTGAGTCCTATGAAATGTCGGAATTGAAGACTGACTAGCCTGCAATTGTCGACGATCAGCGCGGCTTGATTCCGCACCGCGCTGGCGGCAGCGACAGTGTAATTGACAGCCAATTGTTTGCGCGGCGAGCCATCGCATGGTCCGCCGCCCTTTATGCGCTCGCATTGGGGATCACTCATTGATGAAAACCGGTCGAGGATGGCCTCCTTCCAGAGCGCAACGGAATCAGACCAATGAGATCTGATCGCGTGGCTTTGAGCATCCAGCCCGACGAGCCAAGCGGTGGCCATTTTGGCCCAAAGCCAGAAAGACCCTGACACTGCTGGCTGCATCAGCCATCGCAGCATTGTCGGCCACCACGCAGCACTGCGCATGACGACCCGCTCACGGCGGTTCGGAATGAACGTAGTCCATGGCGAACGCGCAGCTTCCCCACGCTTGCCGGGCCGGCGACCAGCAGTCCCTACCGGGTGGTATCCATGCAGACTCCCTGCGCTCCGACCTCCGGCGACGTGCAGTAAATGTTCCCTAGACCGGATTCATCTCCCCCCCGGGATAGGCCGCCGCCTCCGCCACTCCGGTGATACGTGCAAGCGCATGCAAGCAGATGCAGAATGCGTGCAGATGAGATGGGACGCGCAGCGCGGTCTGTTTCGCCCTACCCTGCCATCGCCCTGCTACTTTGATCCATGGAGAGCGCCATGCCGGAACTGACCCATTCCCGTTACACGCTGGCCGTGCTGGATCTGTCACGCTCCACCGACTACTACATGTCGGTGCTTGGCCTGGCGATGGACTTCACTGCCCCCGGCTGGAGCTTCATGTCACGCGGCAGCTTCCGGGTGATGCTGGGCGAATGCACCGATGCGATCCCGCCACAGGCGTTGGGGGATCATTCCTGGTATGGCTACGTCACCGTCTCCGATGCGGCTGCGCTGTACGACGAATACCGGAACGCCGGCGCCGAATTCACGCAGCCACTGGCCGACAAACCCTGGGGTATGCGTGAGTTCGGCATACGCACCGTCGATGGCCACCGGCTGATGTTTGGACAGGAGCTGTAACACGGCGCGATAGTGCAATTGCTGGCACACAGGCTTTCTTTGCAACCAGGCGCAGCATCTGATCAGGGAATCACCCGCATGCAGTGGATTGATGATCTTGAAGTGGAAGCATGGAATACGGTGATAGAAGAGCTGGTGTGGCACCTGCGACACGGGCGCACACCGACCACGATCACCCGCCAGTTTGTCCCCGAGCGCGGTATCGAGTTCCGTTTCAGCGGCGCGGCGCCCAGCTTCCTGGCGATCGCCGATGCATCGCTGGAGCATCACTGGAACGATGCCATCACCATCATTGCCCGCTTCCCCCAGCTCAACGCCACCCGCCTGCATTGCACCGCGGGGTGATTGCAGCAAGCCTGCAGAAGCAAAGCAGCACCTCGCCGCAAGCATGGATGGTTGCACCAGTCCGCAGCTTTGCCCTTAGTCGGCTTCCGGTCGCAGCCGCAGGCTGCGGAGTACCTGTCCCCAGACCTGCACAGCCTCATCATCGTCCTTGAAGCTTGCGGCTGACTCGGTCGACAACTGCAACGACAAGAACGGATGCGTCAGGGATTCGGGCGTCCCCTGGAACTCCCACAGGAAGGAATACGTCGCCCGACCCTTCCCACCGTTACGCAGAAGCAACTCTTGCCCTTCCATATCGCCCAGGACATACGCACCGCTACGCAGGCGCACCGCCTGCGCAGGGAGCCCTCGAACACGGTCCAACAGCGGCGCGTCCGGCGCGCCGATTACCCGCGACATCAACGTCACCCGGGCAGCAGGGTGCCCCAGTGGAGAGAGTGCGATGGTCACTTCCTCGCTGTTGATCCGCTCCCCGGCAATGAAGCCGGAGTCAATGCAGAATCCCGGTTCGGTCGGCACGGCCATTGGATCACGGTAGCGCAGCCGCTGGCGCAGGCCACGGTAGTTTTCGACTGCACCGGCGAGCTTTGCGGCATCGGTTTCGCCGGCGACCACGAACACCTGTTGATGGTCCGGCTCGAATACATACAACTGTTGGCGATGACCGGCGCGACTGCTGTCGGAGAGCCAGGACGTGAGCAATACGGCGTCATCATCGATCTGCACGGTGCTCACCAACATCGGAGCACCACTGCGATGCCGAGCCGTCCGCAAGTCGGCTTCACGCGCTGCCAGCATCTGCTGGAAATGTGAGCGGTCCACGTTCCGCTGCGTTGTCACCGTCTTGCGCGCATACACATAGCCGGGATGCAGGTCCGCCACCTGGGACGCATCGATCAGGAAACGGCCAACGCACAGCGGTGCGGTACTGGCACGCTCCTTTGTCGGTGCTGCGCCGGCGTCAACGACCAGACCGAGCAACAGAAGAAACATGATGCCCGGTAATGCTTCCCGTCGCCAGCAACGTCCAAGGATCATGTCCATTCCATTGTCGTCCATAGCCCCCCTTCGAGATGTTCCCCCAGCACCGCAATACGGCAGCAGCAACGCGATCAACGTCTGCGCCAGCGCCGATGGTAAGCGGAAACCCGTCAACCTGCCGGCAGTGATGATCCCGCTGGACGCCCCGCCCCCTTGATGATCCGGGCTGTCGCCGCACCTCGCGACGACAAAGCGATGCCGGCCGTTCAAGGCCGGCACCACGCGGCTGTCACACCAGGTCCGGATGGCGTTCCACCAACACCTGCTTGCGGCTTTCCAGCTCGGACAACTTGGCTTGCAGGTCGCTGATCTCGCCATCCAGCTCCTCCACGCTCGCTTCGATATGGTCGTATGCCTGCTGCAGCAACTCGCGCGCTTCACGTCGATTGGACGCGTTGGGCGTATCGCCACGCATCGGCCGGTTGGCGGTCTCGCGCATGAAGTAGGCCGTGACCAGGCCAATGGCTGCCACCACCATCAGGTAGTAGGCCGGCATCATCAGGTTGTCCGTCGCCTCGACCAGCCAGGCGGCTGCCGTCGGGGTAACGCCGGCAATGATCACCGAGATATTGAAGGCCGTCGCCAGCGCGCTGTAACGCACACGGGTCGGGAACATCGCCGGTAGCGTCGATGCCATCACCCCGATCAGGCAGTTCAACAGCACGGCCAGCAACAGCAGGCCGACAAAGATCCAACCGATGTTGCCGCTGGTAATCAGATGGAACGCGGGGATCGCCGCAACCAGCAGACCAAGGCTGCCCGCTGCGATGAACGGGCGCCGGCCGATGCGGTCACTGGCCATGCCGACGAAGGGCTGCACGAACAACATGCCCACCATCACCACGATGATGATCAGTACACCGTGATCTTCCGAGTAATGCAGGTTGTGCGACAGGTAGGTGGGCATATAGGTCAGCAACATGTAATAGGTCACATTGGTGACCAGCACGATGCCAACGCAGATCAGCAGCGAACGCCAGTACTTGCTGACAATTTCCTTGAGGGAAATCCGCGGGGCACCGCCAATCGCGTCCTGGTCCTCCTTCTCCATGCGTTCAAGCTGCTCGGTGAAGGCCGGCGTCTCCTCGGCGGCATGACGCAGGTAAAGCCCGATCAAGCCCAACGGCGCCGCCAGGAAGAAGGGAATGCGCCAGCCCCATTCAAGGAACTGCTGTTCGCCAACGATACTGCTGAGCAGGACCACCACACCGGCGCCTGAGACAAAGCCAATGATGGAACCGAAGTCCAGCCAACTGCTCAGGAAGCCGCGCCGGCGATCAGGTGCGAACTCTGCAACGAACACGGCGGCGCCCGTGTACTCGCCGCCCACGGAAAAGCCCTGCGCCAGTTTGCACAGCAGCAACAGGATGGGCGCGAGGATGCCGATGCTTTCATAGGACGGGATCAGGCCGATGCAGAACGTACTGATTGCCATCAGGATGATCGTCGCCGAGAGCACCTTCTGCCGACCAAAACGGTCCCCCATCACCCCGAAGAACACGCCGCCCAGCGGACGCACCAGGAATGGCACCGAGAACGTAGCCAGCGCGGCGATGGTCTGGACACTGGGCGAAGCATCGGGAAAGAAGACCTTGCCCAACGCATACGCGACAAAGCCATAGACGCCGAAGTCAAACCATTCCATGGCGTTGCCAAGGGCAGCGGCAGTCACTGCCTTCTTTACCTTGGCCTTGTCGATGACGGTGATATCGCCGATCTGGAGCGGCGTATTTCGATTAGTGGAATCATCTGCAGACATGCAGGACCAATCCTCCCGAGTTGGATGGATACGTGCACGGACATGCGGGAAAACCCGGCGCATGCCGATAGGCGCACGAATGAATGACCCGCGGCAGGGCCGCAGGAACGGTCGGGGACAGAAAGAACCGGAGCAGTACCGGAAAGGCGCGATGCCAGGCTGTCCAGGTACCCACAGGCGATGGCCTTGCATGCAATGCAGCGGGATACCAAGCCCATCAAGGTTAACGGAAGTGCCGTTAAGAAGACTTAAAGAGTCGACAACGCGCCGCCTGAACAGGTGTGACGCGTTATTTCGTGCCGCTATCTACGAGAAAGTTCAGCGCTATTGCGCAGGAAAACCAGCCCCGCCATCAATCCGCAGCCCACTGCATAGCACTCAATATCGGCCCAGGAGAATGTGTTGCCGATGACGGTGTGCATCAGGTCGCCGCGCACATAACCCAAGCGCTCGGCCAGCGAGAAGTACTGCGCGAACTCGATGGCACAGGCAAACAGGAACACGCACAGCAAGACCACGTAGTCGTTGATGTGGAGCACGCAACGCACGGCCGCGTACAGCAGCACCACTACCAGCACATCGCCAAGATAGGCGCGCACCCATACGACATGCGACAGGCGCGTGGCGATGATCACTTCAGCAACAAACACCGCCAATGCCAGCAGCAGGTAATGGCGATTGAACGCCCAACGCACCGCCGGTGCAGCACCCGCTTCAACGCCAGTTTGCATTTGCTTCCCAGAACGCCACTGCACGCCGATAGGCCTCACGATCAATCGGCACGCCCGACCCCCCTTCTTCCACACCCAACGCATTGCGCATCATGGTGATCGGAGCCATGGGGATTTCCTCTGGACTGGCCGTGTAAAGGCAACCCACGACACCCCAATCGGCTTCGATCGGCGAGCCTTCCTTCGCCAGCTGCTCGCGGCTGTAGAGGATCACGACCAGGTAATTGGCCACCGGCGCCTGCACACCTTCAAACCAGCGCACCAACACCGGCAGCTCGTCGCGGTTGCGCGCCTCGTAGCCGGAACGTAGCAGGTGCCGGTTTTCGTCGTTGACGGGGATGGTCAGGCAACGGGTGCTGGTCCAGTTGCGATAGACATGCAACTTGCAGAACGGCGCGTAGCCATCCAGCACGCGATCTGCGGCATTCTCGTTCAAGTACTGCTCGAACTGTTCGGCAGTGCAATCCTGGATGGTGTTGGGACGCGGTGCGCGCGGAAACAAGCGTGGGCGGGCAAAGGGCGTCAGGTAGATGGACATCATCGGTTCCGGCGAAGACTGGACGGCATTGTCGACGATGACCGCCGTTGCGCCTACCACCTGCGCGCAGCACGCATCAGCCCGCCAGACGATAAACGGCCGTCAGCACTCCAACGGCATTACGACAGCGGTGCCCGGACAGTAGCGGCAACAGACCTGCGAGTACCCACCCATGTCCCCTTCCGCCGCCATCAACAAGGTCCCGGCCATCACCCTTGGCTTCTGGGTCATCAAGATCCTGGCTACAACCTTGGGCGAAGTGGGCGGTGATGCCGTCACCATGTCGATGAACCTGGGATACCTGGTGGGCACGGCCTTGTTCGCCACCGTCTTCATCATCGCAGTACAGGCCCAGATCCGTGCGCGCAGCTTCCAGCCCTGGATCTATTGGGCGGCGATCATCGCCAGCACAACCGTCGGCACTACCTTGGCCGACCTGGTGGATCGCTCGCTTGGCTTGGGCTACAGCGGCGGCACGACCTTGTTGTTGACGCTGTTGCTGCTGACCCTGTGGAGCTGGCAGCGCACCACGGGCAGCGTTTCGGTGAGCAGTATCTCCTCACCGCGCGATGAGGCTTTCTATTGGCTGACCATCACGTTCTCACAGACGCTGGGCACCGCCCTGGGAGACTGGGCGGCGGACACCCAGGGCTTGGGGTATGCGGGCGGCATTGCGGTTTTTGCCGGCCTGCTCGCCTTGGTGGCACTGCTGTACTGGCGTAGCCAGATTTCGCGAACCGTGTTGTTCTGGCTGGCGTTCATCCTGACCCGCCCCTTGGGCGCCGTGGTCGGCGACTTCCTCGACAAGCCACTGGACCATGGCGGGTTGGCGCTGAGCCGTTACAGCGGCTCCCTGGTGCTGTTGTTGGCCATCGTGGCATGCATTGCGCTGCTGCCGCAGCGGCCAGCCCGGCAAGCGCACTAGGCCGATGGCGCGGTCACGCCTGAAACCATTGCACATCCATCTTGATGGAGAGATATAATGCCCAGCAACCCGCCCTGCCCGGCTGCCCCATGACTGCTATCAGCTTCGAGTTCTATCCGCCCAAAACCGACGACCAACGCACCCAGCTGGACCGCACAGCCGCCAAGCTGAAGGCGCATGCCCCGGAGTACGTGTCCTGTACCTTTGGCGCCGGTGGCTCGACGCTGAGCTATACGTCCGAGACCGTGCGCCATCTCAACCAGCACCACGGGCTGCAGGCGGCACCGCACTTGTCCTGCGTGGGTGGCACCCGCGAGGAAATCCGCGAACTGCTCAAGCTGTATCGCGCGATCGGCGTCAAACGCATCGTCGCGCTGCGTGGCGACCTTCCCTCCGGCATGGGCTTTCCTGGCGACCTGCGCTATGCCTCCGAACTGATCAGCTTCATCCGCGCCGAGCACGGCGATGCCTTCCGCATCGAAGTAGGCGCCTATCCGGAAACCCACCCTCAAGCCAATGATGCGCTGGCAGACCTGCGCCACTTCAAGACAAAAATCGATGCTGGCGCCGACGCGGCGATCACCCAGTATTTCTACAACGCCGATGCGTATTTCCACTTCGTTGATGCGGTCGGCAAGCTTGGGGTTGATGTGCCGATCATTCCGGGCGTCATGCCGATTTCCAATTTCAGCCAGTTGCGGCGCTTTTCGGAGCAATGTGGTGCGGAGATCCCGCGCTGGATAAGCAAGCGCATGCAGGCCTACGGTGACGATGCCGAGTCGGTACGCGACTTCGGCGCCGATGTGGTGGCCTCGCTGTGCGACCGCCTGATCGCCGGTGGCGCGCCTTCGTTGCACTTCTACACGCTCAACCTGGCCAAGCCGACCAATGCCGTGCTGCAACGCCTTGGTCGCGGCTGAACACGTACATTCGTCACACCCGGGTTGCGGGGGCAACCGCTACCCTTGTCGCATGCGAATCGTTTTGGCCCTACTGCTGTGCGCTGGCGCCCTGCTTGCCCCTGCCGCGCAGGCACAGAAGATCAATCGTTGCACCAATGCCCAGGGCCAGACCGTTTATGGCGACAAGCCCTGCGAGTCGATGGGCGCGCGTGCACGACTGTTGTCCACGCCACGGGCCGCCGGCAGCGCGGGGCTTTACCGCGACAGTTGCGCACGCCGGCTCAGTGAAGTGGTTGGGCTGATCCAAAGCGCAAGCGAGGCGCGCGATCCCAACCGGCTGTCGAGCATCTACATGTGGACGGGCCTGTCCAACGCGGCCGCAACGCGGGTAATGGACCGACTGGATGAAATCGTGCAACGCCCGCTGCTGGATATCGCGCCGGTGTTTCCCGAGCCGCCAGCCTACGAGCCGGCAGCCACCCTGCCCTTCACCTATACCGACGGCACGCCGGTGGAACCTGCTGCGGCAGAGGGTGCCGATACCAGCGAGTACAGCCCGCCGCCGCCCGCGCAGTACGCCCCGCGCCGCCCGGTGGCCCTGCGTCTTGAACAAACCCTGCCACGCAGCAACACGCCTACCCGCACGGTCTTCCACCTGCGCAGGCAATACAACTGCTTCTGGATAAGCCTGTAAGCCTGGCTCAGGCCGGCTGCAGCGCGGGCCACAGGCTGCGGATGGCCGCTACCCCCAACGCGCCATGGCGCCTTGCGGTAAGCACGTCCTCGGGCGTCATGCCGCCGATGGCATAGATCGGCAGCGATATACGTTCGCGCAGTTGTTCAAACCCGCTCCATCCCAGTGGCGTTGCATCAGGATGGCTGGCCGTGGCCTGCACCGGCCCCAGCACCGCGAAATCGCAGCCCAGCCGCTGCGCTGCCTGCAACTGCGCCAGGTCATGGCAGGATGCGGCCACCGGTTGGGATTGGGGCAAGGGCCGCGCCTCCAACTGCAGCAATTGCTCACCGCCCAGGTGCACGCCCACCCCCAACTCCCGGGCAAGGTCGATATCGCGATTGAGCAGCAGCTCGGCCTGGCGGCCAAAGCGCTGCACTGCCTCGCGGGCAAGCGCCACACGATCAGGCGCCGCCGGGGTGCGTAGCTGGACGCGGTGCAGACCGGCATCGATGGCGGTTTCCAGCCCTGCCAGCCACGCCTGCGTGTCACCTGCGACGTCGGGGGTAATCAGGTAGCGGTCGGGCTGGTGCAGGGCGGCGACCACCGGCAGGTCGGCCGGTGGCATCGAGTACCGCCCCAGCTTGTCCGCTGCGACCCAGGTGATGGCCTGTCCTTCCCGACCGCGTGCGGTGCCCTTCCATTGCCGCACCATGCGCACTTCCAGGCGCAGGCGCTTGTCCGGGTACAACTGCGGTACCTCCATCACCCACTCGCCGATCTCGGCCTCGATCCCCAGTTCTTCCTGGAGCTCGCGCACCAGCGCCTGTTCGGAACTCTCACCGGGCTCACGCTTGCCCCCCGGGAATTCCCATAGCCCGGCCATATCGCTGTCGCCGGTGCGACGGTTGAGAAGGATGCGGCCGCGCGCGTCGGTGATGACGGCGGCGACCACGTGGATTGAGCGTGAAGGAGAAGTCATGCCCCCGAGAATGCCGAAAACCGTACTACCAGCGCAATCTTTCCGTGGGGCATTGGAGAGGCGACTGGCCGGCTGCCGCGCGGTCCTGCCATCAGGCAAAAAAGCCCTGTAGTGCCGAGCCATGCTCGGCATAGCCATCCATGGGCCAAGCGCTGCCGGTAAAGCCCCTGACGAGCAGGGCTCGGCACTACCGGGAGGCACTCTCGGGCTTGGGCTGGCATCTTTGGGAAGGCCTCTGCCGAGCATGGCTCGGCACTACCGGAAGGCCCTCTTGGGCTTGGGCTGGCATCGCTGGGGAAGGCCCTGCCGGGCATGGCTCGGCACTACGAAGGCAAAGAAAAACCCCGCCGGAGCGGGGTTTTCCTGATCAGCTCAGCTGGCCGTGGCAGTGCTTGTACTTCTTGCCGCTGCCGCAGGGGCACGGATCGTTGCGGCCAACCTTGGGCTCGTTGGCCTGGTTGACTACGTCCGCCGCTTCCTCGTCGGCGCTGTAGCCGCCGTTGTCCTGGTGCTGGAACTGGGACATCTGCAGGCGCGCTTCGGCCTGCTGGCGCTCCAACTGCTCCATTGCCGCCACTTCTTCCTCGCTGCGCACGCGCACGCGCGACAGCATGGTGATCACTTCGCGCTTGACGTTTTCCAGCATGTCCGAGAACAGTTCGAAGGCTTCCTTCTTGTACTCCTGCTTGGGCTGCTTCTGCGCATAACCACGCAGGTAGATGCCCTGGCGCAGGTAGTCCATGCGGGCCAGGTGTTCCTTCCAGCTCTGGTCGAGCACGGTCAACATGACGTGCTTCTCCAGGGCGCGCATGGTTTCGGCGCCAACGGCCGCTTCCTTCTGCGCGAAGTGCTGGTCCATGTGCTCGGCAACCTTCTGCGCGATGCCTTCAGCGTCCAGCTCTTCGTGCGCCTTGACCAGGCCCACCACGTCCATCTCCACACCCAGCTCGCCTTCGAGCGTCGCCTGCAGGCCCGGCAGGTCCCACTGCTCGTCCACCGAGTTCGGCGGCACGAAGCGGCCGACCAGGTCATAGATCACGTCGCCGCGGATACCGTCGATGTTTTCCTGCACCGACTCGGCGTCAAGCAGTTCATCGCGCTGGCCGTAGATCACCTTGCGCTGATCGTTGTTGACGTCGTCGAAGTCGAGCAGGTTCTTGCGGATGTCGAAGTTGTGCGCTTCCACCTTGCGCTGCGCCTTCTCGATCTGACGGCTGACCATACGGTCTTCGATGACGTCGTCTTCCTTCATGCCCATCATGCGCATCGCCTTCTGCACCCAGTCAGAGGCGAAGATGCGCATCAGGTTGTCTTCCAGCGACAGGTAGAAACGGGACGAACCCGGGTCACCCTGACGACCGGAACGGCCGCGCAGCTGGTTATCGATACGACGCGATTCATGGCGCTCGGTGCCGACGATGTGCAGGCCGCCAGCGGCCTTGACCGCCTCATGACGCTCCTGCCATGCCGCCTTCGCGGCAGCCTTCTGCGCGTCGCTGGCGTCTTCGCCCAGCTCGTGCAGTTCGGTTTCCAGCGAACCACCGAGCACGATGTCGGTACCACGGCCAGCCATGTTGGTGGCGATGGTGACCGAACCCGGGCGACCGGCGTTGGCAACGATGGTCGCTTCGCGGTCATGCTGCTTGGCGTTGAGCACTTCGTGCTTCACACCTGCCTTGCGCAGGTGCTCGGAGAGCATCTCCGAGGTTTCGATCGAGGTGGTACCCACCAGCACCGGCTGGCCGCGCTTGGCGCATTCTTCGATGTCCGCCAGCACCGCGTTGAACTTGCCCTTGCGGTTGAGGAACACCTGGTCCGGGTAGTCCTTGCGCACGGTCGGCTTGTTGGTCGGGATGACCAGCACTTCCAGGCCGTAGATGCTCTGGAACTCGAACGCTTCGGTATCGGCCGTACCGGTCATGCCGGACAGCTTCTTGTACATGCGGAACAGGTTCTGGAAGGTGATGCTGGCCAGCGTCTGGTTCTCACGCTGTACCGGCACGCCTTCCTTCGCTTCCACCGCCTGGTGCAGGCCGTCGGACCAGCGGCGGCCGGCCAGGGTACGGCCGGTGAATTCATCGACAATGACCACTTCGCCGTCGCGCACGATGTAGTCCACGTCACGCTGGTAGATGGCGTGCGCGCGCAGTGCGGCATTGAGATGGTGGACGACGGTAAGGTTCTGCGCGGCGTACAGGCCGTTGTCGTTGTCGGCGCCGATGATGCCGGCTTCGCGCAACAGCTCTTCGGCGTGCTCCATGCCCGCTTCGGACAGGAAGACCTGCTTGCCCTTCTCATCGACCCAGTAGTCGCCCTCGCCTTCCTCGGTTTCCTGCTTGATCAGGCTGGGCACCACGCGGTTGACGCGGATGTACAGCTCCGGGGAATCATCGGCCGGGCCGGAGATGATCAGCGGGGTACGCGCTTCGTCGATCAGGATGGAGTCGACTTCGTCGACGATGGCGTAATGCAGGCCGCGCTGGTAGCGGTCGGCCTTGGTCAACGCCATGTTGTCGCGCAGGTAGTCGAAACCGAATTCGTTGTTGGTACCGTAGGTGATGTCGCTGCCGTAGGCTTCGCGCTTGTCACTGTGCGGCATGCCCGGATAGACCACGCCAACGCTCAGGCCCAGCCAGTTGTAGAGCTTGCCCATCTGCGCCGAGTCGCGACGTGCCAGGTAGTCATTGACCGTGACCACGTGCACGCCCTTGCCTTCCAGCGCGTTGAGGTAGACCGGCAGCGTCGCTACCAGGGTCTTGCCCTCACCGGTACGCATTTCGGCGATCTTGCCCAGGTGAAGCACCATGCCGCCGATCAGCTGCACGTCGTAATGGCGCATGCCCAGCACGCGCTTGGAAGCTTCGCGACAGACCGCAAAGGCTTCCGGCAACACCTTGTCCAAGGCTTCGCCGCCAGCGATGCGCTCACGGAATTCCGGGGTCTTGGCCTTGAGCTGGTCGTCGGAGAGCTTCTGCATCTCCGGTTCCAAGGCATTGATCTTGGCGACGATACGGTTGAGCTGGCGCAGCTGGCGCTCGTTACGGCTGCCAAAAACGCGGGTAAGCAGGCTGTTGATCATTGAAGGAACCGGTTTGAATGAAATGCCGTGCGACCTGGCTCCCCCCCTGGGTTCACCGGTCGCAAACGAAACAGGGCGCAATGCGCCCTGTCGATGGCAACGCCTATTGTAGCTTGGGGCGGACGTCGGGGTTTCAAGCGTCCATCAACAAGTCAGCCTGCACTGACCTGCCGGCGCCGGTCAAACTGCCTTGACCGGGGCCTCGCAGCCGGTGTGTGCCACGGGTCAGCCGCGGCTGACCCGGCCTACCGGATAGGGATCAGCCGCGACTGACCCGGCCTACCGGGGTGTTGCCACCCTCGCCCAGGAACTTGCGCGGGTTCATGACCTGGCCGTTCTGCCAGACTTCGAAGTGCACATGGGCCCCGGTGGAACGGCCCGTGGAACCGGCCTTGGCCACTTCCTGGCCCGCACGGACCAGGCCGCCTTCACGCACGCTCAGGCGCGAGTTATGGGCGTACAGGGTCTTATAGCCATTGCCGTGGTCGATCTCGACCACGTTGCCGTAACCGCCCTTCACGCCGGAGAAGCTGACCACGCCATCGGCCACGGCCAACACCGGATCACCGACACGGGCGTGGAAGTCCATGCCCTTGTGGTTGCCTACACCGCGACCGAACGGATCGGCACGGCCGCCGAAGCTGGAGGTGACGTAGGTGTTGCTGATCGGCATGCGCGACGGCACGGCGTTCTGCTCAAGCTGGTGATCGAACAGCAGCGATTCGAGCACCGACAACTGACGGCCTGAAGCAGCAAAGCGCTGCTCCAGCACCTGTAAGTCAGCGTTTACCGCGCTGACCGGGATATCCTGGGTCGGGCCGGGCTCACCTTCACCCATACCCGGCGTTTCCTGGAAATCGAACTCGCCGTCCTGCAGCTTGCCCATCTGGGTCAAGCGCTCGCCCAAGGCGTTGAGGCGGGTGGCCTGGGCCTGCAGTTCACCAAGGCGGGCAGACAGTGCGTTGACCTGGGTCTGCGCGTCGGCGCGCACCTTGGCCAGTTCCTGCTCCTGGTGATCAACCTTGGCCTGCAGTGCCGAATCACCGACCATGCCGATGGCCAGGCTCAACGCCACACCCATCAGACAGCCCAGCCCCAGTACGCTACCCAGCAATGCACGAGGACGATCCTCGAAATACATCTGAACGCGTGCGAGCGGCGTCTTGGCCTTCTGTTCACGCGTTTTGATTACGATCTTTTTGAATGTCATTGAAGAATTCTTATGTCTGAGCCGAAATCCAGCGTTCGTTCCCGCTCCGCGCCCAAACAGGCGCTGGAAGCAGCAATGGCGGACAAAGCAGGAAACCCGTTGCGCCGTGCCCTGTGGCTCGATGCGATGGACCGGCAGTTGCGCCCCCATTTGCCGCCGGCGCTGGCAAACCGTTGCCGGTTGGCCAATGTGGACGGCGAACACCTCGTTTTTCTCGTCGAATCGCCGGTGTGGCATGCCAAGGTAAGGCTTGCCGAAAGCCAGCTGATCGACGCGGCCCGATCCATCGGGCTGAAGGCCACCCGGGTGACCGTCAAGACTGCGACCGCGCCCCCGCACTCCCCAGTGCGTAATGACCAGCGCAGCTCCGCAGTATCGGACGCGACGCATAAAGGTCTGCGCGACGCCCTGGCTGCCCTCGAGGATGTGAAGCCCTCACGTTCCTGAGACCACCGGCCCCCCCTGTGGGCGCCGGCACCGCCGGATCTGGAAGACCCAAAGCAGGAAGCCGGCACGAATCCTATCTGTGGATTGCGACCGGGGAGTTAGTCTTTTGTTAATTTTGAGTTAAATTCAGACTTGAACCCACATAGGGTTCACAGTTTGATCACGCAGCACTGAACCGCCTTGCTGGCAGTCCGGTTCTCTTACGAGCGATGCGAGATTTATCTCAGGTGTAGGCGGGAATGCCGTAGACCACCGGATCAGCAGCGACCGGCGACTCGTAACTGGCCCATTCCCAGGCACTCTGGTCGGCCAGCAGGGCACGCACCAGCTTGTTGTTGAGCGCATGGCCGGATTTGAAACCCTCGTATGCGCCCAACACCTGGCCGCCGGCCAGGTAAAGGTCGCCGATGGCGTCCAGGATCTTGTGGCGCACGAACTCGTCGGCGTACCGCAGGCCGTCATCGTTCAGCACGCGGAACTCGTCCAGCACGATGGCATTGTCCATCGAGCCGCCCAGGCCAAGGTTGCGCTCACGCATGTACTCCAGATCGCGCATGAAGCCAAAGGTGCGCGCGCGGGAGATTTCCTTGATGTAGGCCGCAGTGGAGAACTCGATCTCGGCGCGCGACTGCTTGGCCGGGATCATCGGGTGATCGAACTGGATGGTGAAGCCCAGCTTGTACCCTTCATAGGGATCAAAACGGGCGACCTTGTCGCCTTCACGCACTTCCACCGTCTTGAGTACCCGCAGGAAGCGCTTGGCGGCGTCCTGCTCGACGATGCCTGCCGATTGCAGCAGGAACACGAACGGGCCGGAGGAACCATCCATGATCGGCAGCTCGGCCGAGGACAGCTCGACGATGGCGTTGTCCACGCCCAGGCCAGCCAACGCCGACATCAGGTGCTCGACGGTCTGGATCTTGGCGCCTTCGCAGGTCAGGCCGGTACACAGGGTGACCTCGGTGACCAGTTCCGCCTTGGCCGGCACTTCCACTACCGGGTCAAGGTCCACGCGCCGGAACACGATGCCATGGTTAACCGGCGCAGGGCGCAGGGTCATATAGACCTTGTCACCGCTGTGCAGGCCGACGCCGGTGGCGCGGATCGTGTTCTTGAGGGTGCGTTGCTGGATCATGGGCTCAAACCGGATAAGCCGCGCATGCGCGGCCAGGGACAAACAAGAATAACACGCGTTAACACACGGCCCCGGACCCCGGGAGTCAGGACTCCCTGCCCTTGTTCAGGCCGGAAAATGTCGCCGGGCCGGTCCTGGCCCGGCGACAAAGGACATGGGTATTGCCCGTCAGGGTGGACAGCCCT
Organism: Stenotrophomonas sp.; assembly: GCF_032061965.1. GTDB lineage: Bacteria > Pseudomonadota > Gammaproteobacteria > Xanthomonadales > Xanthomonadaceae > Stenotrophomonas. The sequence continues at coordinate 159,768 of NZ_DAMBEF010000004.1, read as the reverse complement.
GACGTTGTAGTGCCAACCGCGCGCGACGGCCCGGCCGACCCACGCTGCCGTTACCGGTCAGCGTCGGGTCGCGCCTGCTGCCGTCATCGCGGACGGTCCGATCAGTCCGCCTGGCGGCGCAGGAACGCCGGGATATCCAGGTAGTCGCTCGGCAACTCGGCGGCTGCGGCGGTCGAGGACGACGCAGCCGGGCTGGACGCCGCAGCGGTATCGGCGCTCGGACGACGCAGGCCCATGCCCAGGGAGTTGCCGACGGCCTTGGCCACGGCATCGGCCGGGCTTTCGTAGTCGCCGAACTCGGCCTGGCCGGTGGTGGCGTTGCGGACCAGCTTGATCGGTGCACGCTCGCCCGGACGCTGTGCGTTCTTGGCAACGGCGCGGTTCAGGCCGGTGGCAACCACGGTCACGCGCACTTCGTCCTGCATGTCCGGGTCGAGCACGGTACCCACCACCACGGTGGCGTCTTCGGAGGAGAAGCCTTCGATGGTGCGGCCGATCTCGTCGAACTCGCTCATGGTGAAGTCCGGGCCGGCGGTGATGTTGACCAGGATGCCGTTGGCACCGGCCAGGTTCACGTCGTCCAGCAGCGGGTTCTGGATGGCGGCTTCGGCAGCGGCCTGAGCGCGGTCATCACCACGCGCGGTGCCGGTGCCCATCATTGCCAGGCCCATTTCCGACATCACGGTGCGCACGTCGGCGAAGTCGACGTTGATCAGGCCCGGACGCACGATCAGGTCGGCGATGCCCTGCACGGCGCCCTGCAGCACATCGTTGGCAGCACGGAAGGCCTGCACCATGGTGGCATTGCGGCCAAGCACGGTGATCAGCTTTTCGTTCGGGATGGTGATCAGCGAATCGACGTGCTGGCTCAGCTCCTCGATGCCCTTCAGCGCCACCTGCATGCGGCGACGGCCTTCGAACGGGAACGGCTTGGTGACCACGGCCACGGTCAGGATGCCCATTTCCTTGGCCAGCTGCGCCACCACCGGCGCAGCGCCGGTACCGGTGCCACCGCCCATGCCAGCGGTGATGAACACCATGTCCGCGCCCTGCAGGGCGTCCATGATGCGCTCACGGTCTTCCAGTGCGGCCTGGCGGCCGACTTCCGGGTTGGCGCCTGCGCCCAGGCCCTTGGTTACGTTGGTACCCAGCTGCAGCTGCAGCTTGGCGCCACAATTCTTGATGGCCTGCGAGTCAGTGTTGGCGGTGATGAATTCCACGCCATCCACGCTGCTGTTGACCATGTGCGCCACGGCGTTGCCGCCACCGCCGCCCACGCCAACGACCTTGATCACCGCGTTCGGTGCCATCTTTTCAATCAGTTCGAAATGCGCCATGTCCATGTCCTCTCTAATGCCGTGATTGGGTCGAGCGTTGGGAAGAATCCTTCTCCTGCTGCGCCCACCCGCACCGGCGAGTTGTTTTAGGTTTGCCGCCAGGGCTACCCCTGTACGGTGGTTGTTGCTTGCTTCAATGACTGCGTTACTGCACTTCGTATTGCCTTACTGCTTGCCCTTCTGACTGCCTCACTGCCCTGCCACTGGTTCCGCTCAGAACTCGCCGCGGAACCAATTCTTCAATTTGTTGAACATGCTGCCGGCGCGCCCGGTAGGCAGCGACGGGCGGCGCGGGTGTTCGATCTGGCTGCCCATCAGCAGCAGGCCCACGCCGGTGGCATGGACCGGGTTGCCCACCACTTCGCCCAGGCCGGTGACGTGCTGCGGAATGCCCACGCGTACCGGCATCTGCAGCATTTCCTCGGCCAGCTCGACCACACCTTCCATCTTTGAAGCGCCACCGGTCAGCACCACACCGGCACGCACCATTTCCTCGAAACCGGAACGGCGCAGTTCGGCCTGCACCATCTCGAAAATTTCTTCGTAACGGCCCTGCACCGCCTGCGCCAGCGAGTGACGCGGCATGCGGCGCGGCGGACGGTCACCGACCGACGGCACCTGGATGCTTTCTTCCGCCGTTGCCAGCTGCGCCAGCGCACAGGCGTAACGCACCTTGATCTGCTCCGCTTCCGGGGTCGGCGTGCGCAGCATGTGGGCGATGTCGTTGGTGACGTGGTCGCCGGCGATCGGCAGCGATGCGGTATGGCAGATCGCGCCCTGGATGAACACCGCGATATCGGTGGTACCTGCGCCGATATCGACCATCACCACGCCGAGCTCACGCTCATCGGCGGTCAGCACCGCCACGCTGGAGGCCAGCGAGGACAGCACCAGGTCGTCCACCTGCAGACCGCAGCGCTGCACGCACTTGCTGATGTTGGCCGCGGCCGACTGCGCGCACACGACGAGATGGGCATGGATCTCCAGGCGCACGCCGGTCATGCCGACCGGATTGCGGATGCCTTCCTGCGAATCGTCCAGCACGTACTCGCGCGGGATCGCATGCAGGATCTTCTGGTCGGCGGGGATGGCGACGGCCTTGGCCGCTTCCAGCACGCGGTCCAGGTCGCCCCAGCTCACTTCACCTTCGCGGATCGGAGTAATGCCCTGCGAATTGCGGCACTGCACGTGGTTGCCGGAAATCGACGCGTACACCGAACGGATCTCGCAGCCGGCCATCAGCTCGGCTTCCTCGATGGCACGCTGGATCGACTGCACGGTCGATTCGATGTCGACCACCACGCCGCGCTTGAGGCCGCGCGATTCATGCGAACCGATGCCGATGACTTCGATCGGGCTGCCCGGCGAGTACTCGCCCACCAGCGCCACCACCTTGGAGGTGCCGATATCGAGGCCGACGATCAGCGATTTATCACCCTTGCGATTCATGTCCTGTCCTGCGTCTGCTTTGTTGCCGGCGGCGGGGTTCCCCAGCTCAGCGTGAAACCATTGGTATAGCGGAGGTCGGCGCGCACGATCGGCACCTGGGTGCGGGTCAGCTGCGGCAGCACACGGACAAAGCGGCTCAAGCGCGAACGCGCGTCACTGCGACCGACGATGACTTCGGTGCCGTTGTCCAGCGCCAGCGACCAGCTGCCGCGTGCATCCATCGCGACCTTGTGCACGTCCACGCCAGCCGGCGCGAACAGGGCACGGGAATCGTTGTAGAGCTCGACCACTTCGGTGGTCATTCCATCGGGGCCGTCCAGTTCGGGCAGCGGGGCGTCTTCCAGGCCATGCGGCACGGCAAACAGTCGTCCCTGCTCCGACAGCAGGCGATCCTTGCCCCAGCGAGCGAACGGCTTGTGCTCGACGATGGTCACTTCCAGCACATCCGGCCACTGCTTGCGGACCTGCGCGCTCTCCACCCACGGCAGCTTTTCCACCGCCGACTGTGCGTCCTGCAGCTTCACCGCGAAGTAGCCGGAACGTGCATAGGGCAGCAAGGTCTTCTGCAGCTGCTCGGCCGGCACCCGCTTGAACTCGCCATGCACGCGCAACTTGGCGAGCGGCCAGCGTTCGGTGCCCACCCAGCCGTTGAGCACTGCCACCACCGGCAATGCCACCAGGGCAATGGCCAGCAACCAGGCAAGCATGCGCAGGACCGCGTTCATCGCGCGCCCTCCCCCGCGGTGCAGGCACGCGGGGCCAGCGCCAACCGCATCGCGGCAGCGTGGTCACAGCGCATCGGCAGCGCGGTCTGGATCATTCGCCCTTGGCCTCCTTGAAGCCTTCGGTCGCAACGTGCTGGGCAACGGCGCCGATGTCACCGGCGCCCATCATCAGCAGCAGGTCGCCGTCCTGCAGCACGTCCGGCAGCACCGAGGTCAGGTCACCGGCATGCCCCACCACCACCGGCTCACTGCGGCCGCGCGCACGGATGGCGCGTGCCAGCGACTTGGAGTCGGCACCGGGAATGGGCGCTTCGCCGGCCGGGTAAACCTCGCTCAACACCAACGCGTCCACTTCGGACAGCACCGCTGCAAATGCATCGAACTGGTCGCGGGTACGGCTGTAACGGTGCGGCTGGAAGGCCACGACCAGACGCTTGTCCGGCCAGCCACCACGGGCGGCGGCAAACACGGCTTCCAACTCGCGCGGATGATGACCGTAGTCGTCGATCACACGCACCTTGGCGCCCTTGTGGGTGGTGACTTCGCCCAGGTCGTTGAAGCGACGGCCGACGCCTTCGAACTTTTCCAGCGCGGCGGCAATGGTTTCCGGCGCCACGCCCAGCTGCCACGCAACCGCGGCGGCGGCCAAGGCATTGAGCACGTTGTGCTTGCCCGGCAGCGCCAGGGTGACCGGCACGCTGCTGCCTTCCGGCAAGCGCAGGGTGAAGCGCATGCGCGGGCCGTCCTGGACCACGTCCTCGGCACGCACGTCGGCGTTGCCGCTCATGCCGTAGCTCATCACGTGACGCGGGGTCTTGGCAGCCAGCGCGGCTACTTCCGGGTCATCGATGCACAGCACCGCCAGCCCATAGAAAGGCAGGCGCTGCAGGAACTCGGCAAAGGCGGCCTGCACGCGGGCAAAATCGTTGCCGTAGTTTTCCAGATGGTCGGCGTCGATGTTGGTGATGACCGCCACCAACGGGTTCAGGCGCAGGAAGCTGCCATCACTCTCGTCGGCCTCGGCCACCAGCCATTGGCCACCGCCTAGCTTGGCGTTGGCACCGGCGGCAAGCAGCTGGCCACCGATCACGAAGGTCGGGTCCAGCTTGCCTTCGCTCAGGATCGCAGCGGTCAGCGAGGTGGTGGTGGTCTTGCCATGCGTGCCGGCCACGGCGATGCCGCGACGGAAACGCATCAGCTCGGCCAGCATCGCCGCGCGCGGCATGATCGGAATGCGCTGGCTACGTGCCTCCATCAGCTCCGGGTTGTCGTCACGGATGGCGCTGGAAACCACGATGCAGTCCGTGCCCAGCACGTTTGCAGCGGAGTGACCACGCATCACCCGTGCACCCAGCCGCGCCAGGCGACGGGTGGCTGCATTGTCGGCGTTGTCCGAGCCGGAGACTTCATAGCCCAGGGTCAGCATGACTTCGGCGATGCCGCTCATGCCGGTACCGCCGATGCCGACGAAGTGCACGCGCGGGAAGGCGCGGACCAGGTCATTGGTGTCGTGGAGGCGGCGGATCATTGCTTGGTTCCTGTGCTACTGGGATTAGGAAATTGGGATTGGGGATTGGCAACAGCCGATGGCCGCGCGCGCTCCGTTTTCTGTGAACTCTGGTCTTTCTGCATCTGTTCCTGCTTTTTCTGGTTGCCAGGGCCCGATCCGTTACTCCGGGGCGCGTCATCGCCCCCGAATCCCGAATTCCGAATCCCGGCTTCTTCCAGAATGATGTCTGCGATGCGTTCGGCCGCATCGACCTTGGCCAACCCACGCGCGGCTTGCGCCATCTGCATGCGGTGGCCGGGATTGTTTGCCAGCGTGCGCAGCACGCCTTCCAGGTTGGTCGCCAGCGCGTCGTCCTGCTTCAGCAGTTCGGCGGCGCCGCGTTCGACCAGGTATTCGGCGTTGCGGGTCTGGTGGTCGTCCACCGCTGCGGCGAACGGCACCAGCACGCTGCCGATGCCCACCGCACACAGTTCGGCCAAGGTCGAGGCGCCAGCACGGCACACGACCAGATCGGCCCAGGCATAGGCGCCAGCCATGTCCTTGATGAACATGTCCACGCGGCCTTCGACGCCTGCGGCGCGATAGGCCTGCAGTGCTTCTTCGTGCAACTTCTCGCCGCACTGGTGCCAAACTTCGATGGCGACGCTGCTACCCAGCGCGGCCAGCGCCTTGGGTACAGCATTGTTCAGGGCGCGGGCACCCTGGCTGCCACCCAGCACCAACAGCCGCATCGGCCCGGTACGGCCGGCCAGGCGCTGTTCGGGGGCAGGCAGCGCGGCGATCTCGGCACGCACCGGATTGCCCACCACTTCTTCCTTGCCACCGGCAAAGCTGCCCGGGAAGCCACTCAGCACGCGGCGTGCAAAACGCGACAGGATGCGATTGGTCATGCCAGGTGCGCGGTTCTGCTCGTGCACCAGCAAGGGCAGGCCATGCAGGCGCGCAGCCATGCCGCCAGGGCCGGAGGCGAAGCCGCCAAACGCCACCACCGCGCGCGGCTTGCGATCACGCAGCACGTAACCGGCACCGCGGATAGCGCGGAGTACGCGTACAGGTGCGCCCAGCAACGCCAGCTTGCCCTTGCCGCGCAGGCCGGAGATGGCCAGCGTATCGACGTGGATGTCGTGTTGCGGCACCAACCGGGTTTCCATCGCCCCGTCAGCACCCAGCCAGGTCACCGGGATGCCGCGCTCGCGCAGCACCTTGGCCACGGCCAGGCCCGGGAAGATATGGCCACCGGTGCCGCCGGCCATGATCATCACCGGACGCAGGTCCTGGTTGTTCGCGGCGGCCATCAGGCGATCCTCCCGAAGGTCGGTTCGACACGCGGCTGCATGCGGCTGGTGCCGCGTGCGGCGCTGGTCTGCATGGATGCGGCGATGGCCGAGGCGGTGTTCGGCTCGACCGCATCGGCGTCGTGGGTCTCGGCCAGCGGTGCATCGGCGACGTCGCTGTCCTCGCGCACTTCCTGGCGACGGACGGCGCGGTTGTATTCATAGGACACGCGCAGCAGCAGGCCCATCGCCACGCAGGTCATCATCACGCTGGAGCCACCCGAGGAAATCAGCGGCAGGGTCAGGCCCTTGGTCGGCAGCATGCCCAGGTTGACGCCGATCGACACGAAGGTCTGCAGGCTGATCCACAGCGCGATGCCGAAGGCGATGTAACCGGCGAAGTGGCGACGCATCTCGATGCAGCGCATGCCCAGCCAGAAGGCGCGGCCAACCAGCAACGCGTACAGGCTGATGATGCCGCACACGCCAACGAAGCCCAGCTCCTCGGCGATCACCGAGAAGATGAAGTCGGTGTGCGACTCGGGCAGGTAATTCAGCTTCTGGATCGAGGCACCCAGGCCCACGCCGTTCCACTCGCCACGACCGATGGCCATCAGTGCATTGGAAAGCTGGTAACCGGAACCCAACTGGTCCTGCCACGGATCCATGAACGAGGTGACGCGACGCATGCGGTACGGCTCGAAGATCACCAGCGCGATCAGCCCGGGCAACAGCAGCAGCACTGGCAGGATGATGCGGGTGATCTGCGCGCCACCCAGCACCAGCATGCAGGTGGTGATGCCCAGCAGCAGCATGGACGAGCCGAAGTCCGGCTGCATCAGCAGCAGCACGACCAGCACGCCGACTACGCCGACCGGCTTGAGCATGGCCTGCCAGGTGGCATTGACCTCGTCACGGAAGCGCACCAGGTAGCTGGACAACCAGACGATGTACAACACCTTGACCGCTTCCACGGTCTGGAACTTGGAGAAGCCCAGGTTGATCCAGCGCTGCGCGCCATTGACGCTGCTGCCCAGGCCCGGGATGAAAACCACGATCAACAACGCGAAGCAGCCCAGCAACAGCAACTGGTTGTACTTCTCGATTTCCTTCAGTTCCACCCGCATGGTCACCGCGGCCAGGATCACGCCGATGGCGATGAAGATCAGGTGGCGCGTCAGGTAATAGAAGGGACTCTGCGTCAACGCGATGGAGCTGGAAGCCACCATCACCACACCGATTGAAGCCAGCGCCACGGCGGCGCCGAGCAGCCACTTGTCGTAGCTGCCGCCGATGGCTTCAAGTCGGGTTGCCTGACGCGAGTAGTCGTCCATCAGCGCACCTTGAGGGTTGCCAGGCCGATCAACACCAGCACCACCGAGATGATCCAGAAGCGCACGATCACGCGCGGCTCCGGCCAGCCCTTCAGCTCAAAGTGGTGGTGGATCGGCGCCATGCGGAACACACGCTTGCCAGTGAGCTTGAACGAAGCCACCTGGATCATCACCGACAAGGTCTCGATCACGAACACACCGCCCATGATCACCAGCACCAGCTCCTGGCGCACGATCACCGCGATGGTGCCCAACACCGCGCCCAGCGCCAGCGCGCCGACATCCCCCATGAACACCATGGCCGGGTACGTGTTGAACCAGAGGAAGCCCAGGCCCGCGCCGGCAATGGCCGCGCAGATGATGACCAGCTCGCCAGCGCCCGGGATCTGCGGGATCTGCAGGTAGCTGGAGAACACCGCATTGCCCGAGGCATAGGCGAACACGCCCAGCGCGCAAGCCACCAGTACGGTCGGCATGATCGCCAAGCCATCCAGGCCGTCGGTCAGGTTGACCGCGTTGGAGAAACCGACGATCCAGAAGTAGGCGATGGCCACGAAGCTGATGCCGGCCAGCGGCAAGGCGATCGACTTGAACATCGGGATGTAGAAGGTCAGCTCCGCCGGCACTGCGGCGGTCTTGTACAGGAAGATGCCGGCCGCCAGCCCGAAGATCGACTGCAGCAGGTACTTCCAGCGCGACTTCAGGCCATTGGGGTCGCGCTTGGCGATCTTGATCCAATCGTCATACCAACCGATGGCACCGAAGCACAGCATGACAACCAGCACCAGCCACACATAGCGGTTGCGCAGATCACCCCAAAGCAGGACGGACACCAGCACGGTCGTCAGGATCAAGCCGCCGCCCATCGTCGGCGTGCCGGCCTTGGAGAAGTGCGACTGCGGGCCGTCCTTGCGGATCGGCTGACCACCCTTGAGCTGTGCCAGGCGGCGGATGGCCGCCGGGCCCAGCCACAGCGACAGCGACAGCGCCGTCAACGCGGCAAGGATGCCGCGGAACGTGATGTAGTTGAACAACCGGAACAGGCCGTCCAACTGCTGCAGCCAACGGGCCAACTCAAGCAACATGTGTACTTTCCTCACCGCGCTGCAACAGCGCGTTTACGATCTTGTCCATGGCGCTGCCGCGCGAGCCCTTGACCAGGCAACGCACACCAGCATGAAGTTCGGTTTCCAAGGCGTCAGCCAGCGCGGCGTGGCTGTCGAAGTGACGCCCGCCCTCACCGAATGCCGCCGACGCCGCTGCGCTGAGCGGGCCCAGGGTGTACAGACGCTTGAAGCCGGCTTCGCGGGCACGCAGGCCAGCCTGCGCATGCAGCGCCTGTGCCTCCGGACCCAGCTCGCGCATGTCGCCCAGCACCAGCCAGCCCTCGCCCTTGCCCGCCGCCAGCGCGGTGATCGCGGCAGCCAGTGAACCCGGGTTGGCGTTGTAACTGTCATCGATCAGTACTGCGCCGCTGTCCAGCACATGGGCCACCTGGCGACCCGCGACCGGGCGCGCCTGCGCCAGGCCTTCGACCACCAACGGCAACGCGATGCCGGCAGCCAGCGCCATCGAGGCGGCCGCTAAGGCATTGAGCACGTTGTGCCGACCTGGCAGCTGCAGCTTCACCTCGGCCTCGCCCTGCGGGGTGCGCAGATGAAAGCGTGCGGCGGCCTCGTCCAACACGATGGCGGTTGCCGTGACATCGGCACTGACGTCCAGACCAAAGCGGATCACCCGGTGCTGGCCCGCGCGCGCGACGAAGTACGGTGAGAACGCATCGTCGGCATTGACCACTGCAACACCCGCCTCGCGCAGGTCGTCGTAGACCGCCGCCTTGGTGTTGGCGATTTCCAGCAGGCTGCCCATGCGCTCCAGGTGTGCCGGGGCAACGTTGTTGACGACGGCCACGTCCGGTGCGGCGACAGCGGTCAGATAAGCAATATCGCCCGGCTTGCCGGTGCCCATTTCATAAATCGCGAAATCGGCGTCTTCCGGTGCATCGATCACTGCCAGCGGCAGGCCGATCTCGTTGTTGCGGTTGCCAGGCGTGGCATATACATGCTGGCCACTTACCGCGGCAACGTGCTGCATGATGGCTTGCAGCAGGTTCTTCACGCTGGTCTTGCCGTTGCTGCCGGTGATGGCGAACACACGGGTAGCGCGCTGCTGCTGCATCGCGGCGGCGATCCTGGCCAGCGCCAGTTCGGTATTGGCAACCACGATCTGCGGCACTTCCAACGGCAACAGGCGCTCGACCAGCAAGGCGCTGGCACCGTGCTCGACCGCATTGACGGCAAAATCGTGCCCATCGAAACGCTCGCCGCGCAAGGCTACATACAGGCTGCCCGGGGCCAGCGTGCGGGTGTCGTTGCTGACGGCATCGATGCTCGCATCGTCGCCGTGGATCTCACCGCCGGCCCAGTGTGCGATCAGCGAAAGCGGGGTGCGCTTCATGCGTGCACCTCGCCCTTGGCTTGACGCGCCCGCAGTGCACGTGACGCCACGTCGGTGTCATCGAAAGGATGTTTGATACCTGCAATCTCCTGATAGGGCTCGTGGCCCTTGCCGGCGATCAACACGATGTCGCCAGCGCCTGCCTGTGCGACCGCAGCGTCGATGGCGCGGGCGCGATCGCGCACCACGTTCACCTGCGCGGGCGACACGAAGCCGGCCATGATGTCGGCGACGATCACGTCACCATCTTCGCCACGCGGGTTGTCGTCGGTGACGAAAACCACGTCGGCCAGTTCTTCGGCAATGGCCGCCATCTGCGGACGCTTGCCGGTGTCGCGCTCGCCACCGCAACCGAACACGCACAGCAGGCGACCATCCAGATGGCCATGCAGACTGCGCAGCGCTTGTTCCAGCGCATCGGGGGTATGGGCGTAATCAATGACCACGGTCGGTTCACCGTGGCCACCCAGACGATTCATGCGGCCACGGATCGGCTGCAGTTGGCCCAGCACGTTGGCGATCACCGCCGTAGGCTGGCCCAGACCGTGCAATGCACCGGCCACTGCCAACAGGTTGTCGACATTGAAGCGGCCCAGCAGCGGCGAGCGCAGCGCGTGGCGTTCATTGCCAATGACCAGGTCGAAGCCGATGCCCTGCCCGTCCAGCACCAGATTTTCCGCACGCACAACCGCACCCGCCTGCCCGCTCGAGCTCAGGCCAATGGCCTGTACGTCGGCTGCCAGCGTGGTGATCAGTTCACGGCCGAAGGCATCGTCCAGGTTGATCGCCGCGGCCTTCAGGCCCGGGCGATGGAACAGCTTGGCCTTGGCCGCGCCGTAGGCTTCCATGCTGCCGTGGTAATCCAGATGGTCACGGGTGAGGTTGGTGAACACCGCAACGTCGTAGTGCACGGCATCGACACGGCCCTGGTCCAGTGCGTGCGAGCTGACTTCCATCGCCACCGCCTTGGCACCACCGTCGCGCAGCTGCGCCAGCACTTCATGCATCTGCAGCACCAGCGGCGTGGTGAAGCCGGTCGGCACCACATGCCCATACAAGCCAACGCCCAGGGTACCGATCGAACCATTGGCAATACCCAGCAGGTGCCAGGCCTGGCCCAGCAACTGCACGGTCGAGGTTTTGCCGTTGGTGCCGGTAACGCCGACCATGGTCATGGCACGCGAAGGCTGACCATGGAACTGGTCAGCCATCACACCCATACGCGAACGCAAGCCGGGTACGGCAATCGCATCGGCCGGTGCCGGCAGATCTGCTGGCGCCGGCGGATCAAACAGGATCGCGGCCGCGCCAGCAGCCTTGGCCTGCTCGACGAAACCCAGGCCATGCGCCCCAAAGCCAGCGATCGCGACGAACGCATCACCGGCGCGCACATGCCGGGAATCCAGCACCAGCCCATTGATCTGCGGGTCACTGCTCAAGGTCAGGTCCGGCAGCAGCTGCGACAACTTCATCGAGCGGCTCACTGACGCACCTCCGTGGCGGCAGGTGCCGGCGCAACCGCGGTCGGCAGTGCAGCGTCGAATTCCGCCGCAGCATTGGGTGCTTCGTCCGGATCGGCGGGAATCGGCAGCGGCGCCGCGTTGCTACCCGGCTTGCCACCGACCTTGCCTGCCGCCTGTGCGGCCAGCCAGGACTGGATATCGTCCGGCGGCACGTCCATCAGGCGCAGCGTGCCTTCCATCACGTGGTGGAATACCGGCGCCGATACCAGGCCGCCGTACTGCAGCGAGCCCTGCGGATCATTGACCACGATCACCGCCGCATAGCGTGGTGCAGTGGCCGGCACCACGCCAGCAAACAGCAGGTTGTAATGACCGCGCTCATAGCCGTTGGGGCCATTCTTGCGGGCGGTGCCGGTCTTGCCGGCCACGTGATAGCCCAGGATCGCCGCCTGCTTGGCGCCGCCCTGGGTGACCACGGTTTCCATCATGCGCACCACTTCGCGGGCCACTTCCGGGTCGATGACCTGGCGTGCCTCGTTGCGCTGGCCCTTGACGAAGGTCGGCTGGATCACCTGGCCGCCGTTGGCCAATGCCGAGTACGCCTGCGCGATCTGCAGCGGCGTTACCGACAAGCCATAGCCGTAGGACATGGTGGTCTTGGTGGTGCCATACCAGCTCGGGCTGCCCGGCGCGGCAACCACACCGGCCGACTCACCCGGGAAACCGCTGTGCGGCGCCACGCCATAACCGAAGGCGCGCACCGAGTTGTAGAAAGTCTGGTCCGGAATGCGCGCCACGATCTTCGCCGCACCGATGTTCGAACTGCGGGTGATCACGCCGGTGACGTTCAACACGCCGTTGTTACGCGGCACATCGCGGATGGTGTAACGCCCCAACGACATGTACCCCGGGTTGGTGTCGATGACCGTATCCGGGGTGACCACGTGGTTCTGCAATGCGGTGGCAATGGTCAGCGGCTTCATTGTCGAGCCGGGCTCGACCAGGTCGGTGACAGCGCGGTTGCGGCGCGTATCCGGGGTGGCGCCACTGACCGAATTCGGGTTGTAGGTCGGCAGGTTGGCCATGGCCATCACTTCGCCGGTGGCCACATCCATGATCACGATCGAACCACCGGCCGCCTTGTTCTCGGTCACTGCATTGCGCAGCTCGCGCATGGCCAGGAACTGGATGCGACGGTCGATGCTGAGGGTCAGGTCCTTGCCCGGCTCGGCAGGACGCACCAGGTCGATGCTTTCGACGATCGCGCCCTTGCGGTCGCGGATCACTTTCTTGGCACCGGGCTTGCCGCGCAGCCATTCGTCGAAGGCCAGCTCCAGGCCTTCCTGGCCCAGATCATCGATATTGGTGAAGCCCAGCACGTGCGCCATCGCCTCACCCTGCGGGTAGTAACGACGGAACTCGCGCTGCGAAAAAACGCCCGGGATCTTCAGCGCCACCACCTGCTCGGCCACATCGGGATTGATGCGGCGGCGCAGGTACATGAATTCCTTGTCGGCCTTCTGGGTCAGCTTGGCGGTCAGCTCATCCACCGGCAGCGACAGCGCCTGGGCCAGCTGCGGGATGTGCTCGGGGGCCCGCAGCAGTTCCTGCGGATTCACCCAGATCGATGCCACCGGCGTGGACACCGCCACCGGCTCGCCATTGCGATCGGTAATCATGCCGCGCGAGGTGGCGATCGGCACTTCTCGCAGATAGCGGGCCTCGCCCTCACGCTGGTAGAAGTCGTTGTTGATGAGCTGCACGTAGGCGGCGCGACCGACCAGCGTGACCGCGCACAGGCCAAGGCCCACGCCAACCATCATCATGCGGTTGCGCAGGTTGAACTGGGTGCGGGTGCGGTTGCGGCCGGGCTTGTTCATGGCCGGATCACCACGATGTCAGTGGCCTCGGGGAACTTCATGCCCAGGCGTCCACGCGCTTCCTGGTCCACGCGCGTGGCCTGGGCCAGGGTGGCCTGTTCCAGCTGCAAGCGGCCGAATTCGATGTTGATCTCGTCGCGGGCGTGTTCCAGCTTGGACAGCTCGACAAACAGCTGACGGTGGCGGTGGCGCATGAACACCACGCCGATCGCCGAGGCAATCGAGCAGGCCAGCAACACGATCAACAACAGGCGGCTCATTGGGCATCTCCTTGCGGAGCTGCCGGGATTGGAGAGGTGGGATTCGGGATGCTGTCGTTCCGCTTTCCGGCGTCCCGATCAGCCTTGCTGCCCAGCTTTTCAGCCACACGCAGCACTGCGCTGCGCGAGCGGGGATTCATCGCCAACTCGTCATCATCGGCCTTGATCGCACCACCGATCAGATCCAGCGTCGGCACAAAGGCCTGCAATTCCGGCAGGCGACGATTGGTCGGCGGCGCCTTGGCATGGCGGTTCATGAACTGCTTGACGATGCGATCTTCCAGCGAATGGAAGCTGATCACGGCCAAGCGGCCACCGGGCTTGAGCCGCGCCATCGCCGCATCCAGCCCGGCTTCGAGGTCGGCCAGTTCGCGATTGATGTGGATGCGGATGGCCTGGAAGCTGCGTGTGGCCGGATGGATCTTGTCCTTGCCGCGCGGCATCACCGAGGCGATCAGGTCGGCCAGCTCGGCGGTGCGGGTGAACGGCTGGGTAGCACGACGGGCGACGATGGCACGGGCAATGCGGCGGCTCTGGCGCTCATCGCCATAGGTGAACAACACGTCGGCAATTTCGCGATCCTCGGCGCGGTTCAACCACTGGGCAGCGCTCTCGCCCGAGTCCGGGTCCATGCGCATGTCCAGCGGGCCGTCCTTGCCAAAGCTGAAACCACGTTCGGCAACGTCCAGCTGCGGCGAGGACACACCCAGGTCGAACAGCACGCCATCCAGGCCAGCGGCGGTTTGGTTCCAATCCAGCAGATCGGCAAAGCTGCCGCGATAGATCGCCACACGGCCGTCCGGCGCGAAGTCGCGCTCGGCCACGGCGATGGCTTCAGGGTCCTTGTCCATGACCAGCAGGCGCCCGTCCGGGCCGAGCTGGCGCAGCACGCCGCCGGCATGACCGCCGCGGCCGAACGTGCCATCCAGATAAGTTCCGTTTTCGATCACCCTCAGGCCGTCAAGGACCTGGGTGTACAGCACCGGCAGGTGAGCCGCCGGCGGCTGCGACACCGGAGGGTGACCGGCCTGCGCTTCACCGCGCACCCGGGCACCCCGGCTCACAACTTCAGATCGAGAAGCCCATCGCCCAGATCCTCGTCAGACAACGTCTGCTGGATCAGTGCGCGATGCGCTTGCTCGCTCCACAATTCGAACTTGTCACCCATGCCCATCAGCACTGCTTTCTTCTCGATGCCGACCGCACTGCGGTGGCTGGACGGCAGGCTGATACGGCCATTGCCATCAAGCTCCAGATGGGCGGCCGAACCGACAAGCTTCTGCTGCAGGGTGCGCACTACACGCTGGGTATTGGGCTTTGCCATTACGTCGTCCCGCACCCGCTCCCACTCCTGCTCTGAGTACAACCACAAGCAACCGGCTTCAAACGGGTTGTAGGTCAGCACAAGGCGATTACCGCTGGCACGCGCGACCAGGTCGCGATAAGCGGTTGGCACCGCCATGCGTCCCTTGTCGTCAACCGTGATGGCAGTCTCGCCCTGGAACACGCCTATGGCACCCGTTTGTCAGTTTGCACTTGGGAAGTTATTGAACCACGAAAAACCACAAAAAACCCGGTTTTCCCTCCGATGCCCACCTTAGCAGCGGGCCTTGGCTTGTCAACAACTTTCCGCATGGAAAATCGCCATTCGCATCAATGGCTTGCACGGATCTTTAGAGAGTTGTTCAAGGTTTATCCACAAGTCGCTGTTTCGTCTCAAATTTTGAGATTTGTATGAAATTCAGGGGTGTAGAGACGGTGTGAAAATAGAGCCGCAGCCCAGCCGCCATTCAGCCGGGCATGGTCGCCGACCGCGCAAAGCGGCACACTTCGTGCATGTGCCTGGTCACCTTTTGCTGGAAATCCCACCCTCGCTGGCGACTGTTCATGGCCGGCAACCGCGACGAGTTCCACGCTCGCCCGACGGCCCCCTTGCAACGTTGGGCGCCACCCCACGACGACGTGGTCGCCGGCCGCGACCTGCGCTCTGGCGGCAGCTGGATGGGCACCGGCCGGGGTGGCCGCGCGGCCGTGGTAACCAATGTGCGTGACCCTGGCGCCGCCGCGGGCGGACCGTCACGGGGTGAGTTGATCGCAGGCTTCCTTGGAAGCGCACAAACTGCGACGGGCTACTCCGACAGCCTGGCCCAGAGGGCAGCAGCCTTTGCTCCGTTCAACTTGTTGGTGGCCGACAGCCAGACCTGCAGCTTCCTTGGCAACCACCCGCAATCACGGCACGACCTGCCCCCAGGGATACATGGCATGTCCAACGGTGCACTGGATGCACCTTGGCCCAAGACCCTGCGATTGATGGATGCCCTGGGCAACTGGCTGGCAGACGGGAATGAAGACCTGACGCCCCTTTGGACGGCATTGGCCGACGAACGCCAGGCCCGGGATGAAGATCTGCCTGCTACCGGCGTGCCCTTGGAACTGGAGCGCGTACTGTCCAGCGCCTTCATTCGCGGCCGGGACTATGGCACGCGCGCCAGCACGGTAGTAGCCATCGACCATGAGAACCGGGGATTCATATATGAACGTCGTTTCGGGCCGGAAGGCGTGCTCAGCGGGGAAACGCGGGTGGAGCTCGCCTGACCTGCAAACGGCGCGCCCTGCAGCGTGTTGAAGGGAACAAGGCGGGCAAGGCTGTTGCCTTGAAGCGGACCGCAACTGCATCAGAGCAAAAGCCCCCCATCCGCCCTCCGGGCACCTTCCCCCGCACGCGGGAGAAGGGAATGCAAAAGCTGGAGCAAAGACAGAGCAGCAACAGCCGAAGCAAATGCCAAAGCAGATGCCAAAGCAGATGCCAAAGCCAAAGCTAGCCTAATCTTCCGCGCCGGCGAAGCGAACAAAGCCGTCCATCTGGAGAAAGCGAGGCGAAGCGAGCAAAG
>NZ_DAMBEF010000004.1:115464-143088 GCF_032061965.1 Stenotrophomonas sp. | reverse complement strand
CCATCCATCCGAAGGAAAGCGAGGCGAAGCGAGCAAAGCCATCCATCCGAAGGAAAGCGAGGCGAAGCGAGCAAAGCCATCCATCCGAAGGAACCAGCCCCCTTTAGTAAAGGGGGCGCGCCGACAGGCGCGGGGATGTGGAAGGCCAGAGGCCCGGGGCCCAAAGTTTTGCTGCGCAAAACTTTGGGGCTTTCATCGCCTGCCAGGCGATGAAAGCGGCGGAGCCGGCCGATAAGCCGGGTTTTGTCGTGGACAGTCATTCCTCTAGGCGCTACGTCACCGTAACGCTCAAGCAACCTACCCGGACCCGACGCGGGCCACGCCATTAGGTCCCTATTTGGTCTTGCTCCAGGTGGGGTTTGCCGTACCGGTCTGTTGCCAGACTCGCGGTGCGCTCTTACCGCACCATTTCACCCTTACCGGCCTCTCGAAAGAGACGTAGGCGGTATCTTTCTGTTGCACTTTCCGTCGGCTTGCGCCGCCCAGGCGTTACCTGGCACCTTGCCCTGTGGAGCCCGGACTTTCCTCGGCACTCCCGAAGGAATGACGCGACTGTCTGGCCGACTCCGCCACGCGTATTGTCGCACGTCCAGGCCCCGGCCGGCCCAACTTTCATTCAGCATCTGTCGGCAGATATCGAATGCGCTGAATACCCGCGTCGGTGAACGAAAGCAGCCAGCCCTGGCGCAGGATGTCGATTTGCTGGAAATCGGCATGTGCGCCGGTCGCCCGCAGCTGCGCGGACAACTCATCCAGTGCAGCCAAGGCCCAACCCCGCAGGACGCCAGGGTCAGCCTCTTCGACAAACGCCACCGCTGGCAGCGGCCAATTGTCGTAGAGCAGCAGCACATTGCTCGGTTGCTCCGCAAACCCTGGCTTGCGCCGCACTACCCGCTTTTTATCCACCGCCCAGCGCATCACTTCCACCCATAGGCGCTCGGGTTCATCACCAAGCCAAGGGCTTCCCTCAAAGGTGTCCGCCAACAATTGCCGGATCAAAGGGCTATCCCAGTCCGCACGGCCCGCAGCCGGAGCGGAGCGCGAGACCGGACGAACCCAGCCGGAGTTGATGCCGTCCAGCTTGGCCTGCAATTGCTTGAATGCCTCCGGCACCACTTCCATGCATTCCACACCGGCCCGGTCGTCTCCGGAGGCCACCAGGAAATCCGGACTTTCGCGCTTGTTGACCAGCACCGGGTAACTCAACTGGCTGGCCCAGGCGGTCAGCCAGCGCACCATCATCCAGCGCTCGCGCTGGGTCTTGGCCTCGCCGCCAGAGGCGCCCCGCACGGGCCGCTCGCGCAGGTCGAGCTGGCGTTGCAGGCTGGCGGCATCGGCGGCCGCCCACCAGGCCTCAGTCGCTGCTGCCCTGTCCATACAAGGCCTTGCGCGGTGCTCCGCTCAGTTCAGCCGCCAGCTTGGCGGCGGTGGAAGGAGGCAGGTGCTCGTTCAACTTGGCGTACAGGCGTCGGCCTTCAGCGATCCTGGCCTCTTCATCATCGCCGGCGCCCTGCACCATCACCACGAACTCCCCCTTGCGCTGGTTGTCATCGGCCTGCACCTTGGCCAGCAACTGCGACAGGCTGCCATCCAGCACCGTTTCGAACAGCTTGGTCAACTCGCGCGCGACCACCGCCGGGCGTTCGGCGCCAAACGCCAGCGCCATGTCAGCCAAGGACTCGGCAATGCGATGCGAGGATTCATAGAAAACCAACGTACCGGTCTCGGCAGCCAGCTTGTGCAGTCGTTCACGCCGCGCTGCGGCCTTGGCCGGGAGAAAGCCCTCGAACACGAAGCGATCACTCGGCAGCCCCGCCACACTCAAGGCAGCAATCGCGGCACATGCCCCCGGTATGGGACTGACCTTGACCCCGGCCGCTCGCGCTGCACGCACCAGACGAAATCCCGGATCGCTGACCAGCGGCGTGCCGGCATCACTGACCACGGCCAGCGACTCGCCGCCCAGCAGCCGCGACACCACACGGTCGGCCATCGCCTCCTCGTTGTGGTCATGAAGGGCCACCAGCGGCTTGCTGATACCGAAATGCGACAGCAACTGACCGGTATGACGGGTGTCTTCCGCACAGATCGCGGCCACTGAACGCAGTACCTCCTGTGCTCGCGGGCTCAGGTCGGCAAGGTTGCCGATCGGCGTGGCGACAACATAGAGGGTGGCAGCAGTGGGACTCATCATCGGTATTTCCGTAGGCCAAGGGTAGAATCCTACCGTTTCCACCCGCCCGGCACTGCCGCGCCCTGTCGAACGGACCTCAAATGAACAAGCCAGTCGCCCGGATCACCGCCCTGTCATTGTCGATGCTGCTGTTTGTCGGCTGCGCCACCACCAGCATCGCCCCGACCAGCTCGCCCGCCCAGCAGGCAGCCATCGCCCTGCTTGAACAGGGCAAGCCCCGCGAAGCGGCCCAGCAACTGGAAGCCGAAGCCGCACTGGCGCGCGGTGCGGGCAAATCGCAGCTATTGGCCGATGCGGCCTTTGCCTGGCATGAGGCCAAGGACGATGCGCGCGCGCGCATGCTGATCCCGCAGGTGCAGGCGCGTCAGCTCGGCGGCGCCACGCAGCAGCGGTTCAACCTGCTGCTGGCCGAATTGGCGGTGCTCGACAAACAGCCGGTCGCCGCACTGCAGGCGCTGAGCGGAACCCCGACGCAGCTCCCCACTGCCCTGCACGCACGCTGGTACCTGGCCCGTGCGCAGGCACTGGAAGCCAATGGCGACGCCTTCAACGCTGCCGCCGATCGGGCGCGTGCGGGGGTAACGCTCAACGGTGCCGAGCGCAGTGACAACCAGCGCGCCATCACCCGCCTGCTGTCGGGCCTGGATGACGCCACCCTCAGCAGCCGCACCGCCGCGCTGCCGGCCGGTGACCCGCTCTACAACCATGCCGGCCGTGCGCTGATCGCCCGCGGGCTGCCGCTGCCGCGCCCGTTCGACCGCGACGCCGCATGGCAACTGGATACCGGCAAGCGGCCACCCGCTGATGCCGACGGCTATCGCCCGCCGGTCAAGATGGCGGTGCTGCTGCCGCTGACCGGCAACCTGGCCACTGCATCGGCACCGGTCCGCGACGGCCTGCTTGCCGGTTATTACGGCGAAACCCGGCGCCGCCCGCAGATCGACTTCATCGACACCAAGGGCAATGCCGCCGGCGCCATTGCCGCCTACGACAAGGCCGTCGCCTCGGGGGCGGATTTCGTGGTCGGCCCGCTTGGCCGTGACGAGGTGGATGCGCTGTTCCACCGTGATCAGCTGCAGGTGCCGCTGCTGGCACTCAACCGCGGCAAGGACACACCGCCAGCCGGTAGCGCCGGCTTCTCGCTGGCACCGGAGGACGACGGCATCATGGCCGCCGAATACCTGCTCAGCCGCGAACGCCGCAACGTGCTGGTGATCGCCAGCAACGATGAAGCCGGACGCCGCGCCAGCACCGCGTTCAAGGAGCGCTTCGGCGAGCGCGGCGGCAAGGTCGCCGCCAGCATCAGCGTCAGCGACACCCCCGCCGACATCGGCGCACAGCTGCGCCAGGCGACCGGCGTGGACGCGGTTCTGCTGGCCGTGAAGGGTAACCAGGCGCGTGCCCTGGCCCCTCAGCTCGCACTGGCCGGGCTGGCCGCGGTGAGCCGTGTCGGCACCTCGCAGTTGATCGCCAACACCGGCAAGGCGGATGAAGACATGGCACTGGATGGCATCGCCTTCCCGAGCGAAGCCTGGACCTCGCGTGGCGTGGCCGGCCTGCCGGCAGCCAGCAGCCTGGCCAGCACCCTGCCGACCGCACGTGGCGGCGCAGCGCGGCTGTTTGCCTTCGGCTACGACGCGTGGAAGATCACCGCCTATCTGGAAAAGCTGGCCAACAGCACCGGCGCCGGCTTGAGTGGCGCAACCGGCACCCTGCACCTGGATGGCTTTGGCAACGTGCTGCGCACGCCGGCCTGGTCGACCTTCAGCGGTGGCCATCCGACCGCGATCGGTGATGGCCGCTGAACCAGCCCAGCGTGGCGCTGCGGTGGAAGCCGCAGCGCGCGTGATGCTCGAAAAGTCCGGCCTGCGTTGGCGGGCCAGCAATGTGCGCTACAGCGGCGGCGAGCTGGATCTGGTGATGGAGGATCCTGCCGATGCGGGCCTGGTATTTGTCGAGGTACGTTACCGCCGCACTGTAGGCTTTGGCGGCGGTGCCGCGTCGGTGGATATCGGCAAGCGCCGCAAGCTGGTGCACGCCGCGCAGCGCTATCTGGCACAGCACCCTGCCCTGGCCAACCGCCCCTGTCGGTTTGACGTGGTGGATGCCCGCGGCGAGCCACCGCAACTGGACTGGATCCGCGACGCCTTCCGCGCCGACGACTGCTGATGCCCAGTATCTTCACGCATGCGGCCGTGCCGCTGGCCTTGTGGTGCGCCAGTGAACGCGGCCGCGTTTCCGGACGCCTGCTGGCCGCAGGTGTGGCTGCCGCGATGCTGCCCGACGCCGATGTGCTGGCCTTCGCCCTGCATATTCCCTATGCCGATGCGTTCGGTCATCGAGGTGCCAGCCACTCGCTGCTGTTTGCCGGCGTGCTGGGGCTGCTCGCGCTCGCCTGTGCCCGCAGGCTGCATGCCGGACGCTGGCAGGCGCTGGTGTTTGTCTTCGCCAGCGCGGTGTCACACCCATTGCTCGACGCGTTGACGTCCGGGGGCCTGGGCGTGGCACTTTGGTGGCCATGGAGCGAGCACCGTTTGTTCGCGCCATGGCGGCCCATCCGGGTATCGCCCTTCGCCAACAATTTCTTCAGTGCCCGCGGCCTGCAGACGCTGGTCTCCGAACTGCGCTGGGTTTGGCTGCCGCTGGTAGTGGCGGTGCTCGGCTGGAAGGTGATTCAATCGCCACACGGCAGGCGCTCGGACGTCATCCGCTGACCACTCCAGGGGGAGCCCATGCATCATCGTTTCCTGCAGGCGCTGGCAATAGTGCTCTGGCTGGGCCTGCTGGCACCTGCGGCATCTGCCGCCAACGCTGTGCCGCCACCTCCCCAGCAAGGCGAGTTTCCACCAAGCGCCGCGCTGGGCAGCAACCTGCGCGGCGAGCAGGTGGACCTGGCCGAACGGCGTGGCAAAGTGGTGATCATGACCTTCTGGGCGAGCTGGTGTGGACCCTGCATGCGGGAACTGCCCCGACTGGCGCAGATCCAACAAGTGGTCGGCAAGGACGCATTGGAGGTCCTCGCGGTCAACTGGGACGAACCGCGCTCGGACGTGGTGGCCTTCGCCCGACGCTATCGCAAGATGGACCTTGAATACGTGATCGACACCAAGGGCAAGACGGCCGAGCGCTACGGCGTGAAGGCCATCCCCTTGATGTTCGTATTGGACCGCGAAGGCCGTATCCAGGCGGTTCACAGGGGCTACTCCGAACAGTCCCTGCCCGGGATCCTGGAGCAGGTCGTCGCCTTGTTGCCCGAAGAGGTACGTTCGCGCCCCGCGACACCCCCTTCCGACCCTGGCAAATGACACGGCCTACAATATCGGGGTGAGCACGCCCCTTCCCGACGCATTCAATCAGTCCCTGACGCAGTTGCTGGGCGATGGCTGGCGCACCGACGCCGCTACGCTGCAGGCGCATGCGCAGGACAACTCCTGGCGCCATGCGCTGCCCCTGGGCGTCGCCCTGCCCAGTACACACGAACAGGTACAGGCCATCGTCCGCGCCTGCCGCGCGCACGGGGTACCGCTGGTCGGCCGGGGTGCAGGTACGGGCACCACCGGCGCTGCCGTGCCTCAGGCAGGCGGCATCGTGCTGTCGTTCGCGCGCATGAACAGGATCGTGGCTATCCGCGCCGGTGATCGCTGCGCGGTGGTGCAGCCAGGGGTACTCAATGGCGACCTGCAGCAGGCCTTGATGCCACATGGCCTGTTCTGGCCGCCGGACCCTTCCAGCGCGGATATCTGCAGCATCGGTGGCAACCTGGCCTGCAATGCCGGTGGACCACGCGCGGTGAAGTACGGCACCAGTCGCGACAACGTACTCGGGCTGGTGGCCGTCACCGGCACTGGTGAGCTGATTCAATGCGGTGGCGCCTATACCAAGGATGCCACCGGCTATGACCTGGCCCATCTGATCGTCGGTAGCGAGGGCACGCTGGCATTGATCGTGGAAGCCACCCTGAAACTGGCGCCGCGACCGCGCAGCCAGGCCGGCCTGCGCGTGCTCTACCGCGATGCCGAAGCCGCTGCCGCTGCCGTATCACGGGTGATGGCACAGCCGGTTACTCCGACCACGCTGGAATTCATGGACGCGCGCAGCCTGCAACTGCTGCGCCACAATGGTGCGCAGGTGCCGGACGCCGGCGCGATGCTGTTGATCGATGCCGATGGCGACGACGACACCCTGCCCTACCTGCTCAATGCATTGGCCGAAGCCGCTGAGGGCGATGGCATGCTGCAGCTGGATGTGGCTGCCGACGGCAGCGCGCGCGACAAACTATGGGCCGCCCGCCGCGCCCTGTCACCGGCGCTGAAAACCATTGCCCCCGGCAAGATCAACGAGGACGTGGTGGTGCCGGTATCGCAGATCCCGGCGCTGGTGGACGGCGTACAACGCCTGTCGATCGAGGCCAACCTGCCCATCGTCACCTTCGGCCATGCCGGTAACGGCAACCTGCACGTCAACATCCTGTACCACCCGGACGATGCCGACGAGAATCAACGCGCGCACGCGGCTTTGCCCAAGGTGTTCGCACTTGCCTTGCAGTTGGGTGGCACCTTGTCCGGGGAGCATGGCATCGGTGTGGCCAAGCGCGATTTCATGGCGCAGGCGTTCTCCGCCGATACGCTGGCCACGATGTGGGCGATCAAGCAGGCACTGGACCCGGACGGCATCCTCAATCCGGGCAAGGTGCTGCCGCCCCGCTAGCTGCGGCGCAAGCGGCGACGCTGGCGCGGTGTCGGCGTCAGGGAAATCTGCAATCGGGGGATTTCCTGCATTCGCGGCCTACGCCGCTTTTGCCGGCATGGCTCAGGCCACGGCCTCGGCGTAGCGGCAGGACAGCAGTGCCTTGACCAGGAAGTCGACCTGGTTGGCCTCGCGTGCATCCACCCACATCACCGGCAGACGATGCCCCTCCTTGGCCAGGGCATTACGGAAGTCGGTGAAGCTGAAATCCGGCACCCGGTCCTGGCAGGTCACACCCACCGCGAAGCAGGCCTCAGGTGCCAGCTCGCGGAAACGCCCGAGCAGCATCAACGTACTTGCCAGCGCGCGCGGGTTGAGTGCGCTCACAAGTACGATCACGCCGATCGCACCCTCGGCCACGATCGGCCACATGAAATCCAGGTAGGCCTGGCCGGGCACGCCGTAGACGTGCAACAGCTCGCCATCGCCCAGTTCAATGGAGCTGTAATCCAGCGCCACCGTCGTGTGCGACTTGTCTTCAAATGCCTCCAGCGCAGCCTCGTCGCTGATTGGCATTTCTGTGCTGATCGGCTCCATGTCCGAGATCGACCTGATCGCGGTCGTCTTTCCCGCACCCATTTCACCGACAAAAACCAGCTTGGTTGCCATATCCGTCAGACCTGAAGCCCCTTGGAAATATTGAGCCCGAATCGCTTGGCGATACGCGAGAAAAAGCCGGAAACCTTGCCACTCTTCGCACGCGGGGCCGCACTTTCACTACCGGAGCTATCCAGCAGGTCAGTACAGGCCGCGGCGGCCATGATACGGGCAATGTCGTCCAGCGAGGTGCCTGTGGCAAGGGCCAGCTGCTCTGGCTGCCACGGGCGGATCATCAAGGCCGCCATCGGCAGCAGCCAATGGGTGGGCAGCAGCCCGGTCTCCACTTCCGGCCAGCCACGCAGCTGGGCCAGTCCCTGCAGGTCCTGCGGCAGCAGCGGTTCGGCCGCCAAGGCCGCCGCGCGCCAGCAGAAATCCTCAAACGCGTGCTGGCTGACCGCGTCGGCCATGCACTCCTCCACACCACGGTCGTCGCTGAGCAGGGACAAGGTCCAGCCCGGCTCGGCGGCCGCTTTCAGAAAATTTTCATAGGGAATGTCGCGCAGCAAGGTCACCTTGCGCTGCGGCGCATCCACCATTACCCGGACCAGGCCCAGGTGCAGCAGGCTCGGCTTACCCTTGGCCTCGCCAAGGCTGCGGAACAACGTGCGTGGCAGGAAGCGCTCGCCACTGCCGTCGGCTTGCTGCAGCAGTTCACGCAGCTGCTGGAAAATCTCACGCACGCTGGCGCCGTGAGCCACGCCGGGAATCGGCAGGCCGGCCAGTACCTTGCGGGTCACTGCCAACACCGGCAGGCCTTTGGCGCCTGCTTCGCGCAGCACCTGCTGGCCCTTGCCATCGTCAATGCTGGCCACCAGCAGATCCACCTTCTGGTGGTTCCACTCCTGGACATCTGCCTGGATGTACTCGGCCATCAACAACGAGCTGGCCACCTTGAGCCGCATCATATGCAGCACGTCCAGACCCTGGCAGCCAATCACGGCAGTGGAGATCTTGCGGGCAGGTGCGCTCATCGTATAAACCGGACCGGGTTCCTTGGCTCAGCGGCCACGCCGCTGCCTCTCTTCGAAGCAGCGGCGTGCTCCTCGATTACTTGAAATCGAGGGTCTGTTCGAACGACTTCAGCTCGTGGCGAGCGAGTGCGAGATTGGCGCGCGAACGGTCCAGCACCACGTACAGGAACAGGTCCGCATTGCTTTCCAGCGGACGGATCAGGTGGTACTGCTTGCTCAGGGTGATCAGGATGTCTTCGATCGCATCGGTGATGCCCAACGAGGCAGCAACGCGGCGCTTGGCGCGCACCACTTCGGTGTTGCCGGCAGCAGCAACTTCCAGGTTGATCGGGCCGCCGCCCAGCATGCCCAGGGCCATGCCGCTGTCGCTGTCGACCAGCGCTGCGCCGACGAAGCCTGCGATTTCATTCAACTTGTCCAACTTGACGTTACCAGCCATGTTCCACTCCATTATTCGATGATTGATTCCAGAATCGCGCCTGCCAGTGCAGTCAGGTCACGTGATGCCAGGTGCAGACTTGCCCTGCGCTCGCACGATGTCCCGGCAAGCCGGGCCATGTGAGCACGCAGTGGTTACAACAAAGGGTTACAGCAGGGGCTTGATACGCGCAGCCGCATCGCGAGCCGCGTACAGCAGGATGGCCAACGAGGTGTCGGCATGTCCCAGCGCGGCCAGGGTATAGGTGCGATCCGCAGCAACACGGACCAGCACCATGCTGCCCTGCGAGGTGGACATGGTCACGTAGTCGGCGGTGGTCAGGCCCAACTCGCGCGACAAGGTTTCCCCCAGCGTCAGGAACGAGTTGCTCATTGCCGACAAGCGTCGCGGATCAAGCTTGTTCTGCGAACGATGCGCAATGGCGCGGCCATCGCCCGTGGAAACGAGCAGCATGGAAATGCCGCTGTTGGCGTCGATGACGGTGTCCAATTCTGCTTCCAATGCAGGACTGTCCACGCTGCTGGAGGGCTGGCCGACATCGGTCATTTTCGCCCTCACCTTTTCCAGTGTTGCCATTTCCACTTGCCAAGCCCCCTGTTTGATGCCGCGCACTGCAGTTCAGACCTGCATTAAAACGCGACATGGATCACGGTCGAGATCATAAATATGAATGCGTGGACAGCATGTGAACGGCGGCTCCGCACGCCTTATCAAGGAATCGACCTACTGCGTTTCAACCGGAAAAGTGGTTGAAACCCCGCTTGGCAACTGCTTGCAACACCCCCTCCTCATTGCTCAGGTGTACCCCACTTCCGGCTCGAATATAGCCAATACGTGTGGCCCGAACTGCAACGCAGGACATGCTTTCGCTCACCTGCGCGCGCAAAGCCGCAGGCGCGGTGAAGCACAGTTCGTAATCATCGCCCGCCGTCGCGCGCAACGCATTGAAGGCGACCTCATCCCCGCAGGCCGTGGCCGCTACTGACGCAGGCAGGGCCTGACCGAGCAGGTCGGCCGCCACCTGGCTGCGCTTGCAGATATGGCCCAGGTCGGCCAGCAGGCCGTCGGAAACATCCACCGCAGCGCTGGCCAGGCCGCGCAGCGCCAAGCCGGCTTCCACCCGCGGCGTGGGCCGGGCCAGGCGCAGGCGCAGCTGCTCCAGGGCCGGATCCGCCGAAGGCTGCGAGACATCCAGCCGCCCTTGTTGCCACAGCGACAACGCCAGCCCCGCCTCACCCGGTACGCCTGTTACCCAGATATCGTCGCCCGGTTGCGCACCATCGCGGCGCAGCGCCGCTCCTGTCGGCACCTCCCCCATCGCGGTGACCGACAGCGAGAGCGGGCCGCGGGTGGTATCACCGCCCACCAGCGCAATGTCGTGGGCATCGGCCAATGCAAAAAAACCTTGGGCGAAGGCATCCACCCATTCCGGTGATGCCTCCGGCAGCGACAGGGACAGGGTGCACCAGCGCGGCGTGGCGCCCATTGCCGCAAGGTCGGAAAGATTCACCGCGAGGGTTTTCCAGCCGATGTCGGCGGCCGGTGTCTGCAGCGGGAAGTGCACCCCTGCATTGAGTGTGTCGGCGGTGACCACCAGTTGTTGCCCCGGCTGCGGCTGCAACAAGGCGGCGTCGTCACCGATGCCCAGCGCGATGTCGGCGCGGACACCGGTACGGCGGCGGATGCGCTCGATCAGTCCGAATTCGTCAAGGCTCACTTCAACTCCCGGATACGACAACGCCGGTGCCGATGATGCCGGCCCCGGCGCTGCTTGCAAACGTCTGGCGGCCTGCACCGCCACGCCACTTACTGGTTGGACTCGGCCTTGCGCCATTCCACCGCGGCGCGGTCCAGCACACCGTTGACATAGGTGTGACCGTGTTCGGAACCGAACCGCTTGGCGGTTTCGATCGCCTCGTTGATCA
The DNA here is from genome assembly GCF_032061965.1 of Stenotrophomonas sp. GTDB lineage: Bacteria > Pseudomonadota > Gammaproteobacteria > Xanthomonadales > Xanthomonadaceae > Stenotrophomonas. Next base: position 132,213 of record NZ_DAMBEF010000004.1, on the reverse strand, counting down.
CCACGCGGTACGGCACGTCCGGGCGGTAACGCAGCTCATAGGCGGCCACGCGCAGCACCGCACGCTCGATGGCGTCCACTTCTTCAACACCACGGTCGACGAACGGGGTCAGCGCCTCGTCAAGGTCACGGCGGTTGTCCAGCACGCCGCGCAGCAGGCTTTCAAAATAGGCCAGATCGGCGATTTCATGGGCCTGCTCGTGGGCGAACTGGGCCAGCAGCGACTCGGCGTTGCCACCGGAGATCTGCCAGGCATAGATCGCCTGCAGGGCGCGACGGCGCGCGCGCGAGCGCAGCACCGGATCAATGCCGTCACGACGGACTGGCTTTCCGGCAGGCTTGCCGTTGTTCTTGTTGTTCATGGCAGCTGCTCCAGAAGATTGACCATTTCCAATGCCGCCAAGGCGGCTTCCTCACCCTTGTTGCCATGGCTGCCGCCTGCGCGGGCCTCGGCATCTTCCACCCGCTCCACCGCCAGCACGCCATTGAGCACCGGCACGCCGAAATCCAGCTGGGCGCGCATCAGGCCTTCGGCGCAGCGATCGGCAACATGCTCGTAATGGCGGGTGTCACCGCGGATCACGCAGCCCAGGGTGATGATGGCGGCGTGGTGGCCGGCCGCGGCAAGGCGCGCGGCGACCAGCGGGATCTCCCATGCACCGGGCACGCGAACTACGTCGATGGCATCCTCGCCGATGCCATTGCCGGCCAGGCTCTGCCGCGCGCCTGCCACCAGCACGTCGGTGATGCGGGCATTCCAACGGCTGGCGATGATGGCAAAACGGGCCGAACCGGCCGGGCGAAGGTCGCCTTCGTAGTGGCTCATGGGGTGTGGGGGTTCCTGAGGGTGGGTAAGTTTAACGTGCGCAGGGCTGGGAGGCAGAACCTACAGACCAGGAACGGGGAAATAGTGAAAAGCTGAACGATCTGCCGTTCCTCACTCCTCGCCCCTGGCCACGGGTTGCTGGCTACTGAGTGTTGGTCCCTGGCTGCTCGTCACCGGCATCTGGCTTCACGGTTTCGACGATTTCCAGCCCATAGCCGGCCAGGCCGATCTGCCGGCGCGGGGTACCAAGTACGCGCAACTTGCCCAGGCCCAGGTCGGACAGGATCTGTGCGCCGGCACCATTGCGGCGCCACTGGCCCACATCCTTGCTCTTGCCCGTGGCTTCGGGCTGGGCGCGCAGGCGGGCCAGCAGCGTGGCCGTGTCACGCGGCGCCGAAAGCACCACCATTACCCCGTTGCCGGCGGCATCGATGGCGCGCAGCGCGTCGGTGGCGGCCACACCGAAATCGTCGCGGCGCCAATGCAGCAGGTCGGCCAACGGGTTCTCGACCTGAACCCGTACCAGGGTCGGCACTTCCTTGTCCGGCGTGCCGCGGACCAGGGCAAAGTGCAGGTCGTGGGCGATCCGGTCGCGGTAGGTGATCAGTTGGAAGGTGCCGAACTCGGTCTGGATCTCGCGCTCGTCCACGCGCTCGACGGTGTGCTCGGTGGCCAGGCGGTAGGCGATCAGGTCGGCGATGGAGCCGATCTTCAGGCCATGCTCGCGGGCGAACACTTCCAGCTGCGGGCGGCGCGCCATGGTGCCGTCGGCGTTGAGTATCTCCACCAGCACGCCGGCAGCCTCCAGCCCGGCCATGCGCGGCAGGTCGCTGGCCGCCTCGGTGTGGCCGGCACGGGTCAGCACCCCGCCCGGCTGCGCGGTCAGCGGGAAGATATGGCCCGGCTGGGTCAGGTCCGACGGCTTGGCATTGGGCTGGATCGCGGTGCGGATGGTATGCGCACGGTCGTGGGCGGAGATGCCGGTGGTGACGCCTTCGGCTGCTTCGATGCTGACGGTAAAATTGGTGTGGAACTGGGCGGTGTTGTGCTGGACCATCGGCATCAGGCCCAGCTGCGCGGTGCGCTCGCGGGTGACCGACAGGCACACCAGGCCACGCGCATGGGTGACCATGAAATTGATGTCCGATGGCTTGACCAGCTCGGCGGCCATGATCAGGTCGCCTTCGTTCTCGCGGTCCTCGTCATCAACGATGACGACCATGCGGCCAGCGCGGATTTCTTCCAGCAGTTCAGGAATGGGGGCGAAACTCATTGCGCGGCTCCTTGGCCCAGCAGGCGCTCGACATAGCGGGCGACCAGATCGATTTCCAGGTTCACCGCACTGCCCACGCCGGTGGCGGAGAACGCAGTATTGGCGACGGTGTGGGGGATCAGCGCGACTTCGAAGCCTTCGTCATCAGCGGCGTTCACGGTGAGGCTGACGCCATCCACGCAGATCGAACCCTTCTTGGCGATGTACTTGAGCAGTGCCTTGGGCGCTTCAAAACGCCAGCGCAGCGCGCGCGCGTCCTCATGGATGGACAGCACCTTGCCCAGGCCATCGACGTGGCCGCTGACCAGATGGCCCCCCAGGCGATCGGTTGGCCGCATGGCCCGTTCCAGATTGATCACCGCATCTTCGGCAAGGCCGCCGAGCGTGGTCAGGTCCAGGGTTTCGTTTGAGGCATCGGCCTTGAAGCTGCTGCCATCAAAATCGATGACGGTCAGGCAGACGCCATTGACGGCGATGCTCTCGCCCATCTGCACCTGATCGAACGGCAGGTTGCCGACGTTGAAGGTGAAGCGGACATCGCCGCCGATGGGTTCGCGTGCGGCCAGACGGCCGACGCCTTCGATGATTCCAGTAAACACTAACGTTCTCCGCGATGTGTGAGCGAAAAACGCCGCAAGGCAAACAGGCGCACGGCCCCTGCAAGGGGACCGGGACACCGTCTTCTTTCATCCGGACTATGACCGTCGGCTCCGGCATCTGACCGGATCTGCTGACCTCCTGCGCGGTATCCGCACTGCTGTACGGGCCTTGCTGGAGCGCTCGCGGGCTCATGCAGCATCCTTGCGGAACCCTGCACCTACCGCCGGTGGGGAGTTGCACCCCGCCCTGAAGACGTTTGTGAGTGCCGGCGAACCGGCACGGCGATTGTAGCAGCGCGACCCGGGTGACGGCCGCGATGCGACTGAACAAGAGCTTCCCACTAGTGGAACAGGCCGCATCAACGATCCGTTCAACCCGCCGATGCCATCCGCGTTGACGGCCGCAGCAGCAGGCGCAGGTCCTTGCCGACCATGCGCACGTCTTTCATCTCCAGCGGCACGGCCTGGTTCATATACTCAATACCAAGGCCCGCCAACAGTGGTCGGGCATCGGCGCCCATCAACAGCGGAGCGACGTATATCAGCAACTCATCAACCAACCCCGCCTTCAACAACGCGCCACACAAGGTCGGCCCCGCCTCGACATGCACTTCATTGATGCCGCGTGCCGCCAGCTGCGCCAGCACCACGAGCAGATCAAAACGGCCATCGGCAAGCACGGGGCAGGCAAGGAATTCAGCCGCGCCCAATGCCGGCGGCACTGCCTCCGGCCCATGCACGTAAAGGGTTGGTGCATCCCCCTCACGCACTCGCCCGTAGTCCAGCGTACGCAGGCGTGCATCCAGTATCACCCGCAGCGGCGGCATGAAATCGCCCGCCAGCGGACGTGCGGTCAACTGCGGATCATCAGCCACGACCGTGGCCGCGCCGGTCAGGATGGCGCCCGCGCGGGCACGCCACTGCTGCACGTCGGCGCGTGCCGCCTCGCCGGTGATCCACTTGGATTCACCATTGGCCATTGCCGTGCGCCCATCCAGGCTACCAGCCAGCTTCACCCGCACGAACGGCCGGCCACGCTCGACGCGCGATAGGAACCCGTGGTTGAGTTCACGCGCCTGCGCGGCCATCAGGCCCACCTCGACGCTGATGCCGGCCTGCCGCAGCAGCGCAAAACCGCCGCCATCCACATCCGGGAAGGGATCGGCCATCGCCGCCACCACCCGGCCCACGCCGGCATCGATCAGCGCCAGTGCGCAGGGCGGCGTGCGGCCGTAGTGCGCGCAGGGTTCCAAGGTGACGTATGCGGTAGCGCCGCGCGCGCGCTCACCGGCCTGGCGCAACGCAAACACCTCGGCATGCGGACCGCCTGCGCGCTGATGCCAACCCTCGCCCACCACCTGATCGCCGTGGGCAATGACACAACCCACCATCGGATTGGGACGGGTGGTCCAGGCGGCACGTTCAGCCAGGCGCAGCGCACGGGCCATCAGCAGGTGATCGGTGGCGGTGAACTGACTCATCGGTAAAACCTCATCGCGAATGCGCTGCCCGTTTCAGCAGCAGCCCTATGCCAAGTGTATGCGTAGCGAGGCCGGCGTCCTTGCTTGCCAACTGCTCAGCCACCGGCCGTGTCCATAGCCATCACCGTTATCGCCAACGGTCCAAACTGCAGTTCGGCGTGCACACGCCAGCCCAGGCTGCGATACCACGCCACCATCGGCGTTTCGCAGTACAGGTAGAGCACCGGCACAGCCAACGCCGCCGCCTTCGCCACACAGTGCGCCACCAGCGCCGCACCCACGCCTTTGCCACGCGCGGCTTGATCTACATACAGCGAGGCCAGCCAGGGCGACCAGCCACGGATCTGTTCGTGATCGTCATGCAGCAGGCTCACCGAGCCGAGCCAGCCGCTGTCGTCTTCGGCCAGCCACGTGCAGGGAATGTCATCGCGCTGCTGCGCCCGCAGCTCGGCTTCGGCCTGGGCCAGCGTCCAGTCCGGCAACAGCGCACCGAAAGCCTGCACATGGGCATGGGCAATTACCGGCAGCAGTTCACGCCGGTCCTGCAGATTGACGATCTTCATAGGATTCAACTCAAGCGGCCATAGTCAGCGGCCTGCACATCCAGACAACTAGTCGTTCACGCGCTGGAATACGCCAACGCCCCAGGCAGCAAAGCGCACACCACCCTCCGCCTGCTCCAGCACCAAGCCCATCGTCTCCGACTCGCACATGCCTACCGCGCAGCCATCGAACAGCACTTGGTAGCTGGGCCGCAGCGGCGGTTGCAGCGGCAAACGCAGCGACGCCCCAATGCCAGAGAAGTGCAAGCGCAGGCCCGTCACGACCTGCCCCGGTGCCGGCGATGGGAAACGATAGGTATTCCCCCCAGCCAACTCGCCTTCGGCGGACAGCTCGCCCTGGGCCAGCTCCAACACCACGCGCACGCCATCGCTGGCCACGCCGCTCATTGGGTCAAGCAGATTCACATACACCGGCATGCCGGCTGTGTGCGTATCCGCCAACTGCGCCTGCAGTTCCTCAAGCTCGCCGTGATCGCTGCGACCAGCCGGATTCGGATGTGCCTGTTGCAGGTCGGCAAGCAGCTGCTGCAACTGCGCGCGCTCGGCTGACCTGGCCTCATGGGGCACCAGCTGCATGGTGTCTGCAAGCTCATCGCGCGGATACAGCAACACCATGCCGTCCTGTAGCGACCATTGCCCCTTCGAGCTGCGCGGCATGGGAGCCAACGCCAACCTCAACGCATAGCTGCCATCGCCGTCCAGCTCCAGGACCGAGCCTGTAAATCCCGCCTCGACAACGCGATAGCGCCCTGCCAGCGCCTGCGGTGTACACATCTCCCCTACGCAGGATGATGGCTTGGCCTGCGCTGGCTCCAGCGCGGAAACCGCATCGGCGGCTTCCTGCGCAGCCTGCCGCGCGCGCTCAGCCACATCCAACAGAGCGGACCGCTCCTGCTCCTGTGCCGATGCCTGTGCAGTCAACGCCAGACACAATGCAGCCACACGCAATCCATGGCCTGAAAACCGCTTTCCCGTTGATCGCCTCACCATTTCGGCCTCCGTACCGAACCGATACACCGGTCAGCGCTTGCCGCTCTTGCCTGTCCGCGCTTCTTCGACCCGCGCACGCCCCAGCAGTGGCAGCTGATCTTCATCACTGGAATGATCACGCTCCAGCTTTTCGATCTCGTCGCGGAAATCGGCCACATCCTCGAAGCTGCGGTAGACCGAGGCAAAACGTACATAGCCGACATGGTCGAGCTTGCGCAGCTCGTCCATCACAAAGCCGCCGACCTTGATCGAGGGCACTTCGCGCTCGCCGCACATGCGCAGCTGATGCACCACCGCGCGTACCGCCGCCTCGATGCGTTCTTCCGATACCGGTCGTTTCTGCAGCGCGCGGTCGAAACCCACGCGCAGCTTGCGCGCGTCAAAGGCTTCGCGGCCACCGTCACTTTTGACGATCACCGGCAGTTTGAGTTCGATGGTTTCCAGCGTACTGAAACGCTCGCCACAGGCCTCGCAGCCACGCCGGCGGCGGATGGTGGCGCCATCTTCGGAGACGCGCGAGTCGATCACGCGGGTATCGGTGTGCTGGCAGAACGGGCAATGCATGTTTCAAGCCTTGGACATCAGGCGCCGCGCATGCGACGTGGAAAACCTGTAACGCAGATACAACAAACCCCGGGCCGGGGCAAGCGCCCAACCCGGGGTACTGCAATCAGCTCACGGTAGGACAGGTGCCACCCACCGCTGGCACCTGTAACCGATCAACCATAAACCGGGTACTTGCGGCACTGTTCGCTCACCGCATCACGCACGCGGGCGATGACCGCTTCGTCAGCCGGTGCGTCCAGCACGTCGGCAATCCAGCCTGCCAGCGCCACGCAGTCAGCTTCCTTGTAACCACGCGTGGTGATGGCCGGGGTGCCCAGGCGCAGGCCCGAGGTCACGAACGGCGAACGCGGGTCGTTCGGCACCGAGTTCTTGTTGACGGTGATGTGGGCCTTGCCGAGCGCGGCCTCCGCGTCCTTGCCGGACACGTCCTTGCCGATCATGTCGACCAGCATCAGATGGTTCTGGGTGCCGCCGGAGACAATCTTGTAACCGCGCGAAATCAGCGTGGTGGCCATGGCCTGGGCGTTCTTCACTACCTGCTGCTGGTAGGCCTTGAATTCCGGCTCCAGTGCTTCCTTGAAAGCCACGGCCTTGGCGGCGATGACGTGCATCAGCGGACCACCCTGGATGCCCGGGAACACGATCGACTGCAGCTTCTTCTCGATCTCTTCACCAGCGCCCTTGGCGATGATGATGCCGCCACGCGGGCCGCGCAGGGTCTTGTGGGTGGTCGAGGTGACCACGTGGGCGTGCTCGATCGGATTCGGATAGACGCCAGCGGCGACCAGACCGGCGACGTGCGCCATGTCCACGAACAGATAGGCACCCACCTTGTCGGCGATGGCACGGAAGCGCGCCCAGTCAACAATCTGCGAATAGGCGGAGAAACCGGCCACCACCATCTTCGGCTTGTGTTCCAGGGCCAGGCGCTCGACTTCGTCGTAGTCGATCAGGCCGGCTTCGTTCACGCCGTACTGGATGGCGTTGAATATCTTGCCCGAGGCATTGACCTTGGCGCCGTGGGTCAGGTGGCCGCCATGGGCCAGGCTCATGCCCAGGATGGTGTCGCCCGGCTGCAGCAGCGCGAAGTACACCGCCTGGTTGGCCTGCGAGCCGCTGTGCGGCTGCACATTGGCGTAATCGGCGCCGAACAGCTGCTTGAGGCGGTCGATGGCCAGCTTCTCGGCGATATCCACGTACTCGCAACCACCGTAGTAGCGCTTGCCCGGGTAACCCTCGGCGTACTTGTTGGTCAGCTGGCTGCCCTGCGCTTCCATCACCATGGGGCTGGCGTAGTTCTCGCTGGCAATCAGCTCGACATGGTCTTCCTGACGCTGGCACTCATCGGCAATGGCCTTGGCCAACTCGGGATCGTAGGACTCGATACGGGCTTCACGCGGGAACATCACAGCTCCTGGAACTGGGCGAGGGAGCTGCCGATTGTAGCCCGTTCCGGCCTGGCAACTGGGGCCGGGCATCGCTGAACAGGCCCCAGGGACCCCACCCTTCAAATGTGACGCAAATCACCTTTCGGGGCTTCCCTCCGTTTTTCGTGATGCTCCCGCGCCGGCTTTCCCGGTTTACAGAGGGAGCCGCCGATATTTCCGTCGGGCGGGCTCGCTGGAATCTCTAGGAAACCCTCGATGCATAGTCAGTCCCGCAGTTGCCGCACGCCCCCCTGTTTCCCTTACCGCTGGCCGAAGGCCACCCTGCTGACGCTGGCATTGGGTCTCACCGGAGCCGTTGCGGCGCAGGAAGCGACCACGCCCAGCACCGCCGTGGCTGAAGCCGAAGCCCGCGTGCAGGTAGCACGGATACACGTCGAAGGGGTCGGCGAACACCCGGGCAACGGCATCGATCCGCACCGCATCCAGGCCGTGGTCGACCAGGCCTTGCGGGAGATCAGCCCGACGCTGCCGGCATCACTGAGCTTTCCGCAGATCGAGCAGATCAGCAGCCGCATCACCCAGGCCTACCGGGACGCCGGCTTCCTGGTCTCGGTGGCCTATATTCCACCGCAGCAGATGGACGACAGCCACACCTTGATGCTCAAGGTCACGGAAGGCCGGGTCGGGCGGGTACTGGTACAAGGCAGCCGCCGTTATCGCGACGACCAGCTCAGCGCCAGCAGCCTGGGGCTGATCGGCCGCCCCCTGCGTAGGCCAGAGTTGGAACGCGCCCTGCTGTATGCCCGTGACCTGCCCGGCGTATCGGTCAGCTCGGTGTTGCAACCCGGCCTCGAGCCCGGCGATACCGACATCATCCTGGTCGCCGAAGACAGCGCCCATCCATATGAGATCACCGCCGGGCTGAGCAACCATGGCACCGACAGCACCGGCAAGTACCGCGCAGAGCTGGGCGTCAGCGCCTTCAACGCACTGGGTGCGGGCGATGTGCTGGCTGCCAGCCTGGGCTACGGACTGGACCCGGCGGACAGCTGGCAGGCCGCGCTGTCGCTGAGCATCCCCTCCTCCAGGATCGATGGTCCCAGCGCCACCGCCGGCGTCAGCCGCAGCGAGATGGAGATCAACAACGGGCCGCTCGCGGCCATGCAGCTGACCGGGCCCACCACCCTGTTCTACGCCGGCAGTGACTGGAAGTTCATCCAGCGCAGCAATCTGCAGGTACAGGCGTCAGCACGTTGGGTGCACGAACAGTCAACGTTGGATGCAATGGGCATGGAGTTGTCGCGGCATACCTTTGATGTGATCGATGCGGGGCTGAGCCTGCGCCATACCGACCAGCGCTGGCGCGGCATCAACCTGGCACAGCTGTCGGTGCGCAAGTCGATCAACGACGAATCGCCGGCATTGAACTGGCTGTATCCCTCGCATACCGCCTATTTCTGGATCGTGCGTGCCCAGCTTGCCCGCCTGCAGGCGCTGCCCGGCAACCAGCGGCTGCTGCTGCGCGGCAGCGCGCAGTTCACCGACGATGCGCTGACCCCGCTGGAGCAGTTCAGCATCGGCGGCCCCACCAGCGTGCGTGCCTACCCGTTGTCCAGCGCGCTGGATGATCGCGGCGTGCAGGCCACCTTCGAGTACCAGCTCAGTGCCCCGGGATTTGCCGATACGCCTTCACCGTTCGATGGGCGGCGTTGGGGCGACCTGTTCGAGGTGAGTCTGTTCTATGACTGGGGCCGCAGTTCGCCGGCCGCGGCCAACCGGCGCCTGGGCGCCCTGCCCGTCACCCTGGAAGGCGCGGGCCTGGGCATAGGCCTGCGCCTGCCCTGGAAGCCGGAGCTGCGCCTGGACATGAGCGCGGCCAAACCCACCGGCAGCTACATCGGCAGTGACCAACGCAGCACCCAGTACTGGGCGCGCATCAGCAGCACGTTCTGAGGACATCGACATGAACCGCATCTACCGCCTTGTCTTCAACGCCGCCCTCGGCCAGATCCAGGTCGCCGCTGAATTCGCCAACGCACCGCAACGCCCTGCGACGCGCAGCACGCGCGCCGGACGCCTGCTGCCCTCGCTGCTGGCCACTGCGGTTTTCGCCGCCATGGCGCCGGCCGTGCAGGCCGCCGACCTGCCGACCGGCTTCGCACCGGTGCAGAACAGCGCCACCATGAGCCAGAACGGCAGCACGATGATCATCAGCCAGAACGGCAACGTCTCGCTGATCAACTGGACCGGTTTCGATATCGCCCAGGGCAGCTCGGTTACCTTCGACATGCCGAGCGCCGCGGCGGGGTCGATCAACATCATTTCCGGTGCCGCCTCCGTCATCAACGGATCGTTGTCCTCGGTCGGCAACGTCTTCCTGGTCAATACCAACGGCATCGTGTTCAACGGCGGAAGCACGATCAACGTGGGTGGGCTGCTGGCCACGTCGCTGCCGCCCGTCATGTCCAACCTGGATGTGAGTGAAAGCGCGTCGCTGCCGGCGATGTGGACCTTCACCGGCTCGGGCACGCCCGGTGCCATCGTCAACCGCGGCAGCATCAACGCCGCCACCGGCGGCGTGAGCCTGATCGGTGCCATCGTCGAGAACAGCGGCACCATCACCGCGGCGGGCAACGCCAGCCTGTTGGCCGCCAACAGCGTCAACTCCACCTTCATGCAGCCCGCCGCTCCCTCCGCGAACAACGCAGGCAGCTGGGAGCACCTGCTCACGGCGCGGAGCGCTGGTGGGGTGGCCGCCTCGGCCATCAACAACACCGGCTACCTGTCAGGCGCCTCGGTGGACATGCAGTCGATGGTGCAATCGGGGACGTTCTTCTACGGCATCAACTCCACTGGCGTGGTGCAGGCGCAGGGCATCGACGGCGGCAGCCTGGTGTTCAGTACGAACGCGCCGGCCAACATTGATTTTGGCGCAGGCACCATGGCGGCTTCGATCACCAGCAACAGCAGCGCGCTATCCGCCCGTGGGACCGCGACCGCCGACTCCATTTCACTGGTCAGCGACAATGCCCTCGACCTGGGGGCGACGCTCAACAGCAACAACATCGCGCTCAGCGGCAAGCAGATCGGGCAGACCTCCGGGGCTCTGAAGGGAGCCGTTACCGTGAACACCACGGGCAACGCTACGCTCAACAGCAACAGCAATGCCATCACCCGGCTGGGGGGCAAGGTGGATGGCAACCTTCAGCTGAGCTCCACCACCAATGTGGCCCAGAACAGCACCCTGATCATCGCCGGGACGACCACCCTCACGGGGTTGGCGGGCAGCGATGGCCGCCTGGCCGGGTTCAACTTCAACAACAGCGGCAACCAGTTCGGCGGCACCGTCAGTGGCGGCGGCGGGGCGCTGCAACTGGGCAGCAGCGGAGCCCTCCGCTTGGGCGCGTTCAATGTGGACAGTCTGGCGGCCAGCGGCAGTGCGATCACCCTGGGCGGCGACGTGACCAGTACCGGTGCCCAGTCCTACACCGGCCCGGTGACGCTGGGCAGCAGCAGGATGCTGTCCAGTACCTCGGGCGGCGCGGTGTCCTTCAGCGGTACCGTGGATGGCGCGCATGCGCTGACGGTCGATACTGCGGGTACCAGGACCTTCGGCGGTGCGGTGGGCAACGCAACGGCGCTGTCCTCGCTGCAGACCTTGGGCACTGGCAGCACCGTGCTCAACGGCAACGTCACCACCAGCGGTGCAATCGGCCTGTCGGGCAACGTCGTCCTGGGGGCCGACGTGGCACTGACCAGCACCGGTGACCAGGCCATCAGCCTGTCGGGCACTGTCGACAGCAATGGCACGGCGCGGGCGCTCACCCTGGATACTGACGGTCTCGCCATCGTGGGCGGCAGCGTGGGCGGCAGCAGCGTGCTGGCCAGCCTCACCCGCACCGGCGCGGGTGCCACCCAGCTGGGCGGCAGCATTTCCACCGTGGGCAACATCGACCTGCAGGGCGCACTCAACGCGACCGGCGCGGCGACGCTGGCCAGTAGCAGCGGTGACATCCACGTGGGGGGGCCCATCCAATCGACGGATGCACTGGGCCTGCGGGGTGGCGACATCGTCGTGGACGGCACCATCGCCGCCAGCAGCGTGGCGATCAACGGCGGCACGTTCGACGGTGCCGGCATCAACAGCAGCAGTGCGCTGACTGTCACGCTGAGTGAGGGGGGGCTGGTGCAGGGCGGTCGCTACACCGCAGGCGGGGCGGCCACGTTCGATGTTGCCGGCGACATCACCCTGGACAACCCGCAGAATCAGTTCGGCGGCAGCGTGGCCCTGAAGGGCGGCACGGTGAGGCTGTCCAGCCAGGGCAACCTGAGCCTGGGCGGCGTGGATGCACAGGCGCTGGCGATCAGCAGCGGCGGCAGCATTTCCCAGAGCACGGCCACCGCCATCAATGTCGACACCACCAGCAGTTTCACCGCCACCAACGGCATCACGCTGGGCCGGGGCGGCAACGTGTTCGGCGGGGCGGTCACGCTGCAGGCCGGCGGCGCGGCCCAGGTCGTTGCCGATGGCACGCTGCGCTTCGGCAGCGTCGATGTCGGTTCGCTGTCTGCCAGCGGCACCACGCTTTACCTGCCGCAGAACCTCGTCACACAGGGCGCGCAGTCCTGGTCCGGCGCGCTGCTGCTCGAGGGGGATACCCGCCTCAGCAGCACCCTCGGTGGGCTGTCGCTCTACGGCACCCTGAATGGACCGCACGCGCTGAGCCTCGATGCTGCGGCCGGCACCGTGCACCTTGGGGCGATCAGCACCATCGGGTCCCTGTCGTCCATCACCGCAGCAGAAACCCAGCTGGCGGCCGACATCACCACGCAGGGCAATCTCGACCTGGGCCGCAGCGTGGTGAATGGCGATGTGACGCTGACCAGCACGGCAGGGTCGGTCGCGATCAATGGTGCTCTCAACGGCAATACCTACGATGCAGATACCCTGGCCATCAGCGCGGCCGACAGCGTGGCCTTGCGGGGCGAGACAGGGGGCGCCATGCGTCTGCATGACCTGTCCCTGTCCGGCAATGCGATATCCACCGCCGCACTGAATATCGACAACGACCTGTCCATCGACAGCGTCACCAGCCTCACCCAGTCGGCGCGCTACTACGTGGGTGGAAACGCGGATTTCACCTCGCTGGGTAACATCACCCTGCAAAACGCCGCCAACCAGTTCATGGGGGATGTGGCGCTGAGCGGCAATGCCGTCCAGATCAGCGGCCTCGACGCGCTCACCCTATCCGGCGTAGACGCAACAACGCTGCAGGCAAGCGCCGGAGCCCTGCTCACCCTGCGTGATGCCACCATGGCGCAGTCCACGGCCTTGACCGGCAATGCGGTGCGGTTGGATAGCGTGGCACTGGGCCAGACCAGCACGGTCACCGCCACGGGCGGCAACATCAGCCAGGCCAGCGCCGTCGACGTCGACGGTGCCAGCAACTGGACCGCAACGGGCGACATCGTGCTGGGCGATGGCACCAATCAGTTCGGAGGGGCGGTCAGCGCCGAAGGCAGCAACATCACCCTCAGTGCCGACAGCGCACTGAATCTTGGCTCCGTCACGACGGCGGGCGTAGCCCGGCTCAGCGGGCGCGGCGTGCACCTGGGTTCCGTACAGGCGAACAGCCTGCAGGTGCAGAGCAGCGCCGGCATCACCCAAGGCAATGCGCTGGCGGTGACGGGTACCGCCGGATTCAACGCCACGGGCGATGTGGTGCTGGACAACGTGAACAACACATTCGCTGCTGGCGTGCAGTTGTCCGGCCATGACATCCGCGTCGACAGCGCCGGTGGTCTCACCCTGGCCGGAGTGAAGGCCACAGGCGACCTGCGCGCCACGGCCCACGCAGGCAACCTGCTGCAGAGCGGTTTTGTAAACGTGCAGGGACGCAGCGACCTGGTGGCCAGTGGCAACGTGCAGCTGGACAGCGTGGGCAACACGTTCGATGGCGTGATTGCGGCCCAAGGCCAGTCCATCCTGCTCAGGGCGGACGGCTACCTGGATGTAGAAAGCGTGCGCAACGGCAACAACGGTGCCGTGCAGCTGGTGGCCACCGGGGATATCGACCTGGGGGGCACGGCAGTCAACACCGGCACCAACCTGCTGCGTCTTCTGTCCAGTGCTGGACAGGTGCGCACGGCCACCGCGCTCACTGGCAGCCAGGTGTCGATCACCGGCATGGAGGGCATCCGCATCGGCGGCGACATCACCGCCAACAGCCTGTCGCTGGTCTCCTCCCGCAACAATGTCGAACAGCAGGGCGGCCGCATCCAGTCGGGCACCACGCTGGCGGGCGCCGGGCAGGGCGACCTGCTGCTGGAAAACACCAACAACCGGTTCACCGGCGTGACCAGCCTGTCCGGGCGGGACGTGCGCCTGGCGGCGGGCGACCTCACGCTGGGCATGGTGGCTGCGAGCCGTGACCTGCACCTGACCAGCAGCGGCAGCATCCAGCAGCAGGCACAGATGTCCGTTGACGGCGCGGCCGACCTGCGCGCCGCCGGTGACATCACCCTGCGGCACATCAACAACCGCTTCGAGGGCGATGTGGCCCTGCAGGCCGCACAGGCCCGCCTCTACGCCGACCAGGGACTGTCGTTGGCACAGGTAGACGTGGATGGACTGCAGGCCACCACGCTGGGCCTGCTGTCGCTGCGCGATGCGCAGGTGACGGGCCTGGCCGATCTGGACGGCGCATCGCTGGCACTGGCCCGCGCCGACGTGGGCAGGCTCGATGCCACGGCCTTCGCCGGGGGCATCACCCAGAGCGGTGCCGTTACCCTGGGCGATGGCAGTGAGCTCCAGGCCACCGGCAACGTAATGCTCGACCATGCAGGCAACCACCTCGGCAGCAGCCTGCAGGTGCGCGGCGCCGATGTGGTCCTGTCCACGCTGGGCCTGCTCGACGAGGCCGATGTGCAGGCCAGCGGCCTGGCACGGCTGTCCGGTGAGGGCGTGCAGCTGGGCACCGTGTCGGCCGGCAGCCTGCAGGTATATAGCCAGGGCGACATTGACCAGGGCGTGGCGCTGCGGGTGGCGGGCGACAGCCGCTTCAGCGCCAGCGGTGACATCCGCCTGGGCCATGCGGGGAATCAGTTCGGAGGCGGCGTGCAGCTGGCCGGCCGCGATGTGCGCATTGAAAATGCCGGCCACCTGCGCCTGGGTGGCGTTGCCGCAGACGGCGATTTCTTCGCCGTGGCCCATGGCGGCGGCATCGGCCAGACCGCCAGCGTGGAAGTGGGCGGGCGCAGCGATCTGACCGCACACGATGACATCGTCCTGCAGCAGGCTGGCAATACCTTCGGCGACGCCGTGGCGCTGGACGCATCGGCCGTCACCCTGGCCGCCGACGGCAACCTCGAGGTTGACGGGCTGCGCACCCGCAATGGGGGCACCGCGTCACTCGAGGCAGACGGCAACCTGATGCTGGCCGGCAATGCGATCGATCTTGCGGGTGGCTCGCTGCTGGCCAGTGCCACGGGCGGCCAGCTGAACACCCACACTGCCCTCACCGGAAACGCCGTGGTGCTGCAGGGCCGTGACGGCGTGACGGTAGGGGCCGATATCACCGGCGGACAGGTGATGCTGGCCAGCGATGTCGGCAATGTGGTGCAGGTAGCGGGGCGCATCCTCGCCAATGGCGCGAGTGCACTGGTAAGCAACAGCGGCGATATCGTCATCGAAAATGCCGGCAACCGCTTCAACGACTCCCTGCTGCTGATCGGCGACGATATCCGCGTGGCTGCCGGCGACCTGCAACTGGCAGGGGTGCAGGCCAGCGGTGATCTGTCGCTGACCAGCAGCGGCAACATCGTGCAGACCGCGCAGGTGACGGTCGATGGCATGTCCCGCTTCGCCGCCAGCGGCGACATCACCCTGCAGCACGCAGATAACCGTTTGGATGGCCAGGTTGAGATCGACGGCCGCGACGTACACCTCCACGCTGATGCCGGACTGAATCTGCAGGCGGTCAACGCCCGAAACCTGGACGCACATGCGGGCACTACGCTGGTCCTGGACAACGCCAACGTAAGCGGTGATACCGCTGTGCAGGGCCAGGAACTGCTGCTTGGGGATAGCCGCATCGGCGGCAATCTGATCGCAACGTCACTGAGCACCATCCAACAAACCGCAGGCCTGCGGATTACCGGCACCAGCCAACTCCAGGCCATCGGCAGCATCCAACTTGAGCAGGCGGGCAACCACTTTGGTGGGCGGGTAGATATCAATGCCGCCTCGGCAAGTATCGGCAGCGCCGACCGCATGCAGCTGGGTAATATCACCACCACCGGCGACCTGCAGGTGGGAGCGGATGCAGGGCTGCGCCTGGACGGCCAGATACGTGCAGCAAATGTGGACCTGGCCACCGCCGGCATTTTCGACAATCGCTTTGGCAGCAGCGCCATTGCCTTGACTGGGCCAGGGCGCTGGCAGGTCTATCTGGCATCGCCTTCCCAGAATCATGTATTTGGCGGCCTTGACAGCGGTAATACCGCGTTGTGGAACACCACTGCTTTTGCTCATGCAGCGGGCTCCGACAACAGATACCTGTTCGCCTGGCAGCCGACACTGACGGTCGCGGTAAACACGCTACGCAAGGTCTACGGCGACAGCATCGATCCACGTAATGCGTTTTCCATCACTGGCGCCATGGCAGGTGTCAGCGGCGCCTACCTGTCCGACGACCTCGCCAACCTGGTAACCGGCACCCCGCTACTCGCTTCCGCAGGCGCATCAGCCACCGCCGGGGTGACGGCGACCCCCTATGCCGTTGATGTCTCCGCGGGAACATTGGATGCCGGGACAAGCGGATATGCCCTTTCCTTCGTGCAAGGCGAGCTATGGGTTGACCCGAAGGCATTGACCATCACCGCCAACAACGGCGGCAAGACCTACGGACAGACCGGCGGCTTCAACGGCTTCAGCAGCAATGGCCTGGTCAACGGCGACAGCGTGTCGTCGGTCAACCTGGGCAGCACTGGCGCGGCCGCTACCGCCAATGTCGGCGACTACACCATCACCGCCAACAATGCCGACGGCACCGGCCTGTCCAA
>NZ_DAMBEF010000004.1:0-115364 GCF_032061965.1 Stenotrophomonas sp. | reverse complement strand
ATGTCGGCGACTACACCATCACCGCCAACAATGCCGACGGCACCGGCCTGTCCAACTACGACATCACCTATGTCGACGGCACCCTGGACGTGGGCAAGGCAGCACTGACCATCACTGCCACCGACATGTGGAAGTGGGTAGGACAGAGCCTGATCCTGCAGCGCTACTCCGTTACCGGGCTGAAAAACGGCGATACAGTCGACGGCGTGCGTTTGGCCAGCGCAGGGAGCGATGCTTCTGCCCTGCCCGGCTCGTACGACATCCTTGCCAGCGATGCCATTGGTTCCCGCCTGGGCAACTACGACATCCACTACCTGGGCGGTCAACTCGAGGTGGCCGGCACATCCGCCCAAGCCGCGGCGCTAGCGGCACAACTTGTCGCCGCCAACCTGCCGCCCGCCCCTGCCCCGCTGCCGGAAGGCGCCAGCCCGTTGATCTCGATCCGCGAGGGCGGGGTAAGGCAGCCGACCCTCTGCACCGATGCCGAACGGGGCAGCTGCCTGGGCATGCCGCCCGAGTGACGCCCCCAGCGGAATAAACAAGGGCGCATCCCGTGGGATGCGCCCTTGTTTTGTTACCTGGCCAACGATCAGTGATTGAACACGATGTCGGCGATGATGCCGGTGGCAATGGCCACCATCAGCATGTTGCCGCGATCATCGCGGATCCAGCGATGACCATGCGGCGGGCGGCGCACGTGGTAACGGTCATAGTCGTTGACCACGTAAACCGGGCCACCGTAGTAATTGCTGTAGCGGTAGCCGCGCTGGAAGCCATACGGCTGGTACACCACCCGACGTGGCGGGGCATAGTAGCGGCGATCATTGTGACGAGCGTCGCGGTAGCCCTCGCGGTAGCCGTTGGCGTAGTGGCGGCGATCATCACGCCATTCGCGGCGGTCATCCCGACGGTCATGCCCACGACCGCGGTCATTGCCCCGACCACGGTCATCCCAGCCATGACGGCCACGGTCATGGTCGCGATCGCCAGCGGCAAAGGCAGGGGCCGTGGCGCCAAAGGCCAGCAGGGCGGTCATGGCAGCGACAACTAGACGGTTCATTTTCATGGGTGGCCCTCGTAGGGTTGGGTGACGGTTTCCATCATGCTCACGGCGACTGAACGAACTCCGGCTGGAAACGGTTACCTTCTTTCGCATTCACAAATCAGCAAGCCACGTACCCCAATCCGGGCGGGCCGGGCTTGCGGCTATAATGCCCCATTCCCTATTTGCCTTGGGCCCAGTCCCCTCCCGGACCGGGCGCAGGCGTGCGCTACGGAGACGTCATGTCCTCGCAATACATCTACACCATGAACCGCGTCAGCAAGGTGGTCCCGCCCAAGCGGCAGATCATCAAGGACATCTCGCTGTCGTTCTTCCCCGGTGCCAAGATCGGCCTGTTGGGCCTGAACGGCGCCGGCAAGTCCACCGTGCTGAAGATCATGGCCGGTGTGGACACCGATTTCGAGGGCGAGGCCCGCCCGCAGGCCGGCATCAAGGTCGGCTACCTGGAGCAGGAACCGCGCCTGGACCCGGCCCAGACCGTGCGTGAAGCGGTCGAGGAAGGCGTGGGCGAAGTGCTGCAGGCCCAGGCCGCGCTGGACAAGATCTACGACGCCTACGCCGAAGAAGGCGCCGACTTCGATGCACTGGCAAAGGAACAGGAACGGCTGGAAGCCATCCTGGCCGCTGGCGATGCCCACACGCTGGAGAACCAGCTGGACGTGGCCGCCGACGCCCTGCGCCTGCCGCCGTGGGACGCGGTGATCGGCAACCTGTCCGGCGGTGAGAAGCGCCGCGTGGCCCTGTGCCGCCTGCTGCTGCAGAAGCCGGACATGCTGCTGCTCGACGAACCGACCAACCACCTGGACGCCGAATCCGTGGAGTGGCTGGAACAGTTCCTGGCGCGCTATACCGGCACCGTGGTGGCCGTCACCCATGATCGCTACTTCCTGGACAACGCCGCCGAGTGGATCCTGGAACTGGACCGCGGTCGCGGCATTCCGTGGAAGGGCAACTACACCGAATGGTTGATGCAGAAGGACGAGCGCCTGAAGCAGGAAGATAACCAGGAAAAGGCCCGCCAGAAGGCGATCCAGAAGGAACTGGAGTGGTCGCGCCAGAACGCCAAGGGTGGCCGTACCAAGGGCAAGGCCCGCCTGGCCCGCCTGGAAGAGCTGCAGAGCGTTGACTACCAGAAGCGCAACGAAACCAATGAAATCTTCATCCCGCCGGGCGAGCGCCTGGGCAACTCGGTGATGGAGTTCAAGAACGTCTCCAAGAAGTTCGGCGAGCGCCTGCTGATCGACAACCTGTCGATGATCATCCCGCCGGGTGCCATCGTCGGCATCATCGGCCCGAACGGTGCCGGTAAGTCGACCCTGTTCAAGATGATCACCGGCCAGGAAAAGCCGGACTCGGGCGAGATCGTGGTCGGCCCGACCGTCAAGCTGTCCTATGTCGACCAGAGCCGCGACGCGCTGACGGGCAACCACAACGTGTTCCAGGAAATCGCGGGCGGCCTGGACATCCTCAACATCAACGGTGTCGAGATCCAGTCGCGTGCCTACATCGGCCGCTTCAACTTCAAGGGCCAGGACCAGCAGAAGATGGTCGGCTCGCTGTCCGGTGGTGAGCGTGGCCGCCTGCACATGGCCAAGACCCTGCTGCAGGGTGGCAACGTGCTGCTGCTCGACGAACCGTCCAACGATCTGGACATCGAAACCCTGCGTGCGCTGGAAGATGCGTTGCTGGAGTTCCCGGGCAACACCTTCGTCATTTCGCATGACCGTTGGTTCCTGGACCGCATCGCCACGCACATCATTGCCTTCGAAGGCGACTCGCACGTGGAGTTCTTCCAGGGCAACTACCGCGAGTACGAAGAGGACAAGAAGCGTCGCCTCGGCGACGATGCCGGTCCCAAGCGCCTGCGCTTCAAGGCGTTGAAGTAATACCCGACAGACGGCCGCCCAGAGCGGCCGTCTGCTTTTGGCGACGGCGCAGGACAGCGCGCCCTTCGCTTTGAAGCCCCTCTCCCGCCTGCGGGAGAGGGGTTGGGGTGAGGGCAAGCTCTGCGCATGAAACTGGCATCGTTTGCTTTGGTCAGAAAAGCTCAAAGAGCCGAAGAGCGGGTGAAGCTCCCCCTCATCCGCCCCTTCGGGGCACCTTCTCCCGCACGCGGGAGAAGAAAAGGCAGGACTCCGTTTTCGGTTCCTGCGACGGATGGCAGCACGCCCCGCTCCCGCCTCCGGCCCCCTCTCCAACCCAGCGAGAGGACACAGCCTGCAATCCACGGAATTCCCCCATGTCCCTGCTAGACCGAATCTTCAAACTGCAACAACACGGCACCAGCGTCCGCACCGAAGTGCTGGCCGGTATCACCACCTTCCTGACGATGTCCTACATCGTCTTCGTCAACCCGGAAATCCTCGGCACCACCGGCATGGACCCGGGCGCGGTGTTCGTGGCGACCTGTCTGGCGGCGGCGATCGGCTCGGCGGTGATGGCCCTGGCTGCCAACTTCCCGATCGGCATGGCACCGGGCATGGGCTTGAATGCGTTCTTCGCCTTTACCGTGGTGGGCGCTGCCGGTCTGCCCTGGCAGCAGGCCTTGGCCGCGGTGTTCATTTCCGGGCTGGTGTTCTGGGTGCTGTCGCTCACCGGCATCCGCGCATGGCTGGTGGCAGGCATTCCGGCCTCGCTGCGTTCGGCCATCGTGGCCGGCATCGGCCTGTTCCTGGCCATCATCGCGTTGCAGAAATCGAACGTGATCATCGCCAACGAAGACACCATGCTGACCCTGGGGCCGCTCAATACCGCCCCGCCGCTGTTGGCGCTGGCCGGTTTCCTGCTGATCGCCATCCTGGAGGCACGCAAGGTGCGTGGCGCCATCCTGATCGGCATCCTGGCCGTCACCGGCATGGGCTGGGCAATCGGCTCGGTGCAATACCAGGGCATCGTCTCGCTGCCCCCCAGCCTGGCCCCGACCTTCCTGCAACTGGATCTGCCCGGTCTGCTGCATCACGACGGCGGTGCGCCGCTGGCGGTGCTGCTGCAGGTGGTACTGGTATTCGTGCTGGTGGAAGTATTCGATGCCACCGGCACCTTGTACGGCGTACTCGGCCGCGCCGGCCTGTTGAAACTGGAAGACGGCAAGAAGCGCTTCAGTCGCGCCCTGCTCGCCGACAGCAGCGCGATCGTTGCCGGCTCACTGCTCGGCACCAGCTCCACCACCGCCTTTGCCGAAAGCGCCTCCGGCGTGCAGGTGGGCGGCCGCACCGGGCTGACCGCGCTGGTGGTCGCCGCGTTGTTCCTTGCCGCCCTGCTGTTCTCGCCGCTGGCGGCGATGGTGCCGTCCTACGCCACCGCCCCGGCACTGCTGTTCGTCGCCGGGCTGATGCTGCGCGAACTGGTGGACGTGAAGTGGGATGACCTGACCGAGTCGGTACCCGCCGCGCTGTGCGCGCTGGCAATGCCGTTCACCTATTCCATCGCCAATGGCTTGGCCTTCGGCTTCATCGCCTACGCGGCATTGAAGGCCGGCACCGGCCGCTGGCGTGAGGTCCACGCCGCCGTGTGGCTGGTGGCCGGCTTGTTCGTGCTGCGCTACGCATTGGAGTGATTTCTGCGGTGCCGGGCACCGCAGATCGTCTCTATGGGATTATCCGATCCACATCACCGCGATCACCGCTGCCACCACTGCCGCGGAGCTGGCCAGCGAAAAAATCGCCAATGCCAGGATCGTTCGCCACAGGGTTGATCCCAATGGGCGCCCCTGGAAGAACTGCATCAACGATGCTGCGGTATAGATCATCCCCAGCACCCCCGCTAGCACCTGCGTCTGCGGCAACCAGCGGTGCACCAGTACCAGCACCGACCAGATGACGAAGGTCTGCACGGTCAGCAAGGTGGTCACCACCAGCCACTCGGGATAGTTCAGTCTGCTGTAGCGCTTGAACACCAGCCAGAACACCAGCGCTTCGATCGGCAACAGCATCAGGGTGAAGGCGGCGAAATGCGACTCGATCCAAGCGCTGACCGAGCGATAGGCAGCAATGAACCGCAGCGCCTCGGCAGGCAGGGCCTGGCCCATGGCCTCCGTCTGCGAAAAGCCCTCATCCATAAACCCGCCGCCGGTGATCAGGCGATTCAGCAATACCACTGCGGCGGACATCATCGTAATCAACAACAGCGGCTTGACCTGATTGCCGCGCCTGCCTTCTATGTAGTCCCTGAGCAGCGGCCCGGGCCGCAGCATCAACTGCTTGAGCGAGTAGAGGATGCCGCGGTCCATGTGCAGCACGCTGTGCTCCAGCTCATGGCCCAGGAAATGCCAGTCAATGCGATGCACCGGTGTGGGTTGACCACAATTCGGGCAGTACTTCTGGGTGTGATCGGCAACCGCACGATCACAGTTGATGCAAACCTCGTTGACGTGCATCCCCATGCACAGCCCCCCTGATGGTTGAGGCTGCATTCTAGAACGGCGCGCGGACCAACCACCATGGCAATCCGTGCAGGCGCGCCCGGCCGAGGCCGGGCGCCCCACCGTTCAAGCGGCAACACGCTAGTTGTACTGGATGGTGAAAGTGGCCCTGCCGTTGGCCTTGCCCGGCGCGACCTTGCCGGCACGTGTCTGGATGTAGCGCGCCCGCAGCGGCAGGCTGAAGACCTGCGTGGAGGGCGTGGTCAAGCCAAGGTCGATGTTCTGTGCAAAGCGCACCGGCAGTTCGCCGGTACCGCTACGCCTGACCATCTCGATTCCTATACCCGTCGCGGAATCAACCGCTGCGGTCAAGGGCAGGACCCCCGGCAGGTTGGACACGTCCTGGGTCGCGTCCAGGCGAATGGCTATCCGGCTTTGATACTGCGCCAGGTTGCTGCCCCTGCAGTCCAGGGCAATTTCAAAATCCCTGTCCGCCACACGGGCCCCCACACCGCTGAATGCACTGCTGGGCACCGCGCCGAAATCAACCACCACGTTGCGACTGCCCGCCTGCACCGAGCAGGTCGGCGTCACCACCGTGGTACCGCTGCCAAAGAAGCTGGACGTCAGCACGGGCCTGGCCTGACTATCACCGTCGAAGTAGTACGAGGTGAACAGCCCGGGCGGCGCAATGGGGCCTGATCCGGTAGCGGCAGCGGTCTTGATCAGCTCCACCTTGAACGTACCGCCGGCAAGGCTGAGGGTACCGTTACCAAAGGTGAGGCTGTGCGGATAGAACGCCTGGATCTCGCCAGAGTCCCGGTAGACGCGGATGCCGACGCCGACAATATTGGTGGCGAATACGTTGCTGAAACCGGGTACGGGTATCTGCTGGGGCGCATTGACGAAACGCCCAATGGCCGAGCCACCACCGCCCGTGCAGGTGGCCACGCTGTTGCGCTGGTTTATCGGCACTACCAGTTCCTTGATCACCGCACCAATGGGCAACGTCGGCAGGATCACCACCTGCCCCATGTCCAATGCGCACGTCCTGTGCGACGAACGCGGTGGAACTGAGTGAACAGCGGGCCTTTGCCTGCGGCGCGAACGCAACCCCGGCCAGCACCAGCATCGCCATCCCGTGGGTGCGCAACCCAATACACGTCAGCGACATGTTGCCTCCAGCTTGATGAAGCCCAGCGCCGCACCTTCCGTCTCCGCTGGCAATTGATAGTCGACCCCGCACCGCTGATCCTCGGCCTCACCCCAGGAAACCACCAAGTGGCCGCGCTCAAGTTCGGTACGCATGTACAAACGCCCGCCCTGCCCCATCATGCCCACCGTCTGTCCCTGCACATCCGCAGCCTGGGCCCCCAACGGCAGGAATCCGCCCTGCGCATCGCGCAGCTGGATCAGCACCGCGCGGCCCTTGCGGGTCTGGAATTTCAGGTAGCTGATTGCCCCGGCGTAAGGAGCGATCGACTGGCTGCTGCTTTCCAGCTCAACGTCGCGCGCCATGTCCTGCGGATCCAGCGTCACCGTATTGAGGCGATAAGGGGACACATAGGGAACCACCGCATAGCCGCGCCCATCAATGCGCAAGCCGGGTGCATTGGTCAGGTGCGCATCCACGGCCCCCGGCGCCTGCACCAGAACCATGGTTTCACCGCGCTGCGGCGTAAAGGTCAGGCCGCCACCGTGGCCAACGATGCTGCCGCTGGCGCCGAGCGAGAGCTGGCGGAAATCACTTGAATAGCCGTAGGACGCGGTCATTGCCGCATAACGTCCCTGGTAGGCCATGTTGGCGACGGCATTGCCGCTGCCCTGGCGACTGTCGGTCACCGCCAAGCCATAACTGAGCGCATTATCCCGTCCAGCCGAACCCGTGATCCCGACGCGGCTGCTGTCATACCCACCGTGCTGGCGTGCGCCGATATCGGTACTGAAGGACACAGGGCGATCACCCCGTCCCAAAGGCATGTTCACGCTCAGCAGGTACTGGGTGTCGTTCCTGCCAAAGATGCCCTCTTCGGTCCGCAGTGCGGACACACCCAGGTTGAGCCTGCGCCAGGCGGTGTTATAGCCCAACTGGTACTGGGTGCTTGTGCCGGGCCGGTCATAGAAGTCACGCACCGACCCTGTCAGGTACAAGGCACCATAGCGCTGTCCCAGTGGCTGGTTCATCGTCAACTGGAACTGGCTGCGTTGACGCCCCTGCGCCAGCGTACCGAAACCACGCTCCACCGCGTCACGGGCGTACAGCGCGTCCTGCAGGCTGTAGAAACCACGCGTGGAGTAGCGATACGCCGCCAACGTCAGGCTGGTACCGGTACCCGAGAACAACGAGCTGTAACTCAGGCGCACACTCGCGCCTTGCCGATCCCCGAGAAAGTGCAGCTGCGTGCGGGCGTGGGTGACATCGGCTGCAAATGCACCCAGCGGCGTCGAGATGCCTGCGCCATACAACAGGGAGCTGTAGCCTTCACTCAACGCAGCACCGGCGTACAGGGTCAGCTGGTTGCCGATGCCACGCTGATAGGTGCCTTGCAGCAACCAGGGTTCATCGAGCAACCGATCGCTGCGGACCTCGCCCGCAGTAATCGCATAGCGCGATATGCCCGGGCGCAACATCTGCGCCACCGAACCGAAGGGAACCTTGAACTGGCGGTTCCTGCCATCGGCTTCTATCACCCGCACCTCCAGATCCCCACCGTACCCGGTTGGGTACAGGTCCTCGATCACGAACGCACCGGGAGATACCGTGGACGAATAGATCAGCTGCTGGTTCTGGCGGATTTCCACGCGCGCATTGGTCTCCGCGATGCCGCGCACCACCGGCGCATAACCGCGCAGCGAATCGGGCAGCATGCGGTCATCGCTGACCAGGCTCACCCCTCGGTACCCAACCGAATCAAACAGCTCGCCGTTGCTGAAGGCCTCGCCGATGGTCAACATGCCCCGTATGGGTGCGATGCCGCGCTGTGCATACGTCGAAATCCGCTGCCAATGACTGCCTGCACCTTCGCGCCAGGTGAGATTGGAATCCTGTCGAAGCTGCCAGCCCCCCAGGTTCAAGCCCAGGTTCAAGCCGAGGTAGGCGTTGCGATTACTTTGGCCACCGACCGTTCGCACATCGCTGTCCAGCACGTTGAAGTTGTAGCCAACGAACCCCGCATTGATACCTCGGTCCCATAACGCTGGATTGACGTAACCACGCGCTTGCCGGCGCATGAACGTCTGCGGGATGCTCACGTCGTAACGCAGGGAAGCACTGTCATAACGCCCGTAGGCATCCTGCATGCGCTTGTGCACTGGCACGCAGTCATCCGTGGCAGTATCCGCCGCGCGTGTGCCATCGGCGAGCTGCTGGGTGTCCACGCCCAGTTCTTCCAGCTGCGCCAGGCTCAAGCAGGCAGCTACGTCACCTTGGCTGTCTGCCTTGAACATCACGTCGCGGCGCCCCTGCCAAACACCGTTGACGTAGATGTCCACCCGGTAGCTGCCGGCAACCATGGGGTTGCCATTGGCAAACACCGAAAGGTCGACCTTGCGCCCTTGGCCGGACAGAAAGTCGGAATCGAATTCGGCGGTTACCGGCGCGCGCGCCCGGCTTGCCGCCGCGCCATCCAGCAAGGCGTGCGCACCTGGTTCGGGCGCTGGCGCTGCATGGACAGGACTTGAGCAGGCTGCCGCCGCCATCAGGCAGGCACACGGGCGCAGCATCACTGGCCTGGCCGCCAGTATGTTCCGCAACGATGTCGCCAACCTGCTCTCGATCACAGCTGCGTTCCTTCAGGACGATTGCGCTGACAGATCACTCCACGACGCGCTCAATGCGCTTGGCCATCCGCATCCAGGCTGATGGTGTATTCATTCCTTCCGCCATAGTCGTTGACGGTAGAGAAGCGCAATGACCGCGCCGTAGCGGGTGCCTTGAACTGCAGTGACTGTCCCGGCCCGACCATCTTCCCCTTGTCATCGATCACCTCTTCGCCGGCACTGGAGAGCGCCCATACTTCGGCAAGGGTCACGTGGTAGGGCGTTGGGTTTTCTACCCGCAGCCGCCCATCCTCTCGCTTCCATTGCAGCGCCTTGGGTGCCTCGTTGGCCAAACCCTTCAGGCCCTGCGGGCGATAGAACAGCTTGATGCGCGAGCGAAACGCGACCTGCAGGTAGTTCTGCCCATCATCCAGCTGCTGTGGCGAAGGCGGGACGTCCAGCACGTTGAGCCAGAACAGCGATTCCTGGTCCCTTGGCAGCTCCGCACCGGTGAACACCACGCGCAGGGCCTGGCTGCGCCCCGGCTCGACGCGGCTGATCGGCGGCGTCAGCATGAATGGTGCATCCGCATTGTCGGCGGTCTGTTCTACGTCACCGCTGTCGATCCACGCCTGCACCAACGCAGGAGAATCACCCACGTTGTCGACCTGTATGGTGATCTCGCGCGCCTGCGCCGGATAAATCGCGCGGGTACCGTTGACCACCACTCCCGCATCGGCCCGCGCTGCCGAAAGCAGCAGCACGAGCAGCACGGAAATGGAAAATTTCGTCTTCATCACGCGTGGTGCCCCATGGGAAAGTGCCCCGGTTGGACGCTGCCAACCGGGGCAAGCACAGAGCATCAGTTGTAGATGATCGTGTACTTCACGCTGCTGGTGACTTCACCCGGCGTTGCCGCACCAGTGGCGTAGTACTCGACGAAGTAGTTCAGATTGGCCGAACCATCGGCGGCCACCGTCACCCACTGCGAGTTCGCCTGCGCGCTGCCGGCACCGGCGGTCACAACCGGCAGGAAAGAACTGTTGTCGCCCAGCAACTGCAGCTGCACCTGGCCAGCGGCATTGGCAGCAGCGGTGTTGTTCAGGCGGCCACTGGACAGATCGATGGTGGCGCCGGGTTCGAAGTAGGTGGCGACGTCACCCGGATTGCAATCGGTCAGATTGATGGAGAACGGCGTGCGTCCGGCAACCTGTCCGGCAACTGCCAGCGTGCTGCTGGAAACGGTTGGCAAGGTCACCGTGAAATCCTTGCCCTGCGGCGTGGCGATCGTGCAGGTCTTGTCGGTGACCTCGCCATTGAAGGTGATGGTGCCGTCGACAGCACCGGCTGCGAATGAGGTGGCTGCAACTACGAGGCCAACGAAGAGAGAGACAGTGCGCATTGCGTTTACCTTGCCCTGGATTGGAATGAAGACCGGTGAAACAGGGATCAACCGCGGAGAACGCCCCTGCCTCGCATTTGATTGGGAACCCGATGCAACGCATCGCGTCCGGGTGCGAACACTAGCAACAAATAATGTGATGGCCTTCGCATTAATTGCGATTTGGCGCCGTACCCCAGTTAGACGCAGGCGTTGTCGGCTTCCTCAGTTGTAATCAACGCGGCTGCATTAACGATTTATCGTTTCGTACCCTTGATAAAAGCGAACACTGATGCGCTTTCTGCAGCGTCATTTGCCTGACAAATCCTAGTTTGATGGCGATCACTCAATGCACGTGATGGCTGCTGGCAGTTCTGGAATTTGCCCCTTCTGCATCACGAACGACAGGCGCCTACTGAAAGCCCACAACGCGGAGCGCAGCCATGAACCGTTCTCT
The DNA here is from genome assembly GCF_032061965.1 of Stenotrophomonas sp. GTDB lineage: Bacteria > Pseudomonadota > Gammaproteobacteria > Xanthomonadales > Xanthomonadaceae > Stenotrophomonas. The sequence continues at coordinate 104,344 of NZ_DAMBEF010000004.1, read as the reverse complement.
CCTGCTTGCCGTGGCATTGATCGCAACAGCCGGCGTAGCGAACGCCGATGGAGGCACTGTGCACTTCGGTGGTCGGATCACCGATCCTGGGTGCGCAGCAAGCCTTACCTTGGCGCGACAGCAACTCCAGTTGAACGACTGCCCGCGCTCCGCACAGGGCGCCACGGTAAGCGTCGCGTTGCTGGATACGGGACGCATCGTTGATCTGGGTACAGACACCAACGCACCCGGCCTGCACACGCTGATAGCGCCTTCGCACCAGAATGGACGCCTGTTTTCCACGCACTATCAGCTGCGCCATCGCGAGCCCGTCGGCAGCGGCTACATGGTGATGATCAATTATCTCTAGCAGGCGTGGCAGCTCGCCCCGCCTGCGGCCGGGGGGAGCGATGCACATGCAGGGTCCCGACCCAATCGGCTACGGGACCGTGCATGTCACCAACGCACGCAAGGATGCCCGACGAAACCATCGTCTTGCTGCAGCGGTCCACCGTTAGTTGGCCGGCCCGCCTTGTCGCACCGCCCGCACCGTCCAGGCCACCATCACCAACAGGCAAACCGTGGCCAACAGCGCCGCCACGCCGATCTGCTGCCATTGCCCCAATGCCATCTGGAACACGCCAGCGGCGAGAGCCAAGGCAACTAGCGCCACCAAGGGCAAGCGGTAGATGACCGGGGCGCGCAACAAGCCGTAGCTGCGCAGGAACAGGAATGCGGTCAACAGGCAGCCGGCCAGTGCAGCCCACGCAATACCTGCCGCGCCCGTCAATGCCGGCACCAGCAGCAATGCTACCGCGTTGAGCGCACTGCCCTGCAGCTCGCAGCGCATCGGCAACACGGTATCGCCGGTTGCATACGCATAACGTGCCAGCAGTGCGTTCCAGGCGCCGAACACGATTACGCAGGCAAACCACGCCAACAGCAGCGGCAACTGGCCTTGCGCCATGCCGGCTGGCAGGAACAGTTCGACCAGCGACGGTGCCGCGCCCACCATGCCCACGGCCGCCGGCAAGGTCATGCTGGCCGTGACCAGCAGTCCGATCTGCAGCGCGTGGCGGCGTGCCGCGGCATCCCCCGCCAAGCGCGTCATCCGCGCCAGCACCACCTGGTTGAGGCTCATCAGTGCCACCAGCGGCAGGTTGACCAACTTGCGCGCAAGATTGACCACGGTGATCGCGCCTTCGCCCAGGAACGACGCACAGATGCGCTCCAGCAACACCAGTCCTTGGCTGGCACCGGCGCTGACCAGCAATGGTCCGAGCTTGCGATACAGCGCCCGCGCATCGCTACCGTTCCAGTTCCATTGCCAGGGGCGCCAGCCGGCGCGCCACAGCAGGGGCAGCACGGACAACATCATCAGTACCGCGCCGGCAATGAACGCCAGGGCCAGGGTGCGCTCCTGGGTGTGGCTGCGTTGCAGCAGCAGCACGATTACCGCGGGCAGGTTGTAAAGGAACGACCCCAGGCCGGCCAGCATGAAATGCTCCTTGGCCTGCCCTACCGCCGCTGCCAATGCGTGGACCATCACCAGCGGCACCGTCCATGCCAGCAACATCAGACTGGACGCTGCCACCTGCCGCACGGCCGGCGCCATGCCCGGACCGATCACAGTCACCCACAGGGTGGATGCGACACTCAGGACAAGTGCAATCAACACGCCGGTCAGCAGCAGGCTACCCAGCTGGGTGGCGATCCAGCGCGGTTGCTGCGGCGCAGCCACCCGCTGGAACAAGGGCAAGGCGGCCGAGGACAGCAGGCCCGCAGCCAAGGTCATGCGGATCGCCTCGGGCACGAACAACGCCACCAGGAAGCCATCGGTGCGCGCGCCCGCGCCCCAGGCATCGACCAGCAGCCACTCGCGGCCAAAGCCCAGCGCAAGGCCGGCGATGGTGGCAAGGGTCAACCAGAGCGTGGCGCGGAACATCGCGGATCAGTGCAGCAGGGTGAGGATGTTCTTGCCACCCACGCGGTAATTCAGGTTATGCGGGCGCTCCCCCATGGACTTGGCACCGGTACCGCCGATGATCTTGTAGGGCGGCACTTCCTTGGCGACCACCGTGTTGGCGGTGATCACGCAGCCGCGGCCCAGGTGCGCACCGTGTGCCACCAGCGCGCGGCTGGCGATCCACACATAGTCTTCGATCACGATCGGGGCCGACACCGACCAGAACTCCGGTGCAGTGAGGTCATGCGAGCCGGCGATGATCAGTACGTGCGAAGCGACCGCAACGTGGTCACCAATGCGCAGGCCGGCGCGCGCGTCGATCTGGCAATGCCAGGCGATCACGCTGTCCTTGCCGATCACCAGGTTGTTGACCCCCAGCACCTCGGTGTTGCGCCAGATGGTGGAGCCCTCACCGATCCTGGCGCCGCCGATGCGCAGCCAGGTCAGCCGCACCCAGTGGAAAGGCACCTTGTTGATGGCGATGTTGTACAACTGCTCCCAGATACGCAGGCAGCGGTCCTTGAAGGTGGGCCAGTTGATGCCGTAGCGCGGCACCAGCTGTGTCGGCACTTCGGTCTTGAGCACGTGGTAGAGCTGGCGTGCCAGCGGATGCTCGAGCTGCGATTCGATGTCCACCGAGCAGATCGATACCCGCACCTGGTCGGCACTGGCTTCCTCAAAGGCCCCCTCATTGGCCAGCAGCCACTCATAGGCCTCGGTCAACGCGGCCGGGGACACGCCCATGCGGCTGGCGTATTCGTCCAGCCGTGAGCGCAGGTCCAGCGAATGGAAAATGCGATGCTTCATTGTTGCTTCCTCAAGCTTGCCAAGGGCTGGCCAGGGCTGCCCGGTAGCACGGCGCCCGCGCTCTGCAGGCCCAGGCCCATCACCAGCCAGAACAAGGCCACCAGGACCATGGTGAAACTGTAGTAGTGATCGATCAGGCCGGTGAGCAAGGCGGCCACCAGCCCGGTCGTGCAGCCCATCCACAGGCCGTTGCGTGCATCCACCGTGACCACCTTGCCCTGCGGCCGCACCAGGCACCACCAGCGCCAGGTGACAACGCAGTACAGCAGCATGCCCAGCAACCCCAGCTTGTACATGTAGTAAAGCCAGAGATTGGAAATGCCCAACAAGCCGCTGCCAGGCACCGGCGGCTCGGTACGGAAGCCGATACCCAACGGATAGCGCGCCACTGCCTCGGGGAAACGCTTGTACTCATCCACGCGCACCTCGGTGCTGGCGTTGTCGGAAGAGAACATCGTCGCAAGCCGATCCTGCAATGGCGTGTACGTCACCGCCAGCACCGCGCCCAGCAGGATGCCGGACACCACCATCGCCCGCGCGTAAGGCACCCGCAGCCACGACAGCCACAGCAGGACCACGCCAATGGCCAGGATCGCGCCACGGGAACTGCTCAGCAGCAGCGCCGCGCAGCCCAGCAGCGCCACCGCCGCGCCCAGCAGGCGACGCCAGCCGTGCTGGTAAAGCGCATAGAACGCGGCCAATGGCACGAACATCGCCATCGCGCCACCGGTCAGGTTGGGATGCACCCACGGGGTGCCCAAACGTGCATTCTCTGCACTGAAGATATCCAGCAGCGCCTCGGGATGCGCGTAGTGCATCTTTTCCAGGATCGGGATCATGTCCAGCGCGCTGCGCGATTTGACGAACATGCCCAAGGACAACACCAGCATCGCCAGATTGCCCAGCAACAGCATCACCACCAACTGGTCTCGCTGCTTCTCCTGCCGCAGCATCAACGGCGCCAACAGCAGCAAGGAAAGGTTGGCCAGCCAGCGCACCCAGTTCACCGGGCCGTTGCCATCAGCCACCACCATCACCTGGCCGACCAGGAACGGAAAAGTACTGAACACCATCAGCAACATCAGGCTGCGCTCCACGCCCTGCCACTGTGGCCGCTCCAGCCGCTGGAAGAACAGCTGCAGCATCACCCCGGCCCAGGTCAGCCCAAGCATGGCTTCGGCCAAGGTAAAGCGAAAGCCGATCTGCAACGTGCTGTAAGGCATGAAGGTCGCCACCAGCGCGAACAGCGACAGGCCCACCACCGGCCAGCGCAGCACCACCAGCGCGGCGGGCAGGCCCGCCAGCACCACGAAGAATTTCGAAGGCGGCAGGAACAGCAGCAGCACACCAAACAGCAGGCCGCACAACACCGCCACGCTGCTGCCCAGCTTCATCGCTGCAGCTCCTGCAACAACTGCGCCACCCGCTGTTGATAGGGCGCCACGCCGAACACGCCAGCGGCAGCCTGCAGGGCCTCCGGCTTCTCTTCGGCCAGCCTGCCCGGCAAGGCTGCGATCAAGGCCTGCTGCAGCGAGGCCGGATCCAGCGGATCGAACCGCAATGCCTGCGCCGGGGTGATTTCATCCAGGGCGCTGCCCGTGGCCACCGCCACCGGCGTGCCGCAGCGCAAAGCCTCGATGACCGGCAGGCCGAAGCCCTCGGCGGTGGCCGGATGCCAAAGCCTTTCGGCGTCATGGTACAGGCGGGACAGCTGCGCATCGGTCAGGCCGCTGCGCCAATGCAGACCCGGCAGCTTGCCCAGCTCCACCGGCACATCGGCCGGATCACCTACCAGTACCAGCGCCGGCAGCGCCCTGCCCTGCTCACGCAGCAACTGCCAGGATTGCAGCAGGAAGGGAATGTTCTTGCGCGGCTCGCGCGTCCCCACCACCAGCCAATAACGCGCTGGCAACAAGGGATCACTGGCCGCATCCGGCACAGCAAGCGGGGACACGGCATTGGGTAACACAGAGGTGCGCGCACCGGCACCGGCAAACAACCGCGCAGCTTCGTTCGCACTGAACCGCGAAGGCGTCCAGATCGCATCGGCGCCACGCACTGCGTGCCCGATCAGGAACCTGTCCATCGCCGCATACACTGCGCCGCGCAGGCGACTGGCATGGCGCCCAGGCAGGGTCAGCTGGAACACATCATGCAGCAACAGCACTTGTCGCTTGAGGGATTGCGGGCGGCGCAACGGCAGCCCGCTATTGGCGGTTGCGATATAGAGCCCGATACCTTCGCGGCGCAACGCGCCCGGCAGGAAGCCCAGTTCGAATGCCAGGCGCGCGCGTGGCCGGTGCAGGCCCTGCGCCGGCACCGCCTGCTCCGGGCAGCAGGCCAACTGCCGATGCGGATGCGCCGCCGGTGCCATGCTGAAGCGCACGACTTCCTGGCCGGCCGCGAGCAAGGCCTGCTCCAGCGCCAGTACCTGCCGGGCGATGCCCGAGTACGGCGCTGCGGTGACCGGGCGGTAGTCGATGCCTACGCGCATGCGAGCCCGGCGTAGACCGCCTCAAGCTGATCGGCCGAACGGTTCCAGTCGTGCTGGTCATGCACATAGGCGCGCCCCGCTTCACCGGTTGCCCGCGCCAATTGCGGATCTGCCAGCAGCTGCAGCGCGGCCTTCACCAGCGCATCGGCATCGGCACCGCCCTGGTAGTGGATGCCGTTGCGCACGTCCAGGCCGGACACCGCCTGCGGCGTCGCCACCAGCGGCAAGCCCGCCGCCATCGCCTCCAACACCTTGAGCTTGGAGCCCCCGCCGTCGCGCAAGGCAGCGATAAAGACACTGCTGTGCGCCTGCACCGGTTGCAGGCTGGGGACGAAGCCACGCCATTCGATGCGTTGATCCTCCCAGCGCTGCGCCCACTGCGACGGCAGCGCGTAGCCACACAGGCATAGCCGGGTAGCCGGGGCTGCCGCCCATATCCGCGGCATGATCACATCCAGCAGCCATTCCACCGCATCGATGTTCGGCGCGTACTCGAAATTGCCGACGAACAATATCCGTCCGGCTGCCACGTCCGGAACGACGTCGGCGAACGCTGCGGTATCGGTGCCATTGACCACCACTGCGATCGGCTGCCGGCTGTAGGGTTGCAGCATGCTGGCATCGGCGGCAGTCAACGCCACCACCCGGGCAGCGGCCGCAACCACATGGCGCTCCCAACGCTGATAGCGCCAACGGTCCAGTCCGGCCAGCGGCCTGAGCACTGCCGGCAAACGGCTGTAGGTAACTTCGGCGAGCGTGGACTCAACATTGTGCTCGCTGAGCAGGAACGCGCGGCGATGCCGCCGCAACGGCGCGCGGCACGGCTCGAACATGTAGGAGTGCTCGATCTGCACGATATCCCAGGGTTGCTCCAGCAACTGGTCAAGCCGGTCGCTGAAGGCGGGGGCATGCCCGTTGACCGATGCCAACAACGGTGCCGGTGAAAGCAACGCGCTCAACATCGTCTTCGACGAGCGCAGCGGGCGTCGGGGCATGACGATCAACTGTTCGAGCAGCGGTTCCAGCGTTGCGCGTGTTGCCGGGTCCAGTACCGTCTTGCTCTGCACCAGCAAGGTGATGCGGTGCCCACGCGCGGCCAGGCAGCGCAGCAGATGGTACTGGCGCAGCTTGCCACCACTGGTGGTTGGCCACGGCAGATAAGGCAGTACCCACAGGATGCGCAGCGCAGGCATCACCACTCCAGCACCGACAGCGACGTACCCACGGCGATGGTGCCGTCTGCACCAACGACGCGTTTGGCGCCGGTCAGCGGATCGTGCAGCACCGCCTCGCGCAGGCCCTGAACCTGCAGCTGGCCCGCCTGCGCCGCCCAGAACAACCATAGCCGGCGACCATCCGGGCGCTGCCAGGCGATGCTGACCATGCCCGGCGGCGCGCCCGAAAACGCTGGCGGCTTGCCTGGCGCCAGCCGCGGTCCGGTCAGCGTCATCAGCCGTTGCAGCGCCACGTACACCGGCTTGGGATTGCCAGCCTCGTCGAGCAGGCCGTAGCGCCGGTCGCGCGCACCGGCACGCTGGTCCAGGTCACTCAGCGCGAACAGGAAAATCTTGTCGTAGTCCAGGGCGCTCATCAGCGCCAGCCGGCGCGTCACGAAATCCGCCTGGCCCTGGTCGCCGATGATGGGCTGTTCTTCCTTGGGCCCGGCGTAGCTGGACCAACCCCACTCGTCGGCCCAGATATCCTTGGCACCGGCCGCACGCAACGCGGCATTGCCCTGCCGCGCACGCTGCACGAAATCCATTGCGTGCGGGTCATCGCCTTCGGGATACAGCGAGTACGGGTGATAGGCGGTGATCACATCCAGCGAAAACAAGCCGCCCTTGGCCAGTTCTTCCACCATCAAGGCGCCACCGCGCGTGGGCATCTGGCTGAAGTAGCCCATGCCGCCAAGGACGATCTGGCGCCCGGGTGCGTGGCTGCGCATGGCCTGCACGCTGGCCTGCAACAAGCGGCCGTAAGCGGCCGGATCCTCGCGCGGACGCCAGAACGCCGGCAGGTTGGGCTCATTCCACACCTGCCAGGCAACCACCTTGGGATAGCGCTGGGCAAGCTGGACCAGCGAGCGCGCATACAAGGCCGGATCACGCGGTGGGTACTGATCGGGGTTGGCGCTGCCCGCCGGTGCCGAGCTGGCATGGGGTGCGGACCCGACCAGATACACCTCGGCCTGCAGGCCCCGTCGCTCCATCTCCGCCATCAGCGGATCCAGCACATCCCAGCGAAATACGCCCTGCTTCGGCTCGATGGTGTCCCAATGCAGGTCCACCCGTACCCAGTGCAGGCCGAGCGCCTGCAGTTGGTCCATCTGACGGCGGTACTGCGCCGGCTCGAACCACAGGAAGTGGGCATTCACCCCGAGATAGTCCGCCCACACCAGCGGGCGCTCCGGCGTCAGCTCCAATGCCGGACGTTCACCCTTGGCGCAGGCGCTCATGCCCCACAGCAGGACACCGGCCAACATCACGCAAAGGCTCAACCGCCAGAAGCGACGGGCGCGCGCGGACAAGGATTTCATCGCTTGGCCTCCACGGTTGCGGCAAACAGGTCGGAAAATTCCTGGGCAATTGTCGACCACTGCCGGCGTTTTCCGAGCGCCGCGGCCTTCGCGGCCCAATCGCCTGCCAGTGCCGGCGCATCCACCAACGCGCTGATGCACTGTGCCAATGCCTGGCTGTTGCCTTGCGCGAACACCACGCCATTGCCATGCGAAAGCTCCTCGGCGAACGCGCGCGCATCGGAGGCGATCACGCCGCGGCCGCAGGCGTTGGCCCAGGACAGGGCGCCACTGGTACCGCGCATGCGCCCCAGCAACGCGAGCTTTCGCGAATCGCGGTAAGGCAGCACCATCGCATGATGGGATTGCACGCAATCGACAATCGCGGTCTCCGGCAGGTCCAGGCGCCACTGCAGCATGTCGGCGATACCCAGGCTGCGTGCACGCTCCTGCAAATGCGCCACATAGTTGCCACGACTGCCGAATGCCAACTCCGGCGCTGAACCACCGGCCATGGTCAGCGTAAAACCGGCCTGTGCACGATCCCGGCGAACCAGCGCCAACGCATCAAACAGATCTTCGATGCCCTTGCCCGGGTAGATGAAACCAAAATAGAGCAGACGCACACCAGCAGCCGTGGGCAGCGGCGACGGTGGCAGCGCCGGGTTGCCATGCGCAATGAAGTGCACACGATCGGGATCCACGCGCATGCGCTCGGCCAGGCAGGCCGCGCCGGTGCGGGTCAGGGTCACCATGGCATCCAGCCCCGCCGCCAGCCGTCGCTCACGGGCCAGGGTGTTTCGATCACCTGCCAGCGCCAGTAGCTGCGGTAGCGGCCGGGGCCATGCAGCCGCCTTCCGCGCCAGGCCCTTGGCAGGATCGGGAGAACGCCACACCAGCCGTTCCGGGTCATGCACCGTGGCGCTGGTGGCCAGCTTCGGCCAGCGCACACGCAATTGCTCCAACGCGACGAACTCCGGCCCACGCCCGCCACCCAGCTGCGCATGGACCAGGTCCACGTCCCGCCAGAATGCCGCATCGCGGGTATCCCAACCGCCATCCTCGCCGCTGGCGGGCACCACCACATCCACGCCGGCATCGCGTAACGCCGCGCGCCACCCATGGGCGTAGTCGGCGATGCCGTTCTGCAACGGCGGCAGCGGTGCCAGCAGTGCGACCTTCACTCAATAGGCTCCCAGCCAGCGACTGATCGGCGTCCAGAACTTGGCCGGTATCTCGAATACGCGGCGGTTGAGGACAATGCCGTCCACATGCCCCAGCGCATCGCGCAGCAGCGCCAGGGCGCTTTCCACCGCAGGAACGGTGGTGCTTCGCGCCTGTACCACCAGCACGATGCGATCGCAGCCGCGCAGGGCGATCAGGGCGTTCTCATCACTGACTGGCGGTGCTTCAACGATCACCACCTCACCCGGCCGTGCGGGCCCGGCACCTTCGCGAACCTCGTAACCGTGCTGCTTGAGCACGATGGCCAGGCGCGATCCGATGAAACTCACGCCCTCGCCAAGCCGGCTGGAGGTGAATCCCACCGACAGGCCGCGCTCGGCGATCTGTTCCAGCGGCAACCGGCTGTACAGGCGGTACAGCGCTGCGCGCAACGGCTGCGAGCCGTCGGGGTCGTGGGCCACCTCGGGCAGGCTGGCCAGCATCGGTACGTGCAGCTCCTTCTCGATGCGCCCACCATCGTGGATGCGCTGGTCCAGGAAGTACAGGACGAACACCACCACGAACGCCACCGCCAAGGCCACCGGCAAGGCCAGCAACAGCATCAGCATGCTCTTCGGAAACACCCGTGACGGGGTGAAGCTGGATTCACCCACCAGCGCCACGTTGCTGAGGCGGTTGCGGTTCAAGTCACGGATGACGCGTGCGCGCAGCAGATAATCCGAATATTGGGCAAAGGTCTTCTCTGCCGATGCCAGCTCCAGGCTCAGCCGCGACAAGGAAGGCTCGGCCGACATCACCTCTTCGCGCGAGGCCTGCAGCTGCTTGATCTGCGCATCGATCTCGGCAACGTTGGCGTCGATCTTGGCCACGTTGATGCGCGCGTCCTGCATGTCCTGGCGCAGGCGCGTACCCAAGGCGTTGGGCACCATGTTGCGTGAGCGCACGACATTGCCATCCACCGCGGCAACCTCGGCTTCCAACGCGGCAATGCTCTCGTCCAGGGCGCGCACCGGTGGCGCCCCTTCCTTGAAGTTGCGCAACAGATCCAGGCGTTGCTGCTTGAGACCGTTCAACTTCAGCTTGAGGTCTTCGCGTGCCGGATTGAGGCTGATCTCACGCTCACTCACCACCTCGCCGGTTACCGCCGGCAACTGACGACCCGCCGCGCCCAGGATACCCAGCAGCGACTCCCGTTCTGCCTGCAGTTCGCGGCGGTGCCGGTACAGCTTCTGCAACTGGTCGGTCACGTCTTCGATGCGCTGCTCCACGCTGGTCGCATCGATAACCCGCAGGCGGTCACGCAACTGCTGCTTCAGCTTGATGATGCTGTCGTTGAGTTCGGTGTTCTGGTCCTGGTAGAAATCAAACAGCGCTTCGCCGCCCGCGGCGTTGGCACGTTCATCGAAATAGGCATCCACCCACGCACGGGAAATGGCCTGCGCCACATGCGGGTCACCCCAGGTCACGCGCATTTCCATCACGTTGGAGCCGGGGTCATGACTGACCGCCAGACGCTTGAGCAAGCGCGCAGCCAAGCGGTCCTCCGCGGGCGCTTCATCCATCAACCCCACGCCGACCAGCACGTTGCGCACGGCCTCCTTGCACCAGGCTGCCGCCTGCCCCATGCGGAACTTGAAGCGCGCCCAGCCGCCCTGCGGCGGTATCGACGAGGCGGCCATGTAGGCCTTGGCGACCTTCAGCATCACTGGTGCGCTGGTGGCCATCTTCTCCTCGTCCAGCAACGGATCACGCTGCGGGCTCTGCTGCACGAAGCCCGATTCCGGGCCGGGCTGCACCGGCAGCTGCACGCTGGCGCTTTCGGTCGGCTTGACCAGCAGGCGCGCATCGGACACATAACGATTTGGCAGCAGGAATGCACCTGCCACGACCACTGCGATGGTCACCAGGAGCGCAAGACGGAATTCCTTGCCGAAAATGAAAAGCAGGCGCAGTGCGTCGCGCAGGCTGCGGACTTCGATCACGGCACGTCCTCCTGTGGGGTATTGATCCGGTAGGACGGTTCGTTGATCTGGTAATTGGCCGAGGCACCAAAGCCCCGGAACATCAGCAGCTGGCCCACGTACATATCCACGCGCTGGATTGCATTGCCGATCCGCGAGGTCGGCACGAACACCAGGTCACCGCGCTGCAGCTGCACGCTGGCACTGCCATTGGTGGCCGTGCCCAACAGCGCGGCGTAGTCGAAGAAGTAAACCTGCTGCACCCCGTCATCGTCCTGGCGCACCAGGGCAACGTGGTGGCTGTCAGCGGTGGGCAACACACCACCGGTGGCGGTGATGGCCTGCGGCACGGACACCGCCGAAGCCAGGTCGAACGCGCCCGGGTTGCGCACCGCACCGCCGACATAGACGCGGCTGCCCGGTGCCTCGGCAATGTTCACCGTCACCTTGGGTTCGCGATAGATGGCATCCAGGCGATTGCTGACTTCCTCGCCAATCTCTTCGGGCGTGCGTCCGCCGGCCTTGATGGTGCCGATGAACGGATAGGCGATGAAGCCATCGGGGCGTACCCGGTAGAGCGTGGCCTCGTCCTTCTCCGCCGGGGTCTGCGCGTCGCGGACGATGCGTAGCACGTCACCGGTGTGCACTTTCAGCACGGCAGGCGGCAGCTGCTGCGGCGTGAAGTTGGTGATCTGTCGCTCCCGTACCACCTTGCCCGACGGCAGCTGCACGACGTTGGACATCGCACAGGCGGCGCACAACAGGGCCGGAATCGCCGCCATGACCAAGCGCATGAGTTTCATGGTTGCCTCCAATACCCAGTGAACATTCCAAGATTGCGTTTAAGGGCCAGCGGCAGGTGCCGCTCCAGGTGTCCCAGGCGATAGCCGATGAACTTGCCGGCACTGCGCAACAATGCGCCAGGGATGTCCAGCGTCCGGCCCGCAGCGCGCAGCGCGCGCAGTTCCGAGCGCACGAAGCGCCCGCCCTCACCACCCGCACCACCGAATTCCTGCGCGATCCAGCTTTCACGCGAGTAGAACACGCCGATGTCGAAATAGCGGCGGAACTCCTCGGCGATGCTGTAATCGTGCGAATGCGAGGCCTCGGCATCGCCGACATAGTGAACGGCATAGCCGGCCAACAGCATCCGCCCGGCGACATGCGCATCCTCGCTGCCGATGACATCCTGCGGAAAGCCCCCCACTTCGGCGAGAACATCGGCACGGTACGCACAGAATGCGTCGGAACTGAAACAGGTCTTGATCCCAAGCTCGGGGACATCGGCGCGCCGCTTGATACGGCCCTGCGCGGGGTAGTTGAATGCCCGCGCATGGCGCGCCAGCAAGCCGGCCTCCGGATGCGGCACCTGCCGCCCATAGGCCACGCCGATATCCTCGGCCGCGTACAAGCCGGCGACCAGTCGCTTGAACGCGTCCGGCGGCAAGGGGATCGCATCCTGGGTCATGTAGATCAGGACATCGGCCTGCACCATGCCCGCCGCCAGTGCGCGGGTACCGCCGTGATTGAAGGTGGCCGCATCAATGCTGACCACCCGCGCGCCGAACTCGCGCCACAAGCGCACACTGTTGTCGGTGGACGCGCTGTCGATGATCAGGATTTCATCCAGCTGCAGCGACTGCGCGCGCAACGCCGGCAACATCCGCGCCATATGCGGCTCGCCATTGCGAACCGGAATGATCAGGGCGACCTTGGGCGTTGCCATCAGTAAGCCGCCTTCATCGACAGCACCGCCGGCAGCGTACGCAGCAGGATCAGGATATCCAGGCCCAGCGACCAGTTCTCGATGTAGGCCAGGTCGTACTCGACGCGCTTCTGCAATTTTTCCACCGTATCGGTTTCGCCCCGGTAGCCATGTACCTGCGCCAACCCGGTGATACCGGGTTTGACCTTGTGCCGCGCGACGTAGTTGGCCACCGCTTCCTCGAACAGGATGTCGGCCGCCTTGGTCGCGGTGGCATGGGGACGCGGCCCCACCATCGACATGCTGCCGGCCAGTACATTGAACAACTGCGGCAGTTCATCCAGGCTGGTCTTGCGGATGATGCGGCCCACCCGCGTCACCCGCGGATCACCCGCGCGGGTCTGCGTCTGCGCATCCATGTCACGCTGGTCGTGGAACATGGAGCGGAATTTGTAGACCTCAATCAACTGCTGGTTGTAGCCATAGCGCCGCTGGCGGAACAGCACCGGCCCACGCGAATCGAGCTTGATGGCCAACGCGATCAACAGCATGAACGGTGCCAGCAAGAGCAATGCCAGCCCTGCCAGCACGACATCCTCCGCGCGCTTGTAGGCGGGCGCCCACCCTTTCAGCGGCGGCTCGGACACCACCAGCATGGGCACTTCGGAGATATCCGCCACACGCGGCAGGGCGAAATTGAAGGCCTGCATTTCCGGCACCAGGAAGACCTGCACGGGCATCTTCTTGAGCAGCTCGACGTAGTGGTGGTTGCGCCCTTCGGCGGCGGCCGGCAAGGCCATCAGCACCTGATCCACTTCATTGGCGCGGATCAAACGCTCCAGCATCATGAAATTGCCGATCAACTGCGGCCGCAATGATGCGGGAACGCGATCAGCACTTCGATCGTCGATGAAGCCCAGCAGACCGCTGGCGATATCCGCGTTCTGCTGCATATGGCGGGCCAGGCGACCGCCATTTTCGGTCGCGCCGAGAATCACCGAGCGCCCGACGAAATGCCCTTGCTGGATGCGCCGCTGGAAGAACGCCAGCATCACCAGCCGGCCCGCGACCAGCAACAACAAAGTGGTCGCGTACCACAACAAGGCCATCCGGACCGGCAGATAGGCGATGACGCGGAACATCGTGTGCAGCAGCAGCACCAACCCGAAGCTCGCCGACCAGGCAACCACGGTGGCCTTGAACAGGATGCGGTTGCTGAACATCTCCCGCCCGTACAGACCGAACGCGGTGAACACCAGCACGGTCAACAGGCCAGCCAGCAAGGCGAGAACAAGATAGGTGCGTATCAGTCCAAGGTCATGGACCTGCATCACCCACAGCACCAGGGCGGCGGGCGAGACAGCTGCACAGAAATGAAACACGCGCGCCATCAGACGCGACCAGCGCATCACTATCGGGCGAGTGTTTGCAAACAATGCATCTGAAAACGGTAAGCGCATTACGAGGCCAGTCACCTGAGCTGGTCCGAACCAAAGCAGGCCCACGCCCGATCAATCCGCAGCGGCCGTGGCCAACACGACAACCGCAGATCACTCTGCGTGACCTACCCCCCATACAGATCGCAGAGATGAATGTACCCAGCTATCTGTTCCTTGGTAGCTACAATATCGTGACTTACAGCACATTTGTATAAGGGGCACAGCACCACTGGTGTGCGGTTAAGCTTGAATTGATGCCCGTCTACACCTCGTGACGGAATATTGACGCGACACGCCATGTGGCGTCGCCGAAGGTGACAGTTGGACGACGGTCAACGGCTTTTCTTGATGGAGGTGAGGCGCCTTTGAGCGGAAATGCCGGCCCTGACCTGTGGGCGAGCGGGAGCTGCCGGCAGTGTGATTGCCCATGCGCCCCCCCCTCCACGCCCTTGTTCGCACAACCACGCGAGCTCTGGGATCATGCCCTGTCTCCCTTGACCGGCTGTCGCGTGCCCATGACCGCTGTTCCGCCCAATGCCCCCGCTTCCCCGCTCCGCCGGCGCCTGCTCAAGGCCGCCGTGCTGGCCCCGACGGTGGCTGCGCTGGCCAGTTTGCCGGGCTGCTCACTGCCGGAGCAGGTCGATGGCACCTTCCTGCAGCCGTGGCTGGACCATCAGAACTGGAGCGCCGCGGACTGGCAGCGCTCGATGAAGCTGGCCCAGCGCGCCGGTTGCCGCGACCTGGTGGTGCAGTGGAGCGGCATCCTGGGCGGCGCGGAAGGCGATTGGCAATTGTCCGAGGCCAGCTTTGGCATGTTGTTCAACGCCGCCGACCATGCGGGCATCAACGTGCGCGTAGGCCTGCCCTTCGAGCAGCGCTGGTGGAAAGCGATCAGTGGCGACCAGACCGAGTTGCAGGCATTCCTTGACGAATCCCTGCAGCGGGCACGCACCTGGCTGAGCCAATCCACGTTGACGCGTCAGCGCCGTTTTGCAGGCTGGTATCTGCCGTACGAGCTGGAGCAATACCACTGGGCCGACGCCGCGCGCAGCCAGTTGCTGGTGGGGTGGTTACGAGGGCTGCAACAAGCCGCCGTTGCACGCGGCGGGGATTGCGCCATCTCCACCTATTTCAGCCGACTGCCGACAGAGGGAAACCTGGTCACGCTCTGGCAGAACGTATTGGATGGCACCGCCCTGCGCCCCATGGTGCAGGATGGGATCGGCGTCGCCGGCGCCGACAATCACCTGGCGCTGGCGCCCTTGCTGGCCTTTTTCAAGCAGCGCGGTGTCGCCTTCGATGCCATCGTCGAACTGTTCCACGAGCTGCCGATGATCGGTGGCGACGGCACCCAGTTCCAGGGCGTCAGCGCGGACTTCGAACGCGTGCAACAGCAGCTGGAGTGGGCACGCAACAACGGTGCCGCCAAGGTGCTGGTGTACGCATTGGAGCCGTGGCTGACCCAGGACACGCCGCAGGCCCAGGCATTGCGGCGCGCCTGGCGGTTGTAAGGCCTAAAGCCCGCGGCCGATGATCTCGCGCAGTATCTCGCTGCTGCCGCCAAAGATGCGCAGCGCCCGTGCATCGGCCCACGCGCGGCCTATACCGTACTCGCTGCTGTAGCCGTAGCCGCCATGCAACTGCAGCAGGTCGTCCAGCACCTGGCCCTGGATTTCGGTGGCATTGAGCTTGGCCATGGCCGCGGTGTCGGCGTCCAGCACGCCCTGCATCTGCTGGCCCAGGCACTGGTCCAGGAAGGCCCGCAACATCGCCAGCCGTGAGGCGGCACTGGCCAGCACGAAGCGGGTGTTCTGGTGATCGATCAGGTGCCGGCCAAAGGCCTTGCGCTGGCGCACATAGGCCAGGGTCTGATCGAGCATGCCTTCGGCCGATGCCGCTGCGCGCAAGGCAATGGCCAGGCGCTCGCCGGCAAGTTGCTCGGCCATATAGTCGAACCCGTGCTGCGCTTCGCCCAACAGGCAGTCCAGCGGCACCTGCACGTCCTGGAAAAACAGCTCGGACGTGTCCTGCGCATGCTGGCCAATCTTGGCCATCGCCGGGCCCTTGCTGGCCCCCGGCAGGCGCATGTCCACGCAGAACAGCGACAGCCCGCGCGCGCCCAGCTCGGGCGCCACGGTGGCCGCCACCACCACGATGTCGGCGTTCACGCCATTGGTGATGAAAGTCTTCTGGCCCGTGAGCAGGTAGTGATCGCCGCGCAGCTCGGCGCGGCAGCGGATCGCCTTCAGGTCACTGCCGGCACCCGGCTCGGTCATGGCGATGGCGCCGATGGCCGCGCCCTTGGCCATGGCCGGCAACCAGGTGTCGCGCACGCGCGGTGTGCCGTAGTGATACAGGTAAGGGGCGACCATGTCCGAATGGATCGAGAACCCGATCCCCAGGCAGTTGGCCCGCGCCAGTTCCTCGATCACGCAGGCTGCATGGCCGTGATCACCGCCCAGGCCATAGGGCTCGGGCAATTGGCAGTTGAGCAGACCCGCATCACCGGCCGCACGCCACAGGCTGCGCGGGGTGATGCCCTCGCGCTCCCAGCGCTCGTAGTACGGCAGGATCTGCTCGGCAATGAAGCGCCGCACCTGCTCGCGGAACAACGCGTGGTCTTCGCGGAAAACGCTGCGTACCGGCATCGCTCAACGGCCCACGGGGTCAGTGGTGGCTGGCAGGCCCTGCAGCACCGGGGCACTGCCCGTGCCGGTCAGGAACAGGCTGTAACGGTCCCCCGGTTGCAGCACCGGCAGTTCGAACGCGGCACTGTCATGGGTAGCGCAGCTGCCCACCAGTCGCGCCTTGACCGGGTTGATCGCGCGCGCGGTGCCCGCACCGGCGGCCACTGCATTGAACACCACCGGACCATTGCCGGCCATCGCCAGCTTGGCCTGCGGGCAGCTGCCGGCAAGATTGTAGAAACGGATCTCGGCCTTCAAGGCGTCGGTAGTGCCCGCGCCATCGGCAATTGCCTGCAAGGGCCGGCCTGCCCCGGCGGGATTGAGCACCAGGGTGGTGAAGCTGCCGGCGGCAACTGCCGGCTGACTACGCACGGCACCGGCCACGCGCAGATTGAAGGGCTTGCCGCCCTCGACGATGGCATAGCGCGTGGCGCGCTGGGCGGGGCCGACATTCTGTTCGGCACCATTGCCCACGGCCACCTTCTGCGCCGCCGTGCCCGGGTTGACCACACGTACGAAGGCCGAACCGGCCGGCGGGCGGGCCGCATACAACTGCGCCAGACGTCCTTCAGCCGGAGCGTGCTGGGCAGCAACGCTCAGCGGCGACACGGCCAACGCAACGGCCAGGAAACAGATCGGGGACCGGATGTTCATTTCGACTCCTGCGTGCGCAGCGTCCGCGCCAAAGCGTAACGCTGCTCCAATTGTTTACGATCGACCTTGTTGCTGATCGTGGACGGGAAACTGTCCACCGCCAGCAGCTCGGACGGAATCATGTAAGGCGGAACCCGCTGCGCCAGCAGCGCCTTCCAGTCGTGCAACGCCATGGGCAGCGGCTGTACGGCACCTTCGCCGGGCTCGGCCAGCTCGACGAAACCCACCATGCGCACCAAGGTGCCATCGGGGCGGCGCATCGCAACCGTGGCACCGGCGATCACCCCCGGCAGCGTCGACAGCACGGCGTCCACTTCGGCCAGTTCGATCCGATAGCCGTTGAGTTTGATCTGGTCGTCCTTGCGACCACGGAAATACACCCTGCCCTGCGCATCCATGTCGCCCAGGTCGCCACTGCGATACGCACGCTTGCCGTGGTGCTGGAACAGCACGCCCGCATCCAGGTCAGGACGCTCGAGATAGCCGCGCATTACATGGTCGCCCGCCATGCAGATCTCACCGTCGTCGATGAACACCTCGGCATAGGGCTTGCCCACCCCGATCGGGAATGGATTGGGCGCGGCAGCACGCAGCTCGTCGTCGATCTCCACCCAGGTGGTGGAACAGGTAGCTTCGGTCGGCCCGTAGGAATTGATGATGCGCACCTGTGGAAAGCGCGCCCACAGTTCCTCGGCCACGCGCGGCGTCAGTGACTCGGCACCGAATACGAATACCCGCAGCGCCGGCAGGTGCTCGGCATTGAACAGCGGGTTGAGCATCTGCTGGCGCACGAACGACGGGGTCGATGCCCACACCGCCACCTGCGCCTCACGCAGGTGATCGATGAACTGCGCGCTGTCGGCAATCACCTCGCGTGGGCACAGCACGCAACTGCCGCCCAAGCCCAAGGCGCCGCACAGGTCGAACAGTGAAAAATCAAAACTGAAGAGCATCTGGTTCATGAATGCCGGCGCTGGCCCCAGCGCAAGGCAGTCGCGGATCCAGCCGGTGAACAGCGCCACGCTGTCGCGACCGATCTGCACGCCCTTGGGGTCGCCGGTGCTGCCGGAGGTGAACATGACGTAGGCCAAGTCACGGTCAGCCAGCGGCCGCGGCTGCTCGGCGCCCGGCAGGAAAGCATCGGCGCCTGCGTCATACACCGCCTGCGCATGTACCAACCGGGTGATCTTGTGCAGCCGTGCCGCCGGGTTGATGGTGTCCACAGGCACATAGGCTACCCCCATGCGCAGGCAGCCGAGCATGGCGACCACGAACAACGCCTGCTTGTGGCCGCTGATCACCAACGCATGGCCAGCGCTGACACCCGCCGCCTTGGCCCGCAGCACCCAGTCCTCGGTCGCCGCCTGCAGGCCGCCCCAATCCATCACCCCCGCACTGCTGTACAGCGCGGGTGCACCGGTGGCCACGTCGCATTCAACGAACTGGCATTGATCGAAATCGAAACGCATGGCGGCCGCTCCGGGACGTGGGTATCAGGCGTTCTGGCGCGATGCGACGTAATCGGCCAGCACCTGCACCGACTCCACCAGCGCATCGATTTCGTCCACCGGCAAGGTGACGCCCAGGCGGTCCTTCACTTCCACCATCAGCTGCACCTTGGACATGGAGTCAAACAGCGACTCCATGTACTCATCGGGTTGCACGCGTACGCCGATCACGGCTTCGACGGTATCGATCAGTTGCCCTTGCAGGGTTTGCATGTCCATGTTGCTTGCACCTTTCTTAGAACTGGAAGTAGAGGAAACGCGATTCTTTGTGCAGGTTGAGCAGGCACAGCAGCAGCAGGCCCAGCATCACCAACAGCCAGGCGACGTTGGGCTGCCAGCGCATCCAGCGACGCGGCGCCGGATCGGGCTTGGCCAGTGCGGGCGAGTAAACGCCCATGATCTGGTGGGCGTTTGGCGTCAACCAGACAATCGCCAGCAATACCGCCACGTACAGCACCTGCACGTGATGACCGGCCAGCAGGCGCCAGCCATCGGCGGCGCCCATGCCACCGAGGTAACCCAGGTTTTCCAGACCTTCCCAGCCGCGCACGCCGGCCATGCCCTGCACCAGCTGCCAGGCTTCGGCCACCCCATCGGCACGGAAGAACGCCTGCGCCACCAACACCGCGGCAAAGGTGAGCAGCAGATAGCCGAACTGCTGCACGCGGCTGTTGCTGCGCTTGTTTGCCGGCAAGCGGCCACCACGGAAGATGCGCCAGGCATGGTTGATCGCCAGGTAGCCGGCATGCAGCAGGCCAAAGATCAGGAATTGCAGGCCGGCACCGTGCCAGATACCGGCCAGGCCCATGGCAAACACCGTCGGCAAGACGATCATCGAGGCAAAGCCCCCCGGCGTCGCCACCGCGCCCGGCCCATTGGGCCGGCCATGGCGGCTGCGCCAGCGCGTCACCGCCATCGCCACCGGGTAGTACAGATAGGCGGTGATGTAGCGGGTCAAGGTGATATGCCAGCGCGCCCAGAAGTCGATGATGCTGGTCGCCTTGTAGGGCGAATTGAAATTCAACGGGAAGCGGATGCCAAACATCCGCGCCAGCCCCAGGGCCATGTCCGAATAGCCGGAAAAATCAAAATAGAGCTGCAGCGCATAACTCGTTGCCGTTGCCCATGAGCCCCAGAACTGCAACTGGCCGGTACTGGCGAAGCCGGCGTCGGCATAGGGGGCGATGCTGTCGGCCAGCAGTACTTTCTTGGCCAGGCCAATGACGAACAGCATGCCGCCCACGGACAGGTTGTCCGCATGGAAGCGGTAGGTTTCCGGCTTGCTGAACTGCGGCATCATCTCCTTGTGGTGCAGGATGGGGCCGGCAATCAGGTGCGGGAAAAAGGTCACGAACAACACGTAGCTCAGCGGGCTGCGGTCGTTGACCACGCCGGCTCGGCAATCGAGCAGGTAACCGATCTGGGTGAAGGTGAAAAACGAGATACCCAACGGCAGGATCAACGCATCCATCGGCCCGACCGCAAAACCCAGGTCATGGACGAAGTTCACCATCGCCGCGAAGTATTTGTAATGGATCAGCAGCAACAGATCGGCGGCAATGCCCAAGCCGGTCACCAGCATCTGCAGCCGTGGCCGCTTGGCCAACGCCAGGATCGCCAGGCTGACCAGGTAGTTGAACAGGATCGAGGCCGACAACAGCACCACGAACTGCGGGTTCCACCAGCCATAGAACAGGATCGACGCCACGCACAGCCACAGCGCGGCCAGCCGCGGTTGCAGGGCACCCAGCAGGTAGTGCACACCCAACGCGATGGGCAGGAAGATCAGCAGGAACAGGAAGGAGTTGAACAGCATCGTCGTCAGGCGCTCAGTCGATATCGGCCAATGCCGCCTGCTCGCCGTCGGTCAACGGCAAGGACAGCGCCATCTCGGAGAATTCCCAGATCACCAGCTTCAGCGTTGGCGGCCACTGCTGCCGCTGTGGCCAGGCTGCCAACAGGGCGCCGGAGAACTGACCACCATCCAGGCTTTGATTCCACACCTCACGTCCCACTGCGTTGCCCAGTCGCTCAGCGAACAGGCTGCGGCGGCCGTTGGAACTACCCAGAAGCAGCACCTCCACTGGCGGCGTGTCATCCAGCAGGCCTCCGCCGCGTACTGGCGTGATGGTCTGCTCCGGTTCTTGGTCCAGCGCCGGTCGCCATCCTGGACGCGCGTGTTCCAGCCCGGCCAACACGACCAGGTCACCCATGCGCGGCTTGGGCGCACTTATCGGCCCCTGGTCGAAGGCCTGGCTGCCTTGGCCGCCCAGCAAGGGCAATGCCTGCGCGGCAACGGCATCGGCCGCGCGTTGGGCACCTACCCGATTCATATGCACATCGGTGTTGAAGAACACCGGCGTGTCGCCGGCATGCAACACCGGCAACAGATCCACCCCATGCACACCGGCCTTGCCCAGCGCGTCCTGCCACAGGCCATAACGTTCCCGCATCGATGCCGAGTAACGCAGGCCACAGCTGTGCGCCTGTTCGATGCGCGACTTGTCCGGCACCGCCACGACCAGCAACTGCACACCCTGTGCCTGCAGCTGCCGCGACCAGTGCTGCATCAGCTTGACGCGCTGGGCGAATACGTTGGCGCCCACGCCCGGCTGCGGCCGCAGGCCATCACGATAAAACAGCCACCCCGGGCATCCCAGTGCAACCTGCGCACCGGTATCGCCCAGCAGGCGGTAGCGCACGGCAGCGTTCCAGGTATCGGCGCTGCCCTGCATCGGCAGCTTCAGGGCATCGTTGATCGCCTTGCCGGCTGCACCATCAGCCCATTGCGCGGGCGCCAGCTTGTCCGCCGGCAACTGCGCCTTGGCCAGCATCCACGTACCCGCCCCCAAACCGACCAGCAGCAACAGCGCAACCACCAACGCGCTGGCACGATGGGCACGCAGCGGGGCCGCTGCTGGCAGTGGGGCCGGCGCGCCAGGACGGACACTCATCGGTTCAGTGCCCCAAGGCCTTGTGCAGACGTTCCTGCCACTGCGCCGGGGTCATGATCGAGGCGTTGTCCCATTGCCCCTGCGCTGCCGGCCCGAAGCCATACACCGGCTCGAACATCTGCCACACCAGTACCTGTGGCGGGTTGTCGCGGAAGTCAGCCGACTCCAGGTACTCCAGCAGCACCACCCACGGGCCGACATTGCCGGACTTCCAGTTCACCGTCACCGGGCGGTCGATGTCGTTGGACAGCTTCTGCGGGAAACCGAAGTAGGCCTGCACCATGCTGTGACCGGTGATATGCACCGGTGCCTTGCCATCATCAAGCAGCGATTGCGCTTCGGTCGCGCGGCGCACCACAAAGGTGTCGCGACCGACCGCGGTGCGCTGTGCCGGGTCCAGGAACAGCTCGGCAAGGTCACCGTAACGACGCTCGCGGGTTTCGCTGCCCAATGCCATGCCGGTACCTGCTTCACCGGCCAGCTGCGGCACTTTCTGTTTGATGCGTGCAGCAATGGCATCAGCGACGGCATCGGCGGCCGGCTGGGTCCAGTGCTGATCGCTGCGATAGAACACATCCTTGCCGGTGGCGCGGGTATCGCTGAGAACCTTGCGTGCGTCCAGCGCATCCACGCCAGCGGCCTGCAGGGAGCCGAGGATGGTGTCGTAACGCTTCTTTACCGTCGGGCTGACCACCCTGCCCTCGGGCAGGCGGTCCTCGTAGAAGGTCACCTTGTCCGGCAACACCAACACCTCCAACTGGATGCCGCGTGCAGCCAGCGCCTGCTTGGCATCTGCGATCAGCGCGGTTGAACTCTGCACCGCGGCGGTGTCGACTTCACTCAAGCTGCCCCAGGCAGGAAACAACCAGCCTTCCTTGCCAACGATCACCACATCCGATTGCTGTGCTTGCTGGGCGTGCAGGGGCGCGGCCCATGTCACGGCGGCCAAGGCAGCTGCGGCGGCGGCGCACATCATCCATCCTGTTGTCTTCATGCTCGGGTTCCAGATCAAAACGGGGTGGTCAGTAAGACAGGGTCAGGTTCACGAACAGCCCACGGTTGCGTTCGGCCTGGTCGCCATTGAGCGCAAAGCGGTACTGCATGCTGGCATCCAGTGATGAGCGCGGGCCATGCAGGAGGTCCTCACGGAACACCCTGCGCACGCCAACACCGACGCCGGCACCAAGGGCCAGGTCACCGTCCTCATTGGCCAGGCGGAAGCTCTGTCGCGACCCGTCCGGGTAGCCGACGCCTTCCACCCGGTCGCGCTGGCGGTACCAGTCGGCACCGACCACGGCGAACGGGTTGATCGTCCAGTTGTCACTGGCCGTGCGTGGCCGGAAGCTCCAGCCTGCCCGCAGCTCGGTGGAAGCAAACAACTGGCTGCGCTTGAGCTGGCCGCTGGAGCGCACTTCGTCCGCGGGCAAACCGCTGCCGTCAATCCGGGTCACGTGGAAGTCGGCATCATTGTTGCTCCACGCATAGCCGCCCTGTGCATACAGCTGCAGGCTGGGCCAACTGCGGTCATCCGGACCGGTGGCGGCACCGTGGTACCAGCCATAGGACAGATAGGTCATCCAACCGCCGGCAGCATCATCGAGCTGGTAACGCCCCTGCACGCCCTCACCATTGGCGACGGTATTGGACAGGCGGCATTGCTCGGCGGCCGTTTTCGCGTATAGACCGCCATGGCGGTTGGCCGAGCCGATGAACTGGCGACGCTCGATGCCGAAGCCCAGGCCCGTACCCGGCACCCGGAAGCGTGCGCCCAGCGCGGCAATGCTGCTGGGCCAGCCGGTGGCGGTGTGTGTGGTCATTCCATCCTGTGATCCGCCCAGGCCACCCAGGTCCTGGCCGGTACACGGATCGACATTGCGCAGCGCTTCGTACTTGCCGCCGCCGTCGTACAGCACGTTGGTCAAGCGCGCGTACAGCTCGACGTTCGGTTGGTAGTCGATCGGCCGCCAATACGCTTCTACCGAACTGAACGCAGCGTCACCCGGCGTGCTCAACGCAGCACCACCCAAGGTAGCCGTGGTCTGGCGGGCGCCACGCCAGCCGACGCTGGCGATGATGCCCCAACGGCGCTCCAGTTCAGTCAGCGAGCTGCGCGCATAGCGTTGCTGTTCCGGGGCCAGCGTCAGCTCGCCGCGCTCGGCCTGTTCCAGTGCCTGGCGGATCTGCTGGGCAGCCTGCGCGCGCCCGGCAGTTCCCATCCCAATGCGTGCATAGGCCTGGTCCAGGCCAATCGTGGGTGGCGCCTTGCCGGTCGCGGCCGCCGCTTCCAGGTCGGCGATGCCCAACGCGTCATCGCCATTGCGCTGATGCAGATGGGCACGCTGTATCAGCATGTCGGTGTTGTCCGGATCTTTCTGCAGGCCCGTGTTCAGGCGCTCAATCGCCTCTGCGCGTTGACTGGCGTTGCCGGCCGCCAAGGTGGCAGTCAACAGCCGCTGCATTGCCGGATTTTCCGGGGCCGCCTTCACCGCCGCCTGTGCCTGTTCAATCGCCTCGGCCCATTGCTGCCGACCATACGCCGCATAGGCGCGGCCCGCCGCTGTATCCGGCACCTGGTCGGCCGGCTGCATCTCGCACTGCGTGCCATAAGGCGTATCACGGCACGCCTGCAATGGAACCGGCAGATGGGTTGCATCAAGTGCCCGCGCCAGGTTGCGTTTGCGCGAAGCGTTGCGGCGGCTGATCACCGCCTCGTCAGTCGCATCCATCGGGTCGAGCAACGCGCCGGCGCGGACTCCATCACCGGCAGCCAATGCTGCATCCGCCGCCAATAGCCGGATGTTGCGCCGCTGCTCGTCATCCAGCCAATCCTGCGCCAGTGCCCTGTCGAAGTCGGCATTGGCGCCGGCATCACGCCCCAATCGCTGCAGCATGTACCCGCGCAGCACCAGGGCGTTGATGTCTTCGCCGTCGTTATCAAGGGCATCGGTAGCGGCCTGTACGCCCTCCTCCAACTGGTCATCCAGCATCAGTGCGCTGATCAGCAACAAGCGGTTGCTGGCTGATTCCGGTGCCAATGCCACCGCTTCACGGGCCGGGGCCACCGCATCGGCTGGCCGGAAATCCATCATCGCCTTGTAACCGGCCTGTGCCGGCGCAACGGCCTGCGCACGTTTGATCCGCAGCTTGCGGGCTTCCAGGTCGGTGATGTTTTTCGCGCCCAGGTCCACAGCCGTCTGCAGGGTCTTCAGAGCGTCATCCGGCCTGCCTTGGGCTTCCAGCGAGTCCACCCACAGCATCGCCCAAGTGCCCTGGCTCGGGTCAATGCGGAAGGCCTGCTCGGCCAGCCGTTCGGCGACCGGCATTTCTCCACGGTAATACGCCGCGTAGGCCTCGGTAGCCAGCGGGTAACCTTTCTGGAATGCGGTTTGTGCCGCCGTGCCGGCGCCTGCCACCGCCTGCGACGCCGCCGGACGCGGTGCAGTGGGCGTGGCACGTCCGGGCGATGGCCGTGCAGGACTGCCGCCTCCCTGCCCCGCCGCGCGTGCCTGCGACATCGCCAGCAGGTCACGCAAGCGCTGCACATCCGGACGCAGCCGCACCGCCTCGCGCGCCTGTGCAGCGGCTTGGGCATAGTCGCCGCGGGCATAGGACGCGTAGGCCTGCTCGGCGATACGGTAGGCCGCGCCCGACAGCGGCAGTTCCTCGCTCAGCGCCGCTGCGCTGGCGCTGAGCAGGACGAATGCAACAAGAGGTTTCAGCAGTTTCATGTTCATGCCAGGAACACGTCCGGGTGCAGGCGCGCTTCACGCGTACGCCGTTGTTGTTCTTCCGTCGCGGTGGCAATGGCCTGTTCGCTGGCGACGCCACGGCGCACAAGGTAGGCACCGATGCGACCATCGCGGTGCGGCCGGTACTGGTCCAGCGCCACCTGGAAGTGCTCGCGCGAAATCAGCTTCATTTCCACCAGCAGATCCCCAAGCAACGGCACCGCGTTGATCTTGTAGTCCGAACCACAGATCAGCCGCAGCCCGGCATTGATCTCGCTTTCACGCGCCACCAATTGCTCGACCCGCTCCACCTTCGCTTCCTCCGCCAGACCCAACAGCGCCGCCTCGGGCAAGGCACTGGCCACGGCAAGCCGCATGACGTCGGGCTCGGGACTTGGCAGTGGCAACACGCGCCAATGCACGCAGGAATCGACCGGCAGCGGAAATTCGCCCTGCTGGAGGTAAGCCACGTCGATATTGGCGCGCGGCAACTCCTCCTGGAAGGAAATCGCCTCGGCCAGGGTTTCATCGTCCAGCCAGCCCTGGGACACCAGGATCCGTCCCAACGGCTGCTGGCGACCGTCCTGTTGCTGCTCCAGCGCCTGCTGCAGTTGCTCGGGCTCGACCGCCTGCCAGACGCTGAGCAATTCACCCAGGCGTCGACGGGTCTGGACCAGTTGGCTGTTGCTCGGGAAGTCGTGCATGGTCTTGTCCCAGACCAGCCGCTTGCCGAACAACAGGTAGCCGGCGAACATGCGCCATGCCCGCGCAGTGGCCGCGCAATTGATGACGTTGCCAACAACCATCCGTGGCGCCGACATCACCGCATGCTCCCAACCGTACAGGCGGTTGACGAAGTACATGCGCTGCAACACGCGCGCCACCAGCGCACCGGTAGTGAACAAGGCGATGCTCATCGGCCAGGAACCCGCCTGGAAGACGGTGGGAAACTCCATCGTCCACACCCCGGCCATCTTCAGAACCCAGAACACCATCAGCTGGATGAACAGCAGATAGGCCAGGATGCTGACGAAGGACGTGACAATGCCTTTGCGGTCACGCAACAACAGGTAGCGATTGATCAGGCTGTTGCCCCAACCCAGGGTCTCCCAGCTCTGCAGGCCGATGCCCAGCACCCAACGTGCTTTCTGCCGGTACGCCGCGCGGAAGTTATCGGGGAAGTACTCGCGCACGCACAAGGCCATCTTCAGGTTGCGCTCGCGCTCGCCGCCCCAACCAAACCACGCCGACGGTCGCCGCACCCGGAATTCCACCGGGAAGCGCGCGAAGATCGAATGCATGCCGAGGCGGCTCAGGCGCTCACCGATGTCGTAGTCCTCGGTCAGGCTGTCGGTATTGAAGGGCTGGTTGTTGGTCTGCGCACTGAGCTCCAGCAGGGCCCGGCGTGAGAAACAGGTGCCAACGCCCGCCGAGGGAACCGTGCCCGCCAGACTTTCGCGCACTACCAGGTCCTTGGCATGCCACTCGGCGAACTCATCCATGTAGGTTCCCGCCACCAGCTCGTACCACTCGCGATCCAGCGAGGTGACGGGCAACTGGATCATGTCCTTGCGGGGCAACAGGTAGTTGAAGAAGCGCAGTTCCAGCGGATGCAGCACGTCCTCGCTGTCATGCAGGACCAGGCCGGCAAACTCGATGCCATTACGCTTTTCGTAATCGAAGATCGACAGGATCAGCCAGTTCAGGCAGTCGGCCTTGTTGGTCGGGCCCGCATGCGGCACTTCCACCCGCTGCAGGCGCCGGTAACGCCTGCGCATGCGCTCGACTTCGGCGATGGTCTGGTGGTCGTTGGGATAGGTGCCGACGAACACGACGTACTCGCGGTAGTCGAGCACGTCGATCATGTTCTCCACCATCTGCGCGATCACGTCGTACTCGGCCCAGGCCGGCACCATGATCGCCAGCGGCTGTTCGTCGCGCGCGCGCAGATCCTTGGCCGTCAACGGGCGGTAGGACGCACGCTTGAACACCGTGAGCCTGCGCCATACCAGCCGCATCCAGAACCAGAGATCGATGAACAGATCATCCAGGCTGGACAGCAGGATCAGGATGGCCAACACCACCGCACCTTTTTCAAGGAACGCGTAGTAGTTGGCCAGCTGGATGTTCCAGAAGACGGCGTCCATGCCGGATCAGTGGGTGGCGTCGAACTTGCGGCGATGGCGGACCTGCGCCACGCGAGCGGCCAGCAGCAGGAACAGGATCACCCCGACCAGCACCAGCAGCCACACCATATGACGCTGCCACACCGGCTGCGGATTGCCGTCGACGGCGACGCGCAGACCCGCCGGGTCTTCATGATCGAAGTCCTGCACCACGCCACGGCCATCCAGCAGCGCTACCGAACCACGCACCAGGCGGAACGGCTCGGCGATGTTGGGGACGCGGTTACCCAGCTCGCGGTAAACCACGCCCAACGTGTTGGCACCGCCGGCAACTTCCACCAGCGCCGAATCATCCAGGCCGGCCAGGTCCAGCACGGTGTCGTCTTTCTTGCCGTTGATGCGCAGATGCCCGCCATCGATGGTCGCGGCCGTCTTGGTGCCTTCCGGCTGCAGGTTGAAGGCTAGGTACGGTTGCGTTTGCGCCGGTACCGCCTTGCCCTTGACCACGTCCAGCGTGGCGCGTTCGACCGAGGCGCCCACCGCACTGCTGACGCGGATGACGGTCTGCAGCGTCGCAGGTGCGTTCTGCAACCACGCCTCGGGAACGAGCACATGGTGTGGACCGGCCAGGCGCGCCGCAGCGCCCACGAAATCCGGGCTGGTACCGCGCTCGGCCAGCACGATATGGCTGCTCGGCAGCAACGACACCGGATACGGCGTGGCCGGATCGTGGCAGTGCGGCCGCGCCGGCTGTCGCAGGAACGAGACCTTCACTTCATTGCGTGCGGCAATTGCGTACAGCGGCACGGTGGCGCTGATGCGCTGCGGCTTGCCGTCGGTGTTCAGCACTTTGGCGCCGAGCAGGAAATCATTGAAGAAAATCGAAGCCACCGCGCCTTCGCCGGCGCTGTTGGGTGCGGCCGATACGTCGATCACCACCTCTGAAGGCAACTTGCCTTCGGCAGAGATCAGGCCAAGGTCGGCACTGGTGATACGGTCACTGCGCGCAATGATGTCCTGGGTACCGGAGAACGCGCCCAGACGGTCCAGCAGTACCACGTCCTTGTCATCGACCAGTGGCTGGGCCTTGTTGACCTGCAGGTTCTTGCCCAACGCATAGGCACGCCATTGCGCGGTGAACAGGCCAGCGACCTGGGCGGCAGCACCTGTGCCAACCACCAGCATCGGCTGCCCGGCCACCACACCGGCACTCACATTCCTGCCATCCACCGCTGTCTCCAACGGGGCCATGCCGCTCTTGCGCCAGGCGGCAAAGGCGGCAGCGCCATCGGCATCAGCACCCGCAACCTCGCTACCCAACGCATCCAGCGCGCGCTTGACCGCCGCCCTGAGTGCCGGACTGGCAACGGCAACATCAATCGGCAGGCCACTGCTGCGGCCCAATGACAACAGCGCGCCAATTTCGGCCTCGCTGGCCACGCGGTGCTGCGCTTCGGCCGTCGCCAGGGCCGCGTAGGCCGGGACGCCCATCAGACTGGCAGGCACCTGGGTGCCACGCAGATCGATGCTGTCGCCCACTTTGGGCAGTGCGCTCACACTGACCCGCTTGCCTGCCGATTCCAACACGGCGCCGACCCGCCAGGCGGTGTCGTAGCTGGTCACGTCCAGCTGGCGGCCTTCCACCAGCAGACGCACATTGCGCGGCAATGCGGTCCAGGCCTTGCCCACGGTATCGATGGCACTGCCGTCGAACTCATAGCTGAAACGCGTATCCGGACCGATGCGCAGGACATTGGCCGGCGCGCTCTGGTCGGCGCACTGGTAATCGGAGACGATCGACCACCAGCCCACACCAAAGCGGACGAAGCCATTGGGTCGCGCAAACCCATCAATGCCGATCAACTGGCTCAGGTCGCCCTGGGCATCGGTGATGGTGCGTGCAGCCACGGCATCATCATCGATGCTCAGCAGATTGGAGGTATGCCCTGGATGCCCGCGCATGTAGCGCGCGTCCAACTGCAGCTGCGCGTTGCGCGTGGCCACGCCTGCCGGCACCGGCAGGTAGATCTCGCGCTGATTGTCCTGCCCTCGCAGGCTGAGCGGCTGGTCAAAGCCCAGATCACGCAGGGTCATGCTGCGCGACACCAGGCTGTTGGTACTCCACTCGCGGAATTGACCGCCCGCCGTATCGGCAGCAAATGCCGGCGCGGAGGAAATCACCAACGACAGGGACAGCGATAGCAAAGGCAGCAGTCTGCCGGACTTGCAGGGCATCGGATTCATCGGGCCAGCTCGAATAGATGGGATGCAAAGGACGACGCCGCAGGCGCCGTGATTGAACGCAGGCACACGGAAACCACGGGCAGGCGACGTCGTCGCCTGTACCCGCAACCGTTCACCACAAGGGGCGCGGCTTCCCGTTCGGGGCGTGGCCAGGGCTCACCTGCCACGCAGGGACCACCCTCGCTGTCACCGGCCAGGGGCGCCGACAACGCTGCAGGCAAGTCAACGGATGGAAGCTTGCTGGAGCCGCCGGAGGCCAGCGGCAGGTAAGGCAGTGCCCCGTCCCCGCATCCCCCGGGACGGAAGCCCGACAGCGAAATTCCCATGGTCCCCTCGCCAGAGACAGCACGTACCCCTGTGTACGCGGGGACAGATAATACACATCCGAGGGGATTCGATGTGAAAAATGAGAACTAGGTCACACCCGTAAGAGTTGTTTATGTGTACGGCTCAGCAAGATCAACGCCGTAGCGGCTCCATCCCGGAAACTCGCAAATCACTGATTTACCTGAAACACCTGCCGCAGATAGGACAGGTAGCCAGGGTCATCGCACATGCTCTTGCCCGGCGAATCGCTCAGTTTTGCCACCGGCTGGCCATTGCAGCGGACCATCTTTATTACGATGTTAAGTGGCGTCGGCCCGAGATCATTGGTCAGGTGGGTACCCACCCCGAACGCAACCTGGCAGCGACCACGGAAGTAGTCGTACAGCTGCATCACCTTCTCGATGTTCAGGCCATCGCTGAACACCAGGATCTTGCTGGCCGGGTCGGTACGGTTGGCCTTGAAGTGCGCCAGCATGCGGTCCCCCCAGGAGAACGGGTCGCCGGAGTCGTGGCGGACACCATCGAACAACTTGCAGAAATAGGTATCGAAATCGCGCAGGAAGGCATCCAATCCGACCACGTCGGACAGGGCAATACCCAGATCGCCACGGTATTCGCGCGCCCATGACTCCAGCGCCGCCACCTGCGAGTCGCGCAGGCGCGGACCCAGTGCCTGGAAGGCCTGCAGGTACTCATGTGCCATGGTGCCGTGCGGGGTCATGCCATAAAGACGTGCGAAATGCACATTGCTGGTGCCGACGAACTGCGTCCCCAACGCATCGCGCAGCATCGGCAGCATGGTGCCGTGCCATTCCCGCGAGTAGCGGCGGCGCGAGCCGTAGTCGGCGATGCGGCAGTTTTCGAACCCGGGCGTATCGCGTAGCAGCGCGGTCTTGACCTGCAGCCTGCGCTCGCCCTCGGCGAAATCCGGCGTACTGGTATTGCGGAACCAAACTTCGTTGATGATGGCCAGCAGCGGCACCTCGAACATGATGGTGTGCAACCACGGCCCGGAAATATCCAACTCGATCTCACCCGGCACCGTCTGCGACGGACGCAGGCTGATGTACTTGCGGTCAAGGTGGAACAGACCCAGGAAATCGATGAAATCGGGCTTCACGAAGCGCAGCCGGCGCATGTAGTCCAGCTCTTCGCTGCTGAAGCGCAGGCTGCACAGGTGGTCGATCTCGGCGCTGATCTGGTCGATGTAGCGCGCCAGGTCGATGCCGGGGGTGCGGCACTTGAACCGGTACTGGACGATGGCCCCGGGGTACTGGTGCAGTACCGCCTGCATCATCGTGAACTTGTAGAGGTCGGTGTCTAGCAGGGATTGGATGATCATGCCGGCATTATGCGCTGGCGGGGTACGGCGCAGGGTCAACACCCTGACCGGCACCCTGCCCCCGGCCGGATCGCCGGGCAACCGCCTGCGCCGCCCGCCCGCGCTAGGTTTTCAGCAGCAGCCGCGGCAACTGCAACGCTGCATGCGCCCAGATCGCACACCAGACGCCGATCCTGACCGGCAGGCTGCGTGAAGGCGCCTCGAACTTGCGGAAGTAACGCCACAGCCCCCGGTGCTTGTGCCATTCGACGAAGTACGGCCGCGAGCGACTGGACACCCCGCGCACATGCACCACCTTCAGGTCATTGGCGATCGCCACCACGGCGCCCGCCTCGCGAGCGCGCCGGCACAGGTCCAGATCCTCGGCGTGCAGGCGGTAGCCCGCATCCCAACCGCCAAGGCGATCGAACAACACGCGTGGCAGCAACAACAGCGCACCGGACAAGGCCTGGACCTGTTGCAGTGCTGCAGAATGATCCACTGCGACAGCCAGCCGCGATCCCGACCCAGGGTTACGCAGCATCGCCGCAAAGTCCGGGTCACGCCGCCGCACCGCCGCATCGGCGATACCCTGCTCGTCCACCTGCTCCACCCCGAGCAGGCAATCGCCCAGCGGCTTGCCGCGGTTGCGCAGCGAGGCCAAGGTCTGCGGTTCCACCATCAGGTCGGGGTTCACGAACGCCAGCCACGGCGCATGGCATTCACGCGCGCCCTGATTGCAGGCGGTGGCGAAGCCGGGGTTGTCAGGGTTGGCAATGAAGCGCACCCGCGCATCGGCCAGGGCATGGCGCTGGGCGATATCCACCGAGCCATCGCGCGAGGCGTTGTCCACCACCCGGATCTCGACCACGTCATCGGCCGCGCGCAGCTGGCGCAGGCATTGGTCCAACGTGGTGGCGCTCTGGTAGCTGACCACCACCACGGCAATAGCGTCGTTCACTGCAGCTCCGTGCCTTGCGGGAAATCACAGGCATCGAACAGATCGGGCTGTGCTGCCGGCATTATCGCTTGTACGTACAACTGCTGCAGCTGTTGCCGGTGGGCATACAGCGGGTCGTTCATCAGGAAGGCCGCCAGCCGCGCAGTCCATGCCGGCCAGCGATTGGCCAGCACTTCCATGTCACCATCGGCAGGTTGGCCTTCGTGCCTACGGCCGACAAAGGCGTTGTCACACAGCACATTGCGCCAGCCCAAACCGCTCATGCGCAGGCTCAGGTCCACCAGTGCCGCATACCAGGAGCCATAGCTGTCGGTATCCAGCCCACCGGCACGCTTGCGCGCACTGCCGCGTATCAACACCGCGTGGGTAATGGCCGAAGGCAGCTCCGGTTGCAACAGTGGCATCGCCGCCAACGCCAAGGTGAGACGAGCGACATCATCCGGCATCGGGTTGAGTTCACCGGCGCGCGGCCAGGCCACGGTTTCACCGGCATTGCTCCACGGTGTGGCGGTGGCGATGGAGGCATCGCGTGCCAGGCAATCGCTGAGCTGCTGCAACCACCCCAGACCCGGCAACGCATCCGGCGCCAGCACGACGACGTCGGCATCACCGCAGGCCTGCAGCATTTCCTGCAGATGAGCCGGCTCCCCGATCGGGCGCGGCCGTCGTGTGTACTCGGCCTGCAGGGCGGTGCGCGCCAGCCAGTGCTCGATCACCGCCAGCCCGCGCGGGCCGGCCTGTCCGTCGTCGGCCAGCCAGACCGGCGTGCCGGCTGGTGTATTGGCTTCCAAGGCACCCAGGCAGGCGTCCAACGCGGCGTCATCCACCCCGACCGGCAACAGGACGACCGGCAGCGGCATGCTCAGTGGCCTGCCTTGGGCGCGTTGATCGGGTCCAGCGCGCGGAAGCGGGTGCCATACTCGTCGGTGAGATTGCGCGCCTCCTGCGGGTTACGCACGATGGTGGGGGTGATCAGCACGATCACTTCATTGCGGCGGTGGTTCTGGGTCTTGGTACCGAACAGCCCACCAATCACCGGCAGGCGGCTCAGGAACGGCAGGCCCGAGGAACCATCGGTGCTGCTGTCATCGATCAGGCCGGCCAACATCACCGTCTCGCCCGCACTGACTGCGGCCTCGGTCTGCATGCGACGGGTGTTGATGCGGTAGTTGCCGTACTGGTCCTTCTCGCCTTCCGGCGCGCTGATCTCCTGCACGATGTCCAGGAACACCATGCCATCGCGAGTCACCCGCGGGCGTACCTTGAGGATGTTGCCGGTTTCGATGTACTGCACGCTGGAATAGGCGTTGTCGCCCACCGTCGAAATCGAGGTGGAGTTCACCGGGATGCGGCTGCCGACATTGAGCGTGGCCACCGCATTGTTGCGCACGAACAGCGACGGGGTCTGCAACAGGCGGACGTTGGTGACTTCGTCCAGCGCGGTGATGATGGCCGCCGCGTTCTTGCCAAGGAAGGTCCACGCAGCGCCGGTGCCGGTCACCTTGCCGGCGATATCGCCCCACAGGCCACGGCCCAGCGCGCTGGGCAGGCCTGCACCGCCCATGCCGATGCCGGAAGTACCGTCGGCGGCGCCATTGACCGCCTGTTCGAAGTACCAATTGACGCCGTAGCTCAGCTCACCGGTCAGGGCGACCTCGGCCACCTGCGCCTCGATATGCACCTGCAGCGGCATGACATCGAGTTTTTCGACAACCTCGAGGATCGAACGCCAGGCCTGCGGCGACGCCCGCACCAGCAGCGTATTGGTCTCCTGCACGGCAGATACGCCGACGCGGTCGCCTTCCACCTCCAGGGTGACGCTACCGTTGCCCGATGTCTGCGCCGGCAGCTGCATTGACTCGTTCATGCCACCGCCGCCAGACATGCCGCCACCGCTGCTGCCATTGCCGCCGTTGCCGCCAAGGCCCATATCGCTGGGGTTGAGGCCATCCTTGCTGGAACCACTGCCCAGCCCGGTGCTGCCCAGATTTAATTCATTGGCGCCCGGTGCCAGCGACGTGCCCGCATCACCGCCACCGCGCGACCCGCTGCCGGAGCCGAATACTTCGGCAAGACGATCCGCCAGGTCCTTGGCCTTGATGTACTTCAATTCGTACGAGAACAGGCGCGCGGTGCCACCGGCGCTGTCGATGCGTTCCAGCCACTGCTGGATCTGGTCCAGATAGCGCGCCTGCGGGGTGATCACCAGCACCGCGTTGGCGTTGTCCAGCGGCATGAAACGGAACATGCCCGCGCTGGGCGTCTTGCTGGTTTCACCAAACACCTTCTCCAGGTCACTGGCCACCTGCGAGGCACGGCCGGACTGGATCGGGAAGACGCCGACCGACATGCCGGACAACCAATCGACGTCGAAAATCTCGACCGTGCGCAGGTAGTTCTCCAACTCCGCGCGGGTGCCACCCAGGGTGATCACATTGCGCGCGCCGTCGACGCCGACGATTGCGTTGGGCCGTGCATACGGCTCCAGCACCTTCTTCATTTCGCTGGCGGAGATGTACTGCAGCGGCACCACCCGCACTTCATAGCCACGCGCGGCCGATGCCGGCGCCGTGCTCGGCGCCACCGTGCCGGCCAGTGGCTGGTCGGCCGGTACCACGTTGTAGCGGCCACCGCTGTAGACCAGTCGGGCGTTGTTCCAACCCAGCACCATTTCCAGCAGGTTCAAGGCCTGCGCCGGCGATACCGGCTTGGGCGTGGCCAGCGTGACCGTGCCCTGCACGGTCGGGGCGATCACGTAGTTCTGCCCCAGCATGTCGCCCAGGATGGCCTTGGTGACTGCCTGGACCGACTCGCCTTCGAAGTTGAACACGGCCGTGCCGTTGCCGGCCGCAGCCAAGGACGGTGGGGGCGCGGCGGCAGCTGCCTGGTTGATCACGGTGCCATTGCCACGGCGGATCACCGCGCGGCTCTGGGTATCGGCCTGCGGTGGATCGCGTGCGTCCAGCGCCGAGGTGACGGCGGGTTCGCCGGCCACGGGCATACGCGCTTCGGCAGCCGGATTGCGGCGTACCTCCGGTGCTGGGGTGGTGACGCAACCACTCAGGGCGGCGACCAGCAGGGTGATGGGAACTATGCGTGACGTCATGCGCTCACTCTACGGTTTCGGGCTGCCGGAGCTGCCGTTCTGGTTCTGTTGCGCCTGCCGACGGCGGGCCTGGATACGTTCGCGAATTGCCTGGATCTGTGCTGCCGATGGGCCTGCCGGGTCCGCGGCCGGGGCCGCTTCGCCCTCAGCTGCGCCTGCGGCAGGAGCCGGCACCGGCGTCGCCTGCCTGTTGGCCGATGCGGTGGGGGCCGCAGCGGGCAGCGGTGGCGCAGCACCGGCGTCGGAGGCGCTACCGGCGTGTGCCGCTGCCGCCCCCCCGCCGTTATAGACCTGCAGCTCCAGGTTGAGCGTGCCGGCGGGGCCGTTGACCACGGCACTGCGCGGCTCCACCGACAACAACTGCCAACCCGCCTGCGGCTCTGCCCCCATGCGCAGGCGCAAGGATTGTCCCTGCTCGGTGGTCAGCGTCGCCATTTCAAGCCCCGGCGTGATCAGCACGCCGGTGAGGCGCACGCTGCCGGTGGTGTCGGTCTCGCCGGGTTCGCCGATGGAGAACGGATGGGGGCGGCGGTCAGCAGCAAACAGGGGACGGGCCATCGCCTCTGCATTGTCCAGGCCGGCGGCAGCCTGCACGCGGGGCACCTCGGGCAAGGCCGGCGCACTGGCAACCGCGTCGCCAGTGCCGATCCTGCTGCCCAGTCCAAACAGGCTCGCGCCCCACAGCAGCAGCGTCCAGCCGCCCAGTGCGGCCAACAACCAGGTACGCAGCCCGGCAATATCACTGCGCATCGCCCACCTCCGCATCCGCCGTGGTCGGGGCTGCCGCACTCGCCACGCTGGGGGCCAGGTAACCACTCAGTTCAAAACTGACATCCAGCCCTCCGGTGGTCGCGTCCATGCTCGATGCTGACAGGATGTCCAGCCGATCGATGCGCAGTTGCGGCGCGCCGGTCTCAAGCGCCTGCAGCACCTGCATCCATTCGCCCATGCCACAGCGCAGCCGCGCCTGTACCACCACGCGCACGAAACGGCCGGAGTTGTCCGGGGGCAGCGGCGAGCGATCACTGATGGCGCAGCTGCGGTTGTCCGGGCTGGCCTGGCGGGCCGCCTCTTCCAAGCGCTGCACCAGCCGCGAGGTGGCCAGTTCCACCGACCCTTCCGGCATGAAGCCTGGCTGTTCGGCCAATAGCTGCTGCGCTTGCTGCAGCCGCTGGCTGACCTGCGGTGCCTGTCGCAACTGCTGTTGCACGCGTTGCTGGCGCTCCTGCAGGGCGCTGATCTGCGCGCCCACCTCCTGCATCGGACGGGTCCATAACGGATGGATCAGCAACAGGTAGATCACTGCCAGTACCGCTACCAGCAGGCCCACCGCCAGCCAACGGTCACGGCGATCCGGATGCTGCGCCATTGGCGGCCTCCTGGTTGCCACCACGCAGTTCGGCAATGAGGGTGAAACGCTCCTGGCCACTGCGTGCACCGGTCTGCAGCACGCCGGTGAGCGAAGGGGTTTTCCACAAGGGCGAGCCCTCGAGCGTGGATACCAGCGAGGACGCACTGCTGCTCATCCCGATCAGCTGCATGCGACCGGCTTCGATCGAGAGTTTTTCCAACGAGGTGTCATCGCCCAGGCGTTTGCTCAATTCGTTGATCAGTTCGGTGGCACGTGGTTGCGCCGTGCGTTGCTGAGTGAAAAAGGCCTGCCCATCGACCAGGTCCTGCAACTGCTGGCGTTGCGCCGCCACGGCCCTGGCACGCTGTGCCGCAGCTTCCACCTGTGCCGAGAGCTGCGCGGCGGCCTGCCGACGGTTGTCCAGGATCTGCCAACCCGCCAGCACCAGCATCACCACGCTACCCAGCAGCAGGATGCGATCCAGCCGGCGCATCGGATCATGCCGTTGCCTGCGCAGTGCCGGTGGCAACAGGTTCACCCCCAGCGGTTCGCCAGCCGCGGTGGCGGCATCAACGCCATCCAGTTGCCCCGACCAGGCCTCGCGTGCCAGCACGTTCTCCACCAGCGGACGGGGGGCCACCACCAGCTCGACATCCAGTTGCCCGTCGCCACGTCGCTGCAACAAGCGCACATCGTGGTAGGCCTGGGCAGCGGTGAACGGTGTCTGCCGGTCGATCTCGAACCCGAGCACATCCTGCATGCGTGCCTCGGCGGCGGCAGGCAGGCGCAACGGCTTGCATAGCACCGAGGCCGCAGGCAGCAACGCAAAACGTGGCAGCCGCAGCCAGCGTGCCGGCAACGCCGACTCCAGCTCGGCCGGGGTCAGCGCGGCCGGCAAGGTCTTCAGGAATTGGAACTGCCCTGCCTGCACGATCCCCATCGCTATCTGGTCACCGGCCGCCGCCAGCACTACCCGTGCATCGGAGTAACCCAGCAAGGTCCGCCAGGACGCCGGCAGGCACGACAGCAACGCGCGTTGCCACCACGTCCAGAAGCCGCCGGCTCCCGGCGCGATGCGCGCCCTCCACTGTCCCAGCCTTTCCTGCAACGCCGTCATTTTGCTGCCGCTCCTTGTTCCCACCGCAACACTGTATAGGGGGCACCCGCGACGCCCTCAGGATTCAGACGCACGACCGCGCGGGTTACCGCCTGCCGATCTCCC
Source organism: Stenotrophomonas sp. (assembly GCF_032061965.1). Taxonomy (GTDB): domain Bacteria; phylum Pseudomonadota; class Gammaproteobacteria; order Xanthomonadales; family Xanthomonadaceae; genus Stenotrophomonas. The sequence continues at coordinate 66,104 of NZ_DAMBEF010000004.1, read as the reverse complement.
ACCAGCGTCACCCGGCTGTCTACGTTGTAAGTGCCGGTGCCCGCTGCCGCCATCGCGCCCCCGGCAGTGTCGCCGATTGCCGCAGCGGCGTCTTCACGCTCACGCTGGGCCAGCAGCAGGGCCGCATCCAGTCCCATCGCGGTGAGTACCGGGGCCTGTGCAAATCGCGCATTGGGACGGGCGCCCCCAAAGACGGTGATATGCGGCGCCAGCTGTGCATACAGCGCAGCGTCCATTCCCATCACCCGCTGCAGTTCGCCAATACTGTCAAAACGTGCGTTCTTGGCGCCATAGGGAAACCCGGCGGCAGCATAATCACCACTCTCGGCGCCGCCGCTGGGTTGCTTGAGGTCATCGGCATCGCGCCAGTCCTGGATCGCGCTGCTGAGCTGCTGCGCACGCGCCTGCTCCACCCCCAGCGCACGCAACAGACCCTGCAACAACACCGGGTCCGCCTGGTTCAGGTCGACCTTGCCACTTTCATCAATGACCCGCAGGGTGATCGCATGCCCGTCGAACTGCCAACGGTACGGTCGGCCGTCGGCGCGCCAGGCGGGTTGGGTTGGCGTGCCCTGCATCCGCGACAATGCGTAATCGACGCCCGCATGGGCCAACTCCTGGCCGGCGGCCATGTCGCCCATGGTGCGCCCTTGCAGGTGCTCGACGCGGGCGGTCAACGCAAATGCGGCGATGGTGGTGGTCAGCAGCGCGATCAACCACATCACCAGAACCAGGGCGGCGCCTCGGCAGTTCATTGCCATGCCCCTGCCAGCGACTGCTGCGGCAATGCGACCAGCAGCGGTGGCCATGGTGCGCCACGGTTGGGGGTGACCTCGATGCTTACCAGCACCGGCATGCGCCCCGGCACTTCCCACCGTTCCTGCCAGTTGCCCAGGGCATTGGTGGCAGGGTCAATGCCGCGATAACGCAGCTTCACCTGTTTGAGATCATCGGCCAACAGCTCAGGTCCGCGTGGCGGCTTTTCTTCTATCGGCTGCCCTGCCTGCAGCAACAGCAGGCCCAGGCGCAGCTGCAGCTGCTCGCCAGTGCCGCTGACCTGCAGGTGGTGGATGTAGGGGCCGCCGCGCCCCAGGTAGTCAGGCACTTCGGCGACGAACTTCAGTTCGGCCGGGCCACCTTCAAACGTGCTTGCCGCGCCACTGAGTGCATCGCGTTGCATCGGCAACGCCATGGCCGTGGACAGGCGCCGCCGCAAGAACCCTTCCACCGCGCGCATCCGCTCGTTGTCGGCCGCGATCACCTCGCCACGTGCGCTGATCGCCAGCGTTGAGCGCACCGCGGCAAACGCCAGCGCCATGCCGGCGGCCAACAACACCGTGGCCAGCAATACCTCGATCAAGGTGAAGCCTTGCGCGCGCGCAGCCGGCGTCATTGCACGGTCTCCACGCCGGACCTGCCGCGCAGGCGCAGGCTGCGCCAGCGCATCTGCTGCTGTGCTTCATCGCCCCAACTCACCTGCAGGTCCAGCAGCCATAGCCGCGCCTGTGTCTGTCGTGGCTCGGTGTATGGGCTGACCTGCAAGGTCCAGCGATACTTGCCCTGCTCCCACTGGCCCTGCTGTCGCCCGGCCGCCAGCGGCGCCTCCACCCCCGCGGCGGCCAACAGCGACTGCGCATGCAACGCCGCGCGCCCATAGCCATCGGCCATGCCCACCTGGCGTGCCGCACCGGACAGACTGCCCAGCAACAAGGTCATGGCCAGCGCCAGCAAGGCGAAGGCGACGATGACTTCGATCAGCGAATAGCCACGCTGGTGTTTCATTGTGCCGCGCCCCGCAGCGGGCCGGACCGTACTTCGCCGGTGATCCATGCCACGTCGATGCGCCAGACCGACGACCCAGCAATCAGGTCGATACGACCACCGCTGGAAGCACCATCCTCGAAAAACCGCACTACGCCGGTATCGGCGCGTGTCTGCAACTGCCCGGCCCCGGTGTAGGCAAGCTTCAACCCCTCCGGCACCTGACCCTGTCGCCCGTCCGGCCCCTGCCAGCGATGCTGCGGCAGGTTCAACTCGAACTGCTGCGGCACGCCCGTGGCGATGGCCCGGGTGCGGGTATAGCGCAGCTCGGCGGCCAATGACTTGCCCGCCGAGCGCAGCTTGAGCCCGGCCAGCCCACCGTTCATCGCCATCGCCGCCATCAGTGCGATAACCGCCACCAACGCCAACACCAGCAGCATCTCCAGCAACGACATGCCAGCGACGCGCCGACGCGTGCTACGCACGCGGTGAGCGCGGTGACAACGGGCTACGGGGTGCAGTTGCTGCACGGCTTACTCGTAACGGATATCGGCGTTGTAACTATCGCCACCGGGTTGGCCATCGGCCCCCAGGCTGATCAGGTCGAACGGGCGGCCTTCGCCCGGCACGCGGTACTGCACGGCATTGCCCCACGGATCATTGAATTCCGCAGGCTTGGCGTACGGCCCCAACCAACCGGCCGTGCCGGCCGGCTGCGTGGCCAGGTCATCGAGCTTGGCAGGCAAGCGGCCGGTATCGAGCTTGTAGTTTTCCACCTTGCCGGCCAGCGTCTGGATCTGGGTCTTGCCCAGGTTGGCCTTGCCGCGGTCGGCGCCACCCAGCACGCGACTACCGACCAGGGTCAGCACCGCACCGATCAACACGATCACGATGATGATCTCCAGCAGGCTCATGCCCGACTGGTTACGGCGGAACGACGGTTGTTTAAAGCTGCGCTTCATTGCTTGGATTCCTTGGTAGCGACTACAGCAGGTTCAGCCGATGGCGTTGGTCAGGTCATACAGCGGTACCAGCACCGCAATGATGACCACGCCCACCACCGACGCCAACAACAAGGTGATTACCGGCACCAGCGCGGCCAGCATGCGATCGATGGCACGCGCACTTTCAAGTTCAAACGTGTCAGCGGTCTTGAGCAGCATGTTCTCCAACGTGCCGGACTCCTCGCCCACCTGGATCATCTGCAGGGCCAACCGCGGAAAGCGGCCGTTGCGGCCCAGCGAGGAAGCCAGCCCCGCACCGTTCTTCACGGCGTCGGCGGCTTCGGCCACGTCCCCCACCAGCGCACGATTGCCCAGCACGTTGCGGGCGATGCCCAGCCCGGCCAACAGCGGTACGCCGTTGCGCAACAAGGTCCCCAGGGTCCGCGCCAGACGCGCGGTTTCCAGCTTGGCCACCAGCCCACCCACCATCGGCCGGCGCAGCAACCAGCCATCCAGGGCCAGGCGGAACACCGGATCGCGACGCTTGCGTTCCATCCACAGCAGGGCCAGCGCCGGGATAACGATCAGGGCGATCCACCACTTCCGCACCACCAAGCCAATGGTCAGCACCGCACTGGTGAACCACGGCAGGGTCACGTCCAGGCTCTCGTACATCTGCGCGAACTGTGGCACCACGTAGCCCAGCAGGAACAACAGCGCACCGCCCACCACCAGCAGCAGGATCGCCGGGTAGATCATGGCGTTGATCACCCTGCCCTTCAGCTCCTGGCTGCGCTCCAGGTAGTCGGCCAGACGCTGCAGGGTTTCATGCAGGCTGCCGCCGGCCTCACCGGCACGCACCATGTTGACGTACAGGCGGGAAAACACTCCGTGCTGGCGCTCCAGCGCCTGTGACAAGGGCGTACCGCCGCGCACGCTGTCGCGGATATCGGCGATCACCCGCCTTGAACGCTCATCCTCCGGCGTCTCCAACAGGATCGACAGGGCGCGATCCAGCGGTTGCCCGGCGCTCAACAGGGTGGCCAACTGCTGGGTGAACTGCTCCAGCGTGGCACCGCCAAATGGTCGCTTGCGCCATTGCTTCCAGCTGGCACCTTCAAACGCCGAGCCGGTGGCCAACCTTGCCTCGACCGGCAGGTGCCCCTGTTCCTGCAGGCGTGCGATGACGTCGGCGTCACTGGCCGCTTCCATCTGCCCATCCAGCAGCTCACCGCGGGCGTCCAGCGCCTTGTAACGGTACAGCGGCATCAGTGCGGGTGCTCCGGCTGCAGGCGATGGCTCATGCGTCCTCCGTTACCCGCAGTACTTCTTCCAGCGTGGTTTCGCCACGCAATGCCTTGGCGATGCCATCTTCGTACATGGTGCGCATGCCAGCCGCGCGCGCCAGCCGCTCGATTTCGCCCATGCCAGCCTTGCGCATCACCGCGTTGCGCAACGCATCGTCCATCACCAGGAACTCGACGATGGTGGTGCGGCCCTTGTAGCCGGTAGGTGCGAGTGCCGAGGGCTGCGCGCGGTAAAGGAAAATCTCGCCCGTCGGTTGATAGCGGCGCAGGCTGAAGCGTTCGATCTCTTCGGCCGAGGCCGGGTAGCGCTGCGCATGGCTGGGCTCCAGCCTGCGCACCAGGCGCTGGGCGAGGATGCCGTTGATGGTGGAGGTGAGCAGGTAATCTTCCACACCCATGTCGAGCAGGCGGGTAATACCGCCTGCGGCATTGTTGGTGTGCAGCGTGGACAGCACCAGGTGACCGGTCAGCGCTGACTGGATGGCGATGCGTGCCGTTTCCAGGTCGCGCATTTCGCCGATCATGATGATGTCCGGGTCCTGGCGCACGATACCGCGCAAGGCATTGGCAAAGTCCAGCCCGATCTGCGGCTTTGCCTGGATCTGGTTGATGCCCTCCAACTGGTATTCGACCGGATCCTCGACCGTGATGATCTTGACCTTGTCGGTGTTGAGCTGGCTCAGCGCCGTATACAGCGTGGTGGTCTTGCCCGACCCGGTGGGCCCGGTGACCAGCAGGATGCCATGCGGTTGTTCCAGGACCTTGCGGAACTGCGGCAGGAAATCCTCGCTGAAACCCAGTCGCTGGAAATTGAACACCACCGCTTCGCGATCCAGCAGACGCATCACCACGCTCTCGCCATGCGCGGTAGGCATGGTGCTCACGCGCAGGTCCAGCTCCTTGCCCTGCACGCGCAGCATGATGCGGCCATCCTGGGGCAGGCGGCGCTCGGCGATGTTGAGCTTGGCCATGATCTTGATGCGGCTGATTACCGCCGCGGTCAGGTTGACCGGCGGGCTTTCACCATCGACCAGTACGCCGTCGACGCGATAACGCACCTTCAACCGGTTCTCGAACGGCTCGACATGGATGTCCGAGGCGCGCAACTCCACCGCGCGCTGGATCACCAGGTTCACCAGGCGGATCACCGGTGCTTCCGAGGCCAGGTCGCGCAGGTGTTCGATGTCGTCCAGGGGCGCCACCTCGCCATCGGCGGCTTCCAGGATGGTGCCCATCGCGCTGCGCCCTTGCCCATGCCAGCGCTCGATCGCGTCGTCCACTTCACTGCGCAGGCCCACCACCGGGGCGACCTTGCAGCCGGTTACCAGGGCGATGGCATCAATGGCATAGGCATCCTGGGGGTCGGCCATCCACAGCAGGATGCGTCCGCGCTGTTCGCCCAGCGGCAGCACCTGGAACTGCTTGAGGAAACGCTGCGGTATCGGCTCGGCCCCTTCCACCAACTCTGGCGGATGTTCCGGTACCTCGCGTGCAGCCAACAGCCGCAGGCCCAGCACCTTGGCGCAGGCTTCGGCGTGATCACGTTCGGACACCAACCCCAGGCGGGCGAGCAACACCAGCAGGTCACCGCCTGACTCGCGCTGCAACTGCCGCGCGCGTGACAGGTCCGCATCCTTCAGGCGGCCCTGGGCCAGCAGCTCGGTAACGATGCGTTCGGCAGGCGTTGGCGCAAGTTGGGCGTCGTGGGCTACCGCGTTCACGCAATCCTCCTGTGTTGGCCGAACTTTAGCAGTTCGATCCGCCGAGCCGTGCACATGAACGCGCATTACTTCAAAAAAAAGGAACCCCGGCCAAGCCGGGGTTCCTTCCGATTACCGCGACAGGATTACTGGCGTGCGACCAGGCTCACGCCTGCAAACGATGCAGCGCCTACCACCTTGACGTAGTACGTCCCTGCGACCGGCTTGTTCACGCGCACCGTTTCGCTGTTGCCGGCGCGGGTGGACTTGGCATCGAACTCGCTGCTGGTCGGCACCTCATCAAAGCTTACATACAGCGACACGTCACCCGAGCCGCCATAGGTCATGAAGGTCAGCACCTTGCCGGCCTCGGCCTGGAAGCTGTAAACCGCTTCGCTGCCCGCGCTGCCCGCAAGGCCAGTCACCGCCACCTTGTTGGTCAACGGCGTTGCCACCGGGCCGCAATCGTCAACATTCGGATCACACGGCGGGGTGGTCGCCTTCACCAGTGCGGCATTGATGTTGAGGATGCCGGCGCCGATCGGCGTGGAGGCCGGGATGGCCACCGGGAACGGGGTTGCGGTCTGCTTGAGCAGATCACGCATCTGCGTCCAGGTCAGCGGCGTATCGACAACGCTCTGCACCATCGCCACGGCGGCAGCCACGTGCGGCGACGCCATCGAGGTGCCACCCATGCCGCCCAGGACCCAGTTGTCGGCTTCCGGGCCCTTGGCACCACCGTTCATCACCTGCCAGATGTAACCGTTCGGGGTGCCTTCGACGCCGTTGCCGCCCGGCGCGGACAGGTCAACACGTGCGCCGTAGTTCGAGTAGCTGGCCTTGCCGCCGGTGTAACCGGTCGCGCCGACACTGATCACGTTGTTGCACGAGGACATGGTGTAGCTGGCGGCATTGCCATTGCTGTTGCCTGCTGCAACCACGACGATGGAGCCCTTGCTGTTGGCCAGGTCAATGGCGTCCTGGTACTCGGCCGGGCACGAGGAGGGCTGACGGCTGCCCAGGCTCATGTTGATGACTTCGGCCGGGGTGGTATTCAGCGGCAGGCCCGGGACTTCGCCACCGGCGGCCCAGATGATGCCGTCGGAGATATCGCTGCCGAAGCCACCGCAGGAACCCAGCACGCGGATCGGCATCACCTTGGCCTTGTAGGCCAGGCCCGCCAAGCCCTTGCCATTGTTGGTTTCCTGGGCGACGGTGCCGGACACGTGGCTGCCGTGCCAGGAGCTGTCCTCGGCAGCGTGGGGATCGGTGGTGGCCCAACCAGTGCAGTAGTTCGCTTCAACCCAGTCGCCCAGATCCCAGCCACCGGCCACGCGGGCATCGGTGTCACGACGCGACACGCGCTTGTCACTGATCATGTCGTAGCCCGGGATCACATTGTTCTGCAGGTCCGGGTTGCCCTGGGTGATGCCGGTATCGATCACGGCCACCACCACGCCCTCGCCCTGCGAGATATCCCAGGCCTGCGGTGCGCGCACGCCCGAGGTGGCGTTGGAGAAGTTCCACTGGTACTGCGCGTAGTTCGGATCGGTCGGCGTCATCGACGGCGAGATATCCGCCAGACGCTGGTACATCTGATCGATCTCGGCACGTTCAACCGCCGGGTTGGCCTTCAGCTCACGGACGAAGTTGGCCGCTTCCTGCGCGTTGAGGGCGCGCGAGGTCTTGATGACGTTCCAACCCGGGGCGGCCATGCGGCGCATCAGGGTGGCACTGGCTGCAGGCTGCGCGGCCGAGCGCGAGGTCTTGGCCACGGCACGATCCAGGCCGGCACGCGAAGCTGCAGCGCCCAGGCCGCGATTGAGGGTGGCAGTGTCGCGCAACTCGCTTGCACCGGCGCGGTACTTCACCACGAACCGGTAACTGCCACTGACGTCCACGGTGGAAGAACTGATGCCACGCACCTTTGCAGGTCCAATTCCGGCAGCAGATGCGGCAGGTACGCCGATCGAAGCCATCAGTACGACACCGGCAATCGCCACACCAAGCTGGGTCTTCTTCTTCATGTCGGATCTCTCGTCTAAATAGAACAGGGATGGAACCTCAACGCTGCACTGCCTTGCCGTCCTGGCTCGCCTTGCTCGTGTTGCCGGGGGACCCCACGATCGCTGGCAATGAACCCGGATGCCTCCGTCGCAGCGGACGGAGGCGATTTACCGAGACGCGTTACCAGCCGAAGCCGGCACCCACACCTACCGAACTGTCATCACTGCTGAACGCACCACCGATGGTGACCGTGGCTCGGTCGCTGATCGCACGCTGGTAGCCCAGCGACAACGCCGATTCACCACTCTGGTAGCCCACACCCACGCCGACGCGGTTCTGGGTACGCACACCGGCGGCACTGGTGGCCATGTTCAGCATTGCCGCGTTCATCGCACCCTGGCGATCAATACGGCGGTCGACATTGCGCAAGCGGTTGTCCATGTCATTGCGCAGCCCGCTGAAGCTGTCGTTGAGGCTGCCGAACTTGCTGTCGGTATAGCTGTTTGCCGATGCGATGCCGCTGTCCAGCTGGCCCTTGTTGACGGCATCCGTGGCCTGGGTACCGGCCGCCACGTTGGTGATCTGCCGCTCACTGCCGACGCTGCCCACCGACACGGTATTGGCACGATCAGCAACCGAACCCTGCCCCAGCGCCACCGCCCCTTGTGCGGTCACGCTCGAACCTTGGCCGATGGCCGTACCAGACGCCGCAGTGACACTGGCACCTTCACCCACAGCGACGGCATTGGTGGCTGCCGCCGAGATGTGCGTGTTTGCCCCCACCGCCGTGCTGCCGTCGGCATCGACACGCGCATTGCTGCCCAGCGCAGTGTCGTTGGGACCGTGCGCATAGCTGTTGTTGCCGACAGCGGTGCCCTTGACGTCATTGGCCTTGGCTTGATCACCCATGGCCACGCCACCCGTGGCAGCGGTCGGCGTTACCGGCGTATCGGTCGTGGCGGCGCCGGTATTCCTGGGACCATTGCCATTGCCATTGCCATTGCCATTCCCGTTGCCGTTGCCGTTGCCGTTGCCATTGCCGTTCCCCTTGGCCAACTGGCTGTTGATCGAGGTGACCTGCTTGTCCAACGCGGAAAGTGCGGCGCCTACGTTGTTGAAGCTCTTGCCCTGTATCACGTAGGTTGGGGCAACGAACATGCCCTGCATGCCCACGCCGGCACCGCCGCCCAGGAAGCTGGCCATGTTGCCCAGCGACTGGAACAGTTGACCGCCATTGATCGCCTGCATGCTGCCGGCCGCGATGCTGCCCGCAGCCACATTGTCCAGGCGGGTGCCCGTCGCCCCCGACAAGGTCAGCGTGTCTCGGCTGGCGTCGTCATAGGTCACTGCATTGGCGGTGACACCCTCGATGCTGCCGATACGGCCATCGATGTCAGTGACGCGGGTTTCCACCGCACCCACGCGCTGGTTGGTCACGTGCAGCTGACCACCGGTGACTGCATCCGTGCTGCCTTCGGCGATGCGTCCGGCACCGACATTGACGATGCGGCGCGTGGCGGGACCATTGGTACCGTTGCCGCCACCTACCGATACCACGTTGGCTTCGACGGCTCGCGAACCCGAGCCCAAGGCCACCGAGTTTGCCCCGGATACCCCTGCACCCGAACCAATGGCCACGCTGTTCGCACCATTGCTGGCGAAGGCGCCATAACCGATAGCCACACCATTGGTCGCGGTGATCGAGGTCTGGCGGCCCAGCGCGGTGCTGTTGCTCGCACGCGCTGAGGCATCGGCGCCCACTGCCGTTGCTCCATTCGCACTTGCCGTGCTGGCTGCACCCAGTGCCGTACTACGCTCGGCACTGGCCAGTGCGCCGGCACCAGAGGCCACCGCGTTGGTTCCACTGGCGGTCGCCACGCCATCACCGCTTGCCTGGAAGTACTTGCTGGTTTCGCCGGCGGCGTCGGCCACCGCATCCAGCTGCGACTTGTTCACCGCATCCGTCGCTTCCGTACCGTCGGCAACGTTGGTGATCTGGCGGGTGTTGGCGGCGTGGGTTACGCCGTACTCGTCGGTCCAGGCCTGTGCGGCGCCCACCGACACGGTGTTGGCACGATCAGCCAACGCACCGGAGCCCAACGCGACACTACCGGCGGCGTCGGACTTGGCATTGGCGCCAATGGCCACTGCATCCGTCCCTTGCTCGTACACCGAAGCACGGAAGCCCAGCGCAACGCCGTTGTTGGCCAAGGACATCGATGCGCGCCCCAGCGCCATCGAGTTGGTGGCGTCGGCCAAGGTGCTGTTACCAATGGCAATGCCGTTGTTGCCAGTGCTCAAGGCACCCACACCCATTGCAATGGAACTGGTTCCATTGGCCCAGGTGTTCGGGCCGATCGCGATGGCATTGACCGCATCGGCCCATGAGCCCACGCCCAACGCGGTTGCATTGGCGCCGGTCGCCCATGCAGACGCGCCCAGGGCGGTTGCGCCGTCTTCCAATGCCCACGAATAGCCGCCCACGGCGGTTGCGTTATCCACCTTGGCCCAGGCGTTGCTACCCACCGCAGTGGCCCAATCACCCGCCGCACGCGACTTCATGCCGGCGGCAAACGTGTCGTTGCCGTAGGCCTGGGCACCGCTGCCAAATGCCGAGCTGCTGATACCGGTCGCCTGCGCGCCGGAGCCCACCGCCGTACCGTTCTCACCTGCCTGGGTTGCCACCAGCAACGGCGTGCCATCGGGGTTCTGCAACGCGAAGTTGTACTCGTCGTAGGCCTGGCCCATGCCGCCTACCGCGACTGCACCGTTGGCACTGGCCGTGCTGTTCTGGCCAACCGCCACGGTGTTGTCGGCGACTGCCGAGCTGCCGCTGCCGAAGGCCGATGCGCCGTTGCCGGTCGCATTGGCCGCCTCGCCTGCAGCCGTGGCATTGTCGCCGTCGGCCAACGCACCTGCGTCGCTGTCATCACTACCGGTGGCGGTGAAGTACTTGCTGGTGTTCTCCGCCACCGCAGCCACTTCATCCAGCTGGTTCTTGTTGACCGCGTCGGTCCCTTCAGTGCCAGCGGCGACATTGGTGATCTGCCGCTCGGCACCTTCATCGCCAACCGACACCACGTTGTCGCGGCTGGCGACCGAACCGGCACCCAGGGCCACCGAGTTTTCACCGCTGGCCTCACTGCCCATGCCAACAGCGGTCGTACCCTGGCCAACGGCCCATGCCCCCGCACCGACCGCAGTGGAATCGTCACCGAACGCCCAGCTGCCACTGCCAATCGCGACCGCATTGGTCGAGCCGATACCGAAGAACCCAAAGCCGGTTTCGGCACCATCACCGATCGCCAGGCTGCCTTCACCCAGCGCCGATGCGTTGCGGCCCACTGCGACGTTGCCGTCCTCGTAGGCGGCAGCGTTGAAGCCCACCGCCGTGGTACCCACGCCTTCGGCATAGCTCTGCGAGCCGGTTGCCGTGCTGTAGTCACCCAGCGCGTTGGCGACCGCGCCGTTGGCAGTGGACTGATCGCCGCGCGCCAGGGCGCCCACACCGCTAGCAGTGGCGGCAAAGCCTTCGGCATTGGCGCTGGCACCCAGGGCGGTGCCACCGACGCCGGCGCTGGTGGCACCGGTCTGCACCGGCTCGCCCCCTACCGTGATCAGCGGATCGCCGTTGGCATCCACCGCATTGCCACCCACAGCCACCGCACCCGGGCCCATGGCCTGTGCGTTCTGGCCGAAGGCCGCCGCGTTCTGGCCGCTGGCCAGCGCGTTCATGCCTACCGCGGTTGCACCGTCGGCAATCGCGTTGGCGCCGCTGCCGAAAGCAGACGCGCCGTTACCGATGGCATTGGCCGCTTCACCGGCTGCGGTGGCGTTGTCGCCTTCGGCCAAGGCACCGGCATCGCTATCGTCGCTGCCGGTCGCGGTGAAGTACTTGCTGGTGTTCTCGGCGACTGCGGCCACCTCGTCCAGCTGGTTCTTGTTGACCGCGTCGGTACCTTCGGTGCCATCGGCAACGTTGGTGATCTGCCGTTCGGCACCCACATCACCCACCGACACGGTGTTGTCGCGATCCGCCCAAGAGTTTGCGCCCAAGGCCACGCTGTTGGCCGCAGCAGCAACTGCACTCTGGCCCAAGGCGGTGGAGTTGTCCGCATCGGCCCAGCTGTTGAAACCAATCGCCGTTGCGTACTCACCCAGCGCCCACGCACCGTTGCCAAACGCGGAGGCGCCGGTGCCCGAGGCTTCGGTGCTGATCAGCCCGCCGTAGGTGGTACCACCGACCGCCGTGGCCTCATCACCCGACGCGATTGCCGATTCACCGACCGCCGTAGTGCTGGCGCCGGAGGCCGATGCGGCCAGGCCCATTGCAACGCCATAGTCACCCGAGGCTTCGGCGCCGTAGCCAACCGCCGAGGCCAGATCACCGGACGCAACGCTGTAGCTGCCCACCGCGGTGGTGCCGCGGCCGCTGGCCTCGGCGCGGAAGCCATTGGCCAGCGCCTGCTGACCGGAGGCCACTGCTTCGGCGCCCTGCGCGGTGGCAAATGCACCGGATGCGTCAGCACCTGCACCCATGGCCGTGCTGCTATCGCCGCTTGCACTGCTGGCCGAGCCAACGGCTACCGCGTTGTCGGCATCGGCCAATGCCGCATCACCGATCACCACACTGCCGTCACCGCTGGCCACGCTGTTGCTGCCCAGCGCAATTGCATTGGCACCATCGACCAGGTTGGCCATGCCGAATGCGCTGCTGTTCTCGCCATCAACCTGATTGAAGTTGCCGAAGGCCGAGCTGTTGGTGCCATTGGCGGTATTCACGTAACCAACCGCACTGGAATAGTCACCGGCCGCAACGTTGTAGCTACCTACGGCCGTGCTCTGCACGCCGCTGGCCTCCGAACCCACGCCGGCAGCGGTCGCACCCTCGCCACTGGCAACCGCGTCATCACTGCCATCGGCAGCGCCGTTGGCCTTGAAGTAGCGCCCGGCCAACAAGGCACCTTCCGCAGCGGCATTGAGCTGATCCACATTCACCGCATCGGTGCCTTCGGTACCGGCAGCGACGTTGGTGATCTGGCGATCAATGGCGGCATGCGTTACGCCCGCCGCGTCGGTCCATTCCTGGGCCGCGCCGACCGACACCGTGTTGGCGCGGTCAGCAAACGACCCCGCACCCAGTGCCACGCTGTTCTCGGCATCCTTGCTGGTCCAGGCATTGGAGCCGAGGACCACGGCGTTCTGCGCCTGCGCGTAGCTGTTGTAGCCCACGACCGTTGCGCCATCCTCGGTGGCCCAGGCTTCTGCACCCACCGCGGTGGTGTTCTTGCCCTCGGTGACGCTGTAGAAGTCCTGGCCGGCCAGCGAGTTCACGCCGACGGCCACGCCCATCTGGCCGGTGGTGGCATTGTTGCCCACCGCCACGCCACCCTCGCCTGCCCGCGTCTGCACGCCGAACGCCGAGCCGGCGATGCCGGCGATGGCGTTCTGGCCCATCGCGGTGGCAACTTCGGCAGCCTGCGCCGAGGTACCAACAGCCGTTCCGAAGAACGTTGCGTAGGCACCACTACCGACAGCAACGGCTTGCCATGCGTCAGCAGTAGCGGCAAAACCCACGGCGGTTGACTCACGCCCGGTCGCCCAGGCCGAATTGCCGATGGCGGTAGCGGCCAGGCCTGCGGCCTGTGCATCGGCACCAATCGCCGCGGCGAACAGGCCTTGGGCGCTGGCATCAGCGCCGATGGCCAGGAAAGCTCCCTGAGAGGTACTCGCATTGGTGCCGATGGCAACATTGTTCGGATTGGCGGCATTGGCATTCAAGCCCAACGCAATGCTGCCCTCGCCCGTGGCCAACGCATTGGTGCCCAACGCGGTGGCATTGTCGGCAAGTGCGTTGGCACCGCTGCCGTAGGCCGATGCGCCGTTGCCGATGGCGTTGGTTGCCTCGCCCGAGGCCGTGGCATTGTCACCCTCGGCATAGGCACCCGCGTCGCTGTCCGCACTGCCGGTGCCGGCGAAGTACTTGGTCGAGCCGGTCACTTCATCCAACTGGCCCTTGTTGACTGCATCGGTAGCTTCAGTTCCGTCAGCGACATGGGTGATCTGCCGCTCTGCACCCTCGTCGCCCACCGACACCACGTTGTCGCGACTGGCGACGGAACCGGCACCCAGGGCCACCGAGTTTTCACCGCTGGCCTCACTGCCCATGCCAACAGCGGTCGTACCCTGGCCAACGGCCCATGCCCCCGCACCGACCGCAGTGGAATCGTCACCGAACGCCCAGCTGCCACTGCCAATCGCGACCGCATTGGTCGAGCCGATACCGAAGAACCCAAAGCCGGTTTCGGCACCATCACCGATCGCCAGGCTGCCTTCACCCAGCGCCGATGCGTTGCGGCCCACTGCGACGTTGCCGTCCTCGTAGGCGGCAGCGTTGAAGCCCACCGCCGTGGTACCCACGCCTTCGGCATAGCTCTGCGAGCCGGTTGCCGTGCTGTAGTCACCCAGCGCGTTGGCGACCGCGCCGTTGGCAGTGGACTGATCGCCGCGCGCCAGGGCGCCCACACCGCTAGCAGTGGCGGCAAAGCCTTCGGCATTGGCGCTGGCACCCAGGGCGGTGCCACCGACGCCGGCGCTGGTGGCACCGGTCTGCACCGGCTCGCCCCCTACCGTGATCAGCGGATCGCCGTTGGCATCCACCGCATTGCCACCCACAGCCACCGCACCCGGGCCCATGGCCTGTGCGTTCTGGCCGAAGGCCGCCGCGTTCTGGCCGCTGGCCAGCGCGTTCATGCCTACCGCGGTTGCACCGTCGGCAATCGCGTTGGCGCCGCTGCCGAAAGCAGACGCGCCGTTACCGATGGCATTGGCCGCTTCACCGGCTGCGGTGGCGTTGTCGCCTTCGGCCAAGGCACCGGCATCGCTATCGTCGCTGCCGGTCGCGGTGAAGTACTTGCTGGTGTTCTCGGCGACTGCAGCCACCTCGTCCAGCTGGTTCTTGTTGACCGCGTCGGTACCTTTGGTGCCGTCGGCAACGTTGGTGATCTGCCGTTCGGCACCTTCAGCGCCTACCGATACCGAGTCCGCGCGATCAGCCAGGGAGCCTGCGCCCAAGGCAACGCTGTTGGCGGCTGCCGCGGTAGCGTCCGCACCCAACGCGGTGCTGTTGGCGCCACGGCTGGTGCTGTAGAAACCGACCGCCGTGCTGTTGGCACCACTGGCCCAGCTCTCGGCACCGAGTGCACTGGCGTTGTCGCCAGGTGCGTAGGCGAAGTAACCGACCGCTGTGGCTTCACTGCCGGAAGCCTCGCTCAAGGCACCCGATGCCAACGAGTAGTCGCCGGATGCAATGGCACCGGCACCGACCGCCGTGGAAACCTCGCCGCTGGCCTGGGTGTCAACGAAGAAGCCAAAACCCGGGATCAGATCCGCCGGCCCGCCAACGGCGACACTGCTGGTACCTGATGCTGCACTCTGGCTGCCGACGGAGGTGCTGTAATCACCGGTTGCGTTGGACACGGCACCAAATGCAGAGGACTGCGCGCCCTGGGCAAATGCGCCGACGCCCGCTGCCGTCGCCGCAAAGCCCTCGGCACTGGCACTGGCGCCCACTGCGGTACCGCCGACACCGGCGCTGGTGGCACCGGTGGTGACCGGCTGGCCGCCAAAGGTGATCAGTGCGTTGCCCTCTTCATCCACCGCATTGCCGCCCACCGCGACCGCAGCCGGCCCGGTTGCCTCGGCATTCTGGCCAAGCGCTGCGCTGTTCTGGCCGGTGGCCAGGGCATTCTGGCCAACGGCCGTCGCGCCGTTGGCAAGGGCATTGGCACCGTTGCCGTAAGACGAGGCGCCGTCACCGATCGCGTTGCTGGCCTCGCCTGCAGCCGTTGCTGCATCGCCTTCGGCAAGCGCGCCGGCATCACTGTCAGCACTGCCGGTTGCCTGGAAGTACTTGCTGGTGTTCTCGGCCACACTCGCTACGGCATCGAGCTGGGACTTGTTGACCGCATCGGTATCTTCCGTCCCTGCGGCAACATTGGTGATCTGCCGTTCGGCACCGGCATCACCAACCGACACGCTGTTTTCGCGATCGGCAAGCGAGTAGGCACCGATGGCGACGCTGTTCGCAGCCGCGGCGGTTGCGCTTTGTCCCAAAGCAGTGGCGTCGTCTGCATCGGCCCAGCTGTTGAAACCAATCGCCGTTGCGTACTCCGCAGTCGCCCAGGCACCGTTGCCGAACGCCGAGGCGCCGGTACCCGATGCGCGGGCAGTGATCAGCCCACCGAAGGTGGTGCCGCCCACTGCAGTGGATTCTTCGCCCGAGGCAACCGCCGAGTCGCCCACAGCGGTGGTGCTGCTGGCAGATGCCGAGGCACCAAGGCCCATCGCAACACCATAGTCGCCGCTGGCTTCAGCGCCATAGCCCACTGCCGATGACAGGTCACCCGTGGCAACGCTGTAGCTGCCCACCGCGGTACCGCCACGACCACTGGCCTCGGCGCGGAAGCCATTGGCCGTCGCCTGCTGGCCTGATGCAAGCGCTTGGCTGCCCTGCGCCGTGGCATAGGCACCCGATGCTTCGGCAGCGCTGCCGTTGGCTGTGCTGCCCACTTCACTGGCGACACTGCCCGAGCCCACCGCGGTTGAATTGTCGGCGGCGGCATAAGCGCCATCACCGATTACCACGCTGCCTTCGCCACTGGCGATGCTGTTGCTGCCCAACGCGATGGCGTTGGCACCGTCCACCAGATTGCCCGAGCCGAATGCGCTGCTGTTGTCACCATCAACCTGGTTGAAGTTGCCTACCGCCGAGCTGTTGGTGCCGTTTGCGGTGTTCACATAACCGACAGCGCTGGAGTAGTCACCGGCTGCGACGTTGTTGTTGCCAACCGCTGTGCTTTCAACACCGGTGGCCTGCGAGCCAACACCTGCTGCCATTGCACCCGCACCACTGGCAACGGCATCGTCGCTGCCATCGGCAGCGCCATTTGCCTTGAAGTAGCGACCGGCCAGCAACGCGCCATCGGCGGCGGCATTGAGCTGGTCCAGGTTTACCGCATCGGTGCCGGCAGTGCCGGCGGCCACATTGCTGATCTGGCGTTCGCCGCCCACCGAGCCCACCGAGACGGTGTTGGCGCGATCAGCTATCGAACCGGCGCCGAGCGCCACGCTGTTGTCTGCCGAGGCCACGGTGCCTGCACCAATGGCAACCGCGTTGGCGCCGGACGCATCCGCATCATTGGCAATGGCGCAGTCAACCAGCGTTGCGCTGCCCAACACCATGCATTGCGCGTTACCGCCCACTTCAACCGACTGTGCCTGCACCACGGTGGCCCAGGCACTTGCCCCCAGGCCCAACGCAATGGCAACCGACAAGGCCTGCAGGCGAACACTGGAGCTGCGACGCTCATCCATGACCACACCGGCCGAGCTGGACGATGCCAACTCCGACGCCACCACCAACTGCCCCAACGCCTTGCTCCACACCTTGCGGTAGATCCGGTTCATCGCTGCTGCTCCTCAAGTGGACGGTTTTATTCGCTTGCAGAAACGCGCCATCGCTGGACTGCGTGCCCAACGATCCCCCTGAGGTGTTGTGGTCCAGCTCCCGGTCGAACCGGGCACGCAAGGCTCACGCCTTTCGTGGTCTACCCAATCGGTTCCATACCTGTTGGGCGACTACGGGATGGACCGAGTCTTAATCGACGATTCATCGTTCGTCAAATTTTTGGCAGCGCAGCATCGATTTGAGAGGCACAGCACAAATCTCGAAACTTACTGAGATTTTCGGATAAATTTCTTTTGAAACAATCGCATAAGCGTTCCGCACGCTAGGCCCAGTCGCGTTCACTCACGCCCCAACAGCGCAAATAAAAAGCCCGCAGGCCTTGGCCTGCGGGCTTTTTTATTCTTTTCCCTTTCTGGGCGACATCCGCCGCGCGTCGGCAGCTGAATGGAGTCCGCGGTTGCACCGCAGCAGACCTGCTGCGGCGGAAATCTACCTTTTCATCATTGGCGGGCCACCACGGTCACCTCGGAATACGACCCCGACAAGGGCCCCACAAGTTTGATGAAGTAGGTCCCCGCCTTCGGTGCGGTGAAGCGGACGGTTTCGATGGTCGTCCCGGAACGGGTGGATTTTGCATCCGCCGTTGCCACGGTCGGCACCTTGCCGTAGCTGACATACATCGAGGGGTCGCCACCGCCGCCGTACGACATGAAACTGAGCACCTTCCCGGCCTGTGCTTCAAAGCTGAACAATAGTTCGCTGTTCTCACCTCCCCTCTGGCCTTTTGCTTCCACCTTGTTCGTCAATACGATCGGCACAAGTGCCGGGGTACCGCAGGTTTCCTTGGTGGGATCACACGGCTTTTCACACGTCGGCAAATCAAGGCTGCAGCTTGGGCTGGCCAACTCCAGCAAGGCCGCATCGATATTGAGAATGCCCGCCCCCATGCCCACCACTGCTCCGCCCGGAGGACCCGGAGGACCTGGAGGACCCGGCGGATCAGCCGTAGTACCCATGCCCGAACTGGACGTCTTGATCGGGGACGCTGTGCGGCTGAGAAGATTGCTCATCTGCCCGAGCGTCAAAGGTGTCGCCGCCACGCTTTGCACCATGGCGGCAGCAGCAGCTACATGAGGCGACGCCATCGAGGTACCTGCAATGCCCTCGACCAACCAGTTGCCTGCCTCTGGCTGAGCCTTCCCGCCATTGACCATCTGCCAGATATAGCCCGTCTTGTTCGCGGACTGGGTACCTTTACCCACGTCATTACCGCCGGGTGCCGACAGCGTCACCCGTGTGCCCCTGTTGGTGAAACCAGAAGGCGCGGCGCTGTCCCGGGTTGAAGCAACCAGTATCAACTTCTGGCAGGACCCCATCGTATAGGTGTTGGCGTTACTGGCGCTGTTACCCGCTGCGGCAACCACGATTGCCCCCTTGCCTACCGCAATATCAATCGCGTCCTGGAAGAAAGCAGGACATTCCGCTGGCTCGCTGCTACCAAGGCTCATGTTGATGACCTCGGCCGGGTTCAGGTTCATCGGCATGTCCGGCACCTGTCCGCCAGCAGCCCACACCAGCCCATCGGCAATATCGCTGGTCATGCCGCCGCACGATCCGAGTACACGCACGGGAAGAATCTTGGCCTTGTAGGCCAGCCCCGCCACTCCCTTGCCATTGTTGGTTTGCTGCGCGATCGTGCCCGCCACGTGGGTACCATGCCAACTGCTGTCTTCAGCTGGATGCGGTCCAAACCCCAGCGACATGCAGTAATCCTTCTCAACCCAACTGCCGGGATCAAAGCCGCCGGGCACTCGCCGGTCACTATCGCGCCGGGACACCCGCTTGTCGGTGATCATGTCGTAGCCAACAAGTACGTTGGCTTGCAGATCCGGGTTGCCTTCCGCTACGCCGGTGTCGATAACGGCTACAACCACACCTTCACCCTGTGAACGGCCCCAGGCCTCAGAAGCGTGCACGCCGCTCGCCGTGCTGAGGAAGTTCCATTGATACTTGCCGTAGTCCGGGTCATTGGGCACCACGGCGGCCCGGCCGCTGACCATCGGCCTCATCCATCGATCAATCTCCACGCGCTCCACCGCCGGATTGGCCTTGAGCTCGCGCATGAAGGCCTCGGACTGCGCGGAGTTCAAATTGCGCGATGCCTGGATCACCCCCCAGCCGGGCATGCTCATCCTTCGCGCCAGGGCTGCCGTCGCCGCAGGCTGTGCCGCCGATGTGGCTGTCGCGGGAACTGCTCGTGACAGCCCTGCGCGCGAGGCAGCCTGGTAGATCCCCTTGTTGGCGACTGCCGCATCTCTTTGCTCCGCAGTACCTACACGGTACTTCACTACAAAGCGCGCATTGCCGATACCCGGAGCCGCCGCCGCAGAAGCGATTTTGGGCTGGCCGGTTGCTGCTGCCAAACAGGGAGCGACCGAAAACGTTCCCAACAAGGCCACCGAAATAGCGGCTGAAAGAGCAGCTCTCTTTTTCACTGTGTTTCTCTCCATGGGTTGTCCGAGGGCATGCGCAGCAGCGCATGCCCGGGACGAGAAATGAAAATCCGGATGAGTAGAAGACGGGCCGCCGTTGGCGGCTCGCAATTACTGGCGTGCCACGACGCTGACGTTGGTGAAGGCTGTTACACCGCGCACCTTGATGAAGTAGGTCCCTGACTTGGCCACCGGGAAGCGAAGCGTTTCGGTCGTGCCAGGCGCCGTGGAGCGGGCCTCCGCGGCGTCGACACCGGGTTCGCGGTTGAAACTGGCATAGAGCGAGATATCACCCTTGCCACCGTAGGTCATGATCGTCAGAACCGATCCGGCCTTTGCCTCAAAGCGATAGAGCCGTTCCTGCCCCGCAGCGCCAGATACCGCTGTCGAAACCTTGTTGTTCAAAGTTGTCGCAACAAGACCACAATTGGGGTAGCAAGGCGGATTGATGACCTTGCTCAACGCCTCCTCCACGTTGAGGATGCCAGCGCCTATGGTTCTACCACCGACGATAGGCAAGGCCAGCGGGCTAGCGGTCTGTTGCAGCAGGTCGCGCAGCTGCGAGAAGGTCAGCGGCTGCTTGGCAACGCTCTGTACCATTGCCACCGCAGCAGCGACATGTGGCGATGCCATGGACGTCCCGCTGTAACCCGCAACCGGCCAGCTACCTGGTAACGGGCCGCGCTCGCCACCATTGATCATTTGCCAGATCCCTCTGACGCGATCAGGAAGCGGCCAGCCAGTAGCGTTCCCACCCGGGGCGGAGATATCAATCCTGGGCCCATAGTTTGAATAGATCGCCTTGCCGCCCAGTTCGTCGGTTGCACCAACGGCGATTACCCCGTTGCAAGATGCGGGCGAATACGCGGACACGCGGTCATCCAAGTTACCCGCGGCCACTACAATGATCGTGCCAAGGCGATTGATCTGATCAATGGCCTCCTGCATGAAAGAAGGACAGCTACCGCGGCCCCCGAGGCTCATGTTGATGACGTCGGCTGGATTGGGATTCTTGGGCAATCCTGGCACCTCCCCCCCGGCTGCCCACAACGCACCCTCGAGGATATCGATCTCACTGCCACCACACGAACCCAGCACACGAATGGGCAACACCTTTGCCTTGTACGCAAGGCCGGCGAGCCCTGTCCCGTTATTGGTCTCCTGCGCGATTGTCCCGGCCACGTGCGTACCGTGCCATGAGCTCGGCTTGGCAACAGGGCGCCCCTCGGTGATGCCATCCAGGCAATAGTCCTTCTCCTCCCAGCTTCCCACGTCCCAGCCACCGGCAACGCGGCCGTCCGTCGAACGGCGTGAGAAGTAGTGACTACTGATCATGTCATAGCCAGGCAACACGTTCCCTTTCAGGTCCGGATGATCCTGGACTATGCCGGTATCCACCACGGCAACCACCACACCTTCGCCTTGCGAGTACGCCCACGCCTGTGGTGCATGCACCCCGCTCGCGGGATCGGAGAAGTTCCATTGGTACCGTGCATAGTCAGGGTCGGTCGGCTGGACCGGCGCGGCGCTTCGGGCTTCCACGGCGGCTGTCAGAATCCTTTCTTCTTCGACATACTCAACGGCGGGGTTTGCCTTCATCTCGCGAGTGAAGGCTGCCAACTCCTGCGCGTTGATGGGGGCCGAGGTCGACACCAGCGTCCATCCTGGCACTGCGCTTCGACGCAACACTGTCGCACTGACTGCCGGACGTCCTGGTGCAGACGCGGTCGCTGCCACCGGCCTGCTGATACCCGAGCGCAAGGCAGCGGCTGCAATCCCGCGGTTTACGGCAGAGACATCACGCAACTCCACGCTGCCCGCACGGTACTTGATGCGCAGCCGCTTGACGAAGGGTGACTTCGACGCTGACGACGCTACCGCCTGCTCATTCACGCGAGGCTGCATTGCCCGTCCCTCCAGCGCGTATAGCGTGAACAACAGGCCAGCAGATACAAGCGCGGATTTCGCTAGTTTCACACTCATGGTAATTCTCCAGATTTTTTATAGTGCATGCGTCAGGTACGGATTCTTGAAGAACTCCGGGTTACCAACCGAAGCCCGCGCCTATGCCGACGGAACTGTCATCGCTGCTGAAAGCGCCGCCGATGGTCACCGTGGCCCGATCACTGATTGCCCGCTGATACCCCACCGACAGTGCGGACTCACCGCCCTGGAATCCGACGCCTACGCCAAGCCTGTTTTCCGTGCGCACGCCGGCCGCGCTGGTTGCCATGTTCAGCATGGCGCTACCCATCGCACCCTGACGATCAATACGGCGATCGACATTGCGCAAGCGTCGATCAACGTCATTGCGTAACAGCTCGAAGCTGTCATTCAAGCCAGCGAACTTGCCGTCGGTATAGCTATTGGCAGTCGCAAGCCCGCGATCCAGTTGGGCCTTGTTCACTGCATCGGTCGCAGCGGTGCCCTCAGCGACATTCACCAGCTGACGCTCTTTCCCTGCGCGGCCCACGGAGACGCTATTCTTGCGGTCCGCGACCGATCCCTGGCCCAGGGCAACTGCGCCCTCGGCAGTGACGCTGGCACCTTGTCCGAGCGCGGTACCATCCGCTGCAGACACGGTTGCCGCCTGACCCACCGCTGTTCCGGCATTGGCGCTGACCGATGTGCCTTCGCCAATGGCTACAGCGTTCTTTGCGTCGGCCGTGATCAGGGAGTTCGTACCCACCGCGGTTCCGCCATCGGAAAGCACGCGGGAACGGTTACCCACCGCGGTGTCATTGTCGCCACTGGCCACCGCTTCGTGGCCAATGCCAGTACCGGTAACATCAGGTGCGGTGGCTTCATCGCCAAGCGTTACGCCCCCGCCTTTACCACCAACCTCGATGCCTTCCTCCAACTGCGTGGTGATGACCGAAATCTGGGTATCCAAGGCCTTCAGCGCATCACCCACGTTGCGGTAGCTTGCACCCTGTACGACGTAAGTCGGCGCTATGAACGTACCCTGCAGCCCGAGCGCCGCACCGCCACCAAGCATGCTGGCGAGCGAGCCCAGCGAGCTGTAGAGCTGGCCCCCGTTGATAGCCTGCAGGCTACCACTGGCAATATCACCGGCAGCGAGGTTTCCGATCCTGGTCCCGCCATCGCCGCTCAACGTGGCGGTGGCATGACTATCGTCGTCATAGGTAATGGCACGTGCGCTTACACCTTCAACGTCGCCAATACGGCTATCGATCGCGTCCACCCGGTCTTCAACCACAGTGACACGCTCATTGGTGGCGTGTAGCTGCCCGCCATTGACCGCGTCAGTGCTACCAGCCGCGAGCCGCCCTTCACCCACATTGACAATGCGGCGCGTCGCCGGCCCACCGATGCCATCACCGCTACCGATGGATACGACATCGTCGTCCACCGCACGTGATCCCGCGCCCAGCGCTACCGCGTTGCGACCAGATACGAAACCGTTGCCACCCAGCGCGACGGCGTTGTCGGCCTGCACCACGACATTGGCACCCAATCCACTGCTTGCCATCCCGGAAACGCTGCCATAGGCGCCCACCACGATGCTGTTCTCGCCCACCACCCGGCTCAACTGGCCAGTCGCGGAACTTCCAGTGCCTTCCGCCATGGCGCCCACACCTGCAGCCATGGCGCCATCGCCGACCGCCTCGGCATCATCGCTGCCATCGGCCACTCCATTTGCAACGAAGTAGTGCTGATCGGTTGCCGCGCCCACAGCCGCCGCCACTGCGTCGAGCTGGGCCTTGTTGACGGCATCGGTAGCCGCCGATCCCGCAGCAACATTGGTGATCTGACGTTCCGCACCAATGCTGCCTATCGATACGCTGTTGTCGCGGTCGGCAATTGCTCCCTGGCCCAAGGCGACACTTCCGGCAGCCATCGCCATCGCATCGGCGCCCAGGGCGACCGTGCCATCAAGCAACGCAGTGGTACGAACACCCAGAGCGAGTGCGCCGATCCCTATCGCGTTGGCTGCCTCACCCGAGGCAACGGCACCAGCGCCTTCGGCGTAGGCGCCCGCCGCACTTTCGGCATCACCCTTTGCCTTGAAGTAGGTTGCCGCATTCGCGCTGGCGCTGGCCACTTCATCCAGCTGTTCCTTGTTGACGGCATCCGTACCTTCAGTACCCGCCGCAACGTTTACGATCTGTCGCTCTTGATCGACCGAACCCACCGAGACGCTGTAGTCACGCGTCGCCACCGACTTTTCACCCAAGGCGACACTGCTATCACCCGTCACCCAGGTGCTGGCGCCAATTCCGATGCTCTTTCGACCGTAAACGATTGAATTCGTGCCAAAAGCCATGCTGGACTCGGTTATCGCCTGCGCCCACGTTCCCAACGCAATCGAATAGGTACCTTTCGAATTGGCTGCAGTCCCCAATGCTACCGAGGCCCTGCCCGATGCCATTGTCGCTACGGGCTGATTGTCGACCCACATCAGAGCCCCTATGGCGATCGATGATTCGCCGCCTGCCCCCGCGTCTGTGCCGATCGCGATACCATCGCGAGCGCTTGCCGAAGTCTTGGTTCCAAGGGCGATGGCGTTTTCGAACAATGAGCTGGCAGATGCACCCAAGGCGATGGAGTTGGATCCACCGGCCGCCGAACCACCCCCCATGGCCATCGCCCCCGCGCCCGAAGCTTGTGCGCCGCTCATTATTGCCAGGCTGCCCAACCCCGACGAAGTCGCGTTCGCCCCCAGCGCCATCCCGCCATCCGCCAGGACGGTCGCGCCATTTCCCAGCGCCGTGGTGCGCTTGCCAAACGCACTGGCGGCTTCTCCTATCGCAATG
This sequence comes from Stenotrophomonas sp., assembly GCF_032061965.1. Lineage (GTDB taxonomy): Bacteria > Pseudomonadota > Gammaproteobacteria > Xanthomonadales > Xanthomonadaceae > Stenotrophomonas. The sequence goes on along the minus strand of NZ_DAMBEF010000004.1, from coordinate 41,646 downwards.
GCCGCATCACCTTCGGCATAGGCGCCGGCATCACTCTCGGTGCTTCCATTTACCTGCACGTAGCGACTACCACCGACCCCAGCCAAAGCATCATCCAGCTGTGCTTTGTTCACTGCGTCGGTCGCTTCCGTGCCTGCAGCAACATTGGTGATCTGCCGCTCGGCACCCACATCACCCACGGACACCGAGTTCTCGCGCTCGGCCAGCGAATTGGCCCCCAGCGCAACACTGTTGATCGCGAGCGCGGCGGCGTGCTGTCCAATCGCCGTTGCCGACTCGGCATCGGCCCAGCTACTGAATCCGATCGACGTGCTGTACGCACCGGTAGCCCAGGCTCCGTTGCCAAATGCGGCGGCTCCATCGGCTTCCGCCAATGTGTAGATCTGGCCATTGGCCACCCCACCCACCGCGACCGACTCGGCACCGAATGCGGAAGCCATCTGACCAATCGCAGCTGCGGACCGACCTTCAGCGACAGCCTCATTGCCCATGGCCAAACTACCTTCAGCCTTGGCGTTCGCCATGTAGCCGAAGGCCAGTGCACGATCAGCAGATGCCACTGCAAAACCGCCAAGCGCGGTGGACAGTTCGCCGCCCGCTTCCGCCATTACGCCGACGGCAACGGACTGCATTGCGGAAGCCTTGGCCAAGGTTCCCAACGCGGTAGCATAGTCAGCGGTCGCTTCCGCATCCCAACCCAGCGCACTGGCGCTGTTGTTGGTCGCCAGCGCGTCATGACCAATTGCGATGGAGTCCTCCCCCGTCGCCGAAGCAGTATGACCCAGGGCAAGGCTGCTGATTCCCGAAGCCGTACTGCTGCTACCCACTGCCGTCGCACTGGGCCCATCCACGAAGTTTGCGAAGCCAAATGCGCTGGCATCGTCCCCGTCGACCTGATTGAAGTTGCCCACCGCGGAGCTATTGGTGCCCGTAGCGGAATTCACATAGCCGACCGCCGTCGTGTAGTCACCGCGGGCCTCGTTGGAATTACCAATGGCGGTGCTCTCCACGCCTATCGCCTGCGCACCCACACCGGCGGCCATCGATCCAGCACCACTGGCGATTGCATCATCACTGCCATCGCCCAGGCCGTCGGCCACGAAGTAGCGATTGGCCTCGGCCGCTGCTGCATTGAGCTGATCCAGGTTGACGGCGTCGGTGCCTGCGGTAGCCGCCGCCACATGGGTGATCTGGCGCTCCTTGCCCACATCGCCCACCGACACGCTCAATGCACGATCGGTGACCGCGTTCGCGCCCAGCGCAACACTGTCCGCGTGCAGCGCCCGCGTGTTGGCGCCCACACTGACGGTGTTGTCCGCCTGGGCCTGGGCCTGCAAGCCCAGCGCCGTATTCCCAGCGGTTGCGCTCTTCGCGCCGGTACCTATCGCGATGCTGTCTACGCCATTGGCCTGGGCATTGTCGCCGGCGGCCAAGGCACGCTCCACCGTTGCCTGTGCTGCATTGCCCAGCGCCAGACTGCCCGCGCCCGTGGCCATCGAGCTGCTACCCAGCGCCGTGGCGTTGGCACCCTCCACCGCGTTGGATGCACCGAATGCGCTGGCGTTGGCACCGTCCACGGAATTTGATGCGCCGAAAGTGCTTGCGTTCTCACCATCGACCTGGTTGAAGTAGCCCGCCGCCGAACTGTTTGCACCCAGCGCGGTGTTCACATAACCAAGCGCGGTGGAATAGTCGCCGTCCGCCTGATTGGCGCTACCAACGGCGGTGCTCTCCACGCCTATCGCCTGCGCGCCCACACCGGCAGCCATCGATCCAGCACCACTGGCGATTGCATCATCACTGCCATCGCCCAGGCCGTCGGCCACGAAGTAGCGATTGGCCTCGGCCGCTGCTGCATTGAGCTGATCCAGGTTGACGGCGTCGGTGCCTGCGGTAGCCGCCGCCACATGGGTGATCTGGCGCTCCTTGCCCACATCGCCCACCGACACGCTCAATGCACGATCGGTGACCGCGTTCGCGCCCAGCGCAACACTGTCCGCGTGCAGCGCCCGCGTGTTGGCGCCCACACTGACGGTGTTGTCCGCCTGGGCCTGGGCCTGCAAGCCCAGCGCCGTATTCCCAGCGGTTGCGCTCTTCGCGCCGGTACCTATCGCGATGCTGTCTACGCCATTGGCCTGGGCATTGTCGCCGGCGGCCAAGGCACGCTCGACCGTTGCCTGTGCTGCATTGCCCAGCGCCAGACTGCCCGCGCCCGTGGCCACCGAGCTGCTACCCAGCGCCGTGGCGTTGGCACCCTCTACGGCGTTGGATGCACCGAATGCGCTGGCGTTGGCGCCATCCACTGCGTTGGATGCACCCAATGCGCTGGCGCTGGCGCCGGCCACCGCGTTGGAAGACCCAAATGCGCTCGCGCTGTCGCCATCGACCTGATTGACGCTACCCACGGCCGAGCTGCTGGTACCCAGCGTCGTACTCATGTAGCCAATCGCAGTCGAGTAGTCGCCGTTCGCTTCGTTATTGCTACCGACAGCTGTGCTCTCGATACCAACTGCATACGACTTCACACCCGCTGCCATCGACCCCGCACCACTGGCAATTGCATCATCACTGCCATCGGCCAGGCCATTGGCGATGAAGTAGCCCACACCTGCGGCCCTGGCAATCAACGCATCCGATTGCGCCGCACTCACTGCCTTCGCGGCAACTGCCCAACGTTGCGGGAGTGGTTGCCCCAGGACAGCTGCATCGCTTGACGCAACGGTACGATCGCCAATCGCCACATCACTATCAGCAGCAGTACAACCACCAAGCTCGGCGCCACCCAGAACACATCGGCTATCGCCGTCGACAGAGAGTGACCTCGCTTGCGCAGACACGCTATCGGAAGCCACTCCCAGCGCCAACGTGATCGCCAGGGCCAACAGGTGCACGCTGGCCTGTGTGCGCTTGCCGGCGCTGATCGATGTGCCCTGCGATGACGCCAGCTCCGATGCGACCACCAATTGCCCCAGCGCCTTGCTCCACACCTTGCGATAAATCCGATTCATCGAAAACGGCTCCCGAAATGATTGTTTACCTGCGCGTAGGCGCGGCCATACCGCCGCGCGCAATGCGCTCAGTTCCTGTTTTTCTGCTGGATGCTTGCTCCCCGATCCCGGTGGGAACGGCAGGTTCACTTCTGCCGCGGACGCCTGATTCCCCGTTTGGTAACGCTGGGCGTCTACAAGGTGTGCGGAGTTTTGGAGAATGGTTTCATCTGCGTCAAATTCGTAACTGTCCCTTTTGAAGCAGGGAAACAGGCACGAAACCGCAAGCCGGGAATGTGAATTCCGAAGTGTTTTCGAACGATTTCAATGTGATAAAAAAATGGTTGGGTACTGGCTAGCCGGAGCACCTGCAGCTGTACCCAGGTACAAACAAAAAACCCGCAGGCCTTGGCCTGCGGGTTTCTTCAAACATCGATGTACGCAACTGGACGTTTGGTGTCGCAGCCTGCTCAGCCGCACCATACTCTTGCGTTGCGGAACATCCGCAGCCACGGCGAATCCTCACCCCAGCTGGACGGTGCCCAGCTCAGGTTGGCTGTCCGCGGGGTGCGTTCCGGGTGCGGCATCAGGATGGTGACGCGACCGTCGCTGGTGGTCAGGCCGGTGATGCCGTCAGGTGAACCGTTCGGGTTGAGCGGGTACTGCGTTGCCACACGCCCATCACCATCGACATAGCGCAAGGAGACGCTGGCCGCAGCCTGGTCCACCGCACTGTCGAACTCGGCACGGCCTTCGCCGTGTGCCACCGCCACCGGCAGGCGCGAGCCCGCCATGCCGCGGAGCAGGATGGAGGGCGACTCCACCACTTCCAGCAAGGCGGTGCGTGCCTCGAACTGTTCGCTGGCGTTGCGCAGGAACTTGGGCCAATGCTCGGCACCGGGGATGATGGCCTTGAGCTGGCTGATCATCTGGCAGCCGTTGCACACGCCCAGGGCGAAGGTGTCGCTGCGGGCGAAGAAGGCCGCAAAGGCCTCACGCAGCGCAGGACGCTCCAGGATCGACGTTGCCCAGCCACGGCCTGCACCCAGCACGTCGCCGTAGCTGAAGCCACCGCAGGCCGCCAGGCCGCGGAAATCCGCCAACTGCACGCGGCCCTCGATCAGGTCGCTCATGTGCACGTCATAGGCATCGAAACCCGCACGCTCGAAGATGTTGGCCATCTCGATCTGGCCGTTGACGCCCTGCTCGCGCAGGATCGCCACCTTCGGACGCTTGCCACTGGCAATGAACGGCGCGGCCACATCCTCGGCAGGGTCGAAGGCCAGCTTCGGCTTCAGACCCGGTGCGTTGAAGTTGCGCGCAATGGCACGTTCCTGATCGGCAGCATCGGGGTTGTCCCGCAGCTTCTGCATGGCGTGGGTGACCGACCACCAGGCGTCGAACAACTCTTCCCAACGCCATTCCACCAGCGTGTCGCCGCCCAGCTGCACCCGCACCACCGGTGCGGTGGTCGGGCGCGCGATGCGCTGTGCGCACTCGGTCAGTGCATGGCGCTCGACCAGGTCAGCAAACGCCGCGCGGTCTTCCTTGGCGATCTGCACCACAGCGCCCAGTTCTTCGTTGAACAGGCTGCGGAACGGATCGTCGCCCCAGGCATCGAGCACGATATCCAGGCCCATGCGCGAGGCAAAGGCCATTTCGCACAGGGCCGCAAAGGCACCACCGTCGCTGCGGTCGTGATAGGCCAGCAGCAGGCCTGACTCACGCGCGTCGCAGATCAGGTCAAAGAACGCGCGTAGGCGCTGCGGGTCATCCAGGTCCGGTACTTCACCGGCAAAGGCCGGCAGCGCGCTGTGGTCGGCCTGGGTCTGCGCCAGGATCGAACCGCCCAGGCGCTGCTTGCCAGCACCCAGACCAATCAGCCACAACTCGCTTTCAGCTTCCCGGTCGAGCAGCGGGGTTAGCTGCTGGCGTGCATCGGCCACCGGCGCGAACGCGGTGATCACCAGGGACACCGGCGACACTGACTTGTGATGGATGATTTGGGATTCGGGATTCGCAACGGCAGCACTGCTACCTGCGCCACTGTTCTCCCCAATCCCGGCTCCACTCCACTGCGCCTGCATCGACAGCGAATCCTTGCCCACCGGGATGCTGATATCCAGCGCCGGGCACAGCTCCATGCCAACCGCCTTCACTGCGTCGTACAACAGCGCATCTTCGCCATTGTGGCCGCAGGCAGCCATCCAGTTGGCCGACAGCTTGACCGTATCCAGTGCAGTCACCGGCGCAGCGCACAGGTTGGTGATGGCCTCACCCACCGCCATACGCGCCGACGCCGCGGCGTTGAGCAGCGCCAACGGGGTGCGCTCACCCAGCGACATCGCTTCGCCGGCATAGGTGTCGAAGCCGGCCAGGGTGATCGCCACATCGGCCATCGGCAGCTGCCACGGGCCGATCATCTGCTCGCGCGCGGTCAAGCCACCGACGCTGCGGTCACCGATGGTGACCAGGAAATTCTTGGCCGCCACGGTCGGATGCGCGAGCACGCGCAGGCCGGCGTCATGCAGGTCGATGCCGGCGGTCTTGAGCTGCGGCCAACGCGGTGCGGACGGATGTGCAGTGTCGCGGTGCATCTTCGGCGCCTTGCCGAACAGCACGTCCATCGGCAGATCGATCGGGGCATCGGCGGGGATGTTGCCCGGCGTCGCGCCGTAGGCGACAACCAGGCGCTCTTCGGCCGTGGCAATGCCCACCGCCGCGAACGGGCAACGCTCGCGTGCACAGATGTCGGTGAACTCGCCCAGTCGCTCGGCCGGGATACCCAGCACGTAGCGCTCCTGCGATTCGTTGCACCACAGTTCCAGCGGCGACAACGACGGATCGTCGGTGGGCACCTTGCCCAGGTCGATCACGCCGCCAACGCTGGAGTCGTGCAGCAGTTCCGGGATCGCATTGGAAAGGCCGCCTGCGCCGACGTCATGGAAGAACTTGATCGGGTTGTTCGTGCCCATGGCCACGCAACGGTCGATCACTTCCTGGCAGCGGCGTTCCATTTCCGGGTTGTCGCGCTGCACGCTGGCGAAATCCAGTTCCTCGGCGCTTTCGCCCGAAGCAACCGACGAAGCCGCACCGCCGCCCAGGCCGATCAGCATCGCCGGACCACCCAGCACGATGACCACGTCACCGTGCTTCAGCAGCAGCTTGTCGACCTGCACGCGGTCAATCGCGCCCAGGCCACCGGCCAACATGATCGGCTTGTCGTAGGCGCGGGTAATACCGTCTTCCGGCAGCTCGAAGCTGCGGAAGTAACCCAGCAGGTTCGGCCGGCCGAATTCATTGTTGAACGCAGCGCCGCCCAGTGGGCCGTCCAGCATGATGTCCAGCGCCGGCGCCATGCGCGGGTTCAGCGCGCGCGGCGCTTCCCATGGCTGCGGCAGGGTCGGGATGCGCAGGTGCGAGACCGAGAAGCCGGTCAGGCCTGCCTTAGGCTTGCCGCCGCGGCCGGTGGCGCCTTCGTCGCGGATCTCGCCGCCGGCGCCGGTCGAGGCGCCCGGGAACGGTGCGATCGCGGTCGGGTGGTTATGCGTTTCCACCTTGATCTGGAAGGCGCTGGGCACGATCGCTTCACTGCGGTACTTGCCGGTGGCCGGGTCCGGGCGATAACGCGCTGCACGCTCGCCTTCGATCACCGCCGCATTGTCGCTGTACGCGCTGAGCGTGTGCTGCGGGGTCTGCTGGTGGGTGTTCTTGATCATCTTGAACAGCGAGCGGTCCTGCTCGTTGCCATCGATGGTCCAGCTGGCGTTGAAGATCTTGTGCCGGCAATGCTCGGAGTTGGCCTGCGCGAACATCATCAATTCGACATCGGACGGATCGCGGCCCAGTTCGCCATAGCGCTGGCGCAGATAGTCGATCTCGTCATCGGCCAGGGCCAGGCCCAGGCGCTTGTTGGCGCCTTCCAGGTCAGCCAGGGCGATGCGCTCAAGCTGTCCGCGCGCCAGGTGGCTGAACAATGCCTGCGCCTGATCGATGTCCTGCAGCAGCGATTGGGTCATCGGGTCATGCAGCAGCTTGGCTACGGCGGCCTGCTGGGCAGGGTCGCTGGGCCATCCACTCAGATCGATGCGGGTACCGCGCTCCACGCGCTGGATCGGCAGGCCGGCACCGCGCACCAGCTCGGTAGCCTTGCTTGACCAGGGCGACAAGGTCCCCAAGCGTGGCACCACATAGCGCGACACCGCGCCATCGGCCCGCTCGGCGGTCTGCGGCTGGCCTTGCAGGATGCGGCCCAGGACAACCTGGTCAACCGCGCCGGCATCGGCGGCCTGGGTGAAATAGACATGCCAGGCACCGGTGATACGCAGGTCGGCGGCGATGGACTGCAGGCGGGATTCAAGACGTTCGCGACGGAACGGCGAAAGGGCAGCTGCGCCCTCGAGGACGATCATGTCCGGGAGACCATGGTGGGAATCGGGCCCGCCATTGTACCGGAGTCGGCCGCCCCAGCCCGCTTTCCGCCGGCACGGGTTCAGCCGAAACCTTCGTCCTTGACGGGAATCACCCCTACGCCCGGCTCCGCCGGGATGGAAGCAGAGCCAGCCACCCACGTCGCTATCCTCACCGGGCCGGCGCAATCGCTCCGGTTTCCCCTTGAATTACGGCCCCCGGCCAGGCGTCAACACGCCTGCCAGGCCGAAGGCGTGCCACGCCAAATCCGTTTCTGGAGAACGACCTTGATGGACCATCCCCGCTGCCCCCGTAATCCCTCCACCACGGCTGCCCGATGGCGCAGATGCCGCCCGGCCAGTGCCTTGCTGGCCCTGGCCAGTGTCTGCACGCTGCCTGCCGCCTACGCCGCCGATTGCACCGGGGTCAGCCCGTGGCTCGGCACCCGCATCTACCAGCCAGGGCAGACCCTGACCAAGGACGGCATCCTGTACCAGGTCCGCCAGACCATCTGGAATGCACCTCCGGGCCACCCCGCCGGACGTCGCTATTACACCTCGCTGGGCAGCTGCGGCCAGCCGAGCCCCGGCCCAGCAGCCAACCAGGCCCCGACCGTGCGCATCACCGCACCCTCCAGCGGCACCCACGCCCTGGCCGGCAGCCGCATCACCCTCAGCGCCGATGCCCGCGACGCCGACGGCCAGATCCGCCAGGTTGAATTCTTCAACGGCAGCACCTCGCTGGGCATTGATCGCAGCGCGCCCTACAGCATCGTCTGGCAGGCCAACCCCGTGGGCCTGCAACGTCTGACGGCGGTCGCCACCGACAACCTGCAGGCCAGCACACGCTCGGCCGTGGTTGAAGTCCGGGTGCGCGCCGATGACAAGGACAGCATCGCGCCCAGCGTGCCGGCCAAGCTTGTCGCCGTGGCGCGTAGCGCCCACAGCATCCAGCTCAACTGGGCCGCTGCCGCCGACAACCCCGGTGGCAGCGGCATCGCCGGCTATGACGTGTACCGCGATGGCACGCTGATCGCATCGCCGCTGGCGAGTCAGTACCTGGACACCGGCCTTGTCCCCGAAACCGCCTATCGCTACGTCGTCCGCGCCCGCGACAAGGCCGGCAATGCCTCGGCCCACAGCGCGGCAGTCAAGGCCGTCACCTTGGCCGAACCTGCGCCATCGCCGGGCGGCGGTGATCCCTCCCCCGGCGGCGATCCGGGCGCCGCCGGCAAGCGCGTGATCGGCTACTTCACCCAATGGGGCATCTACGGGCGCAACTACAAGGTCAGGGACATCGACCGCAGCGGGGCCGCCACACAACTCACCCATATCAACTACGCCTTCGGCAACGTGCGCAACAACCGCTGCGAAGTGGGCGTCACCCAGGCCGCCGATGCAGGGAGCGGTGCCGGTGGCGATGCCTACGCCGACTACACCCGCAGTTTTGGCGGTGCCGAAAGCGTCAGCGGCGTTGCCGACCGCTGGAACCAGCCGCTGCGCGGCAACTGGAACCAGCTCAAGCAACTCAAAGCCAAGCACCCGCAGCTGAAAGTGCTGATCTCGCTGGGTGGCTGGACCTGGTCACGCGGCTTCGCCAGCGCTGCGCGGCCGGAAAACCGCCAGGCCTTCGTCGCGTCCTGCATCGACGCCTACATCAAGGGCGACCTGCCATTCACCGACAATGCCGGCGGCAAGGGCGTGGCGGCAGGCATCTTCGACGGCATCGACGTCGACTGGGAATATCCGGCCGCCTGCGGCCTGACCTGCGGTAGCCCCGCTGACCGGGAGAACTTCACCGCACTGATGGCCGAATTCCGACGCCAGCTGGATGCGGTGCGGCCCGGACTGCTGCTCACCGTTGCCGTCGGCGCCGGTATCGACAAGATCCGCGCGACCGACCCCGGGCAGTACCACCGCCACCTGGATTTCATCAACGTGATGACCTACGACTTCCACGGCGCCTGGGCCGGTCGTACCAACCATCACTCCGCCCTGTTCGACAGTGCCGCAGATCCCTCCACTGGCGATGCCCGCCTGTACAACAGCAATGACGCGATCGAGGCCTACATCAGCCGCGGCGTACCGGCGGCCAAGTTGAACCTGGGCATCGGCTTCTACGGTCGCGGCTGGACGCAGGTGCCACCCACCAACAACGGTCTGTACCAGAGTGGGCGTCCCGCCAACGGGCGTTACGAGGCTGGCATCGAGGATTGGAAAGTACTCAGCAAGCTCGGTTGGCCGACCTACACAGACCCGGTCGCAAAGGCCAGCTGGTTGTATGACGGCACCACCTTCTGGAGCGTGGACACCCCGGAAATGATTGCCACCAAGATGGCCTACGTCAAAGCACAGGGCTTGGGCGGTGCGTTCTTCTGGGAGTTCAGTGGCGATGACACGCAGGCCACCCTGGTCAAGAGCGTGAGCCAGGGGCTGAAGTAAGCGGCCTGAAACGCAAACGGCCCTCCCGGTTACCGGGAGGGCCTTTATCTGCAGCACGCGTTATGCAGCAGGACTCAGCGGCTGCCGCCGGCCGTGCCGATACGTTCCAACGCTGCCTTCAACTGCGCCGGCGGCAAATAGCCCCCCAACTGGCTGCCATCGGCGGCAAAGATCGCCGGCGTGCCATTGATGCCCAACTGCTGGCCCAGGTTGTATTGCATGGCCACCGGATTGGTGCAGGTCTTGGCCGGCACCGGCTGTCCACCCTTGGCCGCAGTGAGCGCCGCCTTGCGGTCGCTGGCGCACCAGACCGAGATCATGTCGGTGTAGTCCTTGCTGCCAAGGCCCATACGCGGGAAAGCCAGGTATTCGACGGCAATGCCATTGCGGTTCAGCTCGGCAATGTCCTGGTGCAGTTTGCGGCAATAGCCGCACTCGATATCGGTGAACACGCTGACCGTGTACTTGGCATTCGGCGGCGCGAATACGATGCGATCCGAATGCGGCAGGGTTGCCAGCAACGTGCGGCGGTAATCCAGCAACCCCGGGCTGGTGGCCTGCGCCTTCTTCTCGATGTCGTAAGGCGTGCCCTGCAGCAGGTAGCGGCCGTCATCGGTCACATACAGCACCTGGCCGGAAACCAGCACCTCGCGGAAACCGGGGAACGGCGCGGCACCGATGTATTCGGGCTTGAGGTTGGGATCCAGTTCCTTCAGCGCGTCGCGCACATGCTTTTCCACCGGGCCGTCAGCGACGGGGGTAGCAGCACTGGCAGCAACGGTAGGAGCCGGCTGCTGGGCGCAGGCGGTGAGGCTGATCGCGCCAAACAGCGCGGCAATGGCAAATCGGAACATGGCGACCCATCGGAAGAGAACCCGTGGATTCTCGCACACCGCCTGTGTAGAGACAGCGCTGACGCTGCTGCGCCAGAAGCTGTGAGTACGGCAGGCATTGGGGGTGAAACTGCGTCGCGCAATACGCCAGTTCCACCGAATCGGTGCTGGAATCGTGGAAGTTTGGGTTGTCGTGATCGAAATGGTTCGGGGTCTGAAGCCGCCTTGGCTTCGCGATATATGCCGCTTCTACCGGCATGCTCAGCCGCGCGGATGGTGCTTTCGGTGCAGTTTCTGCAGGTGCTCGCGCGCCACCAGGGTATAGATCTGGGTAGTGGACAGCGAACTGTGCCCCAGCAGCATCTGCAGCGCGCGCAGGTCGGCACCGTGGTTGAGCAGATGGGTCGCAAAACTGTGCCGCAGCCCATGCGGACTGATCTTGCCGGGGTCGATCCCCGCGACCGCCGCACAGCGTTTCACCAGTGACCAGAATTGCTGCCGGGTCAATGGCTTGCGTGTTTCCTCGACGAACAACGGCACCTGCCCCTCGGCCGTGGGAGCAACCGCCTTGCCGCCACTGAGCACGGGCCGCGCGGTAGCCAGATAACGCTCCAGCCAATGCTGCGACTCCTCGCCCAATGGCACCAGCCGCTCCTTGCTGCCCTTGCCGGTCACCCGCAGCACGCCTTGGCGCAGATTGACGGCGTTGGCGGGCAAGTTGACCAGCTCACTGACACGCAGGCCCGCCGCGTACATCAGCTCAAGCATGGCGCGATCACGCAGGCCTTGTGGCGTGTCGATGTCCGGTGCCGCCAACAAGGCCTCGATCTGGCTTTCGGCCAAGGCCTTGGGCAGGGAGCGTGGCAGCTTGGGTGGTTCGAGCAGGGCGGCCGGGTCGTCTGCACGCTCACCCCGTTTGAGCGCCATCCCGAAGAAGCCACGCAAGGCCGACAGCAGCCGTGCATTGCTGCGCGCCGACCAGCCATGGCGGGTACGCCAGGCCAGATAGTCGAAGAGACCCGCGCGATCCACCCCGACCAAGCCACCGCCGGCGCCATCGCGCCATCGGGCCAGCCCCTCCAGGTCCCGCCGATAACTGTCCAGCGACGCCCTGGCCAAACCTTGCTCGGCCCAGATGGCGTCCAGGAAGCGCTGGATATGGCGGCCATCGGCCTCGCCCAGGGGTGGCAGTTGCTGCACCAGTTGGCGGCGCTCGGCGGGAGTCAGGGAAGCAGGCATCGGCATAAGGATAGGGCCTGCACCACCCCCTGCCCATGCACGCGACGAGGGACAGGCCGTATGCTCGGGCCATGAGCGCACCTGCCCTTGCCGACACACCCCGCCCTTCCGCCCTGCTGCTGCGCCGGCTTGCCGCACTGTTCTACGACCTGTGGCCGGTGCTGGCCTTGTGGATGCTGGTCTCAGGAATTTTCACCCTGGGCTATACGCTGGCTGGCCACGCCAGCCGCGAGAACATCCACCCGTTCAGCGCCTTGCAGTGGCTGCTGTGGTTCTGCTGCTGGCTGGTAGCCGGCCTGTATGCGACCGAAAGCTGGAAACGCGGAGGCCAAACCCTGGGCATGCGCCCGTGGCGGCTGCGCCTGGAAGCACTGGACGGCAAGCCGTTGCGTCGCTCAATGCTGTGGAAGCGTTATGCCGTGGGCACCCTGTCGCTGCTTTGCGGCGGACTGGGATTCGTCTGGGCGTTGTTTGACCGCCAACGCCTGACCCTGCACGACCGCCTCAGCGGCACCCGCCTGGTGAAACTGTAGTGCCGAGCCATGCTCGGCAGAGGCTTCCCCTGTAGTGCCGAGCCATGCTCGGCAAAGGCATTACCCGCAAAAAGCGCCCTCACCCCAACCCCTCTCCCGTAAACGGGCGAGGGGCTCGCAAAAGACACTCAGTGCGGGGAACCGCAGCTACCCTACCCTGCGTCGCGACAGCCAACTGGAAATGGCCAGCATCAGGATCGGCGGCAACGCATAGGCAATGCGGTAGTCGAACTTCAAGGCACCGGCCATGCGGCCGAAGAACATCTGCAACAGCAGGAAGCCGATCGCAAACAACATGCCCAGGAACAGCCGCTTGCCCATGCCACCACTGCGCAGCGAGCCGAACGCGAACGGCACCGCCGCCAGACACAGCGCCAGCACGTTCAATGGGTAGAACCAGCGGCTCCAATAGGTGTCTTCGTAATCACGCGCGTCCAGCCCATTGCGCTTGCGGTAGTCGATGCTGGTCTTCAGCTCGGCAGCACTCAGGCTGCGCGGCTTGGCCAACCCCGATGCAAGCGCGGCGGCATCCAACTTGGAATCCCACGGCTTGCTCGCCGCCACCTCACGCTTTGCCGAACGCTCGCCGAACGTGTCGGTGCGAACGTTCTCCAACACCCAGCCGCGTTCGTCGTGACGCGCCGTTGCGGCGTACGTGAGGCTGGCGAGGTTGCCTTTCTCGCTCAAGGCATACAACCGCACCTCGTGCAGCAGCAGGCGGGATTTGCCGTTGTCGTCCAACTGCTCCTCGCCCGTCTGCGCGTTCAGGAAGGTGCTGCCTTCACGCGCCCACAAGCCGGAATAACGGGCGCTGGCCATGTCGGTGTTGTAACGGGCACTGGTCTTGAGGACATCGGCCCGGTTCTGTGCCCACGGCGCCAGGGTTTCGCCATTGACCACCATCAACACCGTCAGCAGCGACAGCGAGATGGCCACCGACACCGCGATCCGGCGGCGGGACAGACCGACCGCACGCAGCGCCGTCAGTTCCGAGGTCGCGGCCAGCTGCCCCAGGCCCATCAGCGCGCCAATCACCGCCGCCATCGGGAACAGGGTGTAGGCACGGCGCGGCACGGTGTACAGGGTCCAGGCGATGGCGTGGCCGAACGAATAGCTGCCATCACCGATGTTCTTGGCCTCGCCGGACAGCGCCATGATTGCGTCCAGGCCCAGCAATACCAACCACACCAGCAGCACGGTCGCCAACACGGTGCGACCAACATAAACGTCATGGATGCGCGGGGTCAGCCTCATGCCTTGGCTCCTGCGCGGCGACGGACAAGGCGCCCGTCACGGAAATACAGCCACAGCGCAAAAGCAAGCAGCGGCAGGGTCAACCACCACATCCCGAGGCCCATCGGCACCTTGCCGTCGGCCAGCCATTGCCTGCCCAGGATCGACAGGTTGACCCCCACCATGTAGGCCAGGAACGCCATCATGATGCGGCCGTAACGTTGCTGGCGCGGCGCGCTGCGGGCCAGCGGCAAGGCCAGCAGGGCGAACGCAAACGCCAGCAGCGGCGGGGTGATGCGCCAATGCAGCTGGGCCTTGGCCTCCGGACGCGGGTCGCTGAACAGCTGGCTGGTGGGCATCATTTCCGGGTCATCCTTGTCCCGCACTTCGTCGCGGTCAGGCAGGGCCACCTCGTTGCTGGCATAGCGCATCAGGCGGTAATCCAGCTCACCGTTGGCCGGGCCCTCCACGCGGTAACCGTCCTCAAGACGCAGGAAGCGCTGGCGCTCCCCCTCGAAGAACATCGAACCGCTATTGGCCGAGACGACGTCGATGCGGTCGTCTTTCTGACGCTGCATGAACACCTGGCCCATCTTGGTGCCGTCCTCGCTCAGCGAGGCCAGATAGACCACGCCGCCGCCGGACAAGGTGGTGAACTTGCCCGGCTCCAGCCCGGCCACCACCATGCTGCGGCTGGCATCGTCGACCATCTGCTCGGCGGTGCGATCGGCCCAGGGGCCCAGCCACAGCGAACACAGCGCAACCAGGCCCACGATCGGCAACACCAGCATCAGGATCGGTCGCAGCAGGCGCTTGGGACCAACGCCGACGCCGGTCAGCACCGCCATTTCCGAGTCCCGGTACAGCCGGGCAATGGCCAGGGCCATGCCCAGCAACAGGGCCAAGGGCAGGATGATGGGCAGGTAGACGATGAACTGCAGCCCCAACTGGGACAACAGCAGGCCCGCCGGGATGCGGCCGTCGGCCACCTTGCCCAGCACATCCACCAGCACGCCGCCCACGCTGACAACCAACAGGATGATCAAAGTGGCCAGAAAGCTCTGGAGGAAGTCGCTCAGAAGGTAGCGGTCAAGCTTTGCCATAGGGTCGGTGGTTTAAACTCTCTGTTTAGTCCGCGGCGCGCCCGGCCTTGACGGCCTGGCGAAACAGCCTGCGATTGTACGGATTTGGCAACGGAATCTGATCAATGTCTCTGGAATTCACCCTGAACCACGCCACCCCGGCCTCCGCCGCGGTGGATTGCGTCATCGTTGGCGCCTTCTCTGACAAGTCGCTGTCCCCGGCCGCACAGGCCCTGGATACGGCCTCTGGTGGCCGTTTGGCAACCCTGGTCGAGCGTGGCGATGTTGGCGGAAAGACCGGCAACACCACCCTGCTGCACGATCTGGCCGGTGTCACCGCCCCGCGCGTGCTGGTGGTTGGCCTGGGCGACCCGGCCAAGTTCGGCGTTGCCCAGTACCTCAAGGCCGTGGGCGATGCCGCCCGCGCCCTGAAGACCGGCAACACCGCCAATGCGCTGTTCACCCTGTCCGAACTGCCGGTCAAGGAGCGCGACGCGGCCTGGAACATCCGCCAGGCGGTGATCGCCAGCAACCACGCCAGCTACCGCTACACCGCCACCCTGGGCAAGAAGAAGCCCGAAGCCCCGGGCCTGGCTACCCTGGCGATCAGCGGCGAGGACGAAACCGCGCTGCTGCAGGGCCAGGCCATTGCCGCCGGCGTGGAATACGCCCGCGAGCTGGGCAACCTGCCGCCGAACTACTGCACCCCGGCCTACCTGGCCGAATCTTCGGTCAAGTTTGCCGCCGAGCACGACGGCGCCGAAGCCGAGATCCTGGACGAGGCGCAGATGGAAGCGCTGGGCATGGGTTCGCTGCTGGCCGTGGCCCGTGGCTCGGCCAACCGCCCCAAGCTCGTCGTGCTGAAGTGGAACAACGGCGGTGAGGCCAAGCCCTACGTGCTGGTCGGCAAGGGCATCACTTTCGACACCGGCGGCGTCAACCTGAAGACCCAGGGTGGCATCGAGGAAATGAAGTACGACATGTGCGGTGGCGCCAACGTCATCGGCACCTTCGTCGCCACCGTCAAGGCCAAGCTGCCGCTGAACCTGGTGGTGGTCGTTCCGGCGGTGGAAAACGCCATCGATGGCGACGCCTATCGTCCGTCCGACGTGATCACCTCGATGTCCGGCAAGACCATCGAAGTGGGCAATACCGACGCCGAAGGCCGCTTGATCCTGTGCGATGCGCTGACCTATGCGCAGCGCTTCGAACCGGCCGCGCTGATCGACGTTGCAACGCTGACCGGCGCCTGCATGGTGGCCCTGGGCCACCAGACCGCCGGCCTGATGAGCAAGCATGACGACCTGGCCAACGAGCTGACCGCCGCCGGCGAAAACGTGTTCGACCGCGCCTGGCGCCTGCCGCTGTGGGACGAGTACCAGGGCATGCTGGACTCGAGCTTTGCCGACGTCTACAACATCGGCGGCCGCTGGGCCGGCGCCATCACCGCTGGCTGCTTCCTGTCGCGCTTCACCGAAGGCCAGCGCTGGGCGCACCTGGACATCGCCGGCGTCGCCAGCGACGAAGGCAAGCGCGGCATGGCCACCGGCCGCCCGGTCGGCCTGCTGACCCAGTGGCTGCTGGATCGCGTTGCCTAAGCTAGAACCGGGGTTGGAAACCGGGGTCAGAGTCGGGTTTTGCCGGGGTCAAAACCCGACTCTGACCCCGGTTTCCAACCCCGGCAAAACCCGACTCTGACCCCGGTTTTCCAACCTCTTCCCTCCACTTCCTAGTGACCTGATGCGCGCCGACTTCTACCTGATCGCCAAGCCGCGTTTTCTCACCGAACCGTTGAAGCTGGTGTGCGAGCTCGCACGCAAGGCAAACGATGGCGGTCTGTATACGCTGGTTCTGGCCCGCGACCAGGCCCAGGCCGAGGAACTGGACGAGCTGCTGTGGTCGTTCGACCCGGACGCCTACATCCCGCACCAGATCATCGGTGAGGACGTGGACGAGGAAGAAGCCATCGTGCTGATCGCCGCGCCCGGCGCCCAAGCACCGGAGCGGCCACTGGTCATCAACCTGCGTGATGCGCCCTACCTGGGCAGCTGCGACCGCGTGCTGGAAGTGGTGCCGGCCGATCCGGAAGCCCGCGAACCACTGCGTGAGCGCTGGCGCCAGTACAAGGCCGCCGACTACACGCTCAACAAATACGACATGTAGTAAAGCCAGGAACCAGTGGACAGGAACCGGCAACGTAGTTCCTTCCCCACCTCACACTGGCTTGCAGCTCCCACACTCGTTTCTAGTTCCTAATTACTGGCTCCTGCCCCAATGACCCAACTCGCCTCCAGCTACGACCCCAAATCCTTTGAAACCGCGCTCTACGAGTCGTGGGAGAAGGCCGGCCTGTTCAAGCCGTCCGGCAAGGGCGAGCCGTACACCATCCTGCTGCCGCCGCCGAACGTCACCGGCACCCTGCACATGGGCCACGCCTTCCAGCAGACGCTGATGGATGCGCTGATCCGCTACCACCGCATGCGTGGCTACGACACGTTGTGGCAGGTGGGTACCGACCACGCCGGCATCGCCACCGAAATGGTGGTCAGTCGCAACCTGGCGCTGGAAGGCAAGGGCGAAACCCGCGATTCGCTGGGCCGCGATGGCTTCATCGGCAAGGTCTGGGAGTGGAAGGCGCACTCCGGCAACGTGATCGAAGGGCAGATGCGCCGCCTCGGCACCTCGGCCGACTGGTCGCGCAGCACCTTCACGATGGACCCGGGCCCGAGCGAGGCAGTAATCGAGTCCTTCATCCGCTGGCACGAGCAGGGCCTGATCTACCGTGGCCAGCGCCTGGTCAACTGGGACCCGGTGCTGAAGACCGCCATTTCCGACCTGGAAGTGGAAAGCGTGGAAGAAGACGGCTTCATGTGGTCGATTGCCTACGCGCTCAACGACGGTGCCAGCTATGAGCACGTCGAAGTGGACGCCGACGGCAACGAAACCCTGCGCGAAACCCGCAACTACCTGGTCGTGGCCACCACCCGCCCGGAAACCCTGCTGGGCGACACCGCGGTGATGGTGCACCCGGAAGACAGCCGCTACGCGCACCTGATCGGCAAGAGCGTGACCCTGCCGCTCACCGGCCGCAGCGTGCCGGTGATCGGCGACGACTACGTCGACAAGGCGTTCGGCACCGGCGTGGTCAAGGTGACCCCGGCGCACGACTTCAACGACTACCAGGTGGGCGTGCGTCACAGCCTGCCGATGATCAACCTGTTCACCACCACCGCCACGCTCAACGAGAACGCCCCGGAACGGTACCGTGGCCTGGACCGTTACGACGCGCGCAAGATGATCCTGGCCGAGCTGGAAGACCTGGGCATCCTGGTCGAGACCAAGTCGCACAAGCTGCAGGTGCCGCGCGGCGACCGTACCGGCCAGGTGATCGAGCCCTACCTGACCGACCAATGGTTCGTGAAGATGGACGGGCTGGCCAAGCGCGGCCTCGAATTGGTTGAGAACGGCGCGATCAAGTTCGTGCCGGGCAACTGGATCAACACCTACCGTCACTGGATGGAGAACATCCAGGATTGGTGCATCAGCCGCCAGCTGTGGTGGGGCCATCGCATCCCGGCGTGGTTCGACGAAGCCGGCAACTGCTACGTGGGCCGCAACGAATCCGAAGCACGCGCCAAGGCCGGGCTGGGCGACGACGTGGTGCTGACCCAGGACAGCGACGTGCTGGAGACCTGGTTCTCCTCACAGCTGTGGCCGTTCTCCACCCTGGGCTGGCCGAACGAAGCGGCGATGGCCGAGCGTGGCTTTGACCGCTACCTGCCGTCGAACGTGCTGATCACCGGCTTCGACATCATCTTCTTCTGGGTGGCGCGCATGATCATGGCCACCGACAGCTTCACCGGCCAGATCCCGTTCAAGGACGTCTACATCACCGGCCTGATCCGCGACGGCCAGGGCCAGAAGATGTCCAAGTCCAAGGGCAATGTGCTGGACCCGCTGGACATCATCGACGGCATCACCATCGACGACCTGGTTGCCAAGCGCACCCATGGTCTGATGCAGCCGAAGATGGCCGAGAAGATCGAGAAGGCCACCCGCAAGGAATTCCCGGACGGCATCATCGCCCACGGTGCTGATGCGCTGCGCTTCACCATCGCCGCGCTGGCCACGCATGGCCGCGACATCAAGTTCGACATGAGCCGCGCCGAAGGCTACAAGAACTTCTGCAACAAGCTGTGGAACGCCAGCCGCTTCACCCTGATGAACACTGAAGGCTTCGTACTCCCCTCTCCCACCGGGAGAGGGGCTGGGGGTGAGGGTGCGCCTGCCGCCAAGACCGATGCCGAGAAGTGGATCCTCGCGCGCCTGGCCAAGGTCTCGGCCGAAGCGCAGCAGCACTTCGCCGACTACCGCTTCGACCTGTTGTCGCAGGCGCTGTACGAGTTTGTCTGGAACGAATTCTGCGATTGGTTCCTGGAACTGACCAAGCCGGCACTCAACGGCGACAACGCCGAAGACGCCGCCAGCACCCGCCACACCCTGCTGTACGTGCTGGAAGCGGTGCTGCGCCTGCTGCACCCGCTGACCCCGTTCGTCACCGAGCAGCTGTGGCAGCAGGTGGCACCGCGCCTGGGCATCACCGACGCATCGCTGTCGCTGCGCGCCTACCCGACCGCAACGGAGTTTGCCGGCGACTACGCGCAGGCCGAAGTCGACGTGGAGTGGTTCAAGGTCATGGTCAGCGCCCTGCGTCGCGTGCGCAGCGAGTTGAACGTGCCGCCGTCCAAGCAGGTCCGCCTGTTGTTGCAGCGTGGCCAGGACACTGATCGTGCACGCGTGGAGCGCTTTGCCTCGCAGCTGCGCTTCCTGTTGAAGCTGGAGAGCATCGACTGGCTGGCGGCTGATGCGGTGACGCCGCCCGCTGCGGCCGCGATTGTCGGCGAGCTGAAGCTGCTGGTGCCGCTGGAAGGCCTGGTGGATCTGGACGCCGAGCGTGCACGCCTGGAAAAGGAAATCGCCCGCGTTTGTTCGGAGAAGGAAATGAGCGAAACCAAGCTGTCCAAGTTCACCGACAAGGTGCCGGCGGCGGTGGTCGAGCAGGAGCGTGTGCGTCTGGTCGATTGGAACAGCCAGCTGGCTGGCCTGCAGGAACAGCGCGCGAAGCTGTAAGGCTTGCTGGTTGCTGTTGTGGAAAACGCCGCCGTTGGGCGGCGTTTTCTTTTGTGCGTATTGGAAGCGAAGAGCTGGAAATCAAAAGGCGGAAGCTCCCTCATCCGCCCTGTCGGGCACCTTCTCCCGCAAGCGGGAGAAGGGAATGCAATGCACCATGCACTTCTGCAGGGTTACTGAGCAAACAGCTTTACTCGCTTTGGCTTTGGCTTTGGCTTTGGCTTTGGCTTGAGCGTGATCGCGCGACCCACCCATCACGGTGCAAAAATCACTGCATTCCCTTCTCCCGCGCGCGGGAGAAGGTGCCCGACAGGGCGGATGAGGGCGGTTTTGCCTTTCGCCTTTTCGCCTTTCACTCCCCACAACCCCACCACCCTTCAATCCCAGCTACCCTCCACAAGCCTCCAAACCAACCACCGCAATGTCCCTCGGCATCTTCTGCGCCGTCCTGCTCGCCGCCCTGCTCCACGCCAGCTGGAATGCCATCGTCAAACTCGGTGGCGACAAACTGCTGACCACCATCCTGGTCACCGGCTGGGCCGCCGCGCTGTCAGCCATGATCCTGCCCTGGCTGCCAGCGCCTGCAGAACAAAGCTGGCCCTGGCTCGCAGCGTCCGCCGTGCTGCAGACCGGCTACTACGTGCTTATCGCCCGCGCCTATCACAGCGCCGACATGAGCCTGTCCTACCCCTTGATGCGCGGTTGCGCGCCGCTGCTGGTCGCCATCGCCGGCACCTGGCTGTTCAACGAACACCTGCCCGCCAGCGCCTGGGCAGGGATCGCCCTGATCAGCGGCGGCATCCTGTGCATGGCGGGCAGCAGCAAGGGCGGCAACCTGCGCCTGCCGCTGTGCATCGCGGTGGTCATCGCCAGCTACACCCTGGTCGACGCGCAGGGCGCGCGATTGTCGGGCAATGCCTTGAGCTACACGCTGTGGCTGTTCCTGCTGTCCGGCCTGCCGCTGCCACTGTGGGCGCTGTTCGCGCGCCGCGCGCAACTGGGCAGTTATCTGCGTGGCAACTGGCAGCGCGGTCTGATCGGTGGCATCGGCACCACCGCTTCGTATGCGATCGCACTATGGGCGATGACGCTTGCGCCGGTGGCGGTGATCGCCGCGCTGCGCGAAACCTCGATCCTGTTCGCGTTGCTGATATCGGCGTTGTTGCTGAAAGAGCACCTCAGCCGCCGGCGGTTGCTGGCCGCCGGGCTCATCGTCATCGGCGTGATGGTGTTACGACTGTCGTGACAACGCGGACCAGAGGTGCTGCTTAAAGCGGGGGCATCACGCTGATGTCGTCGTCCACCAGTTCCATCGCCATCACCAGCGCATCCTCGCGTCCGCTCGCGGTGGGGTAATAGCGCGGGCGGCGGCCAATCTCGTTGAAACCCTCGCTGTGGTACAGCGCGATGGCCGAGGTATTGGACGGGCGCACTTCCAGAAACACCCGCAAGGCACCGCGCTGGCGGGCCACCCGCACCAGTTCGCGCAGCAATCGCCGGCCATGCCCGCGGGACTGACAAAGGGGATCAACGCAGACATTGAGCACATGCGCCTCGTCGGCGGCCAGGCTCAACATGCCATAGCCCACCAGGCCATCGGCCTGCTCCAGCACACGCCCGGGGTAACCGGCCTGCAGGCAGTCCTGGAAAATGCCGCGCGTCCACGGGAATGGGTAGGCACGCAGTTCGATCTCCATCACTGCGTCCAGATCGTCCACGAACATCGGGCGCAGGCTGGGCCCGGCCGAACTCATTGACGCATCTTCCGCCGCAGCGCGCGCAGCTGCGGCCACAGCGCCCGCTTGGCCGCCGGGTTGGCGCGCAGCTCGGCCAACGGCCAGCTGTCCATCAATACGCGGGTCTGCGGATCATTGGGATTGCAGCCGGAAGCGCGCAACAAGGCGATCTGCAGGCGGTCCGGCATGCGCAGGCTGCCGCCGCGGCGCGGCGGGGCCGATGCGGCTGTCGGCGGTGCCACCGGCGCGGTACGGGGCGCCTGCGGCGCCCTGGCAGCAGGCGCGCGATGGGCTGCTGGCGGCACCGGCCGCGCGGCAGCCGGCACCTCGTTTTCCATGGCTACCGGCGCACGCTCGGGCGCAGCCGGCTCCATCAGCGGTGCATCCAGCGCCCCGCCTTCCAGATACAACGTATAGCCCATCGCCTGCAGCAAGGCCTGCTGCTGCGCGGACCACAACGGCGCGGGCGCCGAACCGGTCATTCCACCTTGCCCGGGGTCGAGCGACCACGTTGCAACAGCCACATCACCGGCCCGGACAGGGCATAAACCACGCCGACCACGAACAACGTGCGCGGCAGGTCCACCACCAGGATGGCGATAATGATCGGCACCAAGGCCAGCACCACGAACGGCACGCGCTCGGAACGGGGGCCCTTTTCGCCGCCGCCCTTGAAGCTCCAGAAGCGGATGCGGCTGACCATCAACAGGCCAGATACCAGCGTTACCGCCAGCGCCACGTAGCGCAGTTCCTCGCCGTTCCAGCCCAGGGTGCCATCAGCAAAGGCCCAGACGAAGGACATCATCAAGCCGGCCGCCGCAGGGCTGGCCAAACCGACAAACCAGCGCTTGTCGACCGTACCTACCTGGGTATTGAAGCGGGCCAGCCGCAGCGCGGCGCAGGCCGCGTACAGGAATGCCACCGACCAGCCGACCCGGCCCAGCACCTCGCCGTCGTACTTCAGCGAGGACAGCGCCCAGTGGTACATGACCAACGCCGGCGCCATGCCGAAGCTGACCAGATCCGCCAGGGAGTCGTATTGAACGCCGAATTCGCTGCTGGTACCGGTCAGGCGCGCAACCCGCCCGTCCAGCCCATCCATCACCGCGGCGACAAAGACGGCGATGCTGGCATTGACGAAATCGCCGTTGGAGGCAGCAATGATGGCGTAGAAGCCGGCAAACAGCCCGGCGGTCGTGAACAGGTTCGGCAGCAGGTAGATGCTGCGCGAACGCGGTGGGGGTCTCATTTCATCCATGCCGCCCAGTTTAATCGACTTGCCAGCTACGTCACCGGGTGCTGCAATCGGCGCCTGCCCCTGAACTGCCCTGGAGTTGCGATGCGCGCCCTGCCCCGTCTCTGCTGCCTGCTGCTGCTTGCCAGCGCCACCGCCAGCGCTGGCAACCTCTACAAGTGGACCGACGCCAACGGCGTCACCCAGTACTCCGAACGGCCGCCGACTGGCCAGAAGTATGAAACCCGCCGGGTGACCAACAGCGGCGCCTCCGTCCCCGAGGCCACTGCAACCGCCGCCCCGACGGAAGACGCCCGCTGCACGACGGCTCGCCGCAACCTGGACCTGCTCAATGGCAGCGGCCCGATCACCCATGACACCGACGGTGACGGCAAGGCCGATGCCCAACTGGATGAAAGCCAGCGCGCCACCCAGAAGCAGCTGGCCGAGGCCATGGCCGCAGCGTATTGCAAACCTGTCAGCAGCAACTGATCAGTTCACCAGGCCCCGGCCAACCCGGGGCCTGGGATACCTGGCAAGGCGCAGATAGGCGGCGGCGTAAAAACCCAAGCTGCCCGGCAGGCGGGAAGACTGGCAAAATAGCCAATCGTCCGTTTTGCGAAGCCCCCTGCCATGCGCCTTTCCCGTTTCCACCTGCACACCACCAAGGAAACCCCCGCCGACGCTGAACTGGTCAGCCACCGGCTGATGCTGCGCGCGGGCATGATCCGCAAGCTGGCATCGGGCCTGTATACCTGGTCGCCGTTGGGCCTGCGGGTGCTGCGCAAGGTGGAAGCCATCGTCCGCGAAGAAATGAATCGCGCTGGCGCGGTGGAACTGCAGTTGCCCACCATCCAGCCCAAGGAGCTGTGGGAAGAAACCGGGCGCTGGGAGAAATTCGGCGGCCAGCTGCTGAAAATCAAGGACCGCAAGGAGCAGGAATACTGCTACAGCCCCACCGCCGAGGAGGCCATTACCGACTTCGCGCGCCAGGAACTGTCCAGCTACAAGCAGTTGCCGGTCAATTTCTACCAGGTACAGACCAAGTTCCGCGACGAAATCCGTCCGCGTTTCGGCGTGATGCGCTCGCGCGAGTTTCTGATGAAGGACGCCTATTCCTTCCATCTGGACGACGCCAGCCTGGTTGCTGAATACGAGAACATGAAGACCGCTTACAGCCGTATTTTCACCCGGCTGGGTCTTGAGTTCCGCGCAGTCCAGGCAGACTCGGGCGCCATCGGTGGCGATGCCTCGCAGGAATTCCATGTAATCGCCGAATCCGGCGAGGATGCGCTGGTGTTCTCCACCGGTTCGGACTACGCCGCCAATGTCGAGGCCGCCGTTGCCGCCGACCCGGCGCCGCGCGCGGCTGCCAGCGAGGAGCTGCGCAAGGTGGATACCCCCACCCAGAAAACCTGTGAAGACGTCGCTGCGCTGATGGGCATCGCCCTGCTGCGCACGGTCAAGTCGGTGGCGGTGATGACCACCGACGGCGACTTCGTTCTGGCGCTGGTCCGCGGCGATCACGAAGTCAACGAAATCAAACTGGCCAAGGTCGCCGGGCTGGCAGATTACCGCATGGCCAGCGAGGCGGAGATTGCCGATTATCTGGGCAGCGAACCGGGTTTCCTGGGACCGTTGAATCCGCGCAAGGCCATCCGGGTGGTGGCTGACCGCGAAGTAGCCGCCATGGCGGATTTTGTCGTCGGTGCCAATCAAGCGGGCCAGCATATTGCCGGCGTCAATTGGGGACGCGACCTTGCCGAGCCGGAAGTGGCCGACATCCGCAATGTCCAGGCCGGCGACCGTGCCCGCGACGGCGGCGAACTGAAGATTACCCGCGGTATTGAAGTGGGCCACGTCTTCCAGCTGGGCCGCAAATATGCCGAGGTTTTGAAGGCCACCGTGCTCGACGAGAATGGCAAGGCCGCGGTAATGGCCATGGGCTGCTACGGCATTGGCGTATCGCGCATCGTCGCTGCCGCCATCGAGCAGAACAACGATGACGCTGGCATCCTCTGGCCGGTCGCGATGGCGCCCTGGCAGGCCGTGGTGTGCATGATCAACCCGAAGCAGGACGCGGCGGTCACCGCTGCTGCCGAGGCCCTGCTGCAGGAACTGTTGAACGCAGGCGTGGACGCCGTGCTGGATGATCGCGGGCTGCGCCCGGGTGCAATGTTTGCCGATATGGAGTTGATCGGCATCCCCCACCGCATCGTGGTTTCCGAGCGCGGCCTGGCAGCAGGCACCTTCGAATACCGCGCCCGTGCCGCAAGCGAGGCTGAAAATCTGGATCAGGCCTCGGTATTCCAGCGGATTATTGGCTAAGTGAAACACCTGAAAAGCCGGGGCACAGTCCCGGCTTTTCATTTGCCGATAACGTCGAATCGATTATTCATTTGGCAATACCTTACCGCGCCGGTATGCTTTCCAGCGCTGCCACGGATTGGCACCTTTCCTTCGACCCATTATCCGGAGTAGTTATTAGATGAGTATTGACCTGTCGGGCCTGTCGGCCAAAGAACTCGGCGCCCTTATCCGCGATGCGCAGAAGCGCAAGACCGTGGTAGCCAAGCGCCAGCCGATCGCCAAGGCCCGCGCCCTGGTAGCTGCAGCCGCCAAGAAGGCCGGCTATACCGTCGAGGAACTGTTTGGCACCGGCGCAGCCACCACCAAGGCACCGCGTGCCGCCAAGGCCGGCAAGACTGCCAGCAAGGCCGGCCGCAAGCTGGCAAAGGTCGCCCCGAAGTATCGCAACCCGGCCAACGCCGAGGAAACCTGGACCGGCCGTGGCAAGCAGCCGCGCTGGTTGGCCGAATACACCAAGGCCGGCCGCAAGGTTGAAGATTTCCTGATCCAGCAGTAATCGCGCGATCAGCTGAAACAATTACGCCGGCGTAAGCCGGCGTTTTTGTTGGTGCGTCTTCCTCCAGCGGCGGGGGAAACTGCCCCACTCTCCGGCCCAGCAGGCACCCCGCCGACCTCAGCGAAGCCCGGGTAAGCGCAGCGCACCCGGGAAACAGGTAGCCGCCCATGGGCGTTACCAACAACCGCGGGCACACTGCGCCTACCCGCGTTGCCTCGTTACCCCTTCTTTCGTGGATGGGACGCTTACAGATTCTGGTTCTTGCGCGCCGGTATCAACAGATTTCCGAAAAGCAACCCCGCTACCAGCGCCATAACCACATTGACCACGGTCAGCAGGGCCGACTCGCCGGCATTTACATTCTGCTGCTGGATCAAACTGAGCACCCCGCGCAGGCTGGTACTACCGGGCACCAGCATGATGATGCCCGGCAAACGGACGATCGCACCTGGCCGGTGGGCGACGCGGCCGAACAGATTGCCGGCGGCGGTCAACAGCATCGCTGCCAGGAATATTCCGGCCGGCCCACCCCATTGCTGACCGCCATAACGGGAAATCGCATAACCGGCCACCGAGGCCGCCATTACCCACGGGTAATCCCGCTTGCTGGCGCGGAACAGCATGGCGAAAGCGAACGAGGCCACCAGCACCGAACCCCATTCCACCCAGTTGGACTGCGGCCGTGATGCCCGCACCACCGGCTCCAGGCCGATGTAATGGGCAATGGTGACCGCGATCATCGCGCCCACCGTCAGTTTCATGATGGTGGTCAGGGCACCGGCAAAGCGCGCGGTACCCGACACCCAGTGCTGGCTGGCCAACTCGTTGACCGAATTGGTCAGCGCCATACCCGGCAGCAGTACCACCAGCGAGGCGATGATCGTGGAATTCAGGTTCAACGGCCCGACAAAACTCGCCACCAGTACCGCCACAAAACCGGCCACCAGTGCCGCCAGCGCTTCACTGGCCTCGCGCGTGGCAACGCGGCGGTCGGTGTAGAACAACATCAGGCCAATCAATAGACCGGTAATGCCCGCGGTTGCGATATCCAACCAGGGCAAGCGCCACAACCCGGCCACGCCGGCCGAGCCGAGGGTGAAAGAGGCCAGCAGTTCGATCTTGCCGCGCAGGCCGGGGTCACGGTCCAGTTCCCGCAACGCGGTATGGCCCTGGGCAATGGACATTTCGCCGGCAGCGACGGCATCGGCGATCTGATCGGCCATCGCCAGTTTGTGCAGGTTGGTATCACCCGGACCCAGACGGATCACGCGGGTGATATCACTGGAGCCGATCGCACGCGTGGGGTCACTGAAACTCAGGATCAGGCCGGTGGGATTGGACCAGGGCTCGCAATCCAGATCCAGCCGTTGCGACAAGGCCACCACCGCAGCTTCGAGGCGCTGCGCGGTGGTGCCATAGCGATGCAGGCGGCCCGCCATCTCCGAAACGAAGGCCACGCGCTGCGCATAGGTGGCCCGGTTGGGGGCGGGCGCCGGAGCGGCCGGGACGATGGTTTCTGCGGACATGGGCATTAGTATCGCCTGAAGCCGGTGAATACTCATCCGGGCTGGACACCTGACAGGTTATTCTTCAACCGAATGCCAACAACGACCTCCCCCACCCCTCCCGAATGTGCGCTGGATCCGGGTGCCGAGGGCCAACTCAGGCTCTCCGGCAGTTGGACGCTGTCCACCGCGCTGCGTTCGATGGAGATATTGAAGGCGCAGGCCGGCGGGGTGACCAGTATCGATGCACGTGGCATCGACCAACTGGACTCAGCCGGGGTGATGCTGCTGTTGCGCTACGCAAGCAAGGCCGGGCTGGCCGAAGATGCGCTGCAGTTCCGCGACGAGCACCGTGCCTTGGTCTGCACCATTGACGAGGTTGCCGACGAACGCCCCAAGCCACAGCGCGACTACGGTGTACTGGCAGCGCTGGAACGCTTGGGCCGCTCGGTGCAGGCCATTGGCCGCAACATCAAGGTGCTGGTCAGCTTCCTGGGCGAGAACCTCTCCAAGATGGCGAGGCTGCTGCGCGAGCCCCGCCGCTTCCGCATGACCGCCACCGTCAACCAGATGGAACAGGTGGGCCTGGACGCGGTGCCCCTGGTCGCACTGCTGTCCTACCTGGTGGGCGCGGTGATCGCCTTCCTGGGCTCGACCATCCTGCGCGACTTCGGCGCGGAGATCTATGTGGTGGAACTGGTGTCCATCGCCTTCCTGCGCGAATTCGCCGTGCTGTTGACCGCGATCGTGCTGGCCGGACGCACCGCCAGCGCTTTCACCGCGCAGATCGGCGCAATGAAGGCACGCGAGGAGATCGACGCGATCCAGACCTTGGGTCTGGACCCGATCGACCTGCTGGTCCTGCCGCGCGTGGTGGCGCTGCTGTTGATGCTGCCGCTGCTGACCTTCATCGCGATGCTGGCCGGTCTGGCAGGCGGTGTCACCGTCGGCGCGTTCGACCTGGGCATTCCGCCGCAGATGTACCTGGCGCGCATGCACGAAACCATGGAAGTACGGCACTTCCTTGTTGGCCTGGCCAAGGCGCCGGTGTTCGCCCTGATCATCGGCCTGATCGGCTGCCTGGAAGGCCTGAAGGTCGAAGGCACCGCGCAGTCGGTGGGTGAACGCACCACCTCCAGCGTGGTGCAGACCATCTCGCTGGTCATCATCCTCGACGCGCTGGCCGCGTTGTGGTTCATGCACATGGGCTGGTGAGGCAGACACTTCGATGATGGCCATCCGTTCCACCTTCCCCGACCAGGACAGCAGTGAGCTGGCCATCCGCGTGCGCGGACTGGTCAACCACTTCGGCAGCCAGGTCGTGCACGACGACCTGGACCTGGACGTGCGGCGTGGCGAGATCCTCGGCGTGGTCGGTGGTTCGGGTACCGGCAAGTCGGTACTGATGCGCTCCATCCTGGGGCTGCGCACGCCCAATGCCGGCGAAATCGAAGTGCTGGGCGTCAATGCACGCTCGCAAGACCCCGCCGACCGCCTGCGCATCGAGCGCAATACCGGCGTGCTGTTCCAGGACGGCGCCCTGTTCTCCTCATTGACCGTGGGCGAGAACGTCCAGGTGCCGCTGAAGGAACATCACCCGGAACTGGATGACCGCTGGCATTACGAGCTGGCACTGCTCAAGGTGAAGCTGGCTGGCCTGCCGGCGGACGCCATCAACAAGTTGCCCTCGCAGCTGTCCGGCGGCATGCGCAAACGCGCCGGCCTTGCCCGCGCCCTGGCGCTGGACCCGCCGCTGCTATTCCTGGACGAACCCACCGCCGGCCTGGATCCCATCGGTGCAGCCGCCTTCGACCGCTTGATCAAGACGTTGCAGGAAGCGCTGGGACTGACGGTCTTTCTGATCACCCACGACCTGGACACGCTGTACGCCATCTGTGACCGCATTGCAGTGTTGGCCGACCACAAGGTCATCGCCAACGCGCCGCTCTCGGAGATCGAACAGCTGGACCACCCGTGGATACGCGAATACTTCCACGGCCCGCGCGCCCGCGCCGCGCGCGGCGAGGCCCCCCTGCAGGAGTTTCCGCAATGACGCCCGCTTGCCGACCGACTTTCACCCCAGGTTCCGCTGCAGCCGCGCAGATTGAACATGGCCTCCCACCAGACTCTCCACCTTCCAACAGGGGCTGCTGAGCCATGGAAACCAAAGCCAACTACGTCCTGATCGGCGCCTTCACCCTGATCGTCGGCGTGGCCCTGCTCGCCTTCGGGCTGTGGGCGGCCAAATACTCCTCCGATCGCACCTGGCAGGAATACAACGTCGTATTCACCGAGGCCGTCACCGGCCTGTCGGTGGGTAGCCCGGTGCAATACAACGGCATCGCCGTGGGCTCCATCACCGAGCTGACCCTGGCCCCGGATGACCCGCGCAAGGTGGTGGCCCGGCTGCGCCTGAACTCCACCACCCCGGTCAAGACCGACACCCGCGCCAAGCTGGCCATTACCAGCCTGACCGGCCCGTCGATCATCCAGCTCAGTGGCGGCACGCCCCAGGCCGCGGCATTGACCGCGGTCAGCAAGGAAGCCATACCGACCATCGCCACCACGCCCTCCGCGCTGCAGAACATCACCGACGTGGCCAACCGCGTGGTCGAGCGCATGGATGAGTTGCTCAGCGACGACAACGTCAACAAGATTTCGGCCACGCTCACCCACCTGGAAGCCATCAGCGGCGGCCTGGCTGACCGCGACCAGGGCACCCAGGCGCTGCTGGTGGAAGCCCGCGATGCCGCACGCAACCTCAACGCCACCCTCGGCACGGCCAACGGCGCCATCCAGAACCTGGACCAGAACGTCCTGCGGCAGCTGCCGGCAACGCTCGACAAGCTGGATACCAGCCTGAGCAAACTGGACTCGGCCGCCGGCAATGCCGATGCCATCCTGGGCGAGAACCGCGCGGCCATAAACAGTTTCGCCAATGATGGCCTGGCCCAGTTGGGCCCGACCCTGACTGAACTGCGCGGCCTGATCCGCGACCTGCGCCGGGTCAGTGACCGCCTGGAGAACAACCCGGCACGCTACCTGCTCGGCCGTGATGCCCCGAAGGAGTTCGAACCCAAATGACGCGCCTGCCGATGTCCAAACTGCTCGCTTCCACTTGCCTGCTGGCCTTGGCGGGTTGCTCGGTGCTTGCCGGCGGTGATCGCCAATCCACCACCATCTACGCGCCGCAGGTGCGGATAACCGCCGACCCGGCATGGCCCCAGGTTGATTGGCAGCTGGCCATCGCCAAGCCCAGTGCCGCGCGCCTGGTGGATAGCCCGCGCATCAACGTACGCCCCACCCCCGGCGAGCTCGAGGTGTACCGAGGCGCGACCTGGTCGCAGCCGGCCACCGACATGCTGGAAGACACCTTGTTGCGTGGTTTCGAGGACTCCGGCCGGATCAGTGGCGTTGCCCGCATCGCCACCGGCATCCGCTCGGACTACAAGCTGACCATCGACCTCCGCCGCTTCGAGGCCGACTACCGTGGCACCGAACTGCCGGCAGCCACCATCGAACTCAACGCCAAGTTGATCCACAGCATAGATCAACGGGTGGTCGCAGCGCGCACCTTCAACACGGTTGAGAATGCCAGCTCGACGGCAACCGGCGATGTCGCCAAGGCATTTGAAACCGCACTGGACAAGACCAGCACCGAGTTGATCGGCTGGACCCTGCTCAGCGGCCAGGCCGACGCGCAACGCATGGCGCAGACACCTGCCGGAAAGTAAGGTTGATGCGCTCGCCAGCCACGCCTGCCATCTTCGGCAACGCGTGCTGGTAGTCGCGCTGGCAATCACCGCGCATCACCAACAAGTCACCGTGGCCGAGCAGGTATTCATGGCGCTGGGAATGCGCATCGCCGCGCCGGAGTAGAAACCGCCGGCGCGTTCCCAGGCTCAGCGATGCGATCACCGGCTGCGCACCCAGCTCGGGTTCGTCATCGCGATGCCAGCCCATTCTGTCCCCGCCGTTGCGGTATCGGTTGAGCAGCACGCTGTTGAACCGCGCCGCGCACGCCTGCTGCAGCTGCCCGCGCAGCTGCTGCAGGGACGGCAACCAGGGCTCGGGTACGAAATCCGCTCCCGAATAGCGGTAGTGGGCATCCGCATCGCCCATCCAGCAGCTCAGCCGGGGCGAATCCACCCACCGCCCGAACATGCGGATACGGTGCACTTGCCACGGCACATCGCCCATCAACGCCTGCAACAGAACATCCGCCTCATCCTTGCGCAGCCAGCCAGGCAGGTGCTCAACCGCGGCAGGCCCCGTATCAGCAAAAAGGAAGCTGGTTTGCTCGTTCATGCCGCTGCCCTCAGAATCAGCTGCTGCATCACCAACGCGTGATGTGCGCTCCCAACCGATAGTGCCATGACCTTCTCCCTGCATCGCCAACTCACCCTGTACCGCTGGCGCCTGTCGCGTAACTTCGCCTTGCTGCGTGGATTGCTGAAAAGCCTGATCGGGCGTGGGGTAGTCGGTACCGTGCAGGTGATTCGGCGTCGCCTGCAACCGGTGGTCGGCGCGCCGCAGCAAGCGCCCTCCATCAGCGCAGCACCGGATACAACACGCAGCGACGCGCTGCTGCTGTTCATCGATGCCGCAGCGCCCACGCCCAGCCACGACTCCGGATCGGTGCGCGCGCTCGCGCTGCTGCGCCTGTGCCGCGAGCTCGGCTGGTCG
Organism: Stenotrophomonas sp.; assembly: GCF_032061965.1. GTDB lineage: Bacteria > Pseudomonadota > Gammaproteobacteria > Xanthomonadales > Xanthomonadaceae > Stenotrophomonas. The sequence goes on along the minus strand of NZ_DAMBEF010000004.1, from coordinate 9,731 downwards.
GTGGCTTTCATGCCGGACAACGGCCAGCTACCGGCCGAATCGGCACCCCTGCTTGCCGAACTGGGGATCGAACGGGTGGGCACGCCCGGCCAGCCCCGCCTGGACCACTGGCTGCAGCAGAACGGCGAACGCGTGGATGCGGTGATGCTGTGCCGCCACCATGTCGCCCAGCGCCACCTTCCCCTGCTGCGTGCCTATACCTCGGCGCGGGTCATCTTCGACACGGTTGACCTGCACCATGTCCGCCTGCAGCGCGCGGCCGAACTGCAGAAAGACGCGCACCTGCAACGCCAGGCTGCGCGCGTTCGCGACGAGGAGTTCATGCTGTTCGCTGCCACTGACGCCACCACCGTGGTCAGCCAGGCCGAACTGGACTACCTGCGCGATGCCGGCGTGCACTCGCCGCTCCATGTGCTGTCGAACGTCCATGACGTAGCGGGCAAGCAACGGGATTTCAGCCAGACCGCCGGCCTGCTGTTCGTGGGTGGTTACCAGCATCACCCCAACCGGGAAGCCGTGGATTGGCTGTGTAGCGAGATCATGCCGCAGCTGCGGCAGCTGTTGCCTGGGGTGGTACTGCACCTGGTGGGGGACATCCAGCCGGCCGATGCCGCCCGCCTCGGTGCCAGCGATGTCCTCGTGCACGGCCATGTGCCGTCCATCGAGCCCTTCCTGGAGAGCAGCCGGATCAACCTGGCACCGCTGCGCAGCGGCGCCGGGGTCAAGGGCAAGATCAACCAGGCCATGAGCCATGGCCTGCCGGTGGTGGCCACCTCGATCGCGGCAGAAGGCATGTTCCTGCGCCACGAGCACAACGCACTCATCGCCGACAGTGCGCTGGATTTCGCCGCGCAGGTTGCCCGGCTATACCAGGACGCCACGCTGTGGCAGCAGCTATCTGACAATGGCTACATCAACATCGCCGAGCATTTTTCGTCGGCGCTGGCGCGCGACACGCTGCGCACGCTGTTGCCGTCAGCGTGAAGATTGGCGGCCAACGCCGCCAATCACCTCCACCCCGATCAGTGCCGGAACGGCACGCCGGTCTTTTCCTTCAGCTCGTCATCGCTGACACCCGGCGCTGCCTCGACCAGCACCAGACCTTCGTCGGTGATGTCGAATACAGCCAGGTCGGTGATGATGCGATCAACTACGCCCACACCGGTCAGCGGCAGGGTGCAGTCCGGCAGGATCTTGTGCTCGCCGTTCTTGGCGGTGTGCTCCATCAGCACCACCACGCGCTGCACGCCGGCAACCAGGTCCATCGCACCGCCCATGCCCTTGACCATCTTGCCCGGCACCATCCAGTTGGCCAGGTCGCCCTTGTCGGTCACCTGCATGGCACCGAGGATGGCCAGGTTGATATGACCGCCGCGGATCATCGCAAACGAATCATGGCTGCCGAAGTAGCTGGCACCGGCACGCGCGGTGACGGTCTGCTTGCCGGCATTGATCAGGTCGGCATCCACTTCGGCCTCGGTCGGGAACGGGCCGATGCCGAGCAGGCCGTTTTCGGACTGCAACCAGACATCCACGCCTTCCGGGATGTGGTTGGCGACCAGGGTCGGCAGGCCGATACCCAGGTTCACGTAGGCACCATCGGTCAGCTCGCGCGCGGCGCGCTGCGCCATTTCGTCACGGGTCCAGGCCATTTCAGTTCCCCTCCTGACGCACGGTGCGCTGTTCGATGCGCTTCTCCGGCGTTGCGTTCAATACGATGCGGTCGACATAGATGCCCGGCAGGTGGACCTGGTCCGGGTCGATGGCGCCCACTGGCACGATCTCCTCCACTTCCACCACGCAGACCTTGCCGGCCATGGCACAGGCCGGGTTGAAGTTGCGTGCGGTCTTGCGGAACAGCAGGTTGCCGGCCTCGTCGGCCTTCCATGCCTTGACCAGCGACACATCGGCCTTGAGTGCGGTTTCCAGCACGTAATGCTTGCCGTCGATCTCGCGGGTTTCCTTGCCTTCGGCGACGATGGTGCCGTAGCCGGTGGCGGTGAAGAACGCCGGAATGCCCGCGCCGCCGGCGCGCAGGCGCTCGGCCAGGGTGCCCTGCGGGTTGAATTCCAGCTCCAGTTCACCGGCCAGGTACTGGCGCTCGAACTCCTTGTTCTCGCCCACGTAGGACGAAATCATCTTCTTGATCTGGCGGGTCTCCAACAGCTGACCCAGGCCAAAGCCATCGACACCGGCGTTGTTGGAGATCGCGGTCAGGCCCTTGACCCCGCTGTCGCGCAGCGCGGCGATCAGGGCTTCGGGGATGCCGCACAGGCCAAATCCGCCGACTGCCAGGGTCTGGCCATCGGCAACAATGCCGTCCAGCGCCTGGGCGGCGCTGGCAAACACCTTGCCACGGCGCCCGGCGGGGGTTGAGGGATCGCTCATTGCATCACACCCACAGTGGTAAAGATGGCTTCATTCTAGCCATACCGGCGGCAACGCCCTCTTGGACCTTCGTCCAGCCTGCGGACAGCCAGTACACGCAGGGACGTCTAAACTAGGCGTCTACCCACCAGCAGGAGGCATGCATGCCCCTTCCCGCCTTCAAGGCCTATGACATCCGCGGCCGTGTACCCGACGAACTGAATGAGGACATGGCGCGCAAGATCGGCACCGCGCTGGCCGCCGAGCTGGCTGAAGGCACCGTGGTACTGGGCCATGACGTGCGCCTGACCAGCCCCGCCCTGCAGGACGCCCTGGCCATTGGCCTGCGCGGCGCGGGCCGCGAGGTGATCGACATCGGCCAGTGCGGTACCGAAGAAGTGTATTTCCAGACCGGCCATCTGCAGGCAGCCGGCGGGGTGATGGTCACTGCCAGCCACAACCCGATGGATTACAACGGCATGAAGCTGGTGCGCGAGCAGGCCCGGCCGATCAGTTCGGACACCGGTTTGTTTGCCATTTCCGATGCGGTCGCCGCCGATACCTCCGCTGCACAACCGCCACGCGCCGGGCAGCGCGCCGAGCACGGCAAGAGCGCGTACATCCAGCACCTGCTCAGCTATGTGGATGGCGCCAAGCTGAAGCCGTTGAAGCTGGTGGTCAACGCCGGCAATGGCGGCGCCGGCGCGATCGTGGACCTGTTGGCACCGCACCTGCCCTTCGAGTTCGTGCGTGTTTTCCATGAAGCCGACGGCAACTTCCCCAACGGCATTCCCAACCCGCTGCTGCCAGAGAACCGCGACGCCACCGCGCAAGCGGTACGCGAGCACGGTGCCGACTTCGGCATCGCCTGGGACGGAGACTTCGACCGCTGCTTCTTCTTCGACCACAACGGCCGCTTCATCGAAGGCTATTACCTGGTCGGGCTGCTGGCCCAGGCCATCCTGGCGCGCAGCCCCGGCGGCAAGATCGTGCACGATCCGCGCCTGACCTGGAACACGGTTGAAATGGTCGAGGCAGCTGGCGGCGTACCGGTGCTGTGCAAGAGCGGGCATGCCTTCATCAAGGAGAAGATGCGTGCCGAAAACGCGGTATATGGCGGCGAGATGAGCGCACACCATTACTTCCGCGAGTTCGCCTACGCCGACTCCGGCATGATCCCGTGGCTGCTGATCGCCGAGCTGGTATCGAGCACGGGGCATTCGCTGGCCGACCTGGTGGAGGAGCGCATGGCGCGCTTCCCCTGCAGCGGCGAGATCAACTTCAAGGTCAGCGACGCCAAGGCCGCGGTGGCCCGGGTACTGGCCCATTACGCTGCGGATGCACCCCAGCTCGATCACACCGATGGCGTCAGTGCCGACTTCGGCGCATGGCGCTTCAACCTGCGCAGCTCCAATACCGAACCGCTGCTGCGACTGAACGTGGAAACCCGGGGTGATGCGGCCTTGCTGGCGCAGCGCACCGCCGAAATTTCCAACCTGATCACTGCCTGAGACCCTTCATGAGCCAGATCCTGCCCGTCATTCTTTCCGGTGGTTCCGGTACCCGCCTGTGGCCGTTGTCGCGCGAAGCCTACCCCAAGCAGTTCCTGCAGCTTGCAGGCGAACACAGCATGCTGCAGTCGACCTGGCTGCGCGTAGCCGATGTAGCCACCCAGGCACCGCTGGTAGTGGCCAACGAAGCACACCGTTTCGTCGCTGCCGAGCAGCTGCAGCAGGTGGGCACCACGCCGTCGGCAATCCTGTTGGAGCCGATGGGCCGCAATACCGCCCCGGCGATCGCTGCTGCCGCGCTGGAAGCCCGCCACAACGGTGATGACCCGCTGCTGCTGGTGTTGCCGTCGGATCACCTGATCCGCGATATCGGCCAGTTCCACCAGGCCATCGAAGCGGCCGCCACCCTTGCCGAGCAGGGCAAGCTGGTGACCTTCGGCATCCAGCCGACCGCACCGGAAACCGGCTATGGCTACATCAAGGCTGTTGCCGGGCAAGGCCCGCGTGCCATCGAGCGTTTCGTCGAGAAACCCGACCTGGCCACCGCGCAATCCTACGTGGCCTCCGGCGAGTACTACTGGAACAGCGGCATGTTCCTGTTCCGCGCCTCGCGTTACCTGGAAGAGCTGCAGCGCCTGCAACCGCAGATCCTCAACGCCTGCCAGGCCGCTTGGGAACAGGCACGCCGTGACAGCGATTTCATCCGCCTGGATGCCGAGGCCTTCAAGGCCAGCCCGTCCGATTCCATCGATTACGCGGTGATGGAAAAAACCGCCGATGCCGCGGTTGTGCCGCTGGATGCGGGCTGGAGCGACGTCGGTTCGTGGACCGCCCTGCGCGACGTCTCCGAACAGGATGCCAATGGCAATGCCCATCGCGGCGACGTCATCGCCATCGACTGCCACGACACGTTTGCCTATGGCGACCGCTTGATCGCGATGGTCGGCCTGGACGACGTGATCGTGGTGGAAACCGACGATGCCGTGCTGGTCGGCAAGTCCGACCGCATGCAGGAAGTGAAGGACGTGGTGGCACGGTTGAAGGCCGATGGCCGCAGCGAAGCCACCTGGCACCGCAAGGTCTATCGTCCGTGGGGCGCCTATGACTCCATCGATCATGGCGATCGTTTCCAGGTCAAGCGCATCACGGTCAAACCCGGCGGCACGTTGAGCCTGCAGATGCACCACCATCGTGCCGAACACTGGATCGTGGTCAGCGGCACTGCCGAGGTCACCCGTGGTGACGAAGTATTGCTGCTTACCGAGAACCAGAGCACTTACATCCCGCTGGGTGTCACCCACCGCCTGCGCAACCCCGGCAAGCTGCCGCTGGAGCTGATCGAAGTGCAGTCGGGCAGCTATCTGGGTGAGGATGACATCGTGCGCTTCGAGGACACTTACGGGCGCGCGTGAAACGAGGGGAAGGTGGGGCCTGAGTGCTGCAACTTCCCCGTCTCACCTACCCCTCTCCCACACCGGGAGAGGGGCTTGAACAGCGCTTGCTCGCGGAGTGTCAGGCGACAGGTAACCCGCGCCTCCCCATGCGGAAGTGGGGACGTGAGGAAAGAAACCTGCCGAACAGCGGCTATCGAACAGCCCGCAACTCGCCAACAACACCGCGCACCCCCTGCTGCCAGTCAGGCAGCGCGATGCCGAAATCGGTCTGCAGCTTGCGCGTATCCAGCACCGAGTAGGCCGGCCGCTGTGCAGCCGTCGGGTACTGCGCGCTGTCGATGGCCTGCACCTGCGGCGCCTTCTCCAATAACCCAGCAGCAACTGCTTCGGCAAAAATTGCCTCGGCAAAGCCATGCCAACTGGTATGCCCCGAGGCGGTGAGATGCCAGGTTCCCGACAACCGGGAAGGATGCAGCAGCGCCTGTGCGGTGACATCGGCAATCAGCGACGCGGGTGTCGGCGTACCCAACTGATCGGCAACCACCCGCAGCACATCGCGTTCGGCCGCCAGGCGCAGCATCGTGCGCAGGAAATTTCCGCCGTGCGCCGCGTATACCCAAGCAGTGCGGAAGATCAGGTGGCGACCGCCGGCGGCACGCACGGCGTCCTCTCCATCCCGTTTACTGGTGCCGTAGACGCCCAGCGGCGCGGTCGCTTCATCCTCGACGTAGGGCACGCTTCCCTTGCCGTTGAACACGTAATCGGTGGAGTAATGAACCAGAGGGACGTCATGCACCGCGCACCAACCGGCAATGACGCCGGGCGCCTGCGCGTTGATACGGTACGCCAGCTCCGGCTCCTGTTCCGCCTTGTCCACCGCGGTGTATGCCGCAGCGTTGATCACCACGTCCGGTTGCAGGCGATCGAGCACGGCCGGCAGTTCTTCGGGGACATTGAAGTCCGCTTTCTCACAGGCACTGCCATCGGCGAGGCTGCCACTGCGCGTTGTCGCAACCCCCTCACCCAGCGGCGCCAGTGCCCGCAGCAGCTCCTGTCCTACCTGGCCGTTCCCCCCAAGAACCAGAAACCTCATGACTGATGGACCGGCAGGCGATCTTCCGCGATGTCCTTCAGGAAAGGCGCAGCCTCATCCTTGGCCGACAAGGTGGGTGCACTGATGGGCCAGTCCACCGCGATGTCGGCATCGTTCCAGCGTACGCCTGCATCCAGTTCCTTCAGATACACCTCGGTACACAGGTAACTGAACACCGCACGCTCGGACAGAACCGCGAAGCCATGCGCGAAACCTTCGGGTATCCAGAACTGGCGCTTGTTCTGCGCACTGAGAACTACCGCTTCCCACTTGCCAAACGTCGGCGAACCGCGACGGATATCCACCGCTACGTCGTAGACCTCACCCTCCAGCACGCTGACGAGCTTGCCCTGTGGCCGCGGCCACTGGTAATGCAGGCCACGCAGCACGCCCTTGCTGGACGAAGACACGTTGCTTTGCACGAAACGCGTGGGCAAACCCTGCGCGCCGAAGCGTTCGGCATTCCAGGTCTCGAAAAAGAAGCCTCGCTCGTCACCGAACACGGCTGGCTCGATCACCGCGCATCCCGGCAACTTCGTTTCAATCACTTTCACGGCACAACTCCACGCTGCAACAACTTCTCCAGGTACTGGCCGTAGCCACTCTTCAACAACGGCGCTGCCAATGCCTGCAGTTGTTCGGCACTGATCCAGCCCTGCGCGAACGCAATTTCCTCCGGGCAGCACACTTGCAGGCCCTGTCTCGTCTGCAGGGTCTCGATATAGTTGGATGCCTCCAGCAGGGACGCATGGGTGCCGGTATCGAGCCACGCATAGCCACGCCCCAACGGCTCCAACTGCAACTGTCCCTGCTCGAGGTAGCGGCGATTGAGGTCGGTGATTTCCAGTTCGCCGCGTGCCGACGGTTGCAGCGTGGCCGCGTAGTCGGCAGCGTTGCCATCGTAGAAGTACAGGCCGGTGATGGCGTAGTTGGAACGCGGATTCTCGGGCTTTTCCACCAGATCGATGACCTTGCCACCAGCATCGAACTCGGCCACGCCATAACGCTCCGGGTCATTCACCCAGTAGCCGAATACCGTTGCACCCTGCTGCCGCGTGTCGGCACGTCGCAACAACTCACGCAGGCCAGTGCCGTGGAAAATGTTGTCCCCCAGGACCAGGCAGCTGGGCTTGCCGTCGACGAAATCACGACCGATCAGGTAGGCCTGGGCCAGGCCATCGGGGCTGGGCTGCACGGCGTACTGGATGTCCATGCCCCATTGCGAGCCATCCCCCAACAGGCTCTGGAACAGCGCCTGCTCATGCGGCGTGTTGATGACCAGCACCTCGCGGATACCGGCCATCATCAGCACGCTGAGCGGGTAGTAGATCATCGGCTTGTCGTACACCGGCAACAGCTGCTTGCTGATGCCTTGGGTAATTGGATACAGCCGCGTCCCTGAGCCACCGGCCAGGATGATGCCCTTGCGCTGGCTCATTCGGCCATCTCCCCGGTACCAATGCGTTGCAGTCGATAGCTGCCATCGAGCACGCTGTTGACCCAATCCTGGTTGGCAAGAAACCAATCCACCGTCGCAGCGATTCCCTGCTCGAAGCTGTAACTGGGCTGCCAGCCCAGTTCATCGCGCAGCTTGGACGCATCAATGGCATAGCGGCGGTCATGCCCGGGGCGATCGGCCACAAAGCGGATCTGGCAGCTGCGCGGCTGGCCATCGGCGCGCGGGCGGCGCTGATCCAGCAGGGCGCAGATTGCCTGCACGACTTCGATGTTCTGCCGTTCGGCATTGCCGCCGACGTTGTAGGTCTGCCCTACCCGCCCCTGTGCCAGCACGGTGCGGATGGCCTGGCAGTGATCGCTGACATACAACCAGTCGCGCACCTGCCGGCCATCGCCGTAAACGGGCAGATCTTCGCCAGCCAGCGCCTTGGCGATCACCAGCGGAATGAGCTTTTCCGGGAAGTGGTAAGGGCCGTAGTTGTTCGAACAGTTGGTGGTCAGTACCGGCAGCCCGTAGGTGTGGTGGAAGGCCCGCACCAGATGATCCGATGCAGCCTTGGAGGCCGAGTACGGGGAGTTGGGGGCATAGGCCGTGGTTTCGCTGAAGCTGCCAGTCTCGCCGAGGCTGCCGTAGACCTCATCGGTGGAAACATGCAGCAAGCGGAAGGCATCGGCGCGCTCGCCGAGCAGCGCTTTCCAGTAATCGCGCACCGCTTCCAGCAGCGCCAATGTGCCTACCACGTTGGTCTGGATGAAGGCCGCTGGGCCATCGATCGAGCGATCGACATGACTTTCCGCGGCGAAATTGATCACCGCATCCGGCTGGTGTTCGGCCAGCAATCGATCGACCAGCTCCCGGTCACCGATATCGCCATGCACGAAGACATGCGCTGGGTTGTCCTGCACGCTGGCCAGGGTCTGCGGATTCCCCGCATAGGTCAGGGCATCGAGATTGACGATGCGCGTGCCCCGCGCCACCGCCTCCAGTACGAAATTTCCGCCGATGAATCCGGCACCACCTGTCACAAGCCACGTAGGCACGCCTTGGATCTCCCTTTGCTGCAGCCAACAAGACCACAAAATGATGGCACCAAGAATATACCGGGGGCCGTCAACTGAGCCTGACGTTGACAAGCGGCGCCGGGTAGCGACAATTTGTCCGGACATTTAACCGAAGGCCGGGATCACCATACGCATTCGCATGGAACCTATATCCCGGCTAGAATCGGAAAAATCTCGTCCCCGGCCCGCGCCGGCCCCCATCAGCAACCGAAGGACCCCGCAGCACATGAAAATCCTCGTCGCGTACAAGCGCGTGGTGGACTACAACGTCCGCATTCAAGTCAAGCCGGATGGTTCCGGCGTGGTCACCGATGGCGTCAAGCTTTCGTCGAACCCGTTCGATGAAATCGCCCTGGAAGAAGCCCTGCGCCTGCGCGACAAGGGCATCGCCACGGAAGTGGTGGTCGCCACCATCGCCCCGGCCGACGCCCAGGCGCACCTGCGCAACGGTCTGGCCATGGGTGCCAACCGTGCTATCCACGTGGTCACCGATCAGGCCATCCAGCCGCTGACCGCCGCCCGCACCCTGCTCAAGCTGGTCGAAAAGGAACAGCCGGACCTGGTCATTCTTGGCAAGCAGGCCATCGACGACGACGCCAACCAGACCGGCCAGATGCTGGCCACGCTGTGGGCGCGTCCGCAGGCCACCTTCGCCTCCAAGGTCGAGATCGCCGACGGCAAGGCCACGGTCACCCGTGAAGTCGACGCCGGCCTGGAAACGCTGGAAGTCGACCTGCCGGCCGTCATCACCACCGACCTGCGCCTGAACGAGCCGCGCTTCATCAAGCTGCCGGACATCATGAAGGCCAAGGCCAAGCCGCTGGAGACCCTGCAGCTGGCCGACCT
>NZ_DAMBEF010000003.1:183901-184137 GCF_032061965.1 Stenotrophomonas sp. | reverse complement strand
CGGTGGTGCGGCCTTCGTACACACCGGACAGGATCTCGACCTCGTCGGCCTCGCGGCGGGCCGAGGTATGACGGCTCTTGCCGGTGGCGCGGCGCTGCAGGTCGTGGGCGAATTCTTCGGGCGAGATTTCCAGGCCGGGCGGGCACCCATCGATCACGCAGCCGATGGCCGGCCCGTGGGATTCACCGAAGGTGGTGACGCGGAGGAGTTGTCCGAATGTATTCAATGCCGTTGTG
>NZ_DAMBEF010000003.1:32268-183801 GCF_032061965.1 Stenotrophomonas sp. | reverse complement strand
CTCTTGCGGTTGCTCTTGCGGTTGCTCTTGCGGTTGCTCTTGCGGTTGCTCTTGCGGTTGCTCTTGCATCTGCCCTTAAGCCGTCATTCCCGCGAAGGCGGGAATCGCTCTTGCCGTTGCTTTTGCCGTTGCTCTTGCCGTTGCTCTGGCGATTGCCTCTGCGGTTGACCTTGCAATTGCTCTTGCACCTGCCCTTAAGCCGTCATTCCCGCGAAGGCGGGAATCGCTCTTGCTTTGCTGTTGCTCTCTGCTTCCCCACATTCACGCTCCAAAGCAAAGGCAAAAGCCAAAACTGGAGCGATTCCCGCCTTCGCGGGAATGACGGCGTAGGAGCAAAAGCAACGGCAACGGCGACGGCGACGGCGACGGCGACAAACAACAGCAACACAGCAATACAGCAATACAGCAACGGCAACAGCAACGCAGCAACAGGGCAACAACACCAGCACCAGCACCAGCGACAGCACCAGCGACAGCAACAACACCAGCACCAGCACCAGCAACCTACACCCTACCCAACTATCTCATCCCACAAATCCCGCCACTCGGGATTCGCGTCCTCCACCAACCTCAACTTCCATTCCCGATTCCATTTCTTCAGCTGCTTCTCGCGAAGAATCGCCGACTCCATGGTCTCGTGAACTTCATACCAGACCAGCACATCCACACCGTAGCGTTTGCTGAACCCGTCAACCACGTGCTGCCGGTGTTGCCAGGTCCGTGCCACCAGATTACTGGTGACACCGATGTAAAGCGTGCCGTGCTTCTTCGATGCCAGAAGATAGACGGCGGGTTGCTTCATTGACGCTCCTGCACCACGACAAGAGCGTCCCCTGCCTGCGCAGGTGGGACATCCAAAACAGGCTCAGGCCCGCGCAGCGGCCAGCTCCGCGATGCGCGCATGGTGCGCCCGCAGCTCCGTCGCCTCGACAGCAAAAATACCCATCTGTCCAACCTTGAACTCGATCCACGCGAAATAGACTTCCGGCAGCAACTTGATCAGGTGCTGTTCGGAATCGCCTACTTCGCAGATCAGCAGTCCATCTTCAGTCAGATGATCCGGCGCGTCACGCAGGATCTTCAGCACCAGGTCCAGCCCATCGTCGCCTGCACGCAGCGCCAGGTCCGGTTCGTGCAGATATTCCTTGGGCAACGCGTCGGTCTCGTCATTGGTGACGTACGGCGGGTTGGTCACGATCAGGTCGTAGACGCGGCCCTGCAGCCCGGTGAACAGGTCGCTCTTGACCAGCTCGACGTTGTGGGCAAGCAGGCGTTCCTTGTTCTCCACTGCCAGCGACAACGCCGCGTCGTTGACGTCGCTGCCGTCGACCTGCCAGTTCGGGTAGTAGTGACCCATGGCGATGGCGATGCAGCCCGAGCCAGTGCACAGGTCCAGCGCGCGGGTGACATCGCGGCCGGCCAGCCACGGCTCGAAGCCGTTGAGGATCAGCTCGGCGATCGGCGAGCGCGGCACCAGCGCGCGGGCATCGCTCTTGAAGCTCAAGCCCGCAAACCATGCCTCACCGGTCAGGTAGGCAGCCGGCAGGCGCTCGTCGATACGGCGCTGGAACAGCGCCAGCACCTGCTGCCGCTCTTCCAGCAGCACGCGCGCCGTGCCATAGGCCGGGCCAAGGTCCGGCGGCAGGTGCAGGCTGTGCAGGGTCAGCTGGGTCGCCTCGTCCAGGGCGTTGTCATAGCTGTGGCCGAAGGTGAGGCCGGCAGCATTGAAACGGCTTGCGCCGTAGCGGATCAGATCGACGATCGTATGGAGTTCAGCGGCCGCTTCGGCAGTCATGGCAATACGGAAATACTTGAAAGGTCTGCGATTATAGGCATCTGGCCGGTATATTGATTGCCCAGTTGCAGCCGAAACTTCGGCATTGGCCCCCAAACGGCGCCCAAACGCCCGCCAATGGCCGGGGTGAAGCCTGCAATCCCCTACACTCCCGTATCCCGCCCACGGCGGACGTCACTGTCCCGCCGCCGTACCCGAACGGAAGCCCGCGCGCATGTTCAATCGAAATACCGGCATCATCCTGGCCATCGCCCTGGCCGCCGGCCTGGGCCTGTTGTTGGCACAGAAGGTCTTCGGGCCGTCCAACCAGAGCAACCAGGGCACCAGCAGCATCCTGTTCTACGGCACACCGCGCACCCTGCCGGAGTTCGACCTGGCCCAGTCCGATGGCACCCGCCTGATCCCCGGCGAGCTGCGCGGCCACTGGACCCTGGTATTCCTGGGTTTCACCTCCTGCCCGGACGTCTGCCCCACCACCCTGACCGAGCTGGCCCAGGCCCAGAAGCAGTGGGAGGCCATCCCCGACAGCCTGCGCCCGCGCGTGGTGCTGGTGTCGGTGGACCCGGAGCGTGACACCCCGGCGCGGCTGGGCGAGTACGCCCATGCCTTCCACAAGGACACCATCGCTGCCACCGCCGACGTGCCGTCGCTGGAGCGCTTTGCCACCTCGCTGGGCATGGTGTTCCAGAAGGCCCCGGGCAAGCATTTCGAGCAGAACCCGGATGACTACAGCATGGACCACTCCGCCAGCATCGCCGTGCTCGATCCGCAAGGACGCCTGGCCGGGCTGATGCGTCCCCCGTTCAACCCGCAGGCAATTGCCAGCGACCTGAAGAAGCTCACCGAGAAATCCGCACCATGAGTCTGGTTACACGCCTCACTTACGTATTGCCGCACCGCCTGCTGTCATCGATGGCCCGCTCGCTGGCCTATTCGCAGAACCCGCGCATCTCGCGCTGGCTGATCGACACGGTGACCGCCAAGTTCAACGTGAACCTGGCCGAGGCCAGCAATCCGGACCCGCGCAGCTATCCCAGTTTCAACAGCTTCTTTACCCGCAGCCTGAAGCCCGGCGCTCGCGTGGCCGCCGCCGATCCGCGCACCCTGACCATGCCGGCCGATGGTCGCATCAGCCAGCTGGGCCCGATCGAAGATGGCCGCATCTTCCAGGCCAAGGGCCAATCGTTCACCGCCGCCGAACTGCTCGGCGATGCGGCTGATGCGGCGCCGTTCAACAGCGGTCTGTTCGCCACGGTGTACCTGTCACCGCGCGACTACCATCGCGTGCACATGGCCTGGACCGGCACCCTGCGCGAGACCGTGCATGTGCCCGGCCGCCTGTTCAGCGTAGGCACCGACGCGGTGGCCAACGTGCCGCGGTTGTTTGCCCGCAACGAGCGCCTGGTCTGCCACTTCGACACCGACTTCGGGCCGATGGTGCAGGTCATGGTCGGCGCGCTGCTGGTCAGCGGCGTGGAAACGGTATGGAGCGGCGAGGAAATCCCCGCCTATGGCGACCGCATCACCCGCAAGGACTGGCGTGGCAAGGGCATCACCCTGGAGCGATTTGCCGAAATGGCGCGCTTCAACTACGGCTCCACGGTGATCGTGTTGCTGCCGCCGGGGGTGGCCGACTTTGATCCTTCTTTGAAGGCCGAAAGCCCGGTGCAGTTGGGCCAGCCGCTGGCAAAGCTGCGCTGAGCCGAACTGGCCGCAGGAGCGGCGCAAGCCGCCAAGCGGGTATCGCATCCGATGCCCGCACTACCGGCTCCACCAGTATCTGCAGCTTTGCTGCTTTCGCTGTTCCTACCGGCAATGGAAAGGGGCGCCTTGTGGCGCCCTTCTCAATCAACGATCGCAGCCTTCCAGCCGCAACGTCTGTCCCAGCCGCAACGCATAAGCCGGCGCACGCAGGCCATTGGCCCGGGCCAGGGCTGGCAGCTCGCATTGGAAGCGGTTGGCGATACGACCAAGGGTGTCACCCTTGGCGACCTTGTAGGTCCGCGCAGCCGGTCGGCGTGCAGGAGCCGCCGGCCGCGGCGCGGCCACCGGAACCGGCAGCGACGCGGCCGCCTGCGCGGCCTGCATCGCCTGCACATCACCCACCGCCACGCTGCCGGTGAAGGTTGCTGCCGACGGCCGCTTGATGGCGGCATTCAGATCGGCGGTGATCAGCGCCCGCGCCAGGTCGGCACGCGGGCCGTTCACGCAGTAGCGGTTGTACAGGCCAGCGATGCGGGTGGTGGCGTTGATGGTGGTACCGCCCGGAATCCAGCCATCGGCCTCATAACGGGGATTGAGGTTGCGCAGCGCACGCATGTAGCCATCACGGGTGCCGGTGCTGCCCAGGCAGATGGTCAACTCATAGATGGTGGTCGACTTGGCCAGGCGGATGGTCGCCGGCTGCGCGTTGATCTTCGGGAACTCCACGCCGTACTGCTGCGGGTGCAGGAAGATCCACGCCGCCGCGATCACCATCGGCACGTAATCCTTGGTCTCGCCCGGGAACTGGTTATAGGAGGAATCGGTCCAGAAGCTCTGGCCACCGGTCTCACGGTAGATGCGCGCGGCACGCCCTTCACCGCCGTTGTAGGCAGCCAGCGCGTACTCGATGTTCCTGTTGAGCCCGCGCATCCGCTCGTTCATGTAATCGGCGCTGGCGCTGGCGGCACTGCGCGGATCAAAACGGGTATCAAAGCCGGTGCCATCCGGGCCCAAGCCGAAGCGGCGGCCCGTCGCCGGCATGAACTGCATCAGGCCGGCGGCGCCGACCCGCGAAGACGCATGCACGCGGCCATTGGATTCCTTGGCCATGATGCCGAACAGCAACGCCTCTGGCAGACCGTCCTTCTCCCATTCCGGCCACATCACCGCGCGCAGGTTCATGTAGTTCTCGTAGCTGGTCAGCAGCGAGGGGCGCATGTCGGTCAGCCAACGGCGGATACCCGCCTGGATGGCCGGGTTGTACTCGACCATCTCGTCAAAGGCGTGCCGGTGGTCATTGAGCAGGGCGGCCGCGCGCGCCGCCTCGGGCACATCGGCGATCAACGGTGCGATGTGGTCCGGGTCCGCTTCCAGCGGGCTCACATCGTCCTCGCCTTCTTCAGCCCCGGCGGTGTCGGCCTGCTGCTTGAGCAGGCGCTTGTAGGTGCTGAGCAAGGTGCTGACCTGGCAGCCCTTCTGGGCGATGCAGGCGCTGATCACATCCTCCATGTCCTCCAGTGCGGCATTGCTCTCGGCCGTGCCCTTGGGGTCGGCGTTGTTGACCAGCACCAGCGCATCGGAATAGCGCTTCTCGGCGGCCGCCATCCGCGCCTCGATCGCCTGCACCTTGGCGGTATCACGCGCCGACAATGCATGCGCCGCCGGGATCACGGTCAGGAAACCAGCAGCCAGCAGCAGCGGCAACGGACGAACACCAAACAAGGAAACGGGCATCAGCAGCACAACAGGCGAAAGGTGAAGCAGGGTAGCCGCCAGACTTGCCCCGGGGCAACATTGCCACCGCGGCGATACAGTCGGCCGTTAGAATCCCCCCTTCATTCATCAATGAGTGCCTCCATGGACCCGATCCTGCTCGGCAAAGGCGTCACCGACGACATCGCCGTCACCCTGCTCCCGCGTTTTGGCAACCGCCACGGCCTGGTGGCCGGCGCCACCGGTACCGGCAAGACGGTGACCCTGATGACGCTGGCCGAAGGGTTTTCGCGGCTGGGCGTGCCGGTGTTCCTGGCCGATGTGAAGGGCGACGTGGCCGGCCTGGCGGTCGCCGGCGAAGGCGGCGAGAAGCTGGCCCAGCGCGCGGCCGAGATCGGCGTTGACGGCTATGCACCGGCGGCCAGCCCGGTGGTGTTCTGGGACCTGTACGGCAAGCTCGGCCACCCGGTACGTACCACCGTCAGCGAAATGGGCCCCACCCTGCTCTCGCGCATCCTGGAGCTCAACGACACCCAGTCCGGCGTGCTCGACATCGTGTTCAAGCTGGCCGACGACCGCGGCCTGCTGCTGTTGGACCTGGACGACCTGCGCGCCCTGCTGGGCTTGGTCGCCGACGAGCGCAAGGACATCTCCACCGAATACGGGCTGGTCAGCGCGCAGTCGGTGGCGGCTATCCAGCGCGCGCTACTGCGCCTGTCGCAGGACGGCGGCGAAGCCTTCTTCGGCGAGCCGGCGCTGGAACTGGCCGACATCATGCGGGTCAATCACGACGGCCGCGGCGTGGTCGGCATCCTTGCCGCCGCCCAGCTGATCCTCAAGCCGCGCCTGTATTCCACCTTCCTGCTGTGGCTGCTGTCCGAGCTGTTCGAGCAGTTGCCGGAAGTGGGCGACCTGGAAAAGCCCAAACTGGTCTTCATCTTCGACGAGGCCCACTTGCTGTTCGACGATGCGCCGCCAGCGCTGGTGCAGCGCATCGAGCAGGTGGTGCGCCTGATCCGCTCCAAGGGCGTGGGCGTGTACTTCTGCTCGCAGTTCCCGGACGACGTGCCGGCCAACATCCTCGGCCAGCTCGGCAACCGCGTGCAGCACGCCTTGCGCGCCTTCACCCCGCGCGACCAGAAGGCGGTCAAGACCGCCGCCGAAACCTTCGTGCAGAACCCCAAGCTCGACGTGGTGGCCACTTTGTCGCAGCTGGGTACCGGCGAGGCGCTGGTATCCACGCTGCAGGACAAGGGCATTCCCTCGCCGGTGCAGAAGACCCTGATCGCCCCGCCCCGCTGCCGGATGGGCTCGATCACCGATGCCGAACGCGCCCAGGTGCGCGCCGGCAGCCCGGTCGGCACCCGCTATGACACGGCGATCAACCGCGAATCCGCGGCCGAACTGCTGGCCCAGCGCGCGGAAAAAGCCGTCGAGCAGGCGCAGACACCGGCCGCTCGCACCCGCCAGCAGGACGAGGCGCAGGAAGGCGGTTTCAGCCAGAGCATCAAGGACGCGATCTTCGGCACCAAGCGCCGTCAGGGCATGATCGAGACCATGGCCAAGCAGACCACCCGCACCATGGGCACCAAGCTGGGCAACCAGATCGTGCGCGGCATCCTCGGCAGCATCTTCGGCGGCAAGCGCTGAGCCGCGTCGCCGGTGACGCGGCGGCAGTGCCGCCGTCGCGTCATCCCCCCGGGTGCCGGCGCACCCCACCAGAGTCGAACCCAAAGTCGTGAGCCGTTGGCGTCCCCCTGCAGAAAAAAGTACCGCCCTGATCACCGCGCAGGGCCATGCCCGGCTCAAGGCCGAGCTGGACGAGCTGTGGCGGCAGCGGCGGCCGGAAGTGGTGAAGGCGTTGGCGGCAGCCGCCGCCGAGGGCGACCGCTCGGAGAATGCCGAGTACACCTACCGCAAGAAGCAGCTGGGCGAAATCGACCGCCGCGTGCGCTACCTGAGCAAGCGCCTGGAAGCCTTGCGCGTAGTCGACACCACGCCCAGCGACCCGGAAGCAGTGTTTTTCGGTGCAACGGTGGAACTGGAGAACATCGAATCCGGCCAGACGCACACCTACCGCATCGTCGGCCCCGATGAAACCGACGCGCCGGCCGGCTGGATCAGCATTGATTCACCGCTGGCACGGGCGCTGTTGAAGAAGCGCATCGACGACGAGTTCGCGGTGGAACTGCCCAGCGGCCTGACCCGCTTCGCCATCCTCGACGTCAGCTACCAGGGCTGAGCACAGACGGATACGTCCGGCCCTCGCGCAGCGGCCGGAAGTAATCGCGCAGCTGATAGAAGGCCGCATCCTGTGGCGCATGCCAACCGGGGATACCCGCCAATGGCAAGGGACGCAGCTCGGAGGGCTCGGCCAGCACCCGGCCTTCGCCGATTGCCGCAGCGACGCGCGCAACGCAGGCAGCAGCACCCTCGCCAAGCACCACGATGCATTTGCCGACCAGCAAGCGCCCGGGCAACAGCGCCTGCTCCAACAAGGCATGGCCGATGACCGCGCAGACCGCGATATCACCTTGCTGCCAGGAACGCGGATCGAACAGCGTCATCCAGTCGTGCCGATCCCATGCCGACAACAAGGCCGGATCGCGGACACGCACGATCACTCCGCTTTCGTCGAACTGGGTCAGCGCGGCCTGCGCGCGATTGCGCTGCGCTGTTCCCATCGCAGCGATATGCAGACATTGCTGCGCATTGAGCGCGCACTTGATCGCCGGATAACGCGCCCAGACCAGCGCATTGAACAGGTCATGCCAGTTCTGCGCGCGGGTGGCGATACGCCCTTGGGCGACACGTTGTTCGTAGTGCAGGCCGTCGCCAAGCAAGGCGTCATCCTGGACGACGAAGTGCTTGCCCTGCACGGCCAGGTGCGCGTTGAGCGCAGCGATATCCGGCCAGTCGGCGCCTTGCAACAGCTCGGCGTAACCCGCAAAGCCTGAAAAAATGCGCTGCTCGAAACACCGGCGGTCCACCTGATCGCGCGGTGGCGCCAAAAAACGACGCCGGCCTGCGCCGGCGTCATCAGCGGCAGGTGCGCAGGTCACAGCACCTTGAGATCAAACGGCGCGGCCGCCTTGGCGTCGACGATGGCATCGCCAAACAGGTCATGCTCATCGCTGTCGGTGATTTCGACATCGACGAACTGGCCGATCCGCAGCTTGGCCCCGTCGGCATTCTGGATATGCACCAGGCCATCGATTTCCGGTGCATCGGCCTTGGAGCGCGCCACCGCGATACCGTCTTCGATGCCGTCGATCAGGCACTGCTGCACGCTGCCGATCTTGGCTTCGAGCTTGGCGGCGGAAATGGCCCCCTGCTTTTCCATGAAACGCGCCAGACGTTCCTGCTTCACCTCTTCCGGCACCGGGTCCGGCAGCTGGTTGGCGGTGGCACCGTCCACCGGCGAATAGGCAAAGGCGCCTACACGGTCGAGCTGGGCGGTATCCAGGAAGTCGAGCAGCTGCTCGAACTCGGCATCGGTTTCACCCGGGAAGCCGACGATGAAGGTGGAACGCACGGTGATGTCCGGCGCGATCTCGCGCCAGCGCAGCACCCGCTCCAGGGTCTTGTCGACCGCACCCGGGCGCTTCATCAGCTTGAGGATGCGCGGGCTGGCGTGCTGGAACGGGATGTCCAGGTACGGCAGGATCTTGCCCTCGGCCATCAACGGCACCACGTCGTCGACGTGCGGGTACGGGTAAACGTAGTGCAAGCGGGTCCATGCATCGAGCTCGGACAGCCCCTCGCACAGCGCCTTCATGCGCGTTGCGTACTCCTTGCCGCGCCAGGTGCCCGGCGCGTACTTGCGATCCACGCCGTAGGCCGAGGTGTCCTGCGACACCACCAGCAGCTCGCGCACACCGCCCTTGACCAGGCGCTCGGCCTCGCGCAGCACCTCATCGACCGGGCGCGACACCAGGTCGCCACGCATCGACGGGATGATGCAGAAGCTGCAACGGTGGTTGCAGCCTTCGGAAATCTTCAGATAGGCGTAATGGCGCGGGGTCAACTTGATGCCGTAGTCCGGGACCAGGTCCACGAACGGATTGTGCTTGGGCGGCAGCGCCGCGTGCACCGCTTCCATCACCGTGGTGTAGTCCTGCGGGCCGGACACCGACAGCACGTCCGGGTAATGCTCGCGGATCATGTCGCCCTTCTTGCCCAGGCAGCCGGTGACGATGACCTTGCCGTTCTCGTTCATCGCCTCGCCGATGGCGTCCAACGATTCGGCCACGGCCGAGTCGATGAAGCCACAGGTATTGACCACCACCACGTCGGCCGAGTCGTAGGACGGCACGATGTCGTAGCCCTCGACCCGCAGCTGGGTGAGGATGCGCTCGGAATCGACAAGGGCTTTCGGGCAGCCAAGGCTGACAAAGCCGACTTTGGGGTTCAGCTGGGACATGATCTGGAAATCCTGGGGCCGGGCCGGAATGGCAGCAGGGCCGGAAAGCCGGCCAGTATACCGGGCCTGTGCGGCGACGCCCTGCGGCTGGCTTAATAGGCGAGAGAGCTGATAATCAGTCTCATCGCGACAGTACTGAACTATCGCGGCAATGCCTTGCTTAGGCCCCTCTCCCGCCTGCGGTAGAGGGGTTAGGGTGAGGGCGCTCTCAAAGCACATAAAGCTAGAGCTGCCCCCAACCGCCCCACCGCCTTCGCGGAGGCAGGCTCTCCCGGCACCGTCCCCCGCACGCGGGAGAAGGAAGCCAGCCCTACACCTTGGAGTCTTTTGCCATGCCCAACTGGATAACCCTCACCACCCCACTCGGTCCCGTTCGCGCCTGGCAGGCCCTGCCAGCAGGCACTCCGCGCGCCGGGCTGGTGGTGATACAGGAAATCTTCGGCGCCAATGCCCATATCCGGCACGTCGCCGAACAGTACGCCGCCGAGGGCTACGCGGTGCTGGCGCCGTCCTTCTTCGACCTGATCGAACCCGACCTGCAACTGGACTACGATGCCGCCGGCGTCGCCCGCGGCAAGGCGTTGGTGGACGAACTGGGCGTGGATCGCGCGGTCACCATTGTGGAAAGCGCCGCTGCGGTCCTGGCGCACTACGGCAAGGTCGGCACGGTCGGCTACTGCTGGGGCGGCACCATCGCCATGCTGGCCGCGCAACGGCTGGGCCTGCCATCGGCGAGCTACTACGGCGCACGCAACGTGCCGTTTCTGGACACGCCTTTCAAAGCGCCGGCGATCTTCCACTTCGGTGAACTGGATGCCTCGATCCCGGCCGCCGCCGTTGCAGCGCACCGTGAAAAGCAACCCGACTTGCCTGTATATGTCTACCCGGCCGATCACGCATTCAACCGCGAGGTGGGCATGCATTACCACGCTCCCAGCGCCGACCTGGAACGTGAGCGCACCCTGGCTTTCCTGAAGGAGCAGTTGTGAGCACTACGCGGCAGCCACACGCGCTGGCCAATAGAACCGCACCGCGTATCCGGACAGGGTGCGCTGTTTGAGTCTGGATGCATGGACCGTGGAGCCGCTGGGCGAAGACGGCATCCTGCTGCGCCTGGGCAGCGGCATCGAAGCGCAGATCAACCATCGGGTCCACGAATTGGCTGACCGCATCGCCGCGCTACGCCCGGAGTACCTGCGTGACATCGTGCCGGCATATTCCAGCTTGGGCCTGTTCGTTGACCTGGAGCACCGCCAGGTGTGCGGCCGTGCGCCAACCGAGATACTCGCTCCCTTGCTTGCGCAGCTGGGGAACACCAACACCTCGCACGCAGGTCACTCACCCCCGCCCGTCATCGAGATTGCGGTGTGCTATTGCGCTGATTGCGCCCCCGACCTGGCGGAGGTGGCGGCGCACACCGGCATGGATCACGACGAGGTGATCGAACGTCACAGCGGCGCGTTGTACACGGTCGCGATGATCGGCTTCGCCCCGGGCTTCCCCTATCTGCTCGGGCTGGACCCCGCACTGGCGATGCCACGCAAGGCCAGTCCTCGCACCTTGGTGCCGGCTGGCAGCGTGGCCATCGGCGGCAACCAGACCGGCATCTATCCCAGCCAAAGCCCCGGTGGCTGGCAGTTGATCGGGCGCACATCGGCGCGCTTGTTCGATCCGCGCAGATCTGCCCCGACCTTGTTGCGACCGGGGCAGCAACTGCGCTTTGTTCCGGTGAGCCATGAGCACTCCCTTCGCGCGAACGAGGGGCCCCAACGATGACAAGCGCTGAACCGGCTGCCTGCATCACGGTACTGTCCCCTGGCCTGCTGACCACCGTGCAGGACGAGGGGCGCGTTGGCCTGCGCCATCTCGGCGTAGCCGTCAGTGGCGCAGCCGACGCGTGGTCGCACGCGCTGGCAAACCTGCTGGTGGGCAACGCCAGCCAGCAGGCAACCTTGGAGATCACCCTGACCGGCCCCACCCTGCACTTCAGCCGGGCCAGCCGCATCGCCCTGTGTGGTGCGCGCATTGACGCCTCACTGGATGGACAGCCCTTGCCGGGCTACCGGCCGATAACCGTGCCGGCAGGCAGCACCTTGCAGTTGGGGCCGTGTCGCGACGGTGCACGCAGTTACCTGGCGGTTGCCGGCGGCGTGGATGTTCCCGAGGTATTGGGAAGCCGCAGTACCGATCTGCGCGGCGGCTTTGGCGGCTACAACGGCCGCGCCTTGAAGGCCGGTGACGTACTGCCATTGCATGCCGATGCCGCCGCCGACGACGCATTGCGTATTCCGGCCTGGTGGATCGACGGCAATGCGGCCGCCTCGCCCACTGGCAATGATGACCCCCTGACCATCCGCCTGCTGCCCGGCACCGACATGGCCGATGGTCTTTTCGACGCCATCTGGCAGGTGGACAACCGCAGCAACCGGCAAGGCTTGCGCCTGCAAGGGCCGCAATTGCAGGTGCGCGACCAGCGTGAACGGGTATCCGAACCGGTGAGCGCCGGCGTGCTGCAGCTACCCGGCGAAGGACAACCCATCGCCTTGCTCGCTGATGCCCAGACCCACGGTGGTTATCCACGCATTGGCCATGTCATCCGCGCCGACCTGTCCCTGCTGGCACAGCTTCGCCCCGGCTGCACCCTGCAATTTCGCGCCTGCAGTGCCGAACAGGCACGCCAGGCCGCCAACGAACAACGCCACCGGCTGTACCGTATCCGCCAGGCCATTGCTGCACGGACTCTTTCTGTATGACCCAGAGCATCGATTTCAATTGTGACCTCGGCGAGGGCTGCGGCAGCGACGCGGCCATCGTGCCGTGCATCAGCTCGGCCAGCATCGCCTGCGGTGGTCATGCCGGCGACACCGCCAGCATGCGCCAGGCCATCGCACTGTGCCTGCAGCACGGCGTCGCCATCGGCGCGCATCCCTCGTTCGTGGATCGCGAACATTTCGGCCGTCGCGAATTGAGCTTGCCCGCCGCCGACATCCAGCAACTGGTGGTTGAACAGGTTGGCACGCTGGCCGCACTTTGCCGCGAAGCTGAGACCAGCCTGCAACACGTCAAGCCGCATGGCGCGCTCTACAACCTTGCCGCACGCGATACAGCAACCGCCGATGCCATCGTCCAGGCAGTACATGATTGCGACCCGGGCCTGTTTCTCTATGCCTTGGCGGGGTCCGAACTCAGCGCGGCCGGTCGCCGTCGCGGCCTGCGCGTCGTCGAGGAAGTGTTTGCCGAGCGCGGCTACACCGCCGGCGGGCGGCTGGTGCCTCGCGATCAGGCCGGTGCCGTGATTGACCGGCTGGACGACAGCCTGGCCCAGGTGCGCGGCATGCTGCGGGATGGCAGCGTACGTGCGGTAGACGGAAGCCTTGTGCCGATCCGCGCCGATACGCTGTGCCTGCATGGCGACCGGGCAGATGCTGCCGATTTCGCCCATGCCCTGCGCACTGCCTTGCAAGCCGAGGGCTATGCCATCGTTGCGCCCGCACAGCGGGGCACGCACGCATGAGCTACCTGCCCCTGATTGGCATCGCGATGGTGGTGGTCGGCTTCCTGCTGCGCATCAACCCGGCCCTGATCGTGGTCAGCGCCGGCGTGGTGACCGGCTTGGTCGCCGGCAAGACGCCGATGCAGGTGCTGGAGCTGCTGGGCGAAGCCTTCACCAAACAGCGTTACCTGATGGTGTTCGTGCTCACCCTGCCGGTGATCGGCCTGCTGGAGCGCAACGGCCTGAAGGAACGTGCGCAGGCCTGGATCACCCGCCTGCGTAGCGCCACCGCCGGACGCCTGTTGATCGGCTACCTGGCCATCCGCCAACTGGCGTCCGCACTGGGATTGACCAGCCTTGGTGGCCATCCGCAGACGGTGCGCCCGCTGCTTGCGCCCATGGCTGAAGCCGCCGCCGAAGCCAAGCACGGCCCGCTGCCCGAAGCCTCCCGGCAACGCTTGAAAGCGCTGTCCGCCGCCACCGACAACGTCGGCCTGTTCTTCGGCGAAGACATCTTCATCGCCTTCGGCGCCGTCCTGCTGATCCAGGGTTTCTATGCCGAGCACGGCATCCAGTTGGAGCCGCTGCACATCGCGCTATGGGGCATCCCCACCGCCATCTGCGCGTTCCTCATCCACGCGAGCCGACTGGCGCGGCTGGACGCGCAGTTGCGCCGCGAGGCTCTGGCCATCGCTGCGCAAGCGGCAACGGACAGGGAGTGCGGCCGATGATCACCCTGCAATGGATCTATTGGTTGGTCGGCGGCTACCTGGCCTGGGTTGCCCTGCGCGGGCTGCTCGATCGCAGCAACCCACGGCGTTTCGGCAATGCCCTGTTCTGGGGACTGGTCGCACTGACCATGCTCGCTGCCGAGCGGTTGCCGCCTGCCGTCGTTGGTGGATTGGTGGTGGTGCTGGCCTGCCTCGCCGGCTTCGGCGCCCTGGGCCGCGGCCACTATGACGAAGGCAGCAGTGCCCAACGCGAAGCCAGTGCACAGCGGCTGGGCAACCGCCTGTTCGTGCCGGCACTGCTGATCCCCTTGATCGCGGTCGCCGTTGCAGTGCCACTGGCCAATGTGGAGATTGCCGGCAGCAGACTGTTTGGCGCCCAACAGACGACCTTGATCGGCCTTGGCCTGGCCTGCCTGGTCGCCACGACCGCGGCCTGCCTGTTGACCCGCAGCACGCCGGCGGCGGCCGTCGAGCAGTCCCGGCGCCTGCTGGATGCGATTGGCTGGGCGGCGATGCTGCCGCTGCTGCTGGCCACCCTGGGCAGCGTTTTCGCCGCCACCGGCGTCGGCGAAGCCATCGCCGGCCTGATCCGCATGGTGATCCCGGTGGAGAACCGTTTCGTCCTGGTACTGGCCTATGCGCTGGGCATGGCCGCCTTCACCATGGTCATGGGCAACGCCTTTGCTGCATTCCCGGTAATGACGGCCGGCATCGGTCTGCCGCTGCTGGTACAGCTGCACGGCGCCGATGCCGCATCATTGGCCGCACTGGGCATGTTGTCGGGCTATTGCGGCACCCTGCTGACACCGATGGCGGCGAACTTCAATCTGGTGCCCGCCGCGCTGCTGGAGCTGCGTGACCCCAACGCGGTGATACGCGCGCAGGTGGCAACTGCTGTGCCCCTGCTCGCCTGCAACGTCATCCTCATGTACTTCATCGTTTTCCGCTGATGCCGACTTCACGCCAATCCCCCACCCTCCTGCTGACCGGCTTTGGCCCGTTCGGTGGCCACCCAGGCAACCCGAGCCAGGACGTCATCCGCGCCCTGCATGACACCCAGATCGCAGGGCACCGCGTCATCAGCGTCGAGCTGCCGGTCGTGTTCGGCGACGCCCTGCAGGCGTTGCGCCGTGCCCTTCGGCGCAGCCAGCCAGCGCTGGTGATCTGCATCGGCCAGGCCGGCGGACGTGCTGCGATCTCATTGGAGCGCATCGCCATCAACGTGGACGATGCCCGCATTGCCGACAATGCCGGCGCGCAGCCAGTGGACCTTCCGGTGATCGACGGCGCCCCGGCTGCCTACTTCACCTCGCTGCCGATCAAGGCCATGCTGCAGGCGCTGCGCGAGGCAGGTATCCCGGCCGAGGTATCGCAGACCGCCGGCACCTTTGTCTGCAACCACGTGTTCTATGGTTTGATGCATGCACTGCGACGACGCAAAGGCGTGCGTGGCGGGTTTGTGCACATCCCCTTCTCTCCACGGCAGGCAGAGCAGCAACCCGGACAGCCCAGTCTGCCGGTGGAGACCATGATCGAGGGCATCCGGATTGCCATCGAAGCAGCACTGCAGCACCACACCGACCTGGCCATCCAGGCCGGAGCCGAGCATTGATCGACCCCCGCCCCAACCGCAAAACGGAGAACCTGCATGAGTGAAGACTTCGAACTGGATTCCCGCCTTGCCACCGACAGCGTACTGATCGCTGACGGTCCGCTGTCCCAGATCCGCCTGATGAACGATGACCGTTTTCCGTGGATCGTGTTGGTACCGCGCGTTGCCGGCGCAACCGAGTGGATCGATCTGGACGGCAATCAACAGCGCCTGCTGCTGGCCGAGATCAACCAGATCTCCCAGCACCTGAAGCAGAAACCCAATGTCACCAAGATCAATATCGGCGCGCTTGGCAACATCGTGCGTCAGCTGCACATCCATCTGATCGGCCGCCACGAGGGCGATGCCGCCTGGCCGGGCCCGGTGTGGGGCAGCGGCAAGGCGCAGCGCTTCGACGCCGATGTGCTGGCCGAACGTGTCGAAATCTGGCGCCAGCGGCTACGATAAGCAGCTACCCACCAACGGACACCGCAAGCCGATGCGCTCCAACCTGATCGCCGCCCTGATTCTGATCATCGTCGGCTTGTTTTTCCTGGCCAAGAACCTTGGTTGGATCAATGGCAACATCGGCACCATGCTGGCCACCTGGTGGCCGGCGATCCTGGTCGCCGTCGGCATCGCCATGCTGTTCGGGCGCGGCAAGTAAGCCGGCAGGAACGTAGGCCCTAGGAACCAGTAACGCAGAGAGCGGGATTCCGCTCGGCTTATATTGCGTTGCTCGTTCCATCCTCTACGTTTCTGGCTTCAAAGGCATGCTGTACGGGCGCAGCAAATAGGCCGGCAGGAACGTAGGCCGTAGGAACCAGGAACGCAGAGAGCGGGATTCCGCTCGGCTTTTATTGCGTTGCTCGTTCCATCCTCTACGTTTCTGGCTTCGAAGGCATGCTGTACGGGCGCGGCAAATAGGCATGGTAGGAACGTAAGCCGTAGGAACCAGCAACGCAGCGCGCGCGATGCCGCCCGGCTTTTGCTGCGTTGCTCGTTCCTATCCTCTACGTTTCTGGCTCCAGCGCCCGGTTTCCCGCCGGCTTCAGGTGCGCGGCAGGGTAACGCCGGTCTGGCCCTGGTACTTGCCACCGCGATCCTTGTACGAGGTTTCGCAGACATCGTCCTTGTCGGCCTGGAAGAAC
Organism: Stenotrophomonas sp.; assembly: GCF_032061965.1. Taxonomy (GTDB): domain Bacteria; phylum Pseudomonadota; class Gammaproteobacteria; order Xanthomonadales; family Xanthomonadaceae; genus Stenotrophomonas. Next base: position 167,200 of record NZ_DAMBEF010000003.1, on the reverse strand, counting down.
AGCATCTGCGCGACACCCTCATTGGCGTAGATACGCGCCGGCAGCGGCGTGGTATTGGAAAACTCCAGCGTCACATGGCCTTCCCACTCCGGCTCCAGCGGGGTGACGTTGACGATGATGCCGCAGCGCGCATAAGTACTCTTGCCCAGGCACACCACCAGGGTGTCGCGCGGAATGCGGAAAAACTCCACGGTGCGCGCCAGCGCGAACGAGTTCGGCGGGATGATGCATTCATCGGCCTCGATATCGACAAAGCTCTTCGGGTCGAAGTGCTTGGGGTCGACAATGGTCGAGTTGATGTTGGTGAACACCTTGAACTCGCGCGAGCAACGCACGTCGTAGCCGTAGCTTGAGGTGCCATAGCTGACGATACGCTGGCCGTCCAGTTGCTTGACCTGCCCGGCCTCGTACGGCTCGATCATGCCGTGCTGTTCGGACATGCGGCGGATCCAGCGGTCGCTCTTGATGCTCATTCAATGGTCCTGGTTGGGGTGCCGGGTACTGCCCCGGCCAAGGGTGGCTGATTCTAGCCCAGCGAGGCGGTCGGTCGCAGCGCGCCCCACCGTCCCCGCCGGGCAGTGCTCAGCTCAGCGAGGCAATGATCGGAATGCTGGCCCGCGGTCGCTTGGCCAGCTCCTCGGCCAGGCGGCGGGCCGCTGCCATGTACGCCTGGGCAGCAGCAGACTGTGGCTGCGAGGCCACGATTGGCGTCCCCACGTCGCCCTGTTCACGAATGTTGATGTCCAGCGGCAGCGAACCCAACAGAGGCACCCCATATTGCTCGGCCATGCGCTGCCCACCGCCCTCGCCGAACAGGTGCTCGACATGCCCGCAGTTGCTGCAGGTGTGCACGGCCATGTTCTCGATGACACCCAGTACCGGCACCTCGACCTTCTCGAACATGGCCAGCGCCTTGCGCGCGTCCAGGGTGGCAATGTCCTGTGGCGTGGTGACAATCACCGCACCGGCCACCGGGATCTTCTGCGACAGGGTCAATTGGATGTCGCCGGTGCCCGGTGGCAGGTCGATCAACAGGAAATCCAGGCCATCCCACAGCGTGTCATTGAACAGCTGGGTCAGGGCCGAGGTCGCCATCGGGCCGCGCCAGATCATCGGTGAGTCCGGCTCGATCAGGAACCCGATCGACATCGCCTCCACACCGAATGCGCGCAATGGCTCGATGCTCTTGTTGTCCGGGCTTTCCGGGCGACCGCTCAGGCCCAGCATCGCCGGCACACTGGGTCCGTAGATATCGGCGTCCAGCACGCCCACCCGGGCCCCCAGCTCCTTCAGCGCCAAGGCCAGGTTGACGGCGGTGGTGGATTTGCCCACCCCGCCCTTGCCCGAGCCCACCGCTATCACGTTGCGGATACGTGGATGGGGCGAAAGCCCTTTTTGCACGCGGTGGGTGGCTGGACGGGACTGATCGTAAAGCTGCATGACGTAAAGAATTCAAAAGAGTTGGCCGAGATAGTGCCACAGCCAACTTTCGCCGCAAAAACAATGAACCAGCACGTAGCGAAAATCCGCCGCATTGACGAAAATACAGGTTTCATTCATCTTCAGCGTAAATGTGCCACGAGTCGGCACATTCGCCATAGTCAAGGACGCCACATCGATGAACCCTCTCAAGTGCGCCAAATTTGCCCTCGCAGCCAGCATCGCGCTGGCTGCAACAAATGCCCAAGCCACCCCCACCCCCCTGCCGACGGATAGCTTTGCGAAAATCCCCGCGATTCAGTCCGTGACGATGAGCGCCGATGGCAAAAGGCTCGTCGCCATCATCGCCGCGCCAGGCAGCAACAATGGCGATACCGCACTGGCCAATTGGGACATGGACAAGCTCGGCAGTGGCCCTACTTCAATCACCCCCTCGGGTGATCGGATGAAATTCATCGCCGCCAGCGCGCTCAAGGCGGGAAAGACGCTGGTCATCGGCCGTCAGGAATTCACCGGACAACTGTCAGGCTGTGGCGAAGGCAACTCCACTGGCGCCACAAAGACCTTCTTGACCAAGGCCTATCTGACGGATCCAAGTCAAACAAAGTTCGACGAAGCATTCGCCGACAACACCCGCAAGCTCGGGGTCAGCGAACAGACACAGCGCTGCCTGGAATTGGCCGGCTCTGCATCGCTAGTTCACTCGCTTCCGCTGGATCCTGAGAAGGTCATCATCTCGCAGATGAATGAACTGACTTTGTCGGCAAACTACTACCTATTCAACCTGGCCACCGGAAAGACCGAACTACTGTTCCGCGGCGGAACCCGCGCTTCACCAGGCCTCTTCCACCCCCGGAATGGCGAACTTCTGACCCGCAGCCAGATCGAACCACTGGGATCGAACGACTACGAGCAGCAGATCCTGATCAAGAACAAGGACAACGGGCAGTTCGACAAGCACGACGCCCTTACAACCAAGCTCAGCGACCGCTACACCATGGAAGTTGCGGGAATCGATGACGCTACGGGCAAGCTTTACATTCTGACTGACAAGTTCTCCGATCAGGTCCAGGCATGGCAATACGACCCCGCGACCAAAACCTTTGACAAGGAACCTCTGGCAGCCCACCCACAGTATCCGATCGGCGGCCTGATCATCGGCACGCGCCCAAGCAATTTCAATCAGGTTCTGGGCTTTTACGTAGACGGTCCGCGCCGCGAGGCCGTTTACGTCGACCCACAGATGAAAGCGCTGAGCGACAGCCTGAAGCAGGCCTATCCAGGACAGTACGTCGCCATTACAGGCTATAACGACGACCTATCCAGGGTGCTATATACCACCAGCAGCGCAAGCAAACCGACCTCCTACTTTGTCCTTACAGACAAAAAGAGCGTTACCTCATTGGGTAGCGAACGCCCCTGGATGGATAGCAATCAGATCGGCGAGCAACGCTGGATCACCTACACAGCGCGTGACGGCCGTAAGATTCCGGCCATTCTTGACCTGCCAGCAGGCTGGAAAGAAGGCGATGCCGCTCTACCGGCGCTCGTGCACCCGCACGGCGGCCCCTGGGCACGTGACTACACAGGCTGGGACGCATCCGGCTGGGTACCGTACTTCACATCACGCGGCTACGCGGTAGTTCGCCCCCAGTACCGTGGCAGCACCGGCTTCGGCCGTGACCACTGGATTGCAGGCGACAAGCAGTGGGGCCTGACCATGCAGGACGACAATGATGATGCTGCCGCTTGGCTGGTTTCTCAGGGCATCGCAGCAAAGGACCGCATCGCCATCTTTGGATACTCATACGGAGGCTTTGCCGCAGCAGCAGCGACAGTTCGCACCCCATCACCGTTCCAGTGTGCCATTGCAGGCGCCCCGGTGACCGATCTGGCACGCCTTGGCGTCTCGTGGAGCGAGAATCGCCTTCAGCGCATCCTCCAGGGGCAGACGGTCAAGGGCATGGACCCTATGCAGCACACCGCCAGCGCCGGTATCCCAGTCCTGCTCTACGTGGGTGATCGCGACGTCCGCACGCCAGCATTTCATGCCCGCGGCTTCTACAACGCAGTCCAAGGGAAGGTAGCAGCCAAGTTCGAGTTGATCCCGGACATGCCCCATAGCATGCCTTGGTACCCCAGGCACTACCAAGCAACGCTCCCGCTGATGGAAAGCTTTCTGCGCAGTGACTGTGGCCCGAACGGACTTTGACCCCCTCAGCCCTTCGCCTTGCGGAGGGCTGAACAGGCATACAACAGAATTAGTTACAAATACTTGATATTCACCTTGCATTTAAATTACTTGCTACCTAGACTCGGTTAACCGAAACATAACAAGACGGGGAAACAGCTGTATGCGCAAAGAAAACGGACACACTTCGCCAATTCGCCTGCCTCTGACACTTGCAGTTCTGGCCTGCCTCCAAGCGGCTCCCGCATTCGCACAAGAAGCGACCACTTCGGAGAGCGACAAGTCAAGTCAGCAGCAGACAAAAGCCGGTGCAACCGACCTTGACAAGGTAACCGTCACCGGCTCTCTGCTTCGCCGCGCTGACTACGACACTATTTCCCCCGTCTTTACCATCGAGACCGAAACCAACACGGCACAAGGCCAGGTCAACGTCGGCGAATTCCTGCAGAAGTCCGCCATCGGCGCTGCCGAAACACAGATCACCCACCAGTTTGGTGGATTCGTGGTTGATGGCGGCACTGGCGTGCAGACTTTCTCGCTGCGTGGACTTGGCGCCAATCGCACCCTAGTGCTGCTCGACGGCCAGCGTCCCGGCCCGGCAGGCACCCGTGGTGCAGTGGGCGCGTTCGACCTGAACGTCATTCCGACTGCTATTCTGCAGCGCGCTGAAATTGTGAAAGATGGTTCGTCTTCGATCTACGGCTCCGACGCGGTCGCTGGCGTGGTCAACCTGATCACCAAGAAGAATTTCGAGCGCCCTGAACTGACCGTCACCTCCCGTATCCCGCAGCACGGTGGCGGCGAAGTTTTTGCCGCCTCACTGGCCAACGGCTGGAACTTCGAAAAGGGCAGCGTTGTCGCTGCCGTAGAGTGGTACCGCCATAACGAACTGACCCGTGGTGAGCGCGACTTCCTCAACTGCTCGGAGGATCTGGTTACGGATGCAGACGGCAACCGTATCGACCGCACGGATGCCTCGATCTACGGCCCGCGCCCGTTCTGCCTCAACATGCAGCACAACTACATCGCGGAGTACGGCACCGCGACGGTATGGGTACCAACGGCGGACGGCAGCACAAACGGTCCGTTCGCTGGCTATGCCCCAAGACAGGACAAGACCTACGCAAACGGAAGCACCCAGGCCTATACGCAGATCCCATCCAACTTCAGTCGTTGGGGTGAAGCCCATATCATCAATCGCCAGGAGCGTAAATCCGCTTACCTGGCCGGTGATTTCGGCTTCGATTCGTTCAATTGGAAAAGCCAGTTCCTCTACAACCAGCGCGACACTGAAAACTTCAGCTGGCGTCAGTTCTTCCCGTACTTAGAAGCACCGGGCACTGCTAACGGAATTGCTCAGCCAGTCATGCCGTTCAAGTCCATCACACAGGTCCAAGTAGACTATTACTACCTGGCCAACAAACTAAATGGCCTGTTTGCGGGTACGGATTCCTGGGGCTGGGAAGTCAACGCGAACTACAGCCGCTCTAGCGGCACCTATCGCAATCTGGGCATTGACACTCGCCTGACTGGCGACCTCAACTACGACAACAGTGGTACGCCCGCTGGGAATTTCTTCGACCCAGGCTATCTGAGTGGCGCCAAGGTGGATGAGCTGGTTAGCATCCTCGGCATCTGGCATACGGGCAAGACCACCTTTGACCAGGCTACCGTCAACGCCGTTTTCAGCGGCGAATTGTTCGACATGCCAGCAGGCCCTGTCGGAATGGCTGCCGGTTTGGAGTACCGCTACTACAAGATTGACGACCAACCGAGTCAGGTCTCGCGCGATGGGTTCATCTGGGGCTCTTCCAGCGCCGATGTCACCAAGGGCGATGACAAGGTCAAAGAAGCGTTCGTGGAATTGGAGGTGCCGCTGCTCAAGGGCATCACGGGCATCGAGTCGCTGACCGCCAATGCTTCCGGACGTATGTTCCAGTACGACTCGGTCGATGGGTCGGACAGCGTGTGGAAGGTCGGCCTGAGCTGGCAGATCAATTCCGCGTTCCGTGTTCGCGGCACATTGGGCACGTCGTATCGCGCCCCGGGCTTGTATGAGCTTTACCTTGGTAACCAGACCGGGTTCCTGGGACAGACCGCCATCGACCCTTGCATTCGCTGGGGTGAAACGAACAATGACCAGTTGGCGGCAAACTGCGGCTCCTTGGGTATTGCTCCCGACTATGCAGGCAATGGCTCCAGCGCAACGATTTACACCAGTGGCGGCGCAGGCCAGCTGAAGCCGGAAACCTCGCGTGCCAAGAGCGTCGGCCTGGTCTTCACGCCATCGTTTGCAAATCTGAATGTGGCAGTTGACTACTTCGACTATGAAGTAAACGACCAGATTGCCTCTCTGGATGCGGCCGACATCGTCGGTGGCTGCTATGGCTCAACGTCGTTCCCGAACAAGTTCTGCGACCTGATGACCCGTAACCCTTCCACTGATCCGAATGAACCTTTCCGGATTACCGAAGTGCATGCGCAGTACATCAACATCAACAAGCAGCGCACCCGTGGTTGGGACCTGACGGCAAACTGGGAACACGAGTTCGGTTTCGGCAAATTTGCGGTGGATACGCAGGTCACCTACACGCTGGAAGACGTGATGCAGTTGTTCGACAGCGCGGAGGCCAGCGGCCTGAGCAATTCGGACCAGCTGGGCTTCATCGGCCGTCCGGATCTGGTTGCCAATCTTGGGCTGACCTTCAAGCGTGGTGATTGGGCCTTCAACTGGCTGACCTCGTACATCGGTGAAACCAAGAACAAGGACCTGTCGGAAAAGTTCACCTATCTCGGCCGTCCGGACTCCTACCGCGACATCACCGCTGACGCTCGCTACTACCACACTGCGTCGATGACGTACGACCAGTCGGACTGGCAGATTCTGGTTGGTATCGCCAACGTGTTCGATGCCAAGCCGGCGTCGATCTCGACCGGCGCCGGAACGCGTTACGGCAATGTGCCTGCCTTCGCGACGCAGTACGACTACTACGGTCGCACCCCGTTCGTGCGTCTGAAGTACAAATTCTGATCCTAAACTGGCAACACGTTCTGTGAGGAGGCGACTTAGGTCGCCTCCTTTTTTTCCGAGATCTGTTTACACCTTAGTTTTACAGGTCATCCAATATCCTTTTTGCCGCATTGTGCCCCGGCGCCCCCGTGACCCCGCCGCCCGGATGCGCGCCAGAACCACAGATATACAGGCCGGGTAATGCCCCCTTGTACCCAGCCTGCCCCAGCATGGGCCGCGCACTGAACAACTGGTTCAAGCTCAGCGCACCGTGGAAGATGTCCCCGCCAATAAGCCCGAATGTCCGTTCCAGATCCAGCGGACTCATGATCTGCCGGCCAAGTACCGAAGCTGCAAAGCCAGGCGCATGCCGGTCGACGGTGGCGATCATCAGATCCGCCACTTCCTCGCGATGATCGTCCCAGCTTCGCCCCTCCGGAAGCTGCGGTGCCACGTGCTGGCAGAACAGGCTGGCAACGTGCTGGCCTGGCGGCGCGAGCGTGTCATCCAAGGTGCTTGGAATCAACATCTCGACCACCGGCTCACGTGACCAGCCATGGCGTCTTGCATCCACATAGGCGCGATCCATGTAGTCCAAGCTGGGGGCAATGATGATGCCCGCCGTCAGGTGGTCGCCCTCTCCGGGCAGGACCGTAAAATCCGGCAACTTCGACAACGCGACATTCATGCGGAACGTGCCTGAGCCACAACGCCAGTTGTGCATGCGCTGCAGGGTGTCCGGCGGCACATCGGCTGGATCGAACATGCGTTCGTACAGCAGCTTTGGATTCACGTTTGCAACGACAGCTGCGCCACGGATCACCTCGCCATCACACAGCGCAACCCCGACTGCACGCCCGTTTTCAACCAGCACCTTCTCAACTGCCGCATCGGTTCTTATCTCGGCACCGGCTTCGATTGCTGCCCGCGCCATCGCCTGGGTGATTGCACCCATGCCTCCAATGGCATGCCCCCAGGCGCCTTTGACGCCGTTGCTTTCACCGAACACATGATGCAGCAGGACGTAAGCAGTACCCGGCGCATACGGGCTGGCGTAGTTGCCAACGATGCCGTCAAAGCCGAACAAGGCCTTGATGGGCGCGCTTTCGAACCAGCGATCCAGGTACTCGGCAGCGGAGATGGTGAACAGATCCATCAGCTCCTGCTGCAAAGCCGGCCCAAGGCCCTGCAACTGGCGTCCCAATTTCCCTGCCTTCCACAACTCCGGCAATGCAGCCAGCCATGGCTGACCACTGATGTTCGGCGGCGCCTGCAACGCCTGCGCGCGCAACACGTCGGCAAAGAGTTCAAGCCGCTGCTCGTACTCCGGCAAGCGTGCCGCATCGCGGGTGGAGAACCGCGCCACCTGTTCGGCGGTACGCCCTGCCCCGGCCAGCAGGTACTCGCCATCGCCCAATGGCAGGAAGTTGTTGAGCCGCCGCGACACGACCCGCAGGCCATGCCGCTCCAGCTGCAGATCGGCAATCACCTTGAGTTGCAACAGCGACACCGTATAAGAAGCCACGGAATTGCGGAACCCGGGATGGAACTCCTCAGTGACGGCCGCCCCGCCTACCACCGGCCGCCGCTCCAGAACCAATACCCGCTTGCCAGCCTGGGCCAGGTAGGCCGCACACACCAGCCCGTTATGGCCCCCGCCGATAAGCACGGCATCCCACTGCTTGGTCGTTGATCTGGTCATTCCGCTATATAGCACCGCTTTCTGGCCGATTCCCATCGGACCAGGCCCCATCAGGGCATGACCTTCGACACCCTTTCCTCATCGGTTTCAGGCGTATCTTCTTCGGTCGGCCCCGGTTCCCGAGGCCCTACCCGTGCTCTGAATTCGGCCTGGAGGCCATTCCCGTGATCGTTCGCAAACCCCAGATTCTCCTGCTGTCGCTGGCCGTCGCCGCTGCGCTGACCGGTTGCCCCAAGCAGGAAGAGCAGTCCCCGCCAGCCGCTACCGACGCTGCTCCGGCGGCCGCCGCCACCGAGCTGAAGCTGGACGAGTCCAAGCTGCCGGCCTACAACGCCTTCACCGCTGCCGACCTGGATACCAGCAAGGACGCGTGTACCGATTTTGGCGGTTACGTGAATGACAAGTGGCTCACTGCCAATGAAATTCCGTCCGACCGCACCAGCTGGGGCGCCTTCACCATCCTCGACGAGCGCTCGGTCGCCGTACAGCACCAGCTGGCCGAGCAGGCCGCCGCGATGAAGAACGCCACCGGCATCGAAAAGATCGTCGGCGACTTCTGGGCTGCCGGCATGGACGAGGCCAAGATCAATTCGCTGGGCATCACCCCGCTGAAGGCCGACCTGGCCGCCATCGACGGCCTGCAGGACAGCGCCGCGCTGGCCGACTACCTGCGCAGCACCGCTGCCAAGGGTGAGAACTTCCTGTTCGGCTTCGGCCCGGAAGCGGACTTCAAGAACTCGGCCATGAACATGGCCTATGCCAGCCAGGGCGGCCTGGGCCTGCCGGACACCACCTACTACACCGACGCGAGCAAGGCCGACAAACTGGCTGCCTACAAGGCCCACGTGGCCAAGGTGCTGGAGCTGAGCGGCGTTGCCGCCGCCGACGCCGCCAAGCAGGCCGAGGACGTGATCAAGTTCGAAACCCGTCTGGCCAAGGCGTCCAAGTCCAGCGTCGAGCTGTCGCGTGACGTCTCGCTGTACTACAACCCGGTGACCGTGGCCGATGCCGACAAGCTGACCCCGAACTTCAGCTGGACGGCGTTCTTCCAGGCCCAGGGCATTGCCGCACCGGAGAAATTCTCCCTGGCCATGCCCAGCTTCCACCAGGAAGTCAGCAAGATGCTGGCCGACACCGACCCGGCCACCTGGCGCGCCTACCTGCGCTTCCACACCGTGGACGGCGCATCGCCGTACCTGAGCAATGAGTTCGTGCAGGAAAACTACGCGTTCTACGGCAAAGAACTGAACGGCCAGAAGGAAATCAAGCCGCGCTGGAAGCAGGTGCTGGGCACCATTGAAAACGATGCCGGCGACGCCTTCGGCCAGATGTACGTCAAGGTCGCCTTCTCGCCGGAGTCCAAGGCCAAGATGGAAGAGCTGGTCAAGAACCTGGCTGCCGCCCTCAAGGACCGCATCCAGAACCTGACCTGGATGAGCGACGAGACCAAGGCCAAGGCCATCGCCAAGTGGGAAACCTTCACCCCGAAGATCGGCTACCCGGACAAGTGGCGTGACTGGTCGGGCCTGAGCACCACCCATGACGACTACCTGGGCAACGTGCGCGCTGCCAATGCGTTCAATTACAAGTGGGCACTGGGCAAGATCGGCCAGCCGGTCGACAAGACCGAATGGGGCATGACCCCGCAGACCGTCAACGCCTATTACAACCCGCTGCAGAACGAGATCGTGTTCCCGGCCGCCATCCTGCAGCCGCCGTTCTTCGATCCGAACGCCGACGACGCGCTGAACTACGGCGGCATCGGTGCCGTCATCGGCCACGAAATGACCCACGGTTACGACGATCAGGGCAGCCGCTTCGGGCCGACCGGCAACTTCGAGAACTGGTGGACCCCGGCCGACTCCAAGGGCTTCGCTGGCCTGACCGGCAAGCTGGTCAACCAGTTCAACGAGTACAAGGTGGGCGACCAGAAGGTCAACGGCTCGCTGACCCTGGGCGAGAACATCGCCGACCTGGGCGGCCTGGCCACCGCCTATGACGCCTTGCAGAAGGCCTCGGCGGGCAAGGAAGACGCCAAGGTTGACGGCTTCACCCGTGACCAGCGCTTCTTCTTCAACTGGGCCACCGTGTGGCGCACCAAGTACACCGCTGAAAACGCCAAGGTCCGCCTGGCGACCGATCCGCACGCCCCGGCGCAGTTCCGTGCCATGGGTGCACCGTCGAACCTGCCGACCTTCGCCGCTGCGTTCCAGTGCAAGGCCGGTTCGCCGATGGTCCGCGCCGGCGACAAGCAGGTGGTGATCTGGTAATCCCCGCCCTGCGGTGATCACCCAGGAAGGCCCGGCATTGCCGGGCCTTCTTCGTTCACCGAGCTGGAGCGGCATAAGCCGCGAAGCCAACACCCCCGAACGCCGAACAGGCCCAGGATCAATCCGGAGGCACCACGCAGCTTCGCCCCTTGCCTTGCGAAGCATTCCGCAAGGCCGCGTGGTAGGAATGACACCCCGCACGGCGTGCACCAACACTGCCCCGGCTGCTCCCTGAAGGGTCAAATTTCCAGTGGGTTCGCCGCTTGCGCCGCTGCTAGCGGCGGCGGGGTTTGATGCAGTACCCAAATCACGGGCCCAGGCCGGCGCCAATCGCCCGCCGGCTTGTTAAACTCCGCCCACTTTGTCCTTCTGCGGATATGCACCACATGCCAAACGTACGCCCGCTTTCACTCGCCCTGGCCATGAGCCTGGTGGCAGTCCTGTCCTCCACCGATGCCCAGGCTGCCCGCAAGAAGGCGGCTGCGCGCGCCCCGGCGGTCAGCGCGGCCTGTACGGATTTCTACGAGGTGGGCAACGCCGACTGGCTCAAGGCCAATCCGGTTCCGCAGACCGGCGCCGTCAGCTCGCTCAGCCTGCTGGCCAACAACACCCGTGCCCAGCAGCGCCAGCTGCTGGAGCGCTCGATGAACACCCCACAGGGCAACGTGCAGAAGCTGCTGGGCGATTTCTGGGCCAGCGGCCTGGACGAAGCCGCGATTGAAGCCGATGGCTCCAAGCCCATCGCTCCGCTGCTCACCCGCATCAATGCGATCAGGAAGGCCAAGGACATCCCGGCCTCGATCGCCGCGCTGCACCAGGTTGGCATCCCGGTGGCCTTCAACTTTGCCCCGGATGTGGACCTGAAGGCATTGGACCGCCACATCGGCTATTTCATGCAGGGCGGCACCGGCCTGCCGGACCCGGCCTTCTACACCCGCACCGATGCCGACACCGTCGCGCTGATGGGCCGCTACCGTGCCTACGTCAAGCAGATCCTGGCACTGACCGGCACCCCGGCCGCGCAGCTTGACGCGGAATCGGCGCTGGTCATCCAGCTGGAAACCGAACTGGCGCGTGGCGCGCATTCGGTGGCCGACATCAACAACCCGTTCAACAATTACGCGCCGGTCGCCACCAAGGACCTCAACAGCAGCTACCGCAACCTGCAGCTGGATGCGTTCCTGAAGGCACAGGGTGTCAACGACGACCTGGTATCGCTGGCCGACCCCGCGCTGTTCCAGCAGCTCAATGGCATGGTCAGCCGCCTGCCGGCCAACCAGTGGAAGGCCTACCTGCGCTGGCGCGTGGGTGACTCAATGGCGCCTTACCTGTCCAAGGCTTACCGCGACGCTGAGTTCGAATTCCGCGGCCGCGTTCTGCGCGGCCAGACCATCGCCCCGGCACGCCCCGATGCGGTGCTCGATGCCATCAACGTGGCCGCGGGCCCGATGCTGGGCCACGAGTACGCCAATACTTACCTGAGCCGCGACACCCGCCGCCAGGCCGGCGTGATGGTTGACCAGATCCGCGAAGCACAGATTGCGGCAGTCAAGCGCAGCACCTGGCTCAGCGCCGAGGCCAAGACCGAAGCAGAAGCCAAGCTGGCGGCGATGAAGATCGAGATCGGCACCCCGCTGCGCGACTTGGACTACACCGTGCAGCCGATGGGGCGCGGCAGCTTCGGCGGCAACATCCTGATCGCATCGACCTGGCGCCACGCCCAGGAAATGAAGCGCATCGGCAAGGGCAACGCCGACCGCCGTTGGGACGTTCTGCCGCAGCAACCGGCGATCGGCTACGACATCGCCCAGAACCGCCTGATCGTGACCGCTGCCGCCCTGCAAGGCCCGATCTTTGCCGAGGCCGCAACCCCGGCCGAGAAGTTTGGTGCCTTCGGCGGCATGGTTGCCCATGAGGTAAGCCGTGCCATCGACGTCAAGGGCGCGATGATCGATGCCAAGGGTGAGCTGCGCAGCTGGTGGACGCCGGCTGACAAGAGCGCCTGGACCCTGCTCGGCAACCGTGCGGTGGTCCAGTACGGCGGCCTGCCCTTCCCGGGGGTGAAGGATGCCAAGGTCAACGGCGAACTGACCCGCGACGAGAACATGGCCGATATCTCGGGTGTGGAAATCGCGTGGGAAGCCTTCACCACCGCCCAGGCCAACGCGGTGCTCGCTGACAAGCAGGCATTCTTCAAGGGCTGGGCCGGACTGTGGGCGCAGCAGCTCTCTCCGAACGAAGCCCTGCAGCGCCTGGCAACGGACGTACGTGCACCCGGCCGCTGGCGCACCAACGCACCGTTGGCCAATCTGCCGGCCTTCGGCGAAGCCTTCAGCTGCAAGCCGGGCCAGCCGATGCAGCGCAACGACGCAGAGCAGCTGAAGATCTGGCGCTGATGCAACAACGCTGAAGCAAAGAAAAAGCCGCGGAATCCGCGGCTTTTTCTATTTGTAGTGCCGAGCAATGCTGGGCTTTGCGTTACCGGCAATGCAGCTTGCCAAGCATGGCCCGGCATTACCTGTCGTCAGGTTCTTGGTGAAAGGCCTTGCCGAACATGGCTCGGCACTACAGAGGGGTTACTTGACCCGGCGCAGATGCGGGCCGCCACGCTTGTTGAACGGCGGTTGTCCTCGCCAGTAGCGGATCAACAACCAGCCAAACAGCATGCCGCCCAGGTGCGCGAAGTGGGCGACGCCAGGCTGCCAACCGGTGAAACCCAGCAGCAGTTCAATCGCACCAAAAACGATGACGAAGGTGCGCGCCTTCATCGGAATCGGCGGGAACAGCAGCACGACCCGCTGGTTGGGGAACAACATGCCGTATGCCAGCAGCAGGCCAAACACACCACCGGATGCACCCAGCACCGGATTGAATTCACCGGCAAGGCTGGCAACCAGCAACTGACACAATCCTGCGCCAACCACGCACACCATGTAATACGTCAGGAAACGCTTCTCTCCCCAGGTCGCCTCCAACGGCGCACCGAACATGAAAAGCGCCAGCATGTTGAAGAACAGGTGACCGAAGCTGCCATGCAGGAAGCCATAGCTCAGCAGCTGCCACGGCTCAAATCCTGGTGAATCCAGAAATGCCTGTTGCGAGCCCAGTGGCCACAGCATCAACTGGATGAAAACACCCCCCAACTGCGGAATCTGCTGCAGCAGGAACAGGGCAACGTTGGCGATCAACAACGCCTGGGTAATCTTGGGGAGTCGCGGGAACATGGTGGCATCCGGGATAACTGGCCCCATGATAGCCGCAGCAGCTCAGCCCGGCCCCCAGATCGCCTCATCCATCGTATCGGCGGGCTTTGCCCGCCTGACCCGCCCGTTTTCCACAACCACCCCTTCCGCGCGCAGCCGCTGGCTCTGCTCGCGCCAGCCGCGCGAGCCCTCCGGCATGGCAATGCGGCCATCCGACCGCAGCACCCGGTGCCAAGGCAGCTCGGGGTCATCGTTGTTGCCCAGCAGCCGAGCCACAAGTCTCGCCCGCCCCGGCAGTCCGGCCTTGGCGGCCACCTCTCCATATCCCATCACCTGACCGCGCGGAATGGCGCGGATGGTAGCCAGGATGCGGGCGTGGCCCTCGGTCGGATCGGCAACCGCGCTCAGCGCCGCTTCGCCACGCCGCTGCCCACCAGCAATACGCCGAACAGTACCAGGACCGTCCCCGCGCTTTGCCAGATCCCCATGGGTTCTTCGAGCAGCCATACGCTCAGCACAATTGTGGAAACGGGTCCCAGCATACTCACCTGTGCCGCCAAGGACGAACCGATCCGCTTGACCCCGATCATGATCGCCAGCACCGGCAACACGGTGCAGAGGGTGCCATTGAGCAACGACAGCCAGTACACCGGCGGCGCATACGTCCACAACGCGCTGAGCGGCTGGAACAGCAGGTATTGGCCGATGCACAACACGCAGGCCACCATGCTGGCGTACGCCGTCAAGCGCACCGCCCCGATCCGCGCCACCGACTGCCCGCTGCCGAACAGATACACCGCATAGCTCAGTGCGCTGGCGAACACCAACGCCGAGCCGATCAGCGTGCGCCGACCTTCCAATTGGATGTCGTGGCCGAAAGCAAGCAGCACGCCGAGGTAACTGACCAGCAACGCCGCCACCTGCATACGGGTGGGCCGCTGCTTGAGCACGACCAGCGCGATCAGCACCACCAGGGTTGGGCTGAGATACAGGATCAGCCGCTCCAGCGTGGCACTGATGTACTGCAGACCGAGAAAATCGAGATAGCTGGACAGGTAATAGCCGCTGAAGCCCAGTAGCAGCACCCGCCAGCGATCGCCGGCACTCAAGGGCTGCGCACGTCGTGCCGCCCACATGCCCATGGCAATGAAGAACGGGAAGGCGATCATCATCCGCAGCGCCAACAAGGCGGTTGCGTCGGCGCCGTGGCGGTAGGCGAGCTTGACGATCACGGCCTTGCCGGAAGCGGCAATGGCGCCAACGCCAGCCAACAGCAGACCACTGACGAGCAGCCGTCGCGAACTGGTGGGCAATAAGGGAGAAGCCGCGACTGGATCGCGCGGGGGTGAAGCATTCACGGTGTTACGGCATCCACGGGAAAACGCTTTGCATTATGGATGCTTCCGGCCTGGCCAGGGTTCGCGACCAGGACCAAGGCCAGACCGAGCAAGGTGGTCGCCCCCTCCCTGCGGTCAGCGCAGGGAGGATGAAGAGGCAGTGCCTTGCGCAGGCACTGGACACTTACCGCATCAGAACCACTTCCTCAGCGGAGGTAGGATGGATAGCTACTGTCTCCTCCATCTGCCGCCGCGTCACTCCGGCCTTGAGTGCCACTGCAAACCCTTGCAGGATCTCGTCGGCGCCCTCGCCCAGCAGATGGATGCCCACCACCGTTTCCTCGTCGCCGGCACATACCATCTTGAACAGGCTGCGTACTTCACCCTGTCCCAGCGCCTGCAGCATCGGGCGGAAGCGGCTGTAGTACGTGGTGACCTTGTCGAAACGACGGCAAGCCTCCTCTTCGCTCAAGCCCACCGTGCCCAACGGCGGATGCGCGAACACCACGCTGGGAATATTGTCGTAGTCGAGCTTCGCCTCGGGCTGCGCGCCCAATACCCGATCCATCAAGCGACGGGCTGCGGCGATGGCAACCGGGGTCAAAGTCACCCTTCCGGCGACATCACCCACGGCATAGATGCCCGGCACGGAGGTGTTCTGGTACTCGTCCACCTCGATGGCCCCCTTGCCATCCAGCTTCACCCCCGCCTTTTCAAGGCCCAGACCGGCCGTATTGGGACCGCGCCCCGTGGCAAACAGCACGGTGTCGAACACGGCGTGTTGCGGTCCGTTCTGCAGTTGAGCAGCGATACGCTCCTGCTGTTTCTCAAGCGACTTCACCTGGCAGCCAAAGTGCAGCTCTACCCCTTGCAAGCGCAGGTTCTCTGCGAGCTGGTCGGCCACTTCGGCATCAAACTTGTCCAGCAGGCGCTGGCCGCGCACCAGCAGTGCAACCTCGCTGCCAAGCGCGCGCAGGACGCCGGCCAGCTCCACTGCGATATAACCGCCACCCACCAGCGCAACGCGCCCGGGGCGCGACTGCAAGGCAAAGAAGTCGTTGGACACGCCCCCCAACTCGGCGCCTGGCAGAGTGGGCTTGAGCGAATGCGCACCGGTGGCAATGACGATGTGCTCGGCCCTGAACTGGGTGCCGTCTTCGCACTGGACCGTGTTTGCATCAACCAGGTGACCACGGCTGCTGATGCGGACCACGCCGGTTTCATCCAGACGCTTCTGGTAGCTGGTGTGGATGTTGGCAATGTACTGCTGGCGCCGCGCCAGCAACGTAGGCCACTCCAGCGCAGGCTCCACTGGCAGGTCAAAGCCGATCTTGCGTGCCAGGCCGATGCGCTCGGCCAGATCAGCTGCCAGCCACATCGCCTTCTTCGGCACGCAACCCACGTTGACACAGGTTCCGCCCAGCGCTGCAGGCTCCAACATGGCCACCTTGGCACCGTAGGAGGCGGCACGGAAGCCAGCGGCCAGCCCGCCCGATCCGCCGCCCAGTACCACCACATCATAATTGCGTGCACTCATGGCACGCGCCCGCCGTCGCAAGGTGACAGATCCATTGCAGCGCTCTGTCTGGCAATCCGTTCGATCATCGTCTGCTCACTCCTGGCTCATGCTCGTTGGCAGCATGCCATGTCACGCTGCCGAACCGGTGTGATTGATTGCTGGCGGCATTGCCCGCACTCCGCTTTTGCGAACACCAGCTGAGACTGGCTGGCACAGGCGACAGCATTGCGCCGCGGCGCTTTCAGCGCCGCAGCTGCGGCAGGCCAAGATAGGTGAATGCCCGCCAAAGCCACTCCACCGGCCCGAAACGGAAATACCGAAGCCACACATGGCTTAGCACTACCTGCGCCACGAACAGCGCCACCGCGAACAGCAATTGGCTCGCGCGCCCCACCTGCTCGAACCAGCCCAGGCCATAACCGTAGAACACCAGGGTGCAGACCAGCGACTGGCCCAGGTAGTTGGTCAATGCCATGCGTCCGGCCGGCGCCGCCCACCTGAGCGCGTGGCTCCAGCGCACGCCCCACCCCAGATAACCCAGGCACATCAGCAAGCCAGCCACCGAGGTCAGCGCGTATGCCAAGCCACTGCGCACGCCAAAGCTGCCCGGCGCGAGATAGGGCTGCAGCGCAACGCTGCCCAGCATGACCGCCAGGCCCAACGGCAATGCGCCCCAGCGCATGACCTGCCACAAGCGGGTGAAACGCGCCGGCTCGGCAATGGCGCCACTGCGCGCAAACCATGCGCCCAGCAGGAACATTCCCAGCACCTGCGGACCTACTACCAACAAGGCTCCCAAGGCACTGCGGAAATCACTCACACGCTGCACCACTGCCTGCAGATAGCTGCCCTGCCCATATACATCGCGCTGGGCCTGGATCGATGCCAATGCCTCATTCGTCATCACAGCCGCGTCCCCGTCAGGCACCAGCGCCATCACCGCGCCGAGCACCAGCATCAACATGGCGGCCGCCAGATAGGTGGCCACACCCAATGCAGGCAGCCAGCTGCGCGGCGCCTCGCGGAACGCCAACAGTGCAAACGACAGCAATGCGTAGCAAAAAAGGATATCGCCGGACCACACCAACACCGCATGCAGCAGCCCGATCACCATCAGGCCAAGGCTGCGTCGCAGGTAAAACAGGGTGAACTCGCGCCCCGCCACCTCCGCACGCTGCGCCATCACTGCGAAGCCGGCACCGAACAGCAGGGAAAAGAGAGTGAAAAACTTGCCCTGCACGAACACATAGACGAAAGCATCGGCCCAGTAGTCCCAGCCGGTCCAATGCGGATCGATGCCAGTGAAGGACAGATCCAGCGGGCCGCTGAAGGCTTCGATGTTCATCAGCAGGATGCCGAACAAGGCAACGCCGCGCAGCACATCCAAGGTGACGATACGCTCGTTGGCTGCCACAGGCTGGAAAGCGGAAGAGGACAACGGCGACATCCTTCGACAACAGGTGCGCGATTAGAGCATGCAGACCGATGTACTGCCGAGCTATCCACGACGGGGACCATTCCGGGCACGGCACTACGGGGGCGCCCCGGCGCGCTCAGGCCTTGCAACGCAGAACGGCCCGCGTTGGCGGGCCGTTCTGTCGCAACACCTTGCGGCAAGCGCTTAGTGGTGGTGACCGCCGTCGCCGTGGACGTGGCCGTGCTGCACTTCTTCTTCGCTGGCTTCGCGCACTTCAACGATTTCCACGTCGAAATGCAGGTCCTTGCCGGCCATCGGGTGATTCAGATCGACGTCGACCACGGTCATGCCGACCTTCTCGACGGTGACTGCACGCGGGCCGAAGTTGGTCTGCAGGATGACCTGGCTGCCCGGCACCAGGCGGGTGTTGCCGAAGTGCTTCTTCGGAACGCGCTGGGTCATGCCCTCACGACGCTCGCCGTAGGCATCGGCCGACTTCACGTCAACGCCAAAGCTCTCGCCGGCTTCCTTGTCCATCATCGCCGCTTCCAGGCCCGGAATGATGTTGCCGTGGCCGATCAGGATGGCCAGCGGATCACGGTCCTTGGAGCTTTCGATCGGCTCCTGGCCCTGTTCGGAGACGGTGTAATGGAAACGAACGACGCGGTCTTTTTCGATCTTCATGCGCAACTCTATCTGTGGCTGCCCGCTGGCAGACGTTGGGACGGCTTGTCGGCCGCCGGGGACGCCGCCATGATGACGGCCTTCTAAGGTGGCGCATTATCCGGGCTCCATGCACATCACGCCAGTTTTCCGCTTTCGCTCGTGGCGCCTGTCCGCCGCGCTCCTGACCGTCGCGCTGCTCAGCGCCTGCGGCCACACCCCGCCCAAGCGCTCTGCCGCACCGGTCCCCAGCCGCACCTACACGCCCGTGGCGCCGGCCGACCCGGCAGCGGCCACGTCGGTGACCATGCGCGCCCTTGGCCTGGTCGGTACGCCCTACCGCTATGGCGGCAACACCCCGGAGTCAGGCTTTGATTGCAGCGGGCTGGTCACCTACGTCTATCGCGACATGTTGGCGCTGAACCTGCCAAGGACCTCCCGGGAGTTGGCCGCCATCCAGGGACCGAAGATCGCTACAGACAGACTTACCGCCGGAGATCTGGTGTTTTTCGGCGACAAAGGCAACGTTTGGCACGTCGGCATCTATGTCGGCGAAGGCCGTTTCGTGCATGCCCCGAGCACCGGCGGCACCGTGCGCATGGATCACCTGGACGGCGCGTACTGGCGCGACCATTACACCGGCGCGAAGCGCGTTTTACGATGAAATGAGCAATTCGCTACAATAAATAACGATAATTTAACGAAATTTGTACCTACTCACACGTTTCACAAGGCATGATCGCCCATCGAAATTTTTCGTGACTGCCGCGTGACGACTGAAAACACGTCCCAACCGGACCAGCCCAAGTACCAGAACCGCTCGATCCGTCGCCTGTTGTGCGCCGCTGCATTGGCTGTCGCCAGCCTGCCGGCCTTCGCCCAGAGCGCCGCTGATGCCGAACACGTCGCCCGCCCGGTTGTAGCCAAGGCCGAGCCGGCCCGCAGCAGGACCGACGCAGCCGCTACCGCCACACTGGCGGCGCTGCTTCCCCATCTGGCCGCCAGCGACACCATCCCGCTTATGGACCGCTCGGCGATGTTCGCCGGTGATCTCGGCCGATTGATCTCCGCCTATGACGCTTCCAAGGGCGTGGCAGCTGCCACCGATGCGGCATTGGCCAATGATTCCGACGGCAAGGTGCAGTCCATCCTGCGCCGGGCCATGACCTTGCTGGGCACCCCGTACCGTTGGGGCGGCAGCTCGCCGGATGCAGGCTTCGACTGCAGCGGCTTGGTCGGCTACGTGTTCCGCACCGCGCTGGGTGTCGAGCTGCCCCGCGTCTCCCGCGAAATGGCCAACCAGGCAAATGCCGAACTGATCCGTGACCGCTCGGCGCTGGCTGCCGGGGATCTGGTGTTCTTCGGCCGCAAGGGCCGGGTTGACCATGTAGGCATCTACGTCGGTGAAGGCCGCTTCCTGCACGCCCCCAGCACCGGCAAGGATGTCCGTACCGACACCCTGCTGACCGGCTATTGGGGTGATAAATTCATGCAGGCACGACGCATGGCGCTCTGAACGGGCCACGCTCTGGTTTGCAGAAAAAGCCGCGGCCCACCGCGGCTTTTTTCATGCCAGCAAGACGCTGACCACCGCCACAAATATTAATAGGGAGCGCGTCCCGCTAGGTTCCTATTAAGCCGCCCGATGTGATTGCACCTGTCCGAATGACAGGTATATGGTGGCGCCGAAAGGAGAGGTGACCAGCATGGCAGCCGTATCCGAGTCAAGCAGGCGATGTGTGATCTGGTTCGGAAAACCGGGGGAACGAGAAAAAGTGATGCTGGCTGCGGATGGCTGGCAGATACGTGCGGTATTACCCCAGCAACCCGCCGACGTCGGCATGCGTGGCGGTGACACGGTGGTTGGCCTGATCGACTTCCGCAGCAGCTCGGACAGTGAGCTGGAGCGGATCGGCAGGTTCACCGCCGAGCACCAGCACATGCCTCTGTTTGCCATCACCCCCGCCTCTGCCACCGGCTGCCTTACCGACCACCCCTTGCTGGCCGCATGCCGGCAGCGTTTCCCCCACCCTCCGGATCTGAACAGCCTGCTGCGCGAGCTGCAGACCCTTGACGCACAGACGTCTGCCACCGCCAGCGAGGTATTGCAGACGCTGCTTGGGCAGAGCGATGTGATGCTGGCCATGCGTGCGACGCTGCGCAAATATGCGCCGGTGGACCTTCCGGTGTTGATCACCGGCGAAACCGGCACCGGCAAGGAAGTTGCCGCACACGCGCTGCACCAGTTGTCGACACGCGCCGACAAGCCCTTCCAGGCGATCAACTGCGGCGCCATACCAGCGACCTTGGTGCAATCGGAGTTGTTCGGCCACGAGCGTGGCGCTTTCACCGGTGCCACCAGCAGACGCCAGGGTTTGTTCGAGACCGCGCATAACGGCACTGTCTTTCTCGACGAGGTTGGCGATCTACCGCTGGATGCCCAGACCAGCCTGCTGCGGGTACTGCAGGAAGGCACCATCGAGCGCGTGGGCAGCAACCAGCCCATCCCGGTCAATGTACGCATCCTGGCGGCGACCCACGTCGATCTCGAACAGGCGGTGGAACACGGGCGCTTCCGCCGCGACCTGTACTACCGGCTCAACGTCCTGCGCCTGTCCATGCCCCCGCTGCGCAAACGCGGCGGAGACGTCGACCTGCTGGCTCATCACTTCCTGCGCCAATTCCGCGGGCTGCACCAGATCCGCGCCCGCGGCTACAGCAGTGAAGCCCGGCAGGCGATGGAACGCTTCAGCTGGCCGGGCAACGTGCGCGAACTGCTCAACCGGGTGCAGCGCGCGGCCATCACCGCCGAAGGTGAATTGATCAGCTGCGCTGACCTTGAACTGAGCAGCGCCGGCACCGCGCTGGAAGGCGGGCAACTGGACAACGCACGCATCCATGCCGAACGCGAAACACTGCTTTCCTGCCTGCAACAAAGCCAATTCAACGTCAGCGCCTGTGCGCGCCTCATGCGGGTCTCGCGGGTAACGATCTATCGCCTGTGCCGCAAGCACCAACTGACCCTGGATACGCTGCGCTGAAGCCCGCTGCGACGCCGGCGATCACAGACCTTGCAAAAGCGGCGCCGCAAACGGTCTACAGCATGTACGGGACCTTGAACGACAGGCTGAAGTCCGGTGCATCCGGCGTCAGCCCGACGCCCAGCATGCTCACGAAGGTCGCCTTGGATGTCAGCGCGTAGGTCACACCCAGGTTCAACGTGCCGGCGTTGGCATCACTGCCGATCATCTTGATCCACTTGCCGTCCTTGTAGCGGGTGGAGGCACGCGCACTGAGCTTGTCGCTGAAGGAAATACTCAGGCTGGTGCGCTCGTTGAAGGCGAACGCAATGCCGGCACCGAAGTAGAACGACTTGCCCAGGCGCACGTCACCGGGATTTACCGTATCGGGGTTGGAGTCGATGTCGTCGAAGCTGCGATCGAACGAATGGATGTAGCCAACGTTGGCAAACAGGATGGCCGGGTCCGCCGTCTTGACGGCTGACAGCCCGATGTTGGCCTGCCACACGCCGTTGCCGGTGGGCTGCTCCGACGGAACGGCGAAACGGATGAAGTCATCATCGTCACGCTCGATCACCTTCCAGTCCATACCGTAGGGCTCGCGACCCGTCGGTGCCGTGACGCCGCCCGTCAGCACGGTCTCGGGACGCCATCCGCGCTCGCCGAACAACTTGTAATTGGCACTGACGGTGACATCGCCGATACCCGTGCCATTGGTCTCCTCCTGCGCGATAGCCGCTGCCGAACCACCGGCACCGCCCTTCTGGTAAATGGTCTTGCGCGCGATGTAAGGGACGTCCAGGTTCAGGGTCAGGCGCGGGTTCACGCCCCAACGCGCGGCGAAATTGTAGGTAAGCGAATCGGATTCCACGTTCTCGATGGCGATATTGCCCAGGAAGATCGCGTCCAAGGCCAAAAAACCGTTGAGGGTGAGCTGCTTGCGGTCATAACGCGCGTAGGTGATGCTGTTTTCCAGCGTCAGGCGGCGATTGAACAAGGCCGACTGCTGTTGTTTGACGTCATCCACACTGCGCCGCGCGGCTTCTTTTGCCTCCTGCGCTTCGGCCGCGGTACTGGCATACCCTTCGCCTGTGGGCGGCGGGGTGGCCGCAGTCGCTGCGGTTGCAGCAGCCGGAGCCGCTGCGGGTTGCGCAGGTGCTGGCAGGGCCTGTGCCGTCTTGCCACTGACCCGCGCCTGGATTGCCTGCACCTGCATGTCCAGCTCACGCAGACGCCGGACTTCCTGCGCGTAACTGGCCTTCAGTGACTCCAGTTGCGCCACCAGGGCTCTGACATCTTCTTCGTTCGGGTTGCCGCTAGTTGCCTCCTGCGCCGCCACCGTGGGCGAAACCACAGCCAGACTCACCAGCGCCGCCATCGCCAGTCTGTTCATTGTTTCGGTCCTCTGCTTGTTGTTCATCACCGGCACTGACCGGCCCGGCCTCATTGCCCGCCTACCCCGCCAATCCCCCGATTGAGCGCGATGGCTTGTGCCACGTTCTGCGACAGCGGCAGGTTGCCGACCAGCGACTGTTTCACCAGGTCGATCTGCACCAGGTTCTGTGCCACTTGCCCGTCACCGAGCAGTTGGATGCTCTGCCCCATACCGCCGCTACGCATCCACTGCTGCACGGCTCCCTGCCCTTGCACCTGCAGCTGCAGGCGCGCGGAATTTCCGTCGAAACTGGCAACCGCGCTGGCCGCCCCCTGCTGTGCGCTGGCGCTACCTGTGCCACCACCCTCATGCAGCGGCACCACGCCATCGTTGCGGACGTTCAGATGCAATACGTTGCTGGCGCGGTTGCCGTCGCCGGCGATCTGTACGCTCTGGCTCAGGCCAGCCACGTTGTCCAGGCCGCTGCCATCTATGCTGCGGCCGATGTTGTCGGGCAAGGGCGCATTGGCAGCAGTAACGGTGACGCTGGGGGTGAAGCTCACCTTGGGCGAGCCACCGTTGCGAAAATCCATGCCTATGCGCAGGGCCCCTTGCAGGGTCTGGCCGCTGGCCGCCTGCCAGGTGGAAATCATGGTGACGCCAAACCAGGCCACTTCATTGCCGCCGACCGTATAGCGGCCACGCATCTGGCCCAGTTCTTCGTCGGGGATCTCATGCAGGCCACTGCCCGGTGCAGCGGCGGCAGGCTCAGCAGCATGGGCGGGCAGCGCAAGCGCCATGGCCGCTGCCAATACTGCGGGGGGGACGTAGTTCATTGCTGACTCCTTCAGAACAGGTCGGCATGGGTGAAGCCGAAGTCGACCAGCTCCGCATCGGTAATGGGCCCATTGCCCTGGCGCGCCGCCAAGGCACGTGCACTGATTTGTTCACTGGGCTGTAGCAGCACGGTATTGCGATCGAAGTCACTCCCGATCACCACGAACACCGCGCGCGAAGGCCAGGCATCCAGAAAGTCCTGCAGCGGGATCACCCGGTTGCCCAGGATCGGATCCCCCAGCTCCGCCTTGCCGTCGCGCACCTGCTTGAGCACGACGAAATGGCGGAAGCCACGCACATCCATCAGCACCAGCCCCGGCACCCGCAAGCCTTTCAGCCGCTCCTCGTCAATGCGATAGCCACGACCGCGCATGCCCAGCGATTCCACGTAACGCTTGATGTCCAGCAGTGAAAAGCCACGCTGGCGCACCAGCTCCGGATCCGCCACGCCCATCATTCCCTCGATCACCGTCGCCTCATCGGTATTGAGGTGATAGGCATGCTTGAGGATGGTCGCCAGTGCAGCTGCGCCACAGCTGTAATCGGTATGTTGGCGAACCAGGTTGCGGAAACGCCGCTCCTTCATGCTCTCGACCTGTCCGCTGTACAACGCACCATTGGGCAGAACGCTGTTGAACGCCACCTCGCCCGCCCTTGCCTGGGCAGGCATCGTCAGCAACAGACAAGTGATCAGCAGCAGTCGGGAAAACATGGGGCAGCATCTCCACGTGATCATCAGGTGGGAGCCCCGGCTCCACGGGGGAGGGGAACCGGGACTCCCGGAACACCCGGCCATTGGCGGATGACCGGGCCTTGCTCAGGACAGGGGAACAATCCTGTACAACGTTGGCCTGCTTACGGGGTGCCTTCCCCGCCACCGCCACCACCGCCGGTCGACGGCTGTGCGACGGCCAAGGCCAGGCTGTTGGCCTGCAGGTTGCCGGTGCCCGAGGACACGTTGACGCCGATGTTGCCGGAGGCATTGGAGAACGCGCTGCCGGACAGGCTGGCGGTATTGGTCGCGTCAACCGCGATCCAGTCGATATCCACCACCGTACCGCTCAGGCTGGCCGTCAGATCGGCGGTGCCCATTTCCGAGAAGCTCAGGTTGCCCTTCTCATCGGTATCCCATGCCATGCCACCCACGCCCGGACGGTTGGGATTGGCGACAGCGCCCTGGGTCTGGTTGTCCCAATCGGTGTGGCCGGTCTGGCTGCCACCCTGGTGCGAGTTGCCGTTCCAGTTATCCGGGTAGAAGTTGGTCTTCTGGTAGGAGTTGCCCGTGCCTGCATACTGGCCGGTGCCCGTACCACGGGTGGTGCCCGTGACCTTGCCCGACATGTTGATGGCATAGGTGTTCACGACGTAGTCGTAGTAGCCATCATTGCTGACATCATTGCCCGAAGACACCTGGTTGGAACTGATGCTCGAGGTGGCGTAGGCGCTGGTGGCAACCGAGGCAGCCAGAGCGTTCTTCTGCTCGTTGTTGTTGCCCGAGGTGACATTGACGCCGATGTTGCCTGCCGCTCCGGAGAAGGCATTGCCGCCGATGGCAGCAGCGTTGGTCACGCCGTTGTTCATCGTCGAGTTGTTCATGCCACTCTGGTTCACGAACACTTCCGCATCGGCCATGCCGAAGCTGAAGGAAGCATCAGCCGCCGACAGCGCAGCCGCGTTGTCCTGGGCATTGTTGTCACCGGCGGCGACGTTGAAGCCAAGGTTGCCCGATGCATTGGAGCCCACGTCATCGCCGATCGAGGCATCGTTGCTCAGCAGGCCGTTCTCGGCGGTGTTGCCCGAGATCGACTGGCGGTTGTCGATGATGGCGATGGCCGCTGAATCCAGGTCGATATCGCCGGTGATTGTCGGATCACCCGAGAAATTGACGTCCGAACTCAGACGCATGTCCTTTTCGAGATTCACGTCGACGCCGTGGTTGTTCTTTTCCTTGCGTTCGTCGGCACTGACGTTCGAGGTCTTCTGGATGTTCTCGTATTCCTCGTTGGACGTCGAACGCGTCCGCTCCACGTTGGAGCGCGTGTCCGAATAACGCAGGGTGGCGGCCGCATCCAACTTCAGGTCAACATCGGTATCGATGTTGGTGTTGACGTTGGTGTTGGTGGCCGTGTTGGTCGTGGTGTTGGTGAGCGTATTGGTGTCGGTGTTGGTGTTGGTATTGGTGCGGGTCTCGGTCACGTTGTGCTGGTGATCGATGTTCGCGCTCTGGTCTTTGTCATCCGCCGCATTGGCCGCCGCGCTGAGGGTCAGCGCGGAAACCGCCATGGCGAGTACAGTCCATTTGTTCGCTTTCATGGTGCCCCTCATTCAGTCTGGTAGTGCATCGGGTGGATGGAACAGTGGTCACGGGCTGCCCTGCACGGAGATGCTTAATCTGTTCTCCGTTGCGTTGCCGGATCCCGCGATTTGATTGAGTTGCAGCACGCCATCGAAACCGCGCAATGCGGATGCCTCCACGCCCACTCGTCGGGTTGTACGTGGATCACTGATGGCAGGCTGGTCCCCCGCCGACGCGAGTGCGCCAGACGCGGCCATTGCCTCGTCGCTTGCCTCGCGTATGCCCTGTGCGGCCAGCACGGCACTCACGGAGTTCAGCTCCGTATTGCCGCCACCGCTGGCCTGATTGATTGATGCGATGCCACTGGCCCCGGCCAGCGCATTGCCGCCGATCGTGGCCGTGGCCAAGGTCGGTGTAGAGAAACGGTTAGCTTGCTGGAGCTGGCTGGCGTCGACGTTGGCCTGCGCCCGTCCACCGCTGGCCATGCTGTGCAGATTGGCCTGCAGGTTGAGCTCACCAGCGGCCTGGTTGATCTTGATCGAGCCATTGGCGCCGGCCAAGGCACTGCCGTCGATGCGGCTGTCGGCCGAGAGATAGGACAGCATGCCGTTGTAGCCATCTGCCACGTTCTGCGCGGGAGCGGCTTGGCCGATGACCAGCCCCAGGACCAGCAACAGACCGACGGACACGTTGGATGCGCGGCTGCTCATTTGCCACCCGCCCCGCCCGGCTGCCCCAGCGGAAACTGCGCCAATGCGCCACGTACCTGGTCACCGATGCCGCGGGTGGCGCCGCCCACCGCACCCATCGGCCCACCGATGGCGCGCGAGAGTTGGCCGCCGGACAGCGCACCACCCTCCCCAGTGACCCGACCCATGGTGCCGCCGACGACGCCTTCTGCGACCCGCTCAACCGTGGTCTGGCCGTGCCGCGAGCCGGCCAGATCGGCCAGGCTGGAATCCATGCCGGCATAGTCGGCATCACTCAACTCATCCACGCCACCGACACCCAGTGCAGCACTGAGCTCCTTGCGCGGCGACGGATCAGCAATCAGCGCCATGCCCGGCGGCTGCATCCGGTAGGCCGGACGCGCGGACACGTCGCGCAGCAGAACGATCTCGCCCGGCTGTGGCTTTACACCCTGCCGCGCACCGGAAGCCTCGGCCTGGCCGATCACCAGGCCGGCCATCAACAAACCTGCTAGTGCGCACATCCGATGAAACGTCGAGCTGTCCATGGCGCCGTCCACTCAAATCAACGGGTGATAAAGAGCAGTTACCGTGCCAACGACATTTTCCAAGCTAAAACAACAACATGCAGGCCATGCACGCGATTGACACCTGTATCCCTGTAACAACAGCACAGCCCGCGCGCACGGTTCCTGCCAGCCAAACCGCCGGCGCCAGCCCGCCATAGTCGGGCTCTCGGCGAGGTGTACCAGGGCTGTTACAGGGGGCTGTTACAGCCTGCTACAGGCAAGAAAAAGGCCGGCACTGGGCCGGCCTTGCTGCGCATGCGCAAACGCGGTCAGGACAATCGATCGCCGCCACGGCCCATGGCCGGCGTACCCGCAGCCTCGTAGACCTGCTGGTCGAGCAGCCCGGTTTCCTTGGCCACGATCACCGGCACCACCATCTGGCCGGTCACGTTGGTCATGGTCCGCATCATGTCGAGGATGCGGTCAATGGCATACAGGTAGCCGATCGCCTCCAACGGCAGGTTGGCTGCGCTCAATACCACCGTGGCCATCACCACCGCCGTACCCGGCACACCTGCCGTGCCGAAGCTGCCCAGCACCGAAGCGATCAACACGATCACGTACTGCTCCGGTGTCAGCGGTACGCCCGTGTATTGCGCAATGAACACCGCGCACAGCGCCGGGTAGATCGCACCGCAACCGTCCATCTTGATGCTGGCGCCCAGCGGCACCGCGAAGGAGGCGTAATCCTTGTTGACCCCCAGGTTGTCGGTGATCGAGCGCATCGCCACCGGCATGGCCGCGAAACTGGAGGACGCCACGAACGCTACCTGCATGCCCGGCGCCGCACCGCGGAAGAACTTCCACGGGTTCAGACCGTGCGCCAACAGCAGGCCGCTGTAGACGATGACGATATGCAGCGCGCAGGCCACATACAGCGCCAATACGAAATTGCCCAATGGCAGCAGTTTCTCGAAGCCATAGCTGCCCACTAGGCCGGCAATCAGGCCAAAGGTACCCAGCGGCGTCATCTCCAGCACGAAGCGGGTCACCTGGATCATGATCTCGCTCATCTGGCCGACCAGCTTGCGCGCCTCGTTGACCTTTTCGCCCAGCTTGACCATCGCAAAGCCAAGCAGGCCGGCAAAGAAGATCACCGGCAGGATCGAACCACGCCCGGCCGCCAGCACCTGCTCACCTGCGGCATTTGCCTTGGTGCCGATGCCCGACAACGCGTAGAACACGTTGGACGGCACCACGTCCATCAGCACCTTGGCCACGGAGGGCACGTCACGCGGCGTATAGGCCGAGTCCACCGCAAGTTTCAGGCCACCGGTGCCGGGCTGCATGACCGTGCCGACCAGCAAGCCGATACCCACCGCCAGCGCAGCGGTGATGACGAACCACAGGAACGTCCGACCACTGAGCGCGGCCACCGACTTCTGCCCGTGCAGGGAGCCGATCGCATTGATCACCGCGAAGAACACCAGCGGTACCGCGATCATCTTGATCAGCGTGACGTACAGCTCGCCGAGCGGACCAAAAAAGGTCTCGGCAGCCGGCCCCAGCGCCCAGCCGGCCAGCGCTCCCAACACGAAGCCGCCGACCACCCGCTGCCAGAAGGGGATCCGCAGCCAGGCAGAAACCACATTCATATTGCGAATCCAGAGAACAAATCGAAGGCTCTCACGATAACGCAAGCCCCCTGCCAGCACGATGCCCACACAGAAAAGCTGCGTGTCATATGCATGCCTTCTGGGCTTGACCATAATGGGGGTCTGTCTTCATCCAGCGGTAACACCCACGATGCACAAAGCCAGCTTCCTGTCCGCCGCCCTGTCCACCCTGCTACTGGGCGCCTGCGCCAGTACCGGCGCCCCTTCCGGACAGGCCTCCGCCATCAGCGTCGACGTGCCCCGGATCACCCATCCGGACGGGGAAACACCGCAATGGTGGTACCGCGACGGCGCGGCGCGGGCGGCCGGCAACGGTGCCATGGCCGGCAAGGCCAAGAATGTCATCCTGTTCCTGGGTGACGGCATGAGCCTGACCACGGTCGCCGCCGCGCGCATCCTGGAAGGCCAGCGCAACGGCAACCCGGGTGAAGAAAACCTGTTGTCGTGGGAGCGATTCCCGGCCACGGCGTTCAGCAAGACCTACAACACCGACTCGCAGACGCCGGACTCCGCCGGCACCATGACCGCCATCACCACCGGCGTGAAGAGCCACATGGGCGCCATCGGTGTCAGCGCAGGCACCCGCAGCAACTGCGCTGACAGCCTCGACAAGCGCCTGCTGACCTGGCTGGAGCTGGCCGACAGCGCCGGCCTGGCCACCGGCGTGGTGTCCACCGCGCGCCTGACCCATGCCACGCCAGCGGCAACCTACGCCCATTCGCCCGAGCGCAACTGGGAGGCCGACGTCGACCTGCCCGCCGCTGCCAAGACCGAGGGGTGCGTGGATATTGCCCAGCAGCTGCTGTCCTCCTCGCGTTACGGGCGCGGCCCGCAGGTCGCCCTGGGCGGTGGTCGCGGGCAGTTCACCACCATCAACGAACAGGACCCGGAATACGCCGACAAGGTGGGCCTGCGCCTGGACGGGCGCAACCTGGTCGCCGAATGGCAGGCGGCCCATCCGCAGGGCGCCTACGTGTGGAACGCAGACCAGCTCAAGGCAGCGAGCAATGCCCCGGCACTGCTCGGCCTGTTTGAACCGGACCACATGCAGTACGAGCAGGACCGCGCCAAGGACCCGGCTGGCGAGCCCTCGTTGGCCGAACTGACGCGCGCCGCCATCGCCAACCTGTCCAAGCACCAGGACGGTTACGTGCTGATGGTGGAAGGCGCCCGCATCGACCACGCCAACCACAGTGGCAATGCCGCGCGTGCCCTGGGCGACACCATCGCACTGTCGGACGCGGTCAAGGCCGCAGTGGAGGCGACATCGGCCGAGGACACGCTGATCATCGTCACCGCCGATCACTCGCATACGCTGAACTTCGTCGGCTACCCGGCGCGTGGCAATGCCATCCTGGGCAAGGTCAAGGACAAGGGCGGCGAAGACGGGATCGGCGCACTGGACCTGGCCCGCGATGGCATGGGCCTGCCGTACACCACCCTGAGCTATGCCAATGGTCCCGGCTACACCGGTGCCAGCAACCAGCAGGCCGCCGGCCCGAAGCGCTTCCCGCACGCCCCGAGCAGCTTTGAATCGGCCAACGGTCGCCCGGACCTGACCCACGTCGACACCGAGCACCCGGACTACATGCAGGAAGCACTGGTGCCGGCCAAGGCCGAATCACATGGTGGCGAGGACGTCGGCATCTGGGCGCGTGGCCCCGGCAGCAAGGCCGTGCGCGGCACGCTGGAACAGAACACGATCTACCACCTGATCGTGCAGTCCACCCCGCGCCTGCGCGAACGCCTGTGCAGCGTCGGCACCTGCGACGCACACGGCGTACCGGTGGAGCTGCCGCAGCCGGCCAGGTTTGAACGCAAGGCACCGTGAGCCGACCCGGGCACATGAAGGGCTGGTCAGTGATGGCATTGCTGTCACTGGCCCTGCCCGCAGCCATGACACTGGCCGCCGAGCCGTGTTACCGCATGGACACCTCGATGTTCGAGGTTCTCGATGGCTGCCAGCTAGGCAAGGATGGCACGCTGGAAATCACCCCGGCTGCCTTGGCCCGGCTTGAATACGATGCGGATGGGCTGTCCGCCATTCTTGTCGGCAAGCAGCACTATTACCTCCGTGGTGATGGCCGCCGGTTGGCGGTTATCACCTATGACAATGGGCCCGATTACTTTGAAGAAGGCCTGACCCGGGCCAGCATCAACGGCCGCATCAGCTACTACGACAAGCAGCTACGGCCAGCATTCGCCGACAGCTTCGACTGGGGCTGGCCGTTCAAGGACGGAATTGCCGAGGTCTGCCAGGACTGTCACCCCGGCAAGCCCGATGCCGATGGCCACGCGTCCATCGTCGGCGGCACGCACTACCACATCGATCGCCAGGGCAAACGCCTGCCCTAGCCAGGCCTGCCTTTACCCAGATCGCGGCGATGACCTGCGCCGGGTTGTCAGCGACACATTGCCTGCTTTGCGCCGTGGCCCGCTCCTGCGCGCTGGCGGCTGCAATTGCAGGCAGGGCCGTCGCCACCGATACTCGGCGCGGCCATGATTCCGCTTCCCCCTTCCCTGCTGCACGCCGCAAGTGACCGACCGGTGATGGTCGGCTTCAGCGGCGGCCTGGATTCCACCGTGCTGCTGCATCTGCTCGTCAACGCCCGCAGGCGTCGGCAAGGCAGTGTGCGCGCCCTGCACGTGCACCATGGCCTGCACCCCCGTGCCGATGACTGGCAACGGCATTGCAGCCAGCTGTGCGCGCAGTGGGCTGTGCCGTTGGTGACCGTCAACGTCGACGTGCCACGCGACAGCGGACTAGGCCTGGAGGCCGCTGCGCGCGAGGCCCGCCACGCTGCGTTCAAGACGCACCTGGGCAAGGACGAGTGGCTGGCCCTGGCCCATCACCAGGACGACCAGGCCGAGACCTTCCTGCTGCGCGCCCTGCGCGGTGCCGGTGTCGATGGCCTGGCGGCGATGCGGGCGCAACGAGCGTTCGGCAACGGCATGCTGTGGCGCCCGCTGCTGCAATGTCCGCGTGCCGAGCTGGAAGCCTATGCCAGACAACACCAACTGCAGTGGATCGAGGACCCCAGCAACAGCAGCCCGGATTTCGACCGCAATTTCCTGCGCCTGCAGGTCATCCCACTGCTGCGTCAACGCTGGCCACATGCCAGCGCCGCGATCGCGCGCAGCGCAGGGCTGGCAGCACAGGCAGCGCAGCTGCTGGGTGAAACCGATGCAGATCTGCTGCAGCAATGCTGCAGCCAGGCCGGCAGTTTGCGGCTGAGCGCATTGCGCCGACTGGCCGACCCGCAGCAGGCTCGGGTGCTGCGGCGGTGGGCGCAACACCATCAGTTGCCGCCGCTGCCAGCCAGCGGTGTCGCCGCGATCCAGCAGCAGTTGTTGCAGGCCGGGCACGACCAGCAGGCGGCGTTCCGCTGGCAGCAGGCCCGTATCGTGCGTTGGCGTGATCAACTGCACGTGGTGCCGCCGCTGGCAGCGTGGCCCGCAGGCTGGCAGCGCACCTGGGACGGCGGCACACCGGCGGTTCTCCCCGATGGCGGCACCCTCACCCTGCGGGGCGCCAGCGGATTCGACCGGCCGCTGCAGCTGCGCCAGCGCCGTGGCGGCGAACGCATCCATCTGTCCGGACGCAGCCACAGCCATCAACTCAAGCATTGCCTGCAACAATCCGATGTCCCGCCGTGGCTGCGCCCGCACCTGCCGCTGCTATGCGACGGCGATGTGGTGCTGGCGGCCGCCGACCGTGTCCTGTCCGGACCCTTGCTGGACTGGTTGCGGGCCCACGAGGCAACCCTGCACTGGCAACCGCCAGATCAGGTGAATTGACCCTTTTCCATTGCCCGCTCACACTTGCCCCATGGCAAAGAAGTCCCCCAATGAAACCTCGCCGGTCGCCCACTTCGAGCAGTCGCTCGAAGAACTGGAACAGCTGGTCGAGAAGATGGAAGCCGGCGACCTCAGTCTTGAGCAGTCGCTGACCGCATACGAACGTGGCGTAGGCCTGTACCGGCAGTGCCAGCAGGCGCTGGAACAGGCAGAGCTGCGCGTGCGCCTGCTGACCGATCCGGCCCAGCCGGAGAAGTCCGAACCCTTTGAAAGCAGCGGCAATGACGACTGAAGCCCTGCTCACCCGTTGGTTGCAACGCACGGAAGAACAGCTGCAACACGCCCTGCCCGATCCCGAGGCAGCACCGCAACGCCTGCACCAGGCCATGCGCTATGCGGCGCTGGGCGGCGGCAAGCGGATGCGGCCGATGCTGGTTTACGCCACCGGCCACCTGTTCGGCGCCGACGAAGCGCGATTGGATGCGGCGGCCGTGGCGGTGGAATTCATCCACGCCTACTCGCTGGTCCACGACGACCTGCCGGCGATGGACGATGACGACCTGCGGCGCGGCCGCCCGACCACGCATATCGCCTTTGACGAGGCGACCGCGATCCTGGCCGGCGACGCCCTGCAGACGCGTGCCTTTGAGATCCTGGCTGACGCGTGGATGCCGCCGGCCCTGGCCTTGGACTGCATGCGGACCCTGGCGACCGCCTCCGGCGCTGCCGGCATGTGCGGCGGACAGGCACTGGACATCGATGCCACCGGTCAGGAGCAGGCGCTGGAGGAGCTCAAGCGCATGCACGCCCTGAAGACCGGCGCGCTGATCCGCGCAGCGGTTCGCATGGGTGCACTGTGCGGCGAAGCCAGCGACGCCCAGCTGGCGCAGTTGGACAGTTTTGCCGACACCCTGGGCCTGGCCTTCCAGGTCCGCGACGATATCCTCGATGTCGAGGCCAGCTCGGAGCAGTTGGGCAAGACCGCCGGCAAGGATCAGGCCCAGCACAAGTCCACCTTCCCGTCGCTGCTGGGCATGGACGGTGCCAAGGCGACCTTGGCCGAACTGGCGACCGCCATGCAGGCGGCATTGATCCCGTTTGGCCAGCGTGCCGCGCCGCTGGCAGCGTTGGCCGAACTGACGGTACGCCGTTCGCATTGATCGCCGGTGCCGCCACGGGCGGTGCAATGATGGCCGCCGCAGAAACGAAAAAGCCCGGGAAATCCCGGGCTTTTTCTTTACAACCAGCGCGCCGATTACTTGATCAGGCGAACGGTCATCGGGTAGCGGTAGGTCTCGCCCTTGTTGGCGGCCAGGCCGGCAATAATCGCAAAAACCACACCCGCAACCCACGCAGCTGCGTAGGTGAGGAACCCGATAAACACGATCATCAAAATGCCGCTGATGAAATAAATGCCCAGCAGCGTGAGCTGGAAATTGAGCGCTTCCTTGGAGTTCTCGGTCAGGAATGCCTTCTCGGGCTTGTCCTTGTTCACCAGCCACATGATCAGCGGCACGATGAAACCCAGGAAGATCCCCGACAGGTGCACCAGCATGGCAATGCTGTTGTCATCCGAAGCCGGTGCATTGGCCGGCGGCGGCGGAGGCGTGGTGTTCTGATAATCGCTCATTGTTTCCCCAAGATCCTTGTAGTGGGCGTAGTAACGCTTGGCAGCGCTCCGCCATAAGGGCAGAACTACTGCTGCATTAAGAATAGTCCGCTGTTTGCCAAGACTACGTCAATCGTTACCCGCCACCGTCATGGCACCCAGCAGGATCGAACCCACCGAAACATGCGAGCGGGGATCCACGTCGGTACCCACCGCCTCGATGCTGCTGAACATCTGCTTGAGGTTGCCGGCGATGGTGATTCCGTCGACGGGATAGGCGATTTCGCCATTTTCCACCCAGAATCCAGCCGCGCCGCGCGAGTAGTCACCGGTCACGCCATTGACGCCCTGGCCCATCAATTCGGTCACCAACAGGCCAGTTCCCATACCCGACAGCATGGAAGCGCGATCACCGGCATTTGCGCGAACCTGCAGGTTGTGGACACCGCCGGCATTGGCCGTTGTCTGCAGGCCAAGACGCCGCGCCGAATAACTGCCCAGCACGTACCGCTGCAGCACGCCCGCACTTACCAGCGCGGAGTTGCGGGTTGCCACGCCTTCGCCATCGAACGCGCTGGAACGCAATCCGCGCTTGAGCAGGGGCAATTCGTCGATCGCAAACCAATCGGGGAAAAGCTGCGTGCCTGCGCTATCCAGCAAAAAGCTCGCGCGCCGGTAAAGGGCGCCGCCGGATACCGCGCTGAGCAGATGGCCGATCAGGGAACGTGCGGTTTCGGCGGCAAACAGCACCGGCACCTGGCCCGTGGGCAGGGAACGGGGCTGAAGGCGTGCCAGCGTCCGCTCGGCGGCAAGGCGCCCGACTGCAACGGGGTCCTGCAGGTCTTCGCGGGCAATCGCGCTGGTGTACCACCCATCACGCTGCATGCCATCGCCCTGCCCTGCGATCAGTGCGCAGCCGATGGAATGATGGCTGCTGCGGTCACGGCCGATGAAACCATGCGAGTTGGCATAGACCGACAGGCTGCGTGCGGTGGCGGCCGAGGCCCCATCGGAGTTGCTGATGCGCGCATCGGCACGGCCTGCGGCTTCGCAGGCAAGGGCCAGGTCCACGGCCTGCTCCGCACTGAGCTCCCAGGGGTGCCAGCCGTCCAGGTCCGGAAAAGTGGTTGCCATCAGCTCGGCATCGGCCAGGCCGGCAGCGGCATCGTCCTCGGTATGGCGGGCGATGGCGCAGGCCTGGGCCACGGTGGCGTCCAGGCTGCTGTCCTGCAGGTCGGCGGTGCTCGCACTGCCCTTGCGTTGCCCGAAGTAGACGGTCACGGCGATGCCGCGATCATGGGTGGATTCCACCGTTTCCACCTCACCCAGGCGCACGTTCACATCCAGCCCGCGGTCCTCGCTGCAACTGACTTCGGCCTGGCTGGCGCCCATCGCACGGGCCTTTTCCAGCAACCGCTGGGAGATGTCGGCAAGCTGCTCAAGCCGTTGCAGGCTGTCATCGGTTCCCGCGGTTTGGGTGGTAATGGCGTTCAATGCTTTATCCTTGTGGACCGAATCAGTTCACATCCGACGGGCTTTCCATGGCCAACGGTCGGATGTGGGGGATTTCTCGTGAAGCCTGGCAACTACCCGGCTTTCCTGTCATGAAGTTTAGTAGGTAGCAGCACGATGCGCGGACGCGATCAAGAAACCGGCGAATTTTTGGGCGAAAGCCGCAGCCAGAACCGGCGCGAGGCGCTGGAAGTCCTGGCCCTGGGCGAAAAGCTGGTGGACCTGACCCCAGCCCAGCTGGCGCGCCTGCCCATCCCGGAAGGTCTGCTGGAACACATCGAGTACACCAAGCGCATCACCTCCCACGGTGCCCGCAAGCGGCAGCTGGCCTTCCTGGCCAAGCAGATGCGCCGCGAGGAAGACGAGACGCTGGAAGCCATCCGCGACGCGCTCGATGCCAACAGCGAGACCTCGCGCCGCGAAGTGGCGATCATGCATCGCATGGAGCGCTGGCGTGAGCGCCTGCTGGCCGAGGGCGACGTCGCCCTGGGCGAGCTGCTGGACGAATACCCGCAAGCAGACCGCCAAGGCCTGCGCACGCTGGTGCGCAACGCGCTGGCCGAAAAGGCCAAGAACAAGCCGCCGCGCGCCTATCGCGAGATCTACCAGGTGTTGCGCGAGCTGATGCTGGTACCGGTTCTGAATGCGACCGCGGAAGTTGGTGGCGATGACGACGCCGATGACGTGGATGGCGACGACGAGCAGGATTGATCTGGATTGAGCGGGCTGCCGGTTTAGTTCTGTAGCGAAAAACTTCCCCTCATCCGCCCCTTCGGGGCACCTTCTCCCGCAAGCGGGAGAAGGGATTGGGTCACTGCTACTTGAGCGAAATCCGGGCCAGCCTCGAATGCCAGCATTCCCTTCTCCTTCACGCGGGAGAAGGTGCCCCGAAGGGGCGGATGAGGGGGCTCTTCAGCCACACCCTCAAGCCTGCGTTCCCCCCACCGTCAGCCCATCAATGAGCAACGACGGCTGGCCGACACCGACCGGCACGCTCTGCCCGTCCTTGCCGCAGATGCCCACGCCTTCGTCCAGCGCCAGATCGTTGCCGATCATGCGCACCTTCTGCATGGTCTCCGGGCCGTTGCCGATCAAGGTTGCACCCTTCACCGGTGCGGTGATCTTGCCGTCTTCGATCAGGTAGGCCTCGGTAGCCGAGAACACGTACTTGCCGCTGGTGATATCGACCTGGCCACCGCCGAAATTCACCGCATACAAGCCCTTCTTCACCGAGCGGATCATTTCCTGCGGATCGTGCTGGCCGGCGCGCATATAGGTATTGGTCATGCGCGGCATGGTCATGTGCGCGAATGATTCGCGACGGCCATTGCCGGTTGGCGCCACGCCCATCAGGCGGGCATTGAGCGTGTCCTGCATGTAGCCGACCAGGATGCCGTCCTCGATCAGCGTGGTGCACTGGGTCGGGGTGCCTTCATCGTCGATGTTCAGCGAGCCGCGGCGGCCATCAAGGGTGCCGTCATCGACGATGGTCACGCCGGGGGAGGCAACCCGCTCGCCGATCCGCCCCGCATAGACACTGGTGCCCTTGCGGTTGAAATCGCCTTCCAGGCCGTGGCCCACCGCTTCATGCAGCAGCACGCCCGGCCAACCCGGGCCCAGCACCACCGGCATCACCCCGGCAGGGGCGGGAATGGCTTCCAGGTTCACCAGGGCCTGGCGCAGGGCTTCGCGGGCAAAGGCCTCGGGGCGTTCGCCGGCAAACAATTCCTCGTAGCTGTAGCGCCCGCCGCCGCCGGCATAACCGGATTCGCGCCGACCGCTCTGTTCGACGATGACCTGCACGTTCAAGCGCACCAGCGGCCGCACGTCCGCCGCCAGCACGCCGTCACTGCGTGCGACCAGCACCGTGTCGACCGAGCCGGAGAGGCTCACCATCACCTGCTGCACGCGCGGGTCGGCGGCACGCAGGTAACGGTCCAGGCGCTTGAGTACCGCCACCTTGGCCTCGTTGCCGAGGCTGTCGACCGGGTCCAGCGCCGGATACAGCGCGCGGGCGCCGCCGCGCACCAGCGAGCGAACGTCCTGGGCCCCGCCCTCACGCGAGATGGCGCGCGCCGACTGCGCGGCCGCCAGCAACGCGGCCGGTTGGATGTCGTCGGAATAGGCAAAACCGGTCTTCTCACCGGCAATCGCGCGCACGCCCACGCCTTGCTCGATGGAGTGTGCGCCGTCCTTGACGATGCCATCCTCCACGCTCCAGCTCTCTCGCCGTGAGTGCTGGAAATACAGGTCGCCAAAATCGATGCCCGGCCCCAGCAAGGTGCCGAAGGTGCGTTCCAGGCGATTGGCATCCAGTCCAGCCGGCAGCAGCAGGCGGGACTCGGCAAGGGTGAGTGCGTTGTCTGTCATGACATTCCAGATGGGGGCTGGCGCGCCAGAGGCAAGCCAGCGTTTGAATCAGGGGCTGTTGGCAGCCGCCGGGGTAACGACGGGCGGGGGCGTGCGCGGCGCATCGCGATCAATCACCTCCACCTTGGGGTCCTTCCATGGCCCCGTCACCTTATAGGTTTTGGAGCCGATTTCACCCAATGGCTTGCTCAGCACGGCATTGGCCGCGGCACCTACCGCCGCACCCACCGGGCCGCCGGCCACTGCGCCCACCACCGCAAGCAGGTTGCCCGAGCGCGGGTTGACGTCGATGGTCTGGTCGAACTGCTGGGTGCGCATGTCGGCCTGGCCGCGGATGCTGATGTCCGCCGCCGGTGCCTCGATGGCGACCTTGTCAGTGCGCGCCAGCCCGTCACCGAACTGCACCGTGCCCTCGACGTGGTTGAACGCCAGGCCCTTGGAGAACAGGTCGCGGAAATCGAACAGCAGCCGACGCGGCAGCTGCGCCACGCTGAGCAGCCCCAATACACGGCCAGCGCCCGGCTCCACTTCCAACAGCTGGCCGTTGCGGAGCTTCATGTCCAGCGTGCCTTCCAGGTTGGCCAGCTTGAACGCCATCGGCCCACCGCTCCAGCCGGCCTGCAACTGGATTTGGCCCTCACCGCCGCGCACCTGGCCGCCGTAGGCCAGCCGCTGCAGCAGGTCGCCCAGGTCCTCGCTTTTCACGTCGGCGCTGACCCGGGTGGTCGCGGCCTCGCCCATGCCCCGCCACTGGCCCTGCACATCGATGCTCTGCTTGGACGCGCGGAACTGCAGTTGCTGCACCTGCATGCCATCGGCCAGCGGCTGGGTTCGCAGCCGGGTCTGGCCCAACTGGACGCTGGCAAAGGCCAGATCCTCAATATCCAGCGACAACGGCGGGATCTTTGCCGGGTTGATCGGCGTTGTCGGGGTATCCGACGACTCCGCTGCAGCTGCCGGCTGTGCAGCCTGCCAATGCACCCGATCCAGTGCGCCACTCACGGCGGCACCGTCGGCATTGGGAACCCGCAGATCACCCGCCAGCGCCGGGCCATCCAGACGTACCGCGATGGCCTCCGCGCCGGGCCGCAACTGCAACCGCGTCTGCGGGAAGTGGCCGCCGATCAGCAGCAGCTCGTCGGCCAGCACATCGATATGCTTGAGCGCCAAGCCGCCCTCGCCTTCATCGCTGCCACCCCGGGCCAGGCTGATCCACTCCAGCGCGTCCAGCGACGGGGTACGGCCATTGACCTGCAAGCCGTCGGCCGGCGGCTCCTGGGCGACCCTGTCGCTGCCCATGGTGACCTGCACGCCGGTCTTGCCATTGTTGCTGCGTGCGGCCAACGCCATCAGCCGCCCGAAGGCCACATCGATGCGACCTGCACCCATCGGCAAGGCAGCTGTCACGGTCGTTGCCAAGCCATCGGCTGCGGGCTTGTTCAAGGGCGCTGGCAACTGCAGGCGCGTGCCGCGCAGGTCCGAATGCAAGGTCAGCATGGTCGGCACCGTCACCGCACCGGCTGCCACCTGCTTGGGCAGGGTAACCCCCACCGTCCACTGCGAAGTGCCATGGATATATGGCTTGAGCCAGTTCAACTCCGGTGCGCGATCGAGCAACTTGCCGGCATCCAGTGCCGCCCCAAGCTCCGCCTCGAACGCATTGCCCGGCTCCTTGGCGAAGCCGCCCGCGCGCAATGCCAGTACGCCGTCCCGGTCCTGATGGCGCACCTGCAGTGCGGGCGCATCAAAGCCATCGTCGCTGTAGACCACCTTGCCTTGCACGTTGTCGAACTGCAGGTCCCAGCGCTTGTCGGCCAGACGTGCGCCACGCAACTCGACCTCACCCCGCAGCTCGCTTTTGCCGTCCTCATGGTGCAAGGGCAACATCAGGTCAAAGTTGACCGCAGCCGGGCCGGCAACCGTCAGGTTGTCCAGGGTTTCGCCGTAGCTGGCCTGCAGCGGACTTTGCCGCAACAGCGCCAACAGCCGCGCACCGTCATCGACGGTACTGGCTTGCACACGCAGTTTGGACTCATGGAAGTCGGCGATGCCAGCCTGCATGCTGGCCACCTTGACCCCGGCCAGCTCGCCACGCCCGTTCAACTCGAAACCGTTGGCGATGAAGTTGATATCGGCATTCACCTGGCGCATCAACGGCCAGTGCTCATTGAAGCGGATGCTGCCATTGTCGATATGGCCGCCCGCCTCGAAGCGGCCGTTGTGCCCGGTGAACGGCCAGTCATCCAGGTCACCTACCGCCAAACCCACGCCATTGCGCACATGGCCATCGACCAGCGCCGCATCCAGCCAATCAACTGCCGCCTGGCTCATGTGGGAGCGCACCCAGAAACGTTTGGCCGCGGTCATCGGCACGTCGTCCAGTTGGGCCGCCAGATTGATCCATGGGCGCGTGCCATCGCCCTGGAACCACATGCCACCGCGCAGGTTGGCGGCGTAATCCTCGCCCTGTACACGCAGTGCGGGTGTACCCACCTGCCAGCCCGCGCCCTCGCGCCAGCCAACCAGCTCGCCGGCAAGATGCAGGTCATGCACCACGCCGAAGCCGGTGGGCCAGTCAAAACGCACAAGGTGATCGGGGGTCAACGCCAACGAAAACGCCTGCGCATCACCCTGGAAATGGCCACGCAGGCCGCTGATGCCCGGGCTGCCGCCCACGGCGGCAAAGCTGGCATCAAGCAACTCGCCGCTGGCGCGGACCGGGCCATCGCGCTCACCTGCGATGCTGACATCGGCAAAGCGGAGCGAGGGCCGTGACTGCGTCAGCCAGCGTCGCAGGCTGGGCTCAAGCGCATCGCTCAGCGCTGCCACCTGCAACAGCGGCCCCACATCCACCTGCTTGCCCTGCAGCGCGAAATGCTTGCCGCCGGCCAGCAACAAGCCATCCATCACCTGCCTGCCGCCAGCGCTGTCGATCCGCAGCAGGGGGGCGTCCAGACGCCAGCCATCAGCACCGGCCTGCCAGCGCGCGCGCAGCTCCAGCTTGTTCAAACCCACCTGCGGGGCTGCCTTGGTTGCCGGCAGCGCGGCACCGGACAGCACAACCTTTTCCAGCTCGCCCGCGGCGGTGACCGCCACCACGCGGTGATCGTGCAACTGCACCCAGGCGTGCAGTTCGCCCCGCCCCTGTCGTGCCTGTATGCCGGCCACGTGCAGCAAGGGCGCCCAAGCCCCCAGGTCCGCCGGCTCGGCTGCCAGCCATGCCTGGCCGTCACCCTGCTTGCGCTGGAAATCCAGCACGGCGGTCAACGGCGGAGCGGCCGTGTCTATCCAGCCTTTGGCCCCCACGCGCAGACGCTCGCCATCCACCCGCAACCGCAGGTCGATACGCGGGATACGGGTCTGCAAGCCAATTCCGGGCGCCTGCACCTGCAACTGGCCGCCAATGACCTGCAGCTCGCCGAGCCGGCGCAGGCTGTCGAGGGGATCGCCGCCGCTGTTGTTGCTGGGCAGGCCAAGCACGGACCAGCGCCCATCCTCGGCACGTTGCAAGGTCAGCGCCAAGCCACGCAGACGCAGCTCGGTCAGGGGTGCGCCGGGCAACAGGCCCGAGTACACCGCCACCAGCACCTCGGCCTGGCCGATACGCACGCCCTCGCCCTGGCCGATGCGCAGGCCATCCAACTGCAGCAGCGGGCCGCGTCGGGTCCAGCGGGTCTGCAGCCGATCAAACGCCACCGGCTGCCCGGCCCGCTCACTGAGCCAGGCGGCAACCTTTTCCGGATGTGCCTGCACTGCCGGCAACAGCTGGCTCAGCGTGCCCACCAGCAAGGCCACGCCCACCAGCACGATCGCCAATGCAATCAATGCATAGCGTCGTGCACGGCGCAGGCGGTGGCGCAACAACGTCGTCATCAGCTGCGACTTGGGGCTCCGGCAGCAGCGTTCAGGTCAAAGCAATACGACATCGAACTGCTCTTGCAGGTACTGATCGTCGGCCTGGAAGCGAATGCTCTTGCCCAGGAATTCTTCCAGCTCGGCCACCGCCGCCGACTCTTCGTCGGTGATGCGAGCCACGACCTTGCTGGAGGCAATCACCAGCAAACGTGCCGCCTCAAACTGGCGCACGGCGCGGGTGA
This sequence comes from Stenotrophomonas sp., assembly GCF_032061965.1. Classification (GTDB taxonomy): domain Bacteria; phylum Pseudomonadota; class Gammaproteobacteria; order Xanthomonadales; family Xanthomonadaceae; genus Stenotrophomonas. The sequence continues at coordinate 124,660 of NZ_DAMBEF010000003.1, read as the reverse complement.
TCTCGCGGAAGATCTCGTAGGTGACGGTCTCGGCGGTCTTGATGCTGCCGCGGCCGCTGCATTGCGGGCAGGTTTCGGACAGCTGCCGCTCCAGGCTCTCGACCGTGCGCTTGCGGGTCATTTCGACCAGGCCCAGCGGCGAGAAGTCGTACACCGTGGTCTTGGCATGGTCACGGGCCAGTGCCTTTTCCAGCGTGCGCAATACCTGGCGGCGGTGCTCGGCGTCATCCATGTCGATGAAGTCGATGATGATGATGCCGCCCAGGTTGCGCAGCCGCAGCTGGCGGGCCACCGTCTGTGCCGCCTCCAGATTGGTGCGGAACACGGTTTCTTCGAGGTTGCGCTGGCCAACGAAGGAACCGGTGTTGACGTCGATGGTGGTCATCGCCTCGGTCTGGTCGATGACCAGGTAGCCGCCGGACTTGAGCGGCACCTGCTTGTTCAAGGCGCGGACGATCTCGTCCTCGACCCCGAACATGTCGAAGATCGGGCGGTCGCCGGTATACAGCTCCAGCTTCTCGCCCAGCACTGGCATGTATTTGGCGACGAAGGCCTGCAGCTGGCCGAAGGTTTCCTTGGAGTCGACCTTGACCTTGTCCACGTCCTTGCGGATCAGGTCGCGTACCGAGCGCAGCGGCAGGCTCAGGTCTTCGTAGATGATGCTGCACGGCGGCGCTTCGCGACCACGCCGCTCCACCACTGCCCACACCCGCGACAGATAGGAGATGTCTTCGGCCAGGGCCTCGGCCGGCTGGCCTTCGGCATTGGTGCGCACGATGTAGCCGTAGCCGCCGTGCTGGGCCGAGATCTCGGTGACCAACGACTTGAGCCGGGCACGTTCGGCCTCGTCCTCGATGCGGGCGGAGACCCCCACCATCTTGGACTGCGGCAACAGCACCAGGTAACGCGACGGAATGCTGATCTGCGTGGTCAGCCGGGCGCCCTTGGTGCTGATCGGGTCCTTGACCACCTGTACCACCACGTCCTGGCCATCGCGCAGCAGCTCGACGATGGGGACAGAGGACGGCAGCGGCAAACTGGGGGCGGTTTCCTCGGTATCGGCGGCGACAGGCGCCGGCCGCACCACGTCGTTGGCATGCAGGAACGCAGCGCGGTCCAGCCCTACCTCGACGAAAGCGGCCTGCATGCCAGGCATCACCCGCTGCACCTTGCCCTTGTAGATGTTGCCGACCACGCCGCGGCGCCAACCGCGCTCGATGTGCAGTTCCTGCAGCATGCCGTTCTCGATCACCGCCACGCGGGTTTCGCGCGGGGTGACGTTCACCAGAATCTCTTCAGACACGTCCTTCACTCCCCCTGGTCCATGGAATCACCTGCCGCGCCCGCGGCAAACGCCGCCAGCAGGTCGGCTGTCTGTTGCAACGGCAGACCCATCACCCCGGAGTAGCTGCCGGCCAGGTGATGGATGTAGCGCTCGGCCCCGCCCTGGATGGCATAACCGCCGGCCTTGCCCATCGGTTCACCGGTGGCCACGTAGGCGGCGATATCCGCTGCGCTCATCGGCGCAAAGCTGACTTCCGACACCACCGTCGTCACCGCTTCCCGGCCGGCCCCGACCAGACCCACCACGGTGATCACCCGGTGCGTGCGGCCAGCCAACGAGGCCAGCATGGCCGCCGCATCGGCGGCATCGGCCGGTTTGCCGTACACGCGATCGTCCAGTACCACCTCGGTATCGGAGCCCAGTACCACCGCCTGCGCGTCGTCGGCCACCAGCGCCAGCCCTGCCCGCGCCTTGTCCAAGGCTACCCGTCGCACATAGGCCTCGGCCGCCTCGCCGGGCGCACGCAGCTCCGGCACTTCGAGATCGAGCGCACGGAAGGGCACACCAAGGCGGGACAGCAATTCGTTGCGGCGGGGGGAGCGGGAGGCGAGATAAAGCATCGCGGAAGCATAACCTGCGCCAGCAACCTGAATGATCGCCATTGCCGGCAAAGTGACGGCGACCCCATCATGGCTCACCACCCGTTCATCGCCACGTGTTCATTTTCACGATCCAGCCAAGGAGGATCACCATGCGCCGAACCGCTCTCGCCCCGTTGCTGCTTTCCCTGTCACTCGCTCTGGGAACCTCGATGACCGCCCACGCCCAATCCGTCCCCACTGTTGTCGCCAGCGATGCCACCCTGCTGAACATATCGGCCCAGGCCGAGGCCAAGCGGGTGCCGGATGTGGCTACCCTGTCTGCCGGCGTGGTCACTCAGGCCGTCGACGGCAATACCGCCATGCGCGAGAACGCCGTGCAGATGGACAAGGTCATGGCTGCGGTGAAGGCGGCTGGCATCGCCGAGCGTGACATCCAGACCAGCGGCATCAATTTGAACCCGCAATACCGCTATGCGGACAACGAGGCCCCGAAGATCACCGGTTACCAGGCCAGCAACACGGTCAGCCTGAAGGTCCGCGACATCACCAAGCTGGGCAAGGTACTGGACAGCCTGGCCGCCCAGGGCGCCAACCAGATCAACGGCCCCAGCTTCGAGATCGACCAGCCTGAGCCGGTGTACGACGAGGCACGCCTGGCCGCACTGAAGAAGGCCCAGGCTCGCGCCGAGACCTATGCCAAGTCGCTTGACCTGCGTGTGCGCCGCATCGTCAGCATCTCCGAAGGCAGCCAGGGCGGCTTCCGTCCGATGCCGATGATGGCCATGTCCGCCGGCCGCAGTGCCAAGGCGGAGATGGACACGGCCGTATCACCGGGCGAGAGCACGGTATCGGTCAACCTCGACGTGGTGTTCGAACTGGGCCGCTGATCCCAGCCACCTGAGCCACGCAACGGCGCCTACGGGCGCCGTTGTTGTTTGCGTGGTATCTGTCCGCTTCTTTCTGTCTGCCAGATAACCGGAATTCCCGCCCCCGCTTGCCGGCCAACGCAATAACAGGCGCACTGGACCCACGGGACGCAGCACGCAAACCCCGTCCCGTGTCATCGCGCGTTGTTCTCTGTCACACGCCCACGCATGGAGGTGCAAGATGGTCCGTACACAGCACGGCAGCACGTCTTTCCATTTCGAACCGGCACGCATCCTGGCCTACAGCGCCGCCATCGCCCTGCACCTTCTGGCGGCAGCCCTGTTGCTGATACCGCTGGCGCAGTCGCCGATACGGGTCGATCAGGCACGCCAGGAGCGCTGGATACTTCCTGAACTCAAACCGGTCGCCCCCGCGCCAACACCGCCGCCGCCGACCGAACCGGTCACCGAAAAAGCCCCGCCGGAACGGCCCACGCCGGCGCTTCCTGCACCGGTGGAGACCGCACCGTTGCCGATCTTTGCCACCGATGCCGTGGTCAACCTGCCCACCACCGACATTGCCGCTCCCTCCACCGACCCGACGCCAAGCGAGGTCATCAGCCAGCCCAGCCAGCCGCTGACCGGCGTACAACTGCGCTACCTCAACGCCCCACCCCCGGCCTATCCGCGTGAAGCCCTGCGCGCGGGCGCCGAAGGCACCGTGATCCTGCGCGTGCTGGTGGGCATTGACGGCGTGCCGCTGCAGGTGGATGTGGAGCGCAGCAGTGGCAACCGGAGTCTGGATACTGCGGCGAAGACCCAGGTGCTGCGCCGCTGGAAATTCCAGCCGGCCACTGATGGAGGCCAAGCTGTACAGGCATACGGCTTGATTCCGGTGGACTTCACCCTGGACTGATCCGAACAAGTGCCGGAAACGCTTTCTAAACGAATGCAAAAGGGATGGCACGAACAGGCCAGCTATTAATCTTTATTTCACCGTCTCGTCACTTGCAGGAAACCTAGATTCGCGGCCGTCGATGTTCGTCGGCCGCGTTTTTTGTGGCCCTTTTGCTGGACTTCCCTGGAGAGAGACCGTGAAACATTCGACCCACCGCACGCTTGACTGCACGCGCTCCACGTTGAGCGCAGCCATTACCACCCACCTGACACAACTGCTGCTGGTACCCGTGGGGCTGCTCGCGGGCACCTCCCTGGCCATGGCCCAGGACCAAACGACAAACCTGGACCGGATCATGGTGACCGGCTCCAACATCCCGCGCACGACAACCGAAACCGCATCGCCGGTTCAGGTCATCAGCCGACAGGAGATCGAGCGCACCGGACGGGCGACCATCGGCGAATACCTACAGACCCTGACCAGTGACGGTGCCGGGTCCATCCCCAAGAGCTTCGGCACCGGCTTTGCCGGTGGTGGCTCGGGCATCTCGCTACGCGGCCTCGGTGCAGCTTCCACGCTGGTGCTGCTCAATGGCCGGCGCATGGCGCCTTATGGATTGGCTGACGATGGTCAAAAGGTGTTCACCGACTTGAGCGTCATCCCGATGGATGCGGTTGAGAGAGTGGAAGTTCTGAAGGATGGCGCATCGGCCATTTATGGATCCGACGCCATTGCCGGCGTGGTGAACATCATTCTCCGCCGTGATTTCACTGGCGCCACCGCCAAGGCCTCGTATGGAACATCGGGGGACAGCGATGGCAACGCACGCAAAGGTTCATTGACCGCAGGCATTGGCGATCTGGACGAGGATGGCTTCAATGCCTTCGTCAGCATCGACGTCAGCAAGACCGACGATATCCGCATTTCCGACCGCCGCAACCGCAAATGGATCGGAAACGGCGACCTCAGCCCCTACGGTTTCGATCGCGTTGCTGGTGGCCAGTTCTTCCCGCTCAACGGCGCCATCACCGCTGGCGGCACGGTTGCCGGCAACTCGCCGGCGGGCAGCATCCGCGATCCCGCGACGGGTCTCTATCAATCTCTGCCGGGCTGCGATCAACTGTCCAACATCACGCCCGCCGACCCGGGCGGCGGCTGCCTGTGGGAAACCCAGGACTTCCGCAGCCTGACGCCCAGCGAAGAGTTCGGCAATCTGTTCGCGCGCGGCACGTTCGTACTGTCCGACAACTTCGAAATGTATGGCGAGTTCGGCTATTCGAAGAAGAAGAATGTGTTTTACAACACCCCAAGCGGCGTCTCCGGATCCTGGGGTTATCCCGGCGGACCGGTCAATGCCAGCAGCGGCGATGGCGCAACCGTGCTTGGCGCAGATCATCCGGACAACCCGCTGGGGGTCGATGCCCGGCTACGCTATGCCGCCTTCGATGTTGGGCCCCGCGTCACCACCAACACGAACGAGTTCACACGATTCCTGGTCGGTGTGAAGGGCACTGCAGGTGCGTGGGACATCGATACCGCGTATCTGCATTCGGCAACCCAACTGGTCAATGAGCGCACCGGCTTCCTGCGCTACAGCCACGTGCGCACGGCGTTGACCGATCCAAACAGCCCAGTGGGTTGGTGGCGGATCGGTGCCAACGCGGGGCAGAACTCGCAGGCGCTCTACGACTACATTTCCCCCACGATCCATGCCAATGCGTCCACCACTCTGGACATGATCGACTTCAAGGCCACCCGCAGCCTGGCCGATCTTGCCGGTGGTCCGCTGGGCCTGGCGCTGGGTGCCGAATACCGCCGCCAGAAAGCCAATCTGGACCCTCAGAGCTACACCGACATAGGCGACATCATTGGTCTGGGCTATTCGGCCTACAAGGGCACCCAGGAAGTCGCGGTGGCCTACGCGGAGATGGTTGCACCGTTGCTGGACTCGTTGGAATTGACCGGCGCGTTGCGCGTGGACAAGTACAAGGATGGTGAAACCGCAACCACGCCGAAGTTCGGCGTGAAGTGGACCCCGACGGACTGGATTGCCCTGCGCGCCACCTATGCCGAAGGTTTCCGCGCACCAGGTCCGGCCGAAGCCGGCGATGGTGGCCTGGCCGCCTTCAGCACGGCACGCGACCCGGTGCGCTGCCCGGGCGGCACTCCCGTCCCTGGGGCAACTGCGGCCGACTGCGCGGTCAATCTGGCAATCATCACTTCGGCCAATCCCAACCTGAAGGCCGAAGAATCCAAGAGCTATACCGTCGGACTGGTACTCGACCCCACGCCGACCACCACACTCACCCTGGATGCATGGCAGATCAAACGCACCAATGAAATCAATCAGGGCGATACCGACTTGGCACTTGCAGCAGGACGCGGCATCCGTGCCGACAACGACCTGCCAGGCATACCCAACAGCGGAAGCCTGCTTGCGGTCAGCGTTGACTACATCAACTCCGCGTCCACAACGATCCGGGGCTTTGACTTCGATATCCGGCAACGCGCGGACCTGGGAAATTACGGCAAGCTGCTGATGGACCTGCAGTGGACACGCATCAACTCCTTTGAACGCGACGATGGCACCGGCACCGTGTACCAGTACGCAGGCACACACGGCAACTGCGACGTGACCAACTGCATCGGTACGCCCAAAGATCGTATCAATCTTGGCGTGACCTGGGACATGGACCGTTTCAGCATCAGCGCTATCGGCAACTACATCGGCAGCATGGACAACGTGGCATTCGAAGGTGACAGCTGCGCCAACCACTACACTGATGGCTCGGATGCTCCACGCGGTTGCGAGCTGCGCTCGTTCTATACCATCGACCTGTCGGGCCGTTGGCGTGCAACGGATTCCTTCGAGATCTTCGGATCCGTACAGAACGTCACCGATCGCGTGGCTCCGCTGGACCCACTGACCTATGGTGCCGTCAACTACAACCCGCTGCATTTCAGCGGTGCCATTGGCCGTTACTACACCATCGGTGCCAAATACACCTTCAACTGATGGACTCAACCTGCCCGGCGATGGATCGCCGGGCAGGTTGGAAACGCACCAAAAGAAAAAGCCGCGATTCCTCGCGGCTTTTTCTTTTGATCTGGCGCCCGAAGTTGGACTCGAACCAACGACCCCCTGATTAACAGTCAAGTGCTCTAACCGGCTGAGCTATTCGGGCGGGGACGCGCATTCTATACGGTTGTTACGCGCGATGGTAGGGGTGATTGGCCAACATTGCCGCTGCGCGATACAACTGTTCGGCCACAACCAGCCGAACCAACATATGCGGCAAGGTTAGTGGGCCGATCGACCACTTCTCGTCGGCCACTGCCGAGACCTCGGCGGCATGGCCTTCTGGGCCGCCGATCAGGAACGCCAGGTCGCGCCCCTGCGAGCGCCAATGCTCCAGCCGTTGCGCCAGCTGCTCGGAGCTGAGCTGCCTACCTGGCACATCCAGGGCCACCACGTAGGGATTCTTCGGCAGTGCCGCCAGTACCCGCTTGCCTTCGTCTTCGATTGCGCGCTTCGGATCCCTGCCCTTGCCGCGCAGGCCAGGTTCGATTTCCACAAGCTCCAGTGGTAGCCAATGCGACAGGCGCTTCTGGTATTCGGCAAAGCCCTGTGCGACCCAGACCGGGGCACGCTCACCGGTGGCGATCAACTTGGCTTTCATGACGCGGCTCCAGACACGGGATCAAATGAAAACGGCGCCCTGCGGCGCCGTCATGCGGACTACGGCAAGGGCAATCAGCCCTGCACGTCGTCCTCTTCGTCAGCGGCCGGCGGCTGGTCGCCCACGGTCCACAGGCGCTCCAGCGCATAGAACTCGCGCACGCGCGGCAACATGATGTGAACGATCACGTCGCCCAGATCAACCAGCACCCACTCTGCTTCACGCTCGCCTTCCACACCCAGCGGCATCACGCCCAGCTGCTTGGCAAAACGCACCACCTCGTCACCGATCGACTTGACGTGGCGGGTGGAGGTGCCGGAGGCGATGACCAGATAGTCGGCAACGCTGGACTTGCCGCGGACATCAATCTCAACGGCATCCTTGGCCTTGATCTCTTCCAGAGCGGAATGGACGGAGGCCAGCAGCGCCGGGACGGAGGGTGCCGGGTTGGGCAATTGTGTCTTGATGACTTGGGCTTCGGTGGTCAAAGCGGGAGAACTCGATGAATAAGGGGGAGATTATAGAGAACCCGGCCGCTGCCGGCATTCACGACGGTGGGTAAGCGTACAGCCCATGGGCCTGGACATAGTCGGCCACTGCCGACGGCAGCAGCGGCCGCCAGTCGCCGCCCCCGGCAATCAGGCGGCGTACGGCCGTGGCCGATTCCGCATGGAGCGGCTGGTGCATGCGCCAGACCTTGCCTGCGGGCGCCTGTCGCAGCGCTGCCGGCGACTCAACCCAGGCCGATGCCAGACGCTGGGCCAGGACCGCTGGCAGTTCGCCGTCCAGGGCACTGCCCGGACGTTCGGCCACCACGATATGCGCCAACAGCAGCAGATGCTCCCATTCATGCCAGGTGGGCAGGCCCAACAGACTGTCCGCCCCCATCAGCAGCACAAGGGGCTGCTGCGGCCCGAACTCGGCCCGCAGTTCACGCAGGGTATCCACGGTCCAGGAAGGCTGGCCGGGGTGCCGCCGCGCGCGCTCCAGCTCGCGCAGATCCACCCGCAGTTCATTGCTGCCCGCCGTGGCCAACCGCAACATCTGCGCGCGCTGGGTGGCATTGGCACCCGGCGGCGGGCGATGCGGCGGATCGGCGGCCGGCATCAGCCGGACGATACTTTCCAACGCCCGCGCCGCGCCCCGTGCGATCGCCAGATGGCCATTGTGCACCGGATCGAAAGTGCCGCCGTAGAACACCTGCAGACCGGCTGCGGGCACCACGTCAGCGCGCGCCCCGGACCAACAGCTTCACCGCCCGCGCCTCGGCCAGGGCCAGCAGCAGGCGCTCCAGCGCCAGCCAGGCATCACCATCGGCGCGGCCCTTGGCGATGCGGTCGATCTGCGAGGCTTCGGCGACGAAGCGCTCCCAGCGACGAGGATCGGGGTGACGCTGCAGGGCGCGCTTGAACGGCGCCTGGCGTGACTCCCAGATGCCCTTGGACTTCATTTCGCCCGCCAGGTTGCCGCCGGCAGCCTGTACCCGGGCCAGCCCAGCGGTGAGCAACAGCTCGCGGATGATGATGGGCATCAGCGCGGCGACGGCCTCACCCTCCGCGCGCAGCCCGGCCAACATCCGCAACACGGCCGCGGCCTGCCCGGAAAACGCGGCTTCGCTGAGCCGGAAAACGTCATAGCGGGCGGCATCGGCCACCAGCGCTTCCATCTTCTGCACATCCAGGGTCTGGCCGTCGGCCAGTAGCGCGAGCTTGTCGATTTCCTGTGCCGCCGCCAGCAGGTTGCCTTCCACCCGCTCGCTCAGGCGCTGCACGGCGGCCGGTTCGGCACGCAGGCCCTTGGCCCGCAAGCGCCGTTCGATCCAGTCGCCCAGCTCATGGGGCTTGATCGCCCACGCTACCGACAGCACGCCAGCCTTGTTGACGGCCTCGGTCCACTTGCCCTGGTGCGCCTTGCTCCATTCACCGGCGGTGATCAGCAGCACCACATCGGAGGGGGGGCGGGCGCAGAAATCACTGATGACTTCGGCGCCTTCCTTGCCAGGCTTGCCGTTGGGCAGGCGTACCTCGACCAGGCGGCGGGCACTGAACAGGCTGGGGGCATTGAAACTGGAGGACAGCTGCCCCCAGTCGAAATCACGACCGTCCGCGTCAAATACTTCGCGCTCGCCGATGCCCTCGGCACGCGCCTTAGCCCGCACCGCATCGGCAGCCTCGATGACACGCAGCAGTTCCGGACCTGCAATCAGGTAGATCGGCGCCAGTGCCTGCCCGCCGATCTGGCCGGAAAGCTGTTCAGGACGCAGCTCCATCAGCGCACGCAACGGTCATGGCGCAGCGCCATGGGCCGTTCAGTCCTGGCCATCCTTGCTCCCGGCAGCCGGCTGCAGCTGATTGGACTTCTCCAGATTCGCACGCACCACGCTGTCGATACGGCGCAGGATGGAGGCGGACATCTCACGGCGCAGTTCGTCGGCCAGGATCTCGCGCTCGGTAGCCGTACCGGTGTCGTCCTCAGGCTGGGACACGTAATCACGTGACAGCTCGATCACCTGCTCGGGAACGACGGCGGTGCCGTCGGGATGATTGAACCCGAAAACAACCGCATAACGCATGCTGTATTCCTGCGAGCGACCGCGTTCGTCGATGGCGATCGGGCGGTCACCCCAGCGCTCGGAACGGATGACCAAACGGGCCACACCTTCGCTGTCCTCAGCGACGGGCGCCTCGTCATCCACGACGCTCACCCCTGAAGAGCGCAGTCCACGCGAAAGCAGCTTCACCAGTTCGCTGTAGCGCGTGGTGGACTCCACCTTCACCGACGGCATGTCGGCGGGCAGTTCCAACTTGTTGCGCAGGTGAAAACCACAACCGGTCAGGCCGGCGGCGAGGAACAATGCGATCAGATATCGGGTCATGGACACAGTCTGGAGGAGCGGGCCGGGAGCGGCAATAGCAGGGCCGCATCTTCGCGCATCGGGGGTGAACGCGGATGAATCGGCGTTGACGCCAGCACCCGCAGGCCGGAACCCGGGTTAGCCGCCGGGCCAGACCCGGCGGCGTTGGGCAATGCGGCTGTACCCGCCGCGTCCGCCCGATGGACGGCGCGGCGGTACCTCAGCCGGCAACGATGTTGACGATCTTGCCCGGCACGATGATCACCTTGCGGATGCTCAGCCCATCCAAGAACTTGGCCGTATTCGGCTCTTCCTTGGCGAGGACTTCGATCTGCTCGCGCGAGGTATCGGCAGCCACGTCGATGGTGCCGCGCAGCTTGCCGTTGACCTGCACCGCCAGGGTCAGCGAATCCTTGACCAGCGCCGCTGCATCCACCTGCGGGAACGGCTGGTCTTCCAACAGCGTTTCAGCATGGCCCAGCAACTGCCACATCGCATGGCAGGCATGCGGGGTGATCGGGTTCAGCAACAATACCGCCGCCTGCAAGGCTTCCTGACGCACGGCACGACCCTGTGCGCTGGCATCGTCAAACTTGGCCAGGGCATTCAGCAGTTCCATCACCGCCGCAATGGCGGTATTGAAGGCGTGGCGGCGACCGTAGTCGTCGCTGACCTTGCCAATGGTTTCGTGGGTCTTGCGGCGCATCGCCTTCTGTTCGGCCGTGAGCGCAGCGGCATCCAGCGCCGGGGCCACGCCCTCGACGGTGTGCTTCTGCACCATCGCCCACAGCCGGCGCAGGAAGCGCGCCATGCCATCGACGCCGGCCTCGTTCCACTCCAGCGACTGTTCCGGCGGCGCGGCGAACATCGAGAACAGGCGCACCGTGTCGGCGCCGTACTTGGCCACCATGGTCTGCGGGTCCACGCCGTTGTTCTTGGACTTGGACATCTTCTCGGTGCCGCCGATCACCACCGGCAGCCCATCCGTACGCAGGGTTGCACCGGTGATACGGCCGCGCTCATCGCGCACGGTGTCCACGTCGGCCGGGTTGAACCAGTCCTTGGAACCGTCGCTGTTCTGGCGATAGAAGGTCTCGGCGATCACCATGCCCTGGCACAGCAGGTTCTGCGCCGGCTCGTTGCTGTCCACCATGCGCGCATCACGCAGCAGCTTGTGGAAGAAACGGAAGTACATCAGGTGCAGGATGGCGTGCTCGATGCCACCGATGTACTGGTCCACCGGCAGCCAGTAGTTGCCACGCTTGTCGACGGCTTCGCGGGCACCCGGCGAGGTGTAACGGGCGTAGTACCAGCTCGACTCCATGAAGGTGTCGAAGGTGTCGGTTTCGCGTTCGGCATGGCCGCCGCAATCCGGGCAGGTGGTCTTGCGCCATTCCGGGTCGGCCTTGATCGGCGAACCGGTACCGGTGAGCTCAACGTCCTCGGGCAGGATCACCGGCAGCTGGTCTTCAGGCACCGGCACCGCGCCACACTTGTCGCAGTAGATCACCGGGATCGGGCAACCCCAGTAGCGCTGGCGGCTCACGCCCCAGTCGCGCAGGCGGTAGTTGATGCGGCGCTGGCCCTGGCCCTTGCGCTCGAAACGCTCGGCCAGTGCCTCGAACGCGCCCTGGAAATCCAGGCCGTCGAATTCGGCCGAATTGACCAGTTCGGTCTCGCGGGTCTTGTCGCCGTACCAATCCTGCCAGCGCGTGTCGTCGTAGCTGCGTTCGTCGTCGTTCTTCGGCGACTTCAGCGCGATGACCTGCTTCTTGGGCAGGTTGTACTTGGTGGCAAATTCAAAATCGCGCTGGTCATGACCAGGCACCGCCATCACTGCGCCGGTGCCGTAGCCCATCAGCACGAAGTTGGCGACCCAGATCGGCACCTGCTCGCCGCTGACCGGATGGATGGCCTTCAGGCCGGTGTCCATGCCGCGCTTTTCCTGGGTTTCCAGCTCCGCTTCGGACACACCGCCCTGCTTCAGCTCGGCCAGCATGGCGGCCAGCTGCGGGTTGTTCTTGGCCGCGTGCACAGCCAGCGGATGTTCGCCGGCGATGGACACAAAGCTCACGCCCATCACCGTATCCGGGCGGGTGGTGAACACGCGCAGTGGATCCAGTGCGGCGCCGTCCAGGTCGCGCACGTCGAACTGGATCTCCAGGCCTTCGGAGCGGCCGATCCAGTTGCGCTGCATGGTCTTGACCGAATCCGGCCAGCCCGGCAGCTCATCCAACCCGTCCAGCAATTCCTGGGCGTAATCGGTGATGCGCAGGAACCACTGCGGAATTTCGCGCTTCTCGACCAGCGCGCCAGAGCGCCAACCGCGGCCATCGATGACCTGCTCGTTGGCCAGCACGGTGTTGTCGACCGGGTCCCAGTTCACCACCGAGTTGCGGCGGTAGGCCAGGCCCTTGCGCATCAGGCGGGTGAACATGCGCTGCTCGTGGACGTAGTAGTCCGGCGTACAGGTGGCGAACTCACGCGACCAGTCGATGGCATAGCCCAGCGACTTGAGCTGGCTGCGCATGTGGCCGATGTTGGCGTAGGTCCACTTGGCCGGCGCGGTCTTGTTCTTGATCGCGGCGTTCTCGGCCGGCAGGCCGAAGGCATCCCAGCCCATCGGCTGCAGCACGTTGTGGCCGGTCATCCGCTTGTAGCGGCTGATCACGTCGCCAATGGTGTAGTTGCGCACGTGGCCCATGTGCAGCGCACCGGACGGGTACGGGAGCATCGACAGGCAGTAGTACTTGGGCTTGTCCGAGGTTTCATTCACCTCGAATGCCTTCTCGGCCGCCCAGAACTTCTGGGCGGCGGCTTCAACCTGCTGGGGATCGTAGATATTCGGTTCGACGCTGGACATGTCAACGCTGGGCAACGGCAAAGCGGCAAAGGGTACCGCAGTGCATCATTGCACTCCAATCGGAACAGGTTTGCATTTCCGCGAAAAACCGCAGGTCATTGAAAAATAGACGGTTTGATCAGGCCGCCGGGCAAACTGGCGAACGCCCGTCGCGCCCTGCCCGCTTCCGCAGCGCCAGCCTCAGCTGCGGGCAGGCAACAGTCGCGCGGCAACCGCCAACCACACCAGCCACCCCAGGAAGGCCAGCCGCTGTGCCATGGCTGCCGGCATGGCGACCTCGAACAGGAACGCACTGCAGGCCATCCATATCGCACAGATCACCCCCAGATTGGCCAATGGACGCCAACTGCTGTCCTTCGCCGTCCCCAACCGCAGCGCCACCGCTCCGGCGCAGAACGCCAGCAACCACAGCAGCCAGGCACTGGCGTGGAATTGACTGGCGCGGTTGTCGATGTCGTCCACGTCCAATGGGAACAATCCCATCGCGACGAAGGCGAGCGCGGCCAGCAACAGCATCTGCCCACCAACGCGCAGCGCGCGCGGCGCGGCGGCCGGCATGCGCAGCACCATGTCCAGTGCGACCAGGCCAGCAAGCAGGCCGGGCAGCACGAACCCCAGCCAGCTGAACATCACGCCACCTGGAACGCCATGCGCGCCCAACAACGACACCGGGTGCCGCATCTGGTCGTAGCCGGGCAGGCGCAGGCCAAAAACAATCACCGCAGCCAACCAGATCATCACCGCCGCGGGCCCAGCCCAGTGCCACAACTTGCGCGCCATCGTATCCAACCCTGATCACTCGGCCGCGTCAGGTGTGTCGCGGCTACCGGCGGGCATTGTGACAACAGCGGCCGGCAATCGCACCGGCCGCCGTGCCCCACCCCCTGCCGGTCGTACGCTGCTCAGCCACGGATGCCGGCAATTTCCACGCGTCGATTGGGGGCCAGGCAGGCCACCAGGTTGCCTCGCCCGCTGTCAGCGCAATCCACCAACGGCTCACTATTGCCACGGCCTTCGGCACGGATGGCCGCAGCCGGAACACCTTGACTGACCAGATAGGCGCGTACGCTATCCGCCCGACGTTGCGACAGGCCCTGGTTGTAACTGTCACTGCCAATGCGATCGGTGTAGCCCACCACCACCAGGTTCGCCTGGGCCGCATTGCCTCCCAGGCTGCGCACCACCTCATCCAGTCGCGCCCTGCCGGCATCGGACAGCTCCGCACTGTCGAAGGCGAACAAGGCATCGGCCGAGATGCGCAGCGGGGCCTGTGCCGCGGGCGGCGGCGCAGGAGGGGGAGGTGCGGGAGCTGGCTCAAGCAACGCGGCGCAACTGGCAGGTTTCCAGGCCTGCCCTGTCGCTGTTCCGTTACCGTCGAATTGGACCTGGAACTGGCATTGCACCGGCGCGGCCCCCACCGAACGCCGGAAGTTGAATACATAGTTCCACTCCCGCACTCCCCACAGACCTTCATTGAACTGCGGGGTGCCCAGCAACTGCTGTATCTGCCGCTTGCTCATGCCCGGCGCGTACTGGCGCAGGTTGTCCAGGTTCACGTAGGTGCCGCCGGCCGGATAGGCCTTTGCCGGGTCAGGAAAGGCGTCCCGCGCCTTGCCCGCACCGCACCCTGCCAACAGTGCCAGCAGCGCCAGCCCCGTCCATTTCATGTCCATGTGCTTCTCCGCATCGTGTCGAGGTCGGCCTGGAATCAGGCAACAGGGCTTACCACTGGAAACCTGCACCAACGGTCACGCCACCGTCGCCGCGGGTATTGGCCGAGCCACTGAGCTTGTAGATCCAGCGCCCTCCATCACTGACCCCGGATACACCCACCGCCATGCTGGATTCACCATGGAAGGAGCTGGCCGCGAACGACGCCATGCGCCGGCCGGCTTCCGATGGCTGCGGCAGGCCGGCCATCGCCATGGCCGAGGCAATACCCGCAGAAGCCCGATCGTCGACGCGCTTGATATCGCGGGTAATGTCGTTGAATCGCTGATCCGTGTAGTTCTTCGACCAATCCATCACGTCCCCCAGTCCCTTGTTGAGTTGTGCAACGTTCACCGCATCGGTGGGCGCCGTGCCCGTACCGACGTTGTGGATGACCGTACTGGTCCCCGACCGGCCCATGGTCACGCTGCCGTAGTTGGTGCTGCCATCGGTGTTCTGGTCATAGCGCACCGTGCCCTGCTGCGATGCCTCGAGTTGACGGACGTTGACCGCATCGGTCGCCTCGGTACCGTCGGCGACATTGGTGACTTGTCGCTCCTTGCCCGCTGCGCCGACCGAGACGGTATTGGCGCGATCAGCGATGGAACCTGCACCCAGCGCCACGCTGTCCGTCGCACTGGCACTGGCACCGTTACCGATCGCCACCGCGTTGTTGCCGCTGGCGGTCGCCTGGGGACCGGCCGCAACCGCATCCTGGCCCGTGGCCGAAGCCGCCGGCTTGGTTGAATTGACGGCGTAGTAGGCGCTGCCCGCACCGCCGTTCTGGATATTGTCGATGCGGTTGTTGACGTTGACGATGGAGCTGTCCATCGCTGCCAACGCGTCGGTGACGTTGTCCAGCACGACCTGGTTGGTGTCGCCGCTGCTGGTCACCGAGGTCACCGCAAAACTCGGCGCGGCCCACAACCCGGTGCTCGCATCGAAGCTCATCGTGCCACCAATGGCCTGGCTGATCGCCGCGTTCGTTGAGGCCAACTGGCCACCATTGACCGCATCCAGGCTGCCGCCGGCCACTTCACCGGCGGCCAGATTGCGCACTGCCACCGCCTCGCCATTGCCTGCACCAACCAGGTAAACCTCGTTGATCGGCTCACCATTGGTGTCGGCCGAATACTGCACGTTCAATGGATCGAAGCCGCCACCGCCGTTGTTTCCGCCCGGGCTGATCAGGTTGCGCAGGTTGACCAGCGAATCACTGATCGAATCGAACGCAACGCCGATGTTGCCAAAGCTGCCAACTGCGGTATCCCCCCACATATCGATCCCTGCGATCTGGTAGCTGGGAGCTGTCAGCACCCCGCCGGCAGACAGCGTGGCCCCGCCGCCCAGATGAGCTGCCATGCTTTGCCCCAGACCAAACAATTGCCCGCCATTGACTGCATCGGTGCCGCCCACGCTGATGGCGCCAGCCGCCACATTGCGCAGCGCGACCGTTGCGCCACTGCCGTCCCCCAGCAGATTGACCTCATTGAGCGGATTGCCGGCGCCATCGGCCGAATAAAGTACTGCCAGTGGATCACCGCCAGCAGGTAGCCGCGCCGACAGGTTCAACAGCGAATCACTGATCGAGGTGAACGCGCTGTCGAAGTTCAGATAGTCCTGCAGCGAGGCCTGTCCCGCCATCGATATGCTGTTGATCTTGAAGGTGGGTGCGCTGAACGTGCCATCGGCAAGGAAGGCCGCCCCGGCACCGATATAGCCTGCCAGCGACTGGCCCATGCCCTGGATCTGGCCACCATTGACGGCCTGCATGCTGCCCGCCGCCAGCGCGCCATCGGCCAGGTTGTCCAGGGTAGTACCGACGGTCGCGTTGCTGCCGCCCAGCGATACCCGGGTGTAGTCGACATTGCCATTGGCGTCGAGGTCGTACAGCACGGCCTGCAGGCTTACATCGTTGATCTGGCTGATCGCGCCCTGCAGCTGGGCGACATTGACCGCATCGGTGGCCTGCGAGCCCGCAGCGACATGGGTGACCTGGCGCTCACGCCCCGCCGAACCCACCGCCACTTCACCAATCGACGATTGCGTCGCACTCAGGCCAAACGCCGTGTAGTTGTCCACGCCGCCGCGTTCGGCATTGGACTTGTAGCCCAGCGCCACGCTGTTGGCCTTGTCCGACGTCGCACCGGCACCCAACAGGGTTTGTCCGTTGGCAGTGCCGATGGCGCTGTCACCGATCACCACCGAATGCCCGAGGCGCGCATCGTAGTCCGCGGTCGGCACGCCGGTCGGGTTGTCCGGATCGTTGACGCCGTCTCCGGTGAATACATCATTGGCATCCTGCATGGCCAGGCGATGCTGGGCATTGGTACCAATCACCACTTCCTTGGAGCCGTTGGCGAATGCACCGTCGCCGATCAGCACCTGGTAATCCTGCGCCGCGTTGATGCCCCAGCAATCCACTTGTGCAAGGCCCAGCAGGTTGGCGCAGGTGGATGCCCATGCCGGTGCCTCATCGGGCAGCAGCAGGCCCAACAACCCATTGGGGTCGCCATTGTTGATGTTGTAGATATAGCTGTCGGATGTCACCCCACCCAGCAGGGTCAGGTGCGAATTGCTGCCCGTGGCCAGCCCACCCACGCCGTCAAGCAGTTCCCCAACCGGGCTGAGGTTCACCGTCGGCAGGCCGAGCACCGACACCACGGTATAACCTTGTGCAATGTTGGCACTGTTAACGGTGAGGCTGCCGTTCTGCACGTAGCCATTGCCACCCAGCACCGAGGACAACGTGGGGGCCAGTATCTGGCCAACAGTACCGACAGCGCCGCCATTGCCAACGATCAGGCTGCCACCTGCAGCCGGCGGCGGCGGAACCGGGGCCGCCGGCGCCGCTGCTGGTGCACCGGTCAACTGCCCCACCGCGTTCGATACGCCGCCCGTCACGCCACTGACCACGTTGCCGAGCGTGCCGGTCAAGCCACCGACACCCGATGTCGAGCCCGTCAACCCGCCGAGCGTACTGCCCACTGTATCGAGCACCGCATTGGCGGTGCCATCGACCGTGCCCAGCAGATCCTGGACCGCACCGACTGCGTCGCCACCGGCGAGTGCGCCGGTCGTCTGCTGCAGCCCGTCGTTCAGGGTGTCCACGCTTTGATCCAGACCATTGCCGAGCGTGCTGGAGCCGGTGACGCCGGTGACCAACTGGCCAACGCCCTGCCCGAGGCCATCCACCACCGGCGCGGCACCGCCCACGACGCCATCTACCACGCTACCGACGCCACTCGTGCCGACCACCCCGCCCACAGTATCGGTGACGGCACCGACAACGCCGGTGACCGCACCAGCCAGCGGATTGCTTCCCTGCCCGCCCGACACTGCCGCACCCGTGAGCGCGCCGGTGACCTGTTCCACCCCATCCGCAACGACGCCAACCGTGCTGGACACGGTGCCACCCAGTTGCGTGGAACCCGTCACGCCGGTCAGGACACCGCCGACAACGCCGCCTACTCCATCCAGCAAGCCGCCCAAGGACGCACCGGCACCATTGCCATCGCCGCCTTGCAAGCCATCGGTCAGTCCACCGAGCAACTGTTGCGCGCCGCCGGCAACACCGGCGACCGTACCGCTTACCGTCCCACCCAACTGGGATGAGCCGGTCACGGCGGTGACCGTGCTGCCGCCCACCGTCCCCACTGCATTCAGTACGCCGCTGACGGCCTGCCCCGGGTTGGTGCCACCCTGCAGTGCACCGGTCAACCCGCCCACCAGTTGCTGCACACCGCCAAGTGCTGGCGTGCTGCCGCCTGCTCCGGGAGCGGTCACCTCACCCAGCGCACCGACAACACGCTGCACGCCGCCGGCAACGCCAGCCACCGTGCCGCTCACCACTCCGCCCAACTGCGTCGACCCCGTCACTGCGGTGACCAGGCCGCCGCCGGCATTGCCTGCCCCTTCCACTACGCCGGCGACACCACCAACGAGTTGCTGCACCCCTCCCAGCACGGGCGCGGACTGCGGCTTGCCGGACGAAAGCACGTTGGCCAAAGCATCAGTCGTGGCGTGGACAGCCCCTGCAATATCAGTCACACCCGCAGCAACCGCTGCGCCGCCCGAAGCCGAACCGCTGACGCCGGCGACGACACCGCCTGCAACCGTGCCGAGCCCGCCCAGCAGCGGCGCGGCACCGTCACCCAGCCCTTCAACCAAACCAGACAATGCATTGCCGTCGTTTGCCGTGCCTGCCAGCCCCGTCACCACTCCCAGCACCCCGGTAACCGTATCGCGTACCGGCGCGCCGTTCTCTTCCTTGCCCGGTGACAACAGGTTGGTCAGCCCATTGACCAGCCCCCCTCTGCCGCCACCTGTCGGCGCGCTGGGCGCGGCACCCGACAGCAGTTGGACGACGGGGGCTGCTGCATGTGCCACTTCTCCGATCACCTTGCCTGCCACAGGCACATCGATATTCGCGCGCAGCTTGGCCGCGACCTGCAGCGTCGGGCGGGCGGCCGCCGTCTTTGCGGGCGTTTGGATATGGACCTTGGCCGCCGCTGCAACGTCAGCGCGGATCAACGAGGGAACGGCAATGCTGACGGCCGCACCGGCACCTGCCTTTACTCCAGGAACGGGGAGATGCTGCAGCACCTGCTGGCTTTCGTCGCTGCTGTACTTGGCGACCAACGATTGAAGATCGTCCAGACGCGTGTCGGATGCATATGCTGGCAACGTCATCACCAAGGCCAGCATGCCGGCGGCGCTGGTCCAGCCAAGCGGACCGACCGGCGCCGACAATTTCAATGCCCCCGATGACTTGCCGTGTGCGCTCGCCAGTTCCGAGCCAACCACGAAAGCGTTGAGGGTGCGATTCCATACCAGGCGATAGATGCGGTTCATGAAGGGGGGCCTCCAAGGCGCCCGGGATGGGCGGCTGTGTGAGGCCAGTACACCGCTTCGGACATGCGGCACTTACCCGCATCCGGCACATCCATAGCGTGATTTGGCAAAGCGTTGCGCTTTACCGGCACGCCAATGCACCAATTCGGCAATCAGCCCGAATACTTGATGACCATCACACAGGGAATAACCGCACTGTCAGGCGTGGCTATAGTTGCCACGCATCAAGGTCTCGCTGGGCAACTCACCAAAGACACGGCGATAGTTGTCGGCGAACCGCGACAGATCCCACAACCCGCAGCTGAGCGCGATCGACTTGACCGATTTACGCCCTGCATCGGCGCTGGCCAGGCTGCGACAGGCTTCGCACAGTCGAAGCATCGACAGATAGCGTACGGGCGAAATGCCCACCAATTCCTCGAACGCGTACCGCAGCGCGCGTTCGCTCACCCCGGCGGCATCGCATAGCTCTTGCATATAGATGTGGCGACGCAGGTTGGCGTACATCATGTCTTCGGCGCGACGAAAGATCAGATAGCGGGCGCGACGACTACGGCTGCACGCGGTGCGTTCGGGCGGCCCGTTGGCGATGATTTCCTTGACGTGGGCATCAAGCATG
The DNA here is from genome assembly GCF_032061965.1 of Stenotrophomonas sp. Taxonomy (GTDB): domain Bacteria; phylum Pseudomonadota; class Gammaproteobacteria; order Xanthomonadales; family Xanthomonadaceae; genus Stenotrophomonas. The sequence continues at coordinate 104,429 of NZ_DAMBEF010000003.1, read as the reverse complement.
GCCTCGATCTCGGTCGCGTCCACCTCACCTTGCTGGATGCGTTCGTGCAGGCCTTGGTAGTAGGCCTGCAAGGGCACATGGCCGGCACCACTGACCAGCGGCACCCCAGGCGCGTCATCAACCAGGCCGCCCAGTCGTTGCGCCGCGGCGCGCTCCTTGAATCGTTTGAGCGGCACCAGCACGAAGGTGACGCGGCTGCCGGCACCCAATGCGAACTCGGTAACGCCGTCAGGCATCACCGAAACGATGTTGCCGGATGTGAGCGGCACGCCATGACACCAACTGGTATCCGGATCAACCGACTGCAGGCACCCAAGCAGGCACCAGTCCAGCGGCAACACGAATCGCCCGCGGGCGCGGGCGCCAATCTCAAACGTGCACAACAGCGCCTGGTCATGCACGAAGGAAGTGATACGGGCTGTCGGGGGCTGATCGTCGAGAAGCACCAGTTCCACGTGGCAGACCCGCAGCGTTCCCCCCAGCGACGCCAGGTCGAAAGATCGCAAGCCCTTGCCTTCCACCGCATCCATGTGAACGCCCCCTGCGGTATCCACAGACACCCTTTCGCTCAGCGAAACATCTGTCACGGGCATTACATATCGTCCGTGAGCCCCTAATGCGCAGCGCACAACCAGACAGTATCCGGACGCATGAAAGCCGATACGCCTACAACCACGAACACGGTCTGCTGAGGCCGATACTGACAAAAAAAAAACATCTTCACGCTGGCCCAAACGTATGAAACGGCGATGCACATCACACATATGAAAAACAATTGCTTCTTGCCGAATTTGCGTATGCGTTGTTGATCGTCATTGCAATGATGCTTCCGGGCATGCGTGCATGCCGACAGGGGAAAACGGAAGCGGCAATTACAGATCCCTGCATCCAACAGGGCCATCTGCGCGAACGGCAAACCCACGCCGGCATCAGGCATTCCCATGACTCTTACGGGCAGAAATGCCCATCTTTGCCCGGCCAGCGTCGGTGCAACACCGGCACCGGGTCATCATGGAGATCGCTATGAATGCTCAGATCCGCAAGTTCTTCAAGGAAGAAGATGGTGTTACCGCACTGGAATACGGGCTTCTGGCTGCCGTCATCGCCGGCGTCATCATTTTCTTCGCCAAGGATGGTCTCACCGAAGTTTTTACCCTGGTGATCGACAAGTTGAAGTCTGCGGTGGGCGGGGGCGACACAACGCCGAGCCCCTGAGCATTCACCAAGGCCCCCCGCCATGACCATTTCCAGCCTGATCGCCCTGCTGCTCGGCATCCAGGCCTGCGTCGGCGATCTGCTGGCGCGGCGTATCTCCAACCGCGTGCTGCTATGCGTGCTGGCGGTTGCACTGGCTTTCCAGATGCTCCCCAGCGCGCAGATCCCACTTGCACAGTGCCTGCTGGGCGGCATGGTCGGGCTGGCCGTGTTGCTGCCGTTCTATGCGATGGGATGGATGGGCGCAGGCGATGTGAAATTGTTCTCGACCATCGGCTTCCTGTTGGGGGCCAACGCACTGCTTCCAATCTGGGTCGCGGCCAGTCTTGCAGCCGGGGTCCACGCACTGATTGTCATCGCGTGGCCCTCGGTTGCACGCTCCAGCCCACTATTGCTGCGCAAGGCTGCCTGGGCTGTGCAGGCCTCGTCCGTGGTGACGGATTGGCGCATGGATCTCCGCTCCGCCCGACAGGGACGTAAGGGAATCCCCTACGGCGCCTACCTGGGTCTGGCGATGGTCGGCCATGTATTGCATGGAGCCGGGTATGCCTAAGCCAATCAGCGTCAATCGCCAGCGTGCACGCGGCGTGGTCACCATCGAGTTCGCCCTGTTGTTGATGTTCGGCGTATTGCCTTTGCTCATGCTCACCTTCACCGGCGTGATGGTGTTCGCAGCCCAGCAATCGCTGGCGCTGGCTGCAGGTGAAGGCGCCCGTGCATCGCTGCGCTACGGCACGCCCGCCGAACGTCGTAGCAATGCCTGCACCGCCGCCGCCCGTTCCATGCAGTGGCTGCTCAACTATTCCAAAGCGGCTCCGACCTGCGGCAGCGCCGACGCACCGCCAATAACAGTGTCACAGCCCTATGCGTGCAGCGCGGACAACAGCGTGCAATGCATCCGCGTCACCACGTCCTACGACCACGATGCCCACCCATTCCTGCCTGGCACCGGCGCTCTGCTGTCATGGAGCATGGGCCGATCACTGAGCAGTACTGCCGTCGTGCAGCTTGACCTTGGCAACCGCTGACCCAGTTCAACCGTTGCTGTTCCAGATACGTTCCAGAGGGGAAGGAGCTCCAGATGCCAAAAGCAATCCGCATCACCGCCATCATCCTGTTGGCATTGGGCCTGCTGTTGGGCGTGCTCGCCATCAGTGGACTGGGGCGACAACAAACCCAGCCACAAGCGGCCACCGCCCAGCCCCCCGCTGCAAGCTCCCAGCCCAAGCGCGCGGTCGTCGTCGCTACCGCTGCCCTGCCGGCAGGACAGCCCATCCTTGCCAGTGACCTGTCGAATGCGGACCTGGCCGTTGCGCCCGGCGAAGGCTTCAGCAGCATCAGTGACGTGGTGGGCCGGGTACCAACGCACACCATCGCCGCGGGTGCGATGGTGTCCCCCGCCCAACTCGCACAGGGTCTGGCCGTCGGCCTGCTGCCCGGTGAGCGTGCCTTGGCGGTGCCGGTGGACGAACTGGCCGGCGTCAGCAACCGCGTACAGCCCGGCGATTTCGTGGATGTTTTCATGAGCCTGCAGGACCCTGACGGCAGCAGTGGCCGCGCCAACCCGCAGGCCCGGCTGTTGCTGTCGCGCCTGCGCGTGCTTGGCTATGGCGACAACGACGTAACCAAACAGGCCCCGGCCGCCGCACGCGAAGACGACAACGCAGATGCCGTGCAGCCTGCGCCGGGCAGCCGTGCCGAGACCATTGCCGCACGCGAAAGCGCCTCTACCAACAGCACCAACAACGGTGTCCAGGCACGCAGCGCGATTCTTGCGGTGCCCGTGCAGGATGCCGGCCGCCTGCTGCTCGCTGCCCACAGCGGCAAGCTGTTCCTGGCGCTGCGTAATCCCGGTGACACCGCACTGGCAGACAGCAGCATCTTCGTTGAACCGCCGCCCGTGCTGAGCTTGCGCAGGGGACTGGACAGCGAGATGAGCGAAGCCGCCACGCGCCCGGAGAACCAGGCCTATGCCGGCATCAGCCTGAGCGCGCTGGCTGGTGATGGCCAGGCCAAAGCCGCAACCGGCAGCACCACTGCACCGGCACGCAGCCACGCACCACGCTCGGCCTCGCGCCGTGGCATTGAAATCATCCGCGGCGCAACACCGTCCAATCGCTTGTCTTCACCATGATCAGGGGGCCTGTCTTGTTCCAGCGTCCATGCAAAGCAGTCTCGCTGTTCTCCGTACTCGCGCTGGCAACGGCTGCGCCCGCATGCCTGCTGGCCGCGGCGCCGGCGCATGCGCAGGCACCGACACCGAGCAACGCGGTATTGCTCGAGCTCAACGAGCAGCGCCCCTGGAATCTTCCCAGTGGCGTGGAGCGCATCGCCATCGCCGATCCCGCAGTTGCCGATATCACCCGTGTCGGCAGCAACAACGAAGCCTTGCTGGTCGGAAAATCGGCAGGCAGCACCACCTTGCTGCTGTGGCTGCGCAACCAGGCGACGCCGACCCGCGTGCGCGTTGAGGTGCGCAACGCCATCCAGGGAGGGCTGCTGGGTGCAGGCGGCAACCAGGTAACCGTGCAAGGCGGCCAAGCCTTGCTGTCTGGCAGCGCCGGCTCCCTGCTGGAGCACGAAGCCAGCCGCAAGGCGGCGGCCTCGGCGGTGGGGGCACAAGGGGTGATCAACGACGCTTCCACCATCGCCAACGGCGGCGTTGTGCAGGTGGAAGTGAAGATCGTCGAGTTCAACAAGACCGTGCTGCGCCAGGTGGGGATCAGCTTCCAGAACACCAATGGTGGCTTCACCTACGGCATCACCTCGCCGGCCGGCGGCAGCAGCACCACCGGCGCACTGTCCTCTGCATTCAAACTGCTGGCCCAATCCGGCCCGGGCAAGTGGTTGGCCAATGTGGACCTGCTGCAGGCCAACGGCATGGCACGTGTGTTGGCCGAACCGACCCTGGTTGCGCTGTCCGGGCAGAGCGCCAGCTTCCTCGCCGGCGGCGAACTGCCGATCCTGGAGCCGCAGGGGCTGGGCACCACCACGGTGACCTTCAAACCGTTCGGCATCGGCCTTACCGTCACCCCCACCGTGCTCGCAGGCGAGCGCATCGCGCTGAAGGTCGCACCGGAAGCCAGCGACCTGGATTACACCCGCGGCATTGCCCTGGACGGCACCCAGATCCCCGCCATTTCGACGCGCCGTGCCGATACCACCATCGAGCTGGGCGATGGCGAAAGTTTCGTGATCGGTGGACTGGTCAGCAGCCAGCTGTCCTCCAACGTCAACAAGATCCCGCTGCTGGGGGACCTGCCGATCCTGGGCTCGTTCTTCCGCAATCTCAGCTACAAGCGTGAGGACAAGGAATTGGTGATCGTAGTGACGCCCCACCTGGTGCGCCCGCTGGCCCGCGGCACGGAAATCCCGCTGCCTGGCCAGCGCGAAGCTCAACCCCATCTCCCGGTCTGGGGATCGTGGCTGCTGCATCCGGCAAGCCCCGATCAACTGCCCGGCTTTTCCCGCTGATACTTCCCATGCCCCCGGTGATGCCGTTGCCCCTGAACCAAAGCGCCACTGAGCCAGAGCTGCTGCTGTATTCGCCGGACAACCGGCATATGGCGCGGTTGGGGACCGTGCTATCCGGCCAAGCCAGCCTGCGCTGGGTGGATGCACGCGAGACCAGCGCACGCCAACTCCTGGACGGGGCGAGCGGCAACGCCATCGTGCTGCTCGACTATTGCGGCGGCAACGCGGCGTATTCAACCGATATCGCGCGCCAGTTGGCCACGCTGCAGGCCATGGTGCCCGTGGTCGGCATCGGTACGTCCGGGCCCGAGCAGGCCAATCACCTGCTGGCCGCCATGCGTGCCGGGGTGCGCGACTTCATCGATGTCGACAACACCGCCGTGCAGATGCTGGAAGTCTTCGAGCGCGCAAGTACACCGGTGTTACCACGCGCAGCACCGTCCCCCAGCATCGAACCGGCAACGCTGGGCCGCCTGATCGTCCTGCTGGGCGTGCGCCCTGGCGTTGGCACCAGCACCCTGGCCACCCACCTGGGCGTCTCGCTGGCCGAACAGCACTCGCCACAGCGCGATGGCAGCCAGCCGCAAAGCTGGCTGCTGCTGCTGGATCTGGGCCAGCCGTCCGCCGATGCGGCCTTGTACCTGGGGATGGAAAGCCAGTTCAGTTATGACGAAGCCCTGCGCAACGTCGAACGCCTGGACCGCACCTTTGCCGGCACCGCCTTTGCACACCATGCCAGCGGCCTGGCCCTGTTGGGCAACAGCAGCGGCACGCTGCAGAAAAAGCACGAACCCACGGCCCTGCTCGAACGCCTGCGCAGCGTATTTGCCCTCACCCTGTGTGACAGCGGCGGGCTTCCCATCCAGTTGATGCCCAGCGCAGTGCTGCAGAACGCCACCGAAGTGTGGTTGGTCACCGACCAGTCCATCGGCTCGTTGGTATCACTGGACCAGACCATGCGCGAGCTGGAGCAACGCGGGCTGCGCGACGACCGCCTGCAGTTGATCGTCAATCACTACGACGCCAATGCCGGACTGGCGGACGTCCAGATCGCACAACGCTTCCAGTTGCCCCTGTTGGCGACACTGCCAGAGCGCTCACGGGTGCTGCGCTCCAACGCCGGGCTGGGCCGCCTGCTGACCGAAGCCGCGCCACGCGACCCCTACCTCAAGGCCATGGTGCCACTGCTGCAGCGCCTGGACCGGCGCCGTCCCGTCTCCGCCCCTGCCGCGCCGGTATCGCCGCTGGCGCGGCTCGCCAACCTGCTGGGTAAATAACGATGGAAGACAAAGTCACTCCCCTCTCCCCCCGCTTGGCGACTGCTGCATTGGCGCAGGATCCACCTCCCGGCTTGGCGTTCGAGCAGACCGAGCAATTCCAGAGCGTGCTTACCGCCGCCCACGAGTACCTGCTCAACCATATCGAGGACCAGCGCGTCGACATCGATGCCTGGTCGCCTGAAACCATCGGCAAGTACGTGCAGACGCAGACCGCAGCCTTCGTCAAGGAGTGGAAGATACCGGTCAACGCGCAGGAAATGGATGCCGTCGCAACGGCCCTGCAGAAAGAGCTGACTGGATTCGGTCCGCTGGACGACCTGCTGCACGATCCGGATATCGAAGACATCCTGATCAATGGCTACAAGGACGTACACATTTCCAGCGGCGGCATCCTGCGCCGGGCCACACAACGCTTCAGCGATGATCGTCATCTGCTGCGCATCCTGCGCCGGATCATCGCCCCGCTGGGGCGGCGTCTGGACGACTCCAATCCGATGGTCGATGCGCGTCTGCCGAACGGCGGGCGGCTCAATGCCATCATCTCGCCGTTGGCCGTGGATGGGCCGATGGTGTCCATCCGCAAATTCCGCAAGGACCCATTCACTCCCGATGAACTGCTGGGACGCGGCGCGTTCGACAAGCCGATGTACGCACTGCTCAATGCCATGGTGCGTGGCCGCTGCAACATCCTCATCTCCGGCGGCACCAGCTCGGGCAAGACCTCGCTGCTCAACGCACTGGCGACCTTCATCCCGCACAACGAACGCGTCATCACGGTTGAAGACACCGCAGAGCTGGCGCTGAACCATCCGCACGTGGTCCGCCTGGAAAGCCGCATGGGAGGCTTCGACGGCGCCGGTGCCGTGAGTATCCGCGACCTGGTGCGCAACAGCCTGCGCATGCGCCCGGACCGCATCGTGGTGGGCGAGGTACGTGGCGCCGAAGTGCTTGAAATGCTGCAGGCCATGAATACCGGCCATGACGGCTCAATGGCCACCGTCCACGCCAACAACGCCCGCGACTGCCTCTATCGATTGGAGATGCTTGCCGGCTTTGCCGGTTTCCAGGGCAGCGAGGACAGCCTGCGTCGGCAGATCGCCAGCGCCATCGACTTCATCGTGCAGATATCGCGCTTGGGCAGCGGTCGCCGCGTGATCCTGTCGATCACCGAGATTACCGGCGTCAGCGACAACATCATCACCAGCCAGGAATTGTTCAAGCACGAGACCTGGGTCGACCAGGACAGCCGTGAACGCGACCGCTGGGTGGGCCTGGGCTTCCATCCGCATTGCTACAAGCTCGAACCGTTCCGCCAGGAGCTGCGCGAGGCCAACCTGGGAGGGTTTGCATGACGCCCTTGCTGTTGGGCAGCTCCGCCTTGTTGCTGGTCGCCGCAGCAATGGCGCTGTGGTGGGGCTTGGCAACGCGCGTGCAGCAGCGCGCCGCGGCCGAGCATGCCGCCAGCCGCCTGGCCCAGCCCGCAGCCAGGACCCCCACTGACGATGCGCGCAACCAGCGACCGCCCAGCAAGCGCTGGCAGGATCTGCTGCGACGGGCCGGGTTGAGCCCAACCGTGCGCAGCGTGGTGCTGTTGCTAGTGCCAGGAATCGTGCTGGCAATCGCCGCCGCAATGCGGCTTGGCGTGGCCGTCTTCGGGCTGTTCGTCTTTGCGCTGTATGTGCTCGGCATCGGCCTGTGGCTGTACCGGCGCATGGAGAAGATCCAGCAACGTCTGGTGTCGCAGATGCCCGACTTTCTCGAAAACATGGTGCGGATGGCGGGCATCGGCAACAGTCTTTCCATGGCATTCCAGAGCGCAACCCAGAACGTTGATCCGCCGCTGCGCCCCATTCTCGACAACGCGCTCACCTATACCCGGGCCGGCATGGACCTGGACCGCGCACTGCAACACGCCGCGCAGTCCTATCGCCTGCGTCCTTTGGAAATGCTTGCCGTGATCCTTGGTACCAGCATCCGTATCGGCGGTCGCAGCGACCAGATCCTGCAACGCATGAGCGATTTCATGCGCGATCTGGAAGAAGTGCAGCGCGAACTGCAGGCAACCACCTCGGAAACCCGCATGTCCGCCTGGGTACTGGGACTGTTGCCCATCGTCGCCGGGCTGATCATGGCCTTGGGCAGCCCTGATTTCTTCCAGCCAATGTTCCATGATCCGCTCGGCAAGAAGATCCTGCTGGTCGCTGCCCTGATGGAACTGGGTGGCGGCTTCCTGCTGTACCGCCTGGCCAAATCGCTATGAAAGCCCAGCCCTATCGGAGCCGGCCATGAATCCCCTGCTCGTCATCGCGATGTTGCTGGTCATGCTGGCCCTGTTCCTGGCCGCGGGCGGGCTGCTGTATTACGGCCGCCGCAACCAGCAGGCCAGCACAGCGCTGCAGAGCGCCCTGGATGCCAACTACCGCCCCGCTGCGGAAGCGGCCCCCAGCGGTGGCTGGTGGCAACGGCGCCTGGCCGACCTGAGCGCCATCGGCCAACACTTCGAAGGCAGCCGCGTCCAGAAAGCCCTGCTTGCACCCGAAGACAAGTTGCTGCTTGAACAAGTGGGCTGGAACCACAGCAGTGGCACGGCAGCATTCCTGGCGCTGCGTCTACTGCTTGCCCTGGTGTTGCCGCTGCTGGGCGTCCTGCTGCTGAACCCGCAAGGCAGCAAGTTCTTCCTCGTCCTGCTGGTGGGCTTTGCACTTGGCGTCCTGCTACCCAAGCTGGTGCTGCGCAGCTGGGCAGGCCGGCTGCGCAAGAAAGTGGACGACGAACTTCCCTTGCTGATCGACCTGCTGCGCCTGCTGCAGGGCGTCGGCTTCAGCATCGACCAGAGCCTGCAGATGATCGGTGAAAAACTGCACATCGCAGTGCCGGTACTCGGCAAGGAACTGCAACTGGCCAATAGCGGCTACAGCCGTGGTCGCAGCCGTGCACAGTCACTGCGGCGGCTGTCGGACGCATTCGACAACGACGACCTGCGCAGTCTGATGCAGATGATCCTGCAGGTGCACCAGCACGGCGGCGCAGTGCAGGAACCGCTGAAGCAATTCGGCATGCGCCTGCGCGAGCAACGAAGGATGAAGATGAAAGAAAAGGTCGGGAAGCTCTCGGTCAAGATGACCGTGGTGATGATGCTGACGCTGCTGCCGGCCCTGATGCTGGTCCTGGCCGGGCCAGCGATCATTTCCCTGGCAAGCGCATTGAAGGGGATGTGACATGCACCTGAAGCACGTTCTCCTCTTGTTGCCGCTGGCAGCCCTGCTGCTGGCGGGCTGTGGCAAGCACGTTGCCTACAAGCAGCCCCCGGTGGAGCCGGCCTTGGCCGAGGCCCCGCAGAATGACCGCGGCATGTACCTGGACCTGTTGCGCCAGATGCAGGCGCAGGGCGCGTATTTTGCCTCGCTGGCGCATATCGATGCCTTCCGCCAACGCTTCGGTGACAGCCCTGAGCTGCGCATCCTGTTGGCGCACGCGCTGCGCGAGACCGGCGATGGCACCGCGGCCGCGAATGTATACCGCAGCCTGCTGAAAGGGCCGCAGGCGGCGCCTGCGTGGCACGGCCTTGGCCTCGTCGCCGTCACCGCCAATGACACCGATACGGCGCAGCAGGCGTTGCGCAACGCCGTCACCGCCGATCCGCTCAACACCACCTATCTCGGCGACCTTGGTTTTGCGCTGCTACAGGCCGGGCAGCTGCCGCAGGCGCGCGCGCCGTTGGCCAAGGCTGCCGAACTGGCTCCGGACAATGCCCGGGCCATTTCCAATCTCGCGTTATGGGCACTGATGTCCGGCCAAGCATCCACGGCCGACGCGATGATCCAGCGCGCTGGTCTGCCGCAGGCAACCCGCCAGGAAATCTATCGTCTGTCGCGCGCGTTGCAGCGTCCTACCTCGCCCACCAGCAGCACGACCTCCGCCGCGACCACGGCGCGTGCGGATGCATTGGCAACGCGGCAGGACGACGACAACCGCTCCACCACGCGCCCGATCCCGCCGGGATCGATGCTCGACCGTTTCACCCCCACCATCGCCAAGCCGCAGGAGATCGTGCAATGAGCAAGCCGCTGAGAGCCCCGTTGCTGTTGATCGGCCTGCTGGCCCTGGCAGGCAACAGCCATGCCCAACATGTTCCGCTGATCGAGCGCATGGCCGATGGCAGCACACCCCCTGCGCAGCCCACCGCGCCCAGCGATACCTCGTCCACACAAGAAGGGCGTTACATCGATGCCGGCGCGAGCACAGCAGGCGACAGCCAACCGGCCCAGATCGGCGATACCACCCGCGCCCTTCTGCGCCTGCAGGCACAGGGCAGCCAGGCCGGCGCAGCCCTGCCGATGCTCGGTGAAGCCGCCAGCCGCAGCTACCAACGCTACTTGAATAGCTTCGAGCACCCCATTCCCGAGTTTTTCGAAGCAGCCCTCCCTGACCCCAAGCAAGGCGGCAGCAGCCGCTGAGGTGCGCAATGACGTGTCCTGCCGATGTTGCAGTGACAAACCCACCCCGCGCAGCCACCGCGCATCGGCAACGCGGCAGCGCGGCGGTAACCATGATGCTGGTGTTGTTGGGCTTGGTGGTGGTGCTGGGCCTGGTGGAGGTTGGCTACCTGTACTGGAGCAAGCGCGACGTGCAGAAAACCGCCGACCTGGCCGCACTTGCTGGCGCGCAGCGGCTCGAACAGTGCACCACTGACTACAAGGACAACCTGGCCGCGCGCAGCAACGCGACCACCGACAACGGTTTCCAAGGCCTGTTGGCGATCAACTGCGGCTACTGGGGCGCCGAGCTCCCCAGCGGCGCCCGCTTTGTCAGCGTCGGCAGCAGCCGTCCCTTGAATGCCGTGCAGGTCACCGCATCCCGGCAATCGCTGCCCTTCCTTGGCCAGATCGGCGACATGCCGCGCATCAGCGCCACGGCCGTGGCGCGCCGTACCGCACCGCAGGCGGCTTTCAGCGTCGGATCGCGGCTGCTCAACATCAACAACAATGCGCCGTTGCAGGGCTTGCTGCGGCTGGTGGGGATCGATTTGAATCAGACCCAGGTGGCCAGCTACCAGGGCCTGGCCCAGGTCAAGATCACCCCGCGCGGGTTGCTGCAAGCATTGGGCATACCGATCGCCGCCGACATCAGCGCCGGCGAACTCAACAACCTGCTGGCCGCCCAACAGGTCTCGGTGGCCAAACTGCTTGATGTGATGGCCGATCTGGGCAGCAAGCAGGAGGTACTGGGCCTGAGCCTTGGCCTGTTGCAGAACGAACTGGCCAGGGTCGGCTTGGACGACGTGATGGTGCAGCTGGGCTCCACCGCCACCAGCGCGGGACTGTTCGCACAGATTGTCGGCGGCAGTGAAGCGGCGGGTGGCGCGCTTGATGTGGATGTCAACGCATTGGAACTGGTGGGCACCAGCATTTCCATCGCCAACTCCAAACATGCAGTGGCCGTGCCCAAACTTGATGTGCTGGGGCTGTTGCAAGCCAAGGCCAGCATCGTCGAGCCGGCCTCGATCGCGATCGGCCCGGTCGGTACCACCGCCTACAACAGCCAGGTGCGGCTGTTCCTTGATATCGACTCGCAGCGCATACCGGCATTGGGGACCCTGCTGGGCTGGCTTGGCACACGCATCAAGCTGCCCACCTATATCGATGTGGTCGATGGCTTTGGCCAACTCACCGCGATCAACTGCAGCGCCCAACCCAAGACCGCCACCGTTGACGTCACCAGCGCCGTGGCCAACGTCTGCATCGGCAAGGCCAGCACGCCCTGGGATTCGACCCGCGACCTGTGCCGCACCGGCTTGGCCGACGAGCAGCTTGTCACCCTGCTGGGCCGTAACGTGCTGACCAAGCGCATCGCGCTGGATGCATTGTCATCCCGCGATCAGCTGACCTTGAGCGAAGGGCAGATCGGCACGGTGAAGCCCAACGAGCTGCGCATCGGCGAGCTTGTGTCCAAGTTGGTGGACACCCTGCTCGGCACCGTGCAATCGCTGTTCACCCCACAGGGCAACAGCAGCGACGCGGCCAAGGACCTTGCCGCGCAGTACCTGGAAGCCACCAAGGTAAACGGCTTTTACCAACCCGAGGCGGTGGTCAATGCCTTGCGCGACGGCAAACCCACCGCCAACCTGCCCGCCATCGGGAGTTGGACCACGGAAATTCCCTCCTGCCAGAACTGGTTGCTGGGCTGCACACCCAAGAAGGTGCAAGGCAACGTCTGGGACGGTTTCCTGTACGAAACCAATGTCAGCGACCCCAGCCTGATCGGCGGTCTTCTCGACGTGCTCGGCATCACCTCCTGCAAGGGCCTGCTCACCGGCCTGCTGGCCTACAACGCCTGCGTGGAGAACTCGTTGGCCAAATACCTGCAGACCAAACCCGGCGGCTTGAGCGGCACCGGCAGCTACAACCCGGTCACCGGCACCGGCAGCTGCTCCAGCGTGCTGTGCATGTTGCTCAAGCCGATAGTGGACAACACCTTGCGGCCGCTGTTGAACGGCATCGGCCAGTTGTTGTCCTCGCTGTTGTCGGAGGTATTGGGGCTGCAATTGGGGCGCACCGACGTGCACATGCAGTCGATCCAGTGCGGCCGCAGCCAGTTGGTGGAATAAAGGCCATGACCAGCGCTCCAAAGCCTCCAGGACACCGCTGTACAACGCAACACGCGTGCTATGCTCGCTGCCGATCCGTGCGCATTCATATAATGCGACGGCCATCGCAATTCGGGGGAATTACGAGGACCATGAGACGTATGCAGACGCTTTCAACCCGGCTGTGCTGGGCCGTGCTGGTTGTCACCGGCCTGCTGGCCGCGCCGCAGGCCATGGCCGGGCGCTGGCAACGCGGCGAAGCCGAGCCGCCTGCTGCCCCTGCCAACAGCGAAGACACCACCGTAGGCAATACCGTCGCCGAGTTGCAGCGGTTGATGAACGCCCATGAGCTGACCGAGCTGCGCACCACCTACAACGGCAATTACGGCGCCAGCCTGCTGTTCCATGCCGACTCGCTGAACTACTACGTGGCGCTGTTCCACGAGAAGGAGTTCTGGCGGGTGATCCGCACCGAGTCGGTGGACAACGCCGAAACGCTGTACCTGACCTTCGCCGAGCAGACCAAGCAACTGGCCCAGGTATACCTGGACACGGTGCGGCTGCAGGCAGGCAAGGCTTACAGCGAAAAGCTCGTCGCCATGAACGAACGCCGCCTGCGCGGCCTGCAGCAGGAAGTGGAGCAGCAGCGCCAGCAGTCGCTGCAGGTCAGCACCGCGCTGCAGGAACGCAAGCAACAGGCCGTCGCGCTGAGCTCGGACCTGCGCGCCACCAATACCCAGCTCGAAGCCTTGAACCAGCAGATCAAGGCCTTGCAGGCCCAACAGGTCAACCCTGAGCTGTCGTTGCCGGCGACACCGACGGTGGCACCTGCGGCCGTACATGCGGTGCCTGCGCAGCCCCAGGATGTTCCGGCCCAGCAGCCCTGAGCACTACAGCTCGCCAGACCGCACCCGGCCCGCCGCATGGCGGGCTGTGTGTTTTGGCGGTTGAGAAGCGGCAGTGGCGTCGCCATAAAGGGTATTCCTGTCCGCAACGTAGCCAGCCATGAGCGATCTTCCCCACGTATTCGAGGCCACCACCGAAACCTTCGAAGCCGAGGTCCTGCAGAAATCCCTGCAGACGCCGGTGCTGGTCGATTTCTGGGCCACCTGGTGCGGCCCCTGCAAGACCCTGGGCCCTATCCTGGAAAAGCTGGCCGGTGACTACAACGGCGCTTTCGAACTGGCCAAGGTCGACGTGGACAAGGAGCAGCAGATTGCTGCCGCCTTCCAGATCCGTTCTGTGCCCACCGTCTTCCTGATCAAGGACGGGCAGATTGTCGATGGCTTTCCCGGCGCGATGCCGGAGGGTCAACTGCGTGAGTTCCTTACCCAACATGGTGTGGTCCCGCTGGAGGCAGCAGCCACCGAAGCCGCGCCACCCGAAGCCCTGCCGATCGACCCGCTGGCCGAAATCGCGGCCCTGCGCGAGGCCATCGCCGCCGACCCGGACAAGGCCGAGCTGAAGCTGGACCTGGCCCTGGCCCTGATCAAGACCGGTGCCACCGTCGAAGCCGGCCCGCTGCTGGATGCCCTGCCCGCCAACCTGGCCACCGATGACCGCGCCATCCGTGCCCGCGCCCGCCTGGATTTCGGCAACGCCCTGCAGGGCGCCCCCACCGCGGACGCACTGGCAAGCCGCATCCAGGCTGACGGCAACGACCTGGAGGCCCGTTACCAGTTCGGCATCCACCAGTTGCTCGGCGGCAATGACGAGGCCGCGCTGGAACAATTCATCGAGATGCTGCGCATCGACCGCAGCTTCCGTGACAGCCTGCCGAAGAAGGCCTTGATCGACGCCTTCCGCGTCATCGAGGATGAAGACCTGGTCGGCCGCTATCGGCGCCGGATGTCCTCGCTGCTGTTCTGAGACCTGCGCCCCATTCAGTCTGGCGCCATCCGTTCTGGATGAAAATGTGAAGCCCGTCGGTTACCGGCGGGCGCGGCGCGACGCCAGTTGCGCCGCCCGGGGGATGGAGATGCAGCGGCCTGGAAGCCGGCGTCATGGTCCCTTTCACCAAGGATCCCTGCGCCAGTGACGTTCAGTCTTCACCGTCTTGTTAACCCCGGTACGCGGCCGTGGCTGCTTGCCGCCCTGCTGTTGTTCACGCCCATCGCAGCGCAGGCGCAGGACTGGAATTACCGCGTCCGCCCGGGCGACAACCTGTGGGACCTGGGTGCGCGCTATCTGAAAGCCGATGTCGCCTGGCAGCGCCTGCAGGCGCACAACCACGTTGATGACCCGTATCGCCTGCCACCCGGCAGGCAGCTGCGCTTCCCGATTGCCTGGTTGCGGGTATCTCCGGCGCCGGCGCGGGTGCTGGCCGTGCGTGGCCCGGTGCAGCTCAGCGATGCGAGCGGCAGCCGGCCGCTGCAGAAGGACATGCTGCTGCCTATCGGCAGCACCGTGCAGACCGGTGCCGACGCCAGTGTCACGCTTCGCTTTGCCGACGATTCGCGCCTGCAGCTGCGGGAGAACTCGCAGTTGCAGCTGGACCAGCTCAGCAGCTATGGCGCCACCGGCATGGTTGACACGCGACTACGCCTGCAACGCGGCCGCAGCAGCAGCCGGGTCACCCCGGCGCGCGGCCCGGCCTCGCGTTACATCATCACCGCCCCCACCGCGACCAGCAGCGTGCGCGGCACGCTGTTCCGGGTCAGCGCCGGTGTCCAGGGCGAGGTGGCCGCCACCGAGGTCATGGAAGGCAAGGTGCAGGTTGACGCGTCCGGCAGCCGGCAGTTGGTGGGGCCCGGCTATGCCAGCCTGGGGCCGACCAACGGCCAGTCTCCCCCCGCCCTGCAAGCGCTGATGCCGGCACCACGCCTTCGCGAAGAACGCCTGCAACTGCAGCCGCTGCCATTGCAGGCCGCCTGGGAGCCCGTCGCAGGCGCTGTCGGCTACCGGGTCGAGGTGGTGCAGTCGGGCGCACCGGAGGTACTGCTGTTCGCCCAGGAAACCAGCGCCACCGAGCTGCGGGTGGACCAATTGCCTGCCGGCGAACTTCGGCTGTTGGTGCGCGCAATCGCCGCTGACGGCGCCGAAGGCCTGGATGCGGAACGTGATTTCTCGGTGCCCGATGGCTTGCCTGCGCCGGTTACCCTCGCCCCGCGGCATGGCCAGATCGTCCTGCAGCCCCAGCCCCGCTTCGAGTGGGCCAAGGTCATCGGCGCCAGCGGGAGCGTGCTGCAGGTGGCCACCGACGCCGGGTTCCTGCACCCCGTGATCGAACAACACACCACCGCCACCCGCTGGCGCGCGCCAACCGAACTGGCGCCCGGCGCGTACTTCTGGCGGGTTGCATCGCTGGATGCAAGCGGCCAGCCAGGGCCCTATGGACAAGCCCTGCAACTGCAGCGAAGTGATGACCCGAGCGACCCGGCTCTGCAACAGCTGCAGCCCGGCAAGGGCATGCTCACCCTGCGCTGGCAAACCGACGACAGCAGCCCGCGGTATCGCGTGCAGGTCGCGCGCGCACAGGACTTCTCCAACCCGTTGGTAGACAGTCTGGTGGACAGCCCTGAGCTCACCTTCAAGCAGCCTTGGCGCGGCGGCAGGTTGTACATCCGCATTCAAGGCATTGCTGATGACGGCTATGCCAGCCCGTTCTCGCCGGCCCAGCAGATCCAGCTGCGCTGCCGCCTGTGCTATGGCGCCGGTGCCGGCGCCCTGTTGTTGCTGGTGCTATGAGGCCGCTGCGCCTGAGCTGGCGTCGCCGGCTGCTGTTCGCGCTTGTCTTCGGCATGCTGGCCGGCGTGGTCAGCCACACTCGCCTGTTCTGGCAACAGGATGAAGCCGTCTACGACCTGCTGGCAGGCGACTGGGACTATCCACCTGACCCACGACTGGCCATCGTCGCCATCGACGACCGCAGCCTGCAGCAACTGGGCCAATGGCCCTGGCCCCGCAGCGTCCATGCACACCTGCTCGACGAACTGCACAAGGCAGGCGTCGAACGCGTGGCACTGGACCTGATGTTCACCGAAGCCGATCGCAAGGACGCCCGCCAGGACCAGGCACTGGCGGAGGCCGTACAACAGAATGGCCGGGTGATCCTGCCGGTACTTGCGGCAGCGGCGAGCGATGCATCCGTGCCCGAGGAACTGCTGCCGATCCCGGCCATCGCCGATGTCGCCGCAGGTCTTGCACATACCGACATCGAGGTGGATGCCGACGGTGTGGTCCGCGGCCAGTACCTGAAAGCAGGTTTGGCCGACCCGAACTGGCTGTCCTTGGGTGCGGCGTTGTCAGGCGTTGCCGAGCCTTTGCCCGGGCTGGTGGCACCGACAACGCGCAGTCGCTCGCCCTACCAATGGCATCGGGACAACTACGTGCGGCTGCGCTACGCCGGCCCACCCGGCACTTTCCCGCAGATGTCGTACATCGACGTGCTGGCAGGACGCGTCCCAGCCGAGCTATTGCACGGACGCCTGCTTATCGTCGGGATGACCGCCAGCGGGCTTGCCCCGCGTCTACTCACACCCACGTCCAAGGACGTCTGGATGAGTGGCAGCGAATACCAGGCCAACGTCGCCGCGATGCTGCTGGCCGACGCCGCCGTCGTACCCCTGCCTGCTTGGCTGCAGACCACGCTGTGCGCGGTGCTGGTGGTGTTGGGTGCGCTCGGCATATCTTCCAGCATCCGCTTGCGCTGGCTGTTTGCCGCGTTGGCGATCCCCACTCCGGTGCTGCTGAGCTATGCCTTGCTGCGCGGTGCCCACCTGTGGTTCGCACCGGTGGCGGCCATTGCCTGCTTCGCAGTCATGCTGCTGGGCTGGACGCTATGGCAGATGCGCTACTGGCGTGGACAGGCCAACCGCGACACGCTGACCGGGCTGGCCAATCGCATGCGCTTTGAGGAAACCCTGCGCCGCGAAAACGATGCGGCGCGCCGCAGCGGCAAGCCGCTGACCCTGATGCTGATCGACGTGGATCACTTCAAGGAGTGCAACGACAGTTTTGGCCACCAGGTTGGCGACCGCCTGTTGCAGCAACTTGGCCGCACCATCGATGACGTTGCCCGTCGTCCGCGCGACCTTGCAGCGCGCTTCGGTGGCGATGAGTTTGCCTTGATTCTCCCGGACACCCCGCCTGCGGGAGCCGAGCAGTTGGCGGAAACCCTGATCAGGCACGTGCGCCAGCTGCACATTGCCACCGGAAAAGGCAAAGGCCAGCACACCCGCACCAGTGTCACCATTGGTCTTTGCAGTGCCCTGCCAGGCGCCGACGACAGCGCCGCGCGCCTGTTCGAAGCCGCCGACGGTGCCCTGTACCAAGCCAAGGAGGCCGGCCGCGACGGCTACCGCATTGCCCCACCCTGGCCGCGCTGACTCCTCCATACGCATGCGAATGCTAGACTCGGCGCCCTCCTCCACACGCCCGTCAACGCAATGAAAGCCAGCCTGTTCCGCTTTGGCATCAACCTGTGGCCACCGTTCCTGTTCAGCGGTATCCACGTCACCGACATCAGTGCCGACTACCGTTATGTGCGGGTGGAGTTGAGGCAGCGGCCCTGGAACGTCAACTATGTACGCACCCATTTCGGCGGCAGCCTGTTTGCCATGACCGATCCGTTCTGGATGCTGTGCCTGTTGCAGAACATGGGCAGCCGCTATTTCGTCTGGGACAAGGCCGGCACCATCGATTTCCTCAAGCCGGGCCGCGGCGTGGTGTCGACCGAGTTCAGGCTCGACGACGCCACACTGGCCGAGGTCCGCGCAGCCACCGCCAATGGTGACAAGTACCTGCATTGGTTCCAGAACGACGTGGTCGATGGCAGTGGCGAGGTGGTCGCACGGGTGCGCAAGCAGGTGTATGTGCGACTGAAACCCGACGCACGCAATCCGGGCTGAGCTACGCCTGGCAGGCGCAGGCAATCAAGGCAACCGGCTTGCAGGCAGTGGCACGCTGAACCAGTCGTCGGTGCCTGGCTTGCCATACAACGCGACCTGCAGTTGTCTCCCCTGCGCGTCCACCCGCAGCGGCCGCGCCTGGCCACGCAGGGCTGGCGGCATTGCCGCCAGACCCTCGTCCGCGCTGGACTGGGGATGCGCGCGCAGCCACAGCAAGGCCTCGGCCACGCGCAGACTGGCACCGGCGTTCTGCAGCCGCCACGTATAGCCCACATAGGACGGGCCGGCGATCTCGCTGATCACGCAGCCCATGGCATTGGCCACGCATTCCAGCCGCAACAAGGGCTGCGGCGATACCTGCCACGCCAGCGCCTGGTCGTTGGCCAGCGCGCGCTCGGATTCAGCCAAACAGGCGCCTTGCAGGCGTTGTGCGCTCCACGCCTTGGTCTTGTGCGCGTCCCAGAGCAGGAAGCTCATCGGCTGCCCCGCATCCGGTCCCGCCCTGCTGACCATGCGGAACTCACCGCGCATCGCCGTGCACATGCTCAACTGCTCCGGCGCAGGCGTGGTGAACACGCCCTCGCAGGCAGTAGGCAAAGGTTGGTCAACAGGCAACTCAGCCAGTATCTCCGCCAGCAAAAGCACGTTGCCGCGCACCATTGCCGCGCCAAACACCGTGGTTACCAGGGCATCGCTGCGTGACATCAGCATCCTGGCGGTGCGGGTGTCGTTGCATATACCCGCCAGGGCAGACGCGCTATTGCCTTGGACGTGAGCCAACGCATGCGCCGTCGTCGAGCGTTGCAATAGGCCCAAGGCCGGCAACGGCGCCCGGCCATCGGCGACGAATGGGCTCTGGTAATGGTCGTAAGCGGACAGCGCCGCAATGCGTGCCAGCAAGGCCTGTTGCGACTGCAAAGCCGTCTCCAGCGCTGCAGGTGCCTGACGTACCCTCTCCAGGCAATCGCCTTCGCTCCAATTGCACACCACGTCCATCGAAGCCACTTGCGGGTAGCGCCCCAGTGCCGAGCGCAGAACGGGGGCCATTACCGTGGAGTCATCCTCCGCGCTGCCCAAGGGGGTGTTGGCAATCTCGGCGATGCGCCGGCCATCCTCGGCAATCAGCCCGCTTCTTGCAGCATCGGGGACATCATCGAAATCCAACAGCCACAGCGCATCGAATGCGTTGTCACCGTCAAAGTGCGCAGGTTGGTCCATCAACGCCAAAGCTTGCTGCTGCGCCACCGGTAGCGGCATCCACCGCGACACCGCCCAGAGCAATGTCACCGCACCGAGCAGCAGCAGGGCACCGCGCACAATCCATTGCAAACCATTCAACACAGCGTTCCCTCGGCGATCCGTCGTCACTGAACGCATCCAGCTTAGCCGGCACGCGTATCCCGCTACAATCAGCACATGTCGCCCGAAGCCGTCGCCCCAGCCCCCCGCCCCTCCCTGCAACGTCTATTCCTCACCGGCCTGCTGACCCTGCTGCCGATCTGGTTGACCTGGGTGGTCGTCAAGTTCGTATTCGTGCTGTTGTCCGGCATCAGCAGCCCACTGGTGGTGCCCCTGTCCGAGCGCATTGCAGCGTCCTTCCCCGACTCCCTGGGATGGGTCAAGGCCGAATGGATGCAGGACATCATCGCCCTGTTCGCCACCTTGCTGGTCATCGTGCTGGTCGGCTTCCTCAGCCGGCGGGTGATCGGCCAGCAATTGCTGCGCTGGTTCGGCGCGGTGATCCGCCGCATCCCGTTGGCCAGCATCATCTACGACAGCGCCAAGAAGCTGCTGGACATCCTGCAGACCAAGCCAGGCAGCACCCAACGCGTGGTACTGATCGACTTCCCGCACCGGGACATGAAGTCCATCGGCCTGGTGACGCGGGTGATCCGCGAACAGGGCACTGGCCGCGAGCTGGCCGCCGTCTACGTGCCTACTACCCCGAACCCGACCTCGGGCTATCTGGAGATCGTCCCGGTGGAGCTGCTGACCCCCACCGATTGGAGCGTGGACCAGGCAATGAGTTTCATCATCTCCGGCGGCGCCGTCGCCCCGGATACCGTGCCTTTCACCCGCGCGGGCGATCGCTGAGCTTGCCCACCACTGCTCCAGGGGGGAGACCCCCGCTGGAGCTTCGGTGTCCTTCCGGTGATCGTTTGATTCGTGTGCTGGCACCCAACGGGAGCGGCCCCAGGGCCACCATCGCCTAACTCGCTGCTGACCACCCCTTGGCCGGGCCCGGCCTTCCGCGTATTCACCAAGCGCCGCGCCTAGCGGCAAACCGTGTAATCGGGCAAGCTCCCCGGCTGATGTATTTGCGGAACACCTGATGCCTTACAGCTCGTTGCGCCTGTTGGCGCTGGCCCTTGCCTCGATCATGACCCTGTCTGCAGCGGCACCGGCCGATGCCGCCAAGAAGAAGAGCCAGCGCGGTGCATCCGCGCAAAGTCGCGCCAGCAGCAGCGCCCGCGCCCGCAGTGCGGCGGGCCCTGCGCCCCGTCGCGCCGCAGCAACACCGGCGCCACTGCCGATCCGGCAGGACAATCCCGCCAAGCTCAACCGCATCTACGACGAGTACTGGGATGCCTCGATGCGGCTAAACCCGCTGCAGGCCACCTTCCAGGGCGATGCCCGTTACAACGATCAGCTGCCCAATTTCCTGTCAGCGGCCTCTCGCCAGCAATCACACGACTTCATGGTCGAATGGCTGGGCAAGGTTGAAGCCGTGGGCCCGGCCGGCCTGCAGGGGCAGGACCTGCTCAGTTACGAGATTTTCGTGCGCGATGCGCGCGTGTCCCTGGCCGGTGAGCAATACCCGACCTGGCTGCTGCCGATCAACCAGTACTACAACCTGTCCAGCATCATCGCCGTGCTGGGTTCAGGCGCGGGTGCGCAGCCGTTCCGCACCGTCAAGGACTATGAAAACTGGTCCAAGCGTTCACTGGGCATACCGGCCCTGTTCGACCAGGCCATCGCCAACATGCGCGAGGGCATCGCCGCCGGGGTTGTGCAGCCGCGCTCGCTGATGGAAAAGGTGCTGCCGCAGCTGGATGCGGTGATCAAGCCCACTGCCGAAGAGACCTTGTTCTGGGGCCCCATCCGCACCCTGCCGGCTGATTTTTCCGCCGAGGACAAAGCCCGGCTCACCGCCGAGTACAAGCGCATGATCGAGTACCGGATCATTCCGGCCTATCGCTCGCTGCGCGGTTTCATCGCTACCGAATACATGGCCGCCGCGCGCACCACCGACGGTATGAGTGCGCTGCCCAACGGCCAGGCCTGGTACACGCACAATGTGGTCAGCAGCACCGCGCCAGGCCGCACCCCCGCCGAAATCCACGCGCTGGGCGAACAGGAGGTCAAGGATCTGCAGGCACGCATTGCCGCGGTGATGAAGGCCGCCAAGATCCGTGGTTCGATGCAGAAAGCCTTCACCTCGATGCGCAATGATCGCCAGTTCGTCTACCGCGACCCCAGCGCCTTGCTTGCCCGCTACGCCGAGGTTGGCCGGCGCGTGGATGCGGTGGTACCCACCTTGTTCAATGAGCAACCCAAGGCCAAGCTCGAGATCAAGGCGGTGGAGCCGGACCGCGCCGCCACCACCAGTGCCGCCAGTTACCAGCCTGGCAGCGCCGACGGCCAGCAACCCGGTGTGTTGTACGTCAATACCGGCGACCTGCCATCGCGCAAGCGTTGGTCGGTGACGATGCAATACCTGCACGAGGCCATCCCCGGCCATCACTACCAATTGGGCGCACAGCAGGAGCTGACCGCGCTGCCGCGCTTCCGACGCCTGGGTGGCGACGTCGCCTTCGTCGAGGGCTGGGGCCTGTATGCCGAATCGCTGGGCCAGGAGCTCGGCCTGTACGACGATCCTTACGATCAGTTGGGCTACCTGCAGACCACCTTGCTGCGCACCGTACGCCTGGTAGCCGATACCGGACTGAATTCGGCCGGCTGGACCCGCAAGCAAGCCATTGATTACATGGTCAGCAACGCGGACATTCCAGCCAGCGACGCCGCTGCCGAAGTGGAGCGCTTCATGGCCCTGCCCGGCCAGGCGCTGGCTTACCGGGTCGGTGAAATCAAGATCCGCCTGCTGCGCGACAAGGCCAAGGCCGAGCTCGGCGACCGCTTTGATGCACGCGAATTCCATCACGAAATCCTCAAGGATGGCTCGATGCCGCTGGACATTCTCGAAGCCAAGATCGACCGTTGGATCGCCGCCAAGAAAGCCTGACCCGCCACCAAGGAGCCGCCATGCGACGCTGGAAACCCCGACTTGCCCTGCTGTGCCTGTTCGCGTGTTCCAGCCTGGCGGCCGCCGCGCCACTGACGCCCCCGGACCCGGGCGTGGATGCGCTGATGCAGCGCTATGACGGCCAGGTCCCCGGCGCCTCGGTACTGGTGCTCAAGGACGGCGAGCCCGCATTCCGCCGCAGCTACGGGCTGGCAGTGCTGGAAGACGGCACACCGGTCACCCCGGCCAGCAACTTCCGCCTGGCCTCGGTCAGCAAGCAGTTCACCGCCGCCGCCATCCTGCTGCTGGCCGAGGACGGCAAGCTGGGCATCGACGACCCGTTGAAGAAGTGGCTGCCCAGCCTGCCGGCCGTCGCCGACACCATGACCCTGCGCCAGCTGCTCAGCCACACCAGCGGCCTGATCGATTACGAAGACCTGATGGATCCGGCCGACAGCCGTCAGGTGCATGACATCGACGTGCTGCACCTGCTGGAGAAGCAGGACCGCAGCTATTTCGCACCGGGCAGCGATTATCGTTACAGCAATGGTGGTTATGCCTTGCTCGCACTGATCGTTGGCAAAGCCTCGGGCACCGACTTTGCCAGCTTTCTGCGGCAGCGCATCTTCCTGCCGCTGGATATGCGCAATACCTACGCCCACCAGGATGGCGTGGATGAGGTGCCCAATCGCGCCTATGGCTATAGCGAGGTCGGCGGCCGCTGGCAGCGTACCGACCAGAGCACCACCAGCGCAGTGCTGGGCGATGGCGGTATCTATTCGTCGATTGATGACCTGGCCAAGTGGGATGCGGCGCTGTATGACCAGCGCCTGTTGAAGACCAGCTCGCTGCAGCTTGCCTTCAGTCCGGCAACCGCAACCAAGGAGCCTGATGTACCGTTCTATGGCTTTGGCTGGCGCATCAATGGCGACGCCCTATGGCATAGCGGCGAGAGCATAGGCTTCCGCAACGTGATCGTGCGTTACCCCAAGCAGAAACTGACGGTCATCGTGCTGAGCAACCGCAACGAGCCCGAACCCTATGCGCTGGCCATCGATATTGCCCGCCGCTGGCTGGATGCCGCGCGATGAACCTGCTGCGCGGCATCCATCATGTGGCGGTGATTGCATCGGACTATGCGCGCTCGCGCGATTTCTACGTGCGCATACTCGGACTTGAAGTCATTGCCGAAAACCATCGCAGCGCGCGCGACTCCTGGAAGCTGGATCTGCGCCTGGCCGATGGCAGCCAACTGGAGTTGTTTTCCTTCCCCAACCCGCCGCCCCGGCCCAGTCGGCCAGAAGCCCGCGGCCTGCGCCATTTGGCCTTCCGGGTTGCGCAGCTGGACGACGTTGTCGCCCACCTGCAGCACGAAGGCGTGACCTGCGAGCCGATCCGCGTGGACGAATTCACCGGCCGCCGCTTCACCTTCTTTGCCGACCCCGACGATCTGCCCCTGGAGCTGTACGAAACGCCCGCACCGTAGTGCTGAGCCATGCTCGGCAGAGGCGTTACCCGCTAAACAGCAAGGCAAAGCCAACCCCTCCCCAACCCTCCCCTTTGCTGCGCAAAAGGGAGGGGGCAAAAGCCATTCTCCGCCGCTTGTAGCAGCGGCGTCAGCCGCGAAGCCTGTCGGCCAACAGCGTAAGGCCCCCTCTCCAGCGCCCCCCTTGCTGCGCAAAAGGAGGGGGCGAAGGTCACATTCCGGCTCTACCCCCGTCCCTGGACCTAATGACTTCCGGCGTATTGCCGTAAGCCCGCCCGTAAACGACTGTTGCGGTCATCATCCAAGGAGAGGTCCGGTCCCATGCTGCAGATCCGTGGTTTGTCGAAAACCTACGCCAATGGCGTACATGCACTGAAGAACGTCGATCTCGACATTCCGCGCGGCATGTTCGGCCTGCTTGGTCCCAATGGTGCCGGCAAGTCCTCGCTGATGCGCACCCTGGCCACCCTGCAGGAAGCCGATGCAGGCAGCGCCACGCTGACTACCGCCGACGGCGCCAGCATCGACATCCTGCGCGACAAGGACGCGCTGCGCCGCAAGCTCGGCTACCTGCCGCAGGATTTCGGCGTCTATCCCAAGGTCAGCGCGCTGGACCTGCTCGATCATTTCGCCGTGCTCAAGGGCCTGACCGCGCGCAAGCAGCGCAAGGAAGTGGTCGAGGGCCTGCTGCAACAGGTCAACCTGTGGGACGCGCGCAAGCGCAAGCTCGGCACCTATTCCGGTGGCATGCGCCAGCGCTTCGGCATTGCCCAGGCGCTGCTCGGCAACCCGCAATTGGTGATCGTCGATGAGCCCACCGCCGGCCTGGATCCGGAAGAACGCAATCGCTTTCTCAACCTGCTGGCCGAGATCGGCGAGAACGTGGCGGTGATCCTGTCCACCCACATCGTCGAGGACGTCACCGACCTGTGCCCGACCATGGCCATCATGAACAAGGGCGAGGTATTGCTGACCGGACGACCAGCCGAGGCGATCAACGCACTGCAGGCGCAGGTATGGCGCAAGCAGGTGGCCAAGGCCGCGCTGCCGGACTACGAAAGCCGCTTCACCGTGTTGTCGACGCGTCTGGTCGGCGGTCACCCGGTGATCCATGTGTTTGCCGACAGCTGCCCTGAAGCGGGTTTTGAGCCGGTGGCGCCCGGTCTTGAGGACGTCTACTTCCAGCGCCTGCGCCTGCAGGCGCAGGCCGCCTGACGGAGACGACCATGACCTTCGCCTTCCTGCGCTTCGAGCTGCGTGAGCAGCTGCGTTCTCCTTTGCTATGGCTGCTTGCCGTACTGTTCGCGCTGATCGCGTTCGGCGCCGGCGCCAGCGACGCCATCCAGATCGGTGGCGGCATCGGCAATGTGCATCGCAATGCACCGTCGGTAATCACCACCCTCATGACCTCCTTCACCCTGATCGGTCTGCTGGTGGTCACCCTGTTCGTCAGCAATGCCTTGCTGCGTGACTTTGAACTCGGCACCGCGGAGCTGGTGTTCTCCAGCCCGATCAAACGTCGTGATTACCTGCTGGGCCGGCTGGGCGCTGCCTTGCTGGCCAGCCTGCTGATGTACGTCATCATCGCCGTGGGGCTGTTCATCGCCCAGTTCATGCCATGGATCGATGCCGCTCGGCTCGGGCCGGTATCGCTCAAACCTTACCTGTGGTCGTTCGCCTTCATGGTGGTGCCGAACGTGCTGTTCACCACCGCCTTGCTGTCGCTGCTGGCGGTGACCACCCGCAACATCCTGTGGGTATACATCGGCGTCATCGTGTTCTTCGTGCTGTACGGCGTCAGCCGCGCCCTGCTGGCCGATATCGACAATATGCGGATCTCCTCGCTGCTCGATCCGCTCGGCATGCGTGCGATGGGCCAGGCCATGCGCTACTGGTCAGCCGAAGAACGCAACACCGGCCTACCCGCCTTCACCGGCTATCTGCTGGAAAACCGGCTGCTGTGGCTGGCGGTGACCGCAGCGCTGTTCACGGCGACCTTTGCCCTGTTCCGCACCGAACGCAGCGGCACCGGCCGCAAGCGCGGCAAGAAGGCCGTCAGCGTTGCCACCACCGACGGCAAGCGCAGCAATGTGGTCGCCCCCAAGGTCACGCCGGACTTCACCGCCGCGACCGGCTGGCGGCAGCTGCTGCGCCAGGTGGGTTTCGACGCGCTCGGCGTATTTCGCAGTGCGCCGTTCCTGGTGTTGCTGGTGCTGGGCATGGCCAACTTCATCCCCAGCGCCCTGCACCGCCGCACGATGTACGGCACGCCCAGCTGGCCGGTGACCTCGCAGATGCTGGAAGCACTGCAGGGCAGTTTCAGCTTCCTGCTGATCATCATCGTCTTGTTCTACGCCGGCGAACTGGTCTGGCGTGAGCGCAGCGCGCGCATCGCCGGCATCAGCGATGCCATGCCGGTGCCGAACTGGGTGCCGCTGCTGGGCAAGTTCCTCACCCTGGTTGCGGTCGTATTCGCCTTCCAGGCCGTGGGTGGGTTGACCGCAATCGCCATCCAGCTGAGCAAGGGTTATACCCAGATCGAGCCCTTGCTCTACTTCAAGACGCTGGCACTGGATTCGGTGGTCTACATCCTGATGGGCGGCATGGCGCTGGTGCTGCAGGTGCTGAGCAACAACAAGTTCATGGGCTATGCCCTGCTGATCCTGTTGCTGATCGGGCAGTCGGTGCTGGGCATGCTGGACTACACCCAGAACCTGTACAACTTCGGCAGTTGGCCGATTGCGCCGTATTCGGACATGAACGGCTACGGCCATTTCCTGAGCGGGCAGTTGGCCTTCCAGGGCTACTGGGCGCTGTTCCTGTTGGCCTTGTTGTTGCTGTGTGCAGCCTTGTGGGTGCGCGGTGTGGATTCGGGCTGGCGTCAGCGCCTGCGCCTGGCCAGACAGCGCCTGCGCGGGCCATTGGGTGCTGGGCTGGCCGCCGCCACGCTGGCGTTCATCGCCTGCGGCGGCTGGCTGTACTGGAGCACCAATATCCGCAACGAGTTCATCTCGCCGGACCAGATGCTGGACCTCCAGGCCCGCTACGAGCGCGAGTACCGCAAGTACAAGGATCTGCCGCAGCCGCGCATCGTCGCCATCGACAACAGGGTCGACCTGCATCCGGAGACCCAGTCGGTGCGCATCGATGGCGTCTACCGGGTGCGCAATACGCATTCGGCTGCCATCCCCGACATCCATGTCGTGATGGGCGACGACAAGACCTTGGCCAGCATCGAGCTGGGCGGCGCCAAGCTGACCACCCACGACGAGCAGTTGGGCTACCGCATCTATCATCTGGATACGCCGATGGCGCCGGGCGAGGAACGTGATATCCGCTTCACCGTGGACATCCATCCCAACGGCATCACCGCCGACCAGGCACAGACCCAGATCGTCGACAACGGCAGCTTCTTCAACAGCCGCGTGCTACCGGCTTTCGGCTACGACACCGGTGCCGAGATAAGCGACCGCAACGAACGCCGCAAGCGTGACCTGGGCGAGCCGACGCGCATGCCCAAGCTGGAGGATGAGGCGGCGCGTGCCAATACCTACATCTCCAACGATGCCGACTGGCTGGATTTCCGCAGCACCATCTGCACCGCGCCGGACCAGATCGCACTGGCCCCGGGCTACCTGCAGAAGGAGTTCGAACGCGACGGCCGCCGCTGCTTCAGCTACGCCATGGACCGGCCGATGCTGAACTTCTACGCCTACCTGTCGGCACGCTGGACGGTGAAGAAGGCCGCGTACAAGGACATCCCGATCGAGATCTATTACGACGCCAAGCATCCTTACAACGTGGATCGGATGATTGAAGGCGTACAGAAGTCCCTTGCCTATTACGAAGCCAACTTCAGCCCGTATCAGCACAAGCAGGTACGCATCATCGAGTTCCCGGGTTATCAATCGTTCGCGCAGAGCTTTGCCAACACCATTCCTTACTCGGAGTCGATCGGCTTCATCGCCGACCTGCGCGACAAGGATGATGTCGACTACGTGTTCTATGTGACCGCGCACGAAGTGGCGCACCAATGGTGGGCACACCAGGTCATCGGCGCCAATGTGCAGGGCGCGACCGTGCTGTCCGAGTCGCTGTCGCAGTACTCGGCGCTGATGGTGATGGAGAAGGAATATGGGCGCGGCCATATGCGCCAGTTCCTGAAGGACGAGCTGGACAACTACCTGTCGGGCCGCGGCGGCGAAGATGTAGAGGAACTGCCGCTGTATCGGGTGGAGAACCAGCAATACATCCATTACCGCAAGGGCTCGGTGGTGTTCTATCGCCTGCGCGAGGAAATGGGCGAGGAAGCCCTAAACCGTGCCCTGTCCCGCTTCATCCAGGCCAAGGCGTTCCAGCAACCGCCCTACACGACCTCTGCCGAGCTCCTGCAGTTCATCCGTGCCGAAGCCAAGCCCGACCAGCAGGCATTGATCACCGACCTGTTCGAGAAAATCAGCTTCTATGACAACCGCGTGGTCGAGGCCAACGCCAAGAAGCGCGCCGATGGCCGCTATGACGTGACCTTGCAATTGCATGCTGACAAGCGCTATGCCGATGGCGTTGGCAAGGAAACGCAGGGCACGCTGGATGACTGGATCGAAGTAGGCGTGTTCGCCAAGGGCGCTTCCGGCAAGGAGCGCGATGAGAAGGTGCTGTACCTGCAGCGCCACCACATCACCGCGGCTGCGCCCAGCATTACCGTCACCGTCGACCAGAAGCCCGACGAGGCCGGTTTCGACCCGTACAACAAGCTGATCGACCGGGTCTCGGCGGACAACCGCAAGCGGGTGACCGTGCAGTAAGCGGCGCGGTGTGCGCCCCGCTTTTGCTCAAAGCCCCTCTCCCGCCTGCGGGGTGAGAGGAGCAGCTTGCGAACCATGGTTCGCTGCTCCTCGAACGACCTTGCGCTGGCGCAAGGGCCGGGGCGCGGAGCGGGGGTTGGGGTGAGGGCAGCTTTTGGAGTATTACCGGTAAAGCCCCTGCCGAGCATGGCTCGGCACTACAGACCCGCTTTTGCTCTTGGCCCCTCTCCCGTTCACGGGAGAGGGGTTGGGGTGAGGGCAGCTTTTGGCGCATCACCGGGAAAGCCCCCTGCCGAGCATGGCTCGGCACTACACCGTCGTCCCGGATGCACCGTGCCCACCCGGACTACCGACTTGGCCCAGCCAGAACCTGGCTGAATGCCCGGCTGCAAATCTGCTGCACTGCGGATTCCGTACGGGACCGAATGCGGTTACATTCGCCCCGTAACAGCGCCGTCGGCGGCTGATCAAACCCACCCTGGGAGGGGAATCATGCGTACTACTTTCAAGACCCTGCTGCTGGCCCTGCCGCTGCTGGCCGCCGGCTTCTCCGCCAATGCCAGCGACAGTGCCGCCGGCCGCTGGCGCACCATCGACGACGAGACCGGCCGGGTGAAGTCCATCGTGGAAATCACCCAGGCCGCCAACGGCACCCTCAGCGGCAAGGTGCTGCAGGTACTGCAATCCGAGCAGGGCCCGCACCCGGTCTGCAACAAGTGTGAAGGCGCCAACAAGGGCAAGCCGATCGAAGGTATGACCATCCTGTGGAACCTGCGCCCGGACGGCACCAACGAATGGGCAAACGGCACCATCCTGGACCCGGCCAAGGGCAAGACCTACAGCTCCAAGGTCGAGCTGGTCGACAACGGCCGCAAGCTGGACGTATCCGGCTGCATCGCCTTCATCTGCCGCACCCAGACCTGGCTGCGCGACCAGTAAGCCGTTTGAAGCCTTTGCTTGAAGCCCCTCTCCCTCTGGGAGAGGGGTTGGGGTGAGGGTAAGACGACGAAGTCGCTACCCGTTCAATGGCCTGCCTTGGCCCCGCACCCTCATCCGCCCCTACGGGGCACCTTCTCCCGCAGGGAGAAGGAAACAAGCAGCCCCGGCCTCCCCGGGGCTGTCGCTTTTCAGCCATGCGATAATCCGCCATTCCCCCGCTGCAAATGATGGCCATGACCCGCAACGCCCTAGTCACCAACGCCCTGCCCTACGCCAACGGCCCGCTGCATCTTGGCCACCTGGTGGGCTACATCCAAGCCGACATCTGGGTGCGCGCACGGCGAATGATGGGCGAGAAGGTCTGGTACGTCTGCGCCGACGACACCCACGGCACGCCGATCATGCTGGCCGCCGAGAAGGCCGGGGTTACCCCGGAAACCTTCATCGCCAACATCCAGGCCAGCCATGAGCGCGATTTCGCGGCCTTCGGCGTGGATTTCGATCACTACGATTCGACCAACTCGGCAAGCAACCGCGAGCTGACCGAAGCGCTGTACGCCAAGCTTGATGCCGCTGGCCATATCAGCCGCCGCTCGGTGGCGCAGTTCTATGATCCGGCCAAGGGCATGTTCCTGCCGGACCGCTACATCAAGGGCACCTGCCCGAAGTGCAAGTCGCCCGATCAGTACGGCGACAACTGCGAGGTCTGCGGCGCCACCTACGGCCCCACCGACCTGATCGACCCGCACTCGGTGGTCTCCGGGGCCACCCCGGAAATGCGTGACTCGGAGCACTACTTCTTCGAAGTCGGCCGCTTCCAGGAATTCCTGCGCGAGTGGCTGGCCGGCGATGTCGCCCTGCCCGGTGTGAAAGCCAAGCTGGCCGAATGGCTGGATGCCGAAGGCGGCCTGCGCGCGTGGGACATCTCGCGTGATGCGCCCTACTTCGGTTTCGAAATCCCGGGTGCGCCGGGCAAGTACTTCTACGTGTGGCTGGACGCGCCGATCGGCTACCTGTCCAGCTTCAAGAACCTGTGCGCCAAGACCGGCGATGATTTCAACGCCGTGCTGGCCGCCGGCAGCAACACCGAGCTGCACCACTTCATCGGCAAGGACATTGTCAATTTCCACGGTCTGTTCTGGCCGGCGGTGCTGAAGGGCAGCGGCCTGCGCACACCGACCAAACTGCACGTCAACGGCTACCTGACCGTGGACGGCGCCAAGATGAGCAAGTCGCGCGGCACCTTCATCATGGCCCGCACCTACCTGGATTCGGGCCTGGCACCGGAAGCGTTGCGTTATTACTTCGCCGCCAAGTCTTCCGGTGGCGTCGATGACCTCGACCTCAACCTGAGCGACTTCACCGCCCGCGTGAATGCCGACCTGGTAGGCAAGTTCGTCAACCTGGCCAGCCGCTGCGCCGGCTTCA
The DNA here is from genome assembly GCF_032061965.1 of Stenotrophomonas sp. GTDB lineage: Bacteria > Pseudomonadota > Gammaproteobacteria > Xanthomonadales > Xanthomonadaceae > Stenotrophomonas. The sequence continues at coordinate 73,124 of NZ_DAMBEF010000003.1, read as the reverse complement.
TCACCAAGCGCTTCGACGGCAAGCTGGCTGACGAGCTGCCGGACCCGGCCCAGTACGAGCGCTTTGTCGCTGCACTGGCACCGATCCGCGAAGCCTACGAGCGCAACGATGCAGCCGCTGCCATCCGCCTGACCATGGCGCTGGCCGACGAAGCCAACAAGTACATCGACGACACCAAACCCTGGGTCATCGCCAAGCAGGAAGGCGCCGACGCCGAACTGCAGGCAGTCTGCACGCAAGGCCTGAACCTGTTCCGCGTGCTGGTCACCGCACTGAAGCCGGTGTTGCCGGCCACCGCGCTGCAGGCTGAGGGCTTCCTCAATGCCCCGGTGCAGGGCTGGGACGACATCACCAAGCCGCTTACCGCACACACCATCGCCGCCTATGTGGCGCTGTTCACCCGTATCGACCCGAAGATGATTGACGCAATGACCGACGCCTCGAAGGACACCCTCTCCGCCCAGCCGGCCACCGACGCCAAGCCGGCCAAGGCTGAAAAGCCCGCAAAGGTTGAAGTGAAGGCCGAGGCCAAGGCCGAAGGTGAAGCTTCCGCCTATATCGGCATCGATGATTTCGCCAAGCTCGACCTGCGCATCGGCAAGGTGCTGGAATGCGGCTTCGTCGAAGGCTCGGACAAGCTGCTGCGCTTCCTGCTGGACGCCGGCGACCTGGGCCAGCGGCAGATCTTCTCCGGCATTCGCGGCAGCTATGCCGAGCCGGAAACGCTGGTCGGCCGCAACGTGGTATTCATCGCCAACCTGGCCCCGCGCAAGATGCGCTTCGGCCTGAGCGAGGGCATGATCCTGTCGGCCGGCTTCGACGGTGGCGCGCTGGCATTGCTGGACGCCGACAGCGGCGCACAGCCGGGCATGCCGGTACGTTGATGGCAGCGGCGCGCCAGCCTGGCGCGCCCTTCCCGACCGGATCAGACCATGCAGCTGGCGCTGTTCGATTTCGACCACACCATCACCGTCTGTGACACTTACAGCCGGTTCCTGCGGCGCGTGGCCACACCGGAGCAGCGCGCGCAGGCATGGTGGCGGGTGGGGCCGTGGTTGCTGGCCTACCGGCTGAAGCTGATCTCGGCCGAACGCATCCGTCGGCGCGTCACCTCGCAGGTATTCACTGGCCGCCATGCCGGTGAAATCAGCCAGATGGCGCGTGACTATGCGCGTGAGCACCTGCCTGAAATGGTGCGCCCGGAGATGCTGGAGCAGATCCTCTGGCACAAGGCGCAGGGCCATACTGTCGCGGTGGTTTCCGCCTCGATCGATCTGTATCTGCAGCAATGGTGCGACACGCTTGGCCTGCAGGTGATCTGCAACCGGCTTGAAGTGCAGGACAATCGCCTGACCGGCCGCTACGCCGAAGGCGACTGCGGCCCCCGCAAGGTGGCCTTGATCCGCAAGCATTTTGACCTGAACACATTCCTTCGCATCCACGCCTATGGCGACAGCAGCGAAGACAAGCCGATGCTGGCACTGGCACACGAACGCTGGTATCGCGGCAAATGCCTGACCTGAGCCTCTCTCCTTCCGGCAGAGGGGTTGGGGTGAGGGCAAACGGCAGGACTCTCAAATGATTACCCAACCCTCATCCGACGCTGCGCGCCACCTTCTCCCGCAGGGAGAAGGAACAGTTGCGCTGGTCGAACGCCTGGACCGGGTGCTGCCGCAAACCCAGTGTGGGCAGTGCGGCTACGACGGCTGCCGCCCCTATGCCGAGGCGATGGCGGCCGGCAGCGCGGGCATCGATCACTGCCCGCCCGGCGGGGACGCCGGTGCGCGTGCACTTGCCCATATTCTCGGCGTGCCCGCCCTGCCCTACGACCGCAGCCGCGGCGAGCACAAACCGGCGCAAGTTGCGCTGATCATTGAAGCCGACTGCATCGGCTGCACCAAGTGCATCCAGGCCTGCCCGGTGGACGCCATCGTCGGCGGAGCGAAGTACATGCACACCGTGCTGGCTGACCTGTGCACCGGCTGCGAGCTCTGCATTCCACCGTGCCCGGTGGATTGCATCGAGATGCTGCCAACCTAGAAGCAGGAACTGGAAACGAGAAAACGGGGGCCGATGCCCCAGCGTTTACTGCGTTACTCGTTCCTGGCTCCTACGCTGCTGGACGTCTCAGGGCACCGCAGCGGTGATCACGATCTCGATCTTCCACGCCGGGTTGGCCAGCTTGGCCTCGACGGTGGCGCGCGACGGCGTTGCGCCCTGCGGCACCCACTTGTCCCAGGCTTCGTTCATGCCCGGAAAATCGGCGATGTTGGCCAGGAAGATTTCCGCGCGCAGGATCTTGCTCTTGTCGGTCGGGGCCAGGCGCAGCAGATCGTCGATGGCCTGCAGCACCTGCTCGGTCTGGCCAACGATATCGGCGCTGGTATCTTCCGGTACCTGGCCGGCCAGATAGGCCACGCCGTTGTGGATGGTCATTTCCGACATGCGCGGGCCGGTATCGAAGCGCTGGATCATGAAAGTACTCCTGTGTGATGGGTGTACCCCATTGTGACCTCAACCAGAGGTTTCAGGCGTTTCTTTGCCCACATTGCGCCACAACATGCACGCCACCGCGGCCAGCCACACCACTACAGCAGCAATCACCGCCTTCTGGCCGAGCCCACGTGGGCTTTCACGCCACAGCACATGCAGCCACAAGCCGGCGAAGGTGAGCCACGCCCACCACCATGCCCAGCGAGCGCTATCGCGCCAACGCGGATCACGGCCAAAACACCAGGCCTGCAGCAGCATGGCTACGCTCACGCACAGGAACGCCGTCTGCGCGGCCAGCCCATGTACCAGCGGCGCCAGCACGGGGTGGTAACGCGGCAGCCAGCTATCGCCTATCGCAACCGTCGCCAAGCCCAACGCTGCCGCGCAGAACAGTGCCGGGGGCAAACCACGTCGCACATCGACACGCGTCTGCGCGTATACCGCCCATGCAAGCGCAGCGATGGCCGCAGCCAGCACGCAGTATGCGGTGCGCAATGCCAGGCCATGGGGTCCATGCAGGTAAAGACTCAGCGTCGCACGGGTCCAATCAAGATCCGCCCTGGCGAACTGCAAGGCGACAACCAGCGCGATGAACATTACGCAGACCAGAAACACCCCGCCGGCGATGATGCGTACACAGGACACGCGGGTCGTCGGGGGCGCGGCGACCGGTTTCACACGGCTGCGTCCGTTTCATCCGGATGGCGCGCTTTCCAATCCGCCAATCGCTGCCGGTACAACGCCAATTCATCGGCGTAAAGATCCAGCACGCACAGCGGACAACCACTGCCACAGCATTCATTGGGGCCGGGTGCCTCGGGCGGCTGGGGGCGCGGATCGCTATCGATGGTGTCAGGAACGTTCATCGCTTCAAGGACTACGCCGCTGGCGGCAACTAATCAGCGCCCATTCTAGCGGGGCCACTACCCGCTGACGCGGCGCAGGTTTGCGCGGGCCTGCGCATCGTAGCGATCGTGGAAGAAATCACTGAAAAAAATCCGCGGCTGCGCCAGGACCTTCTTCAGGAAGCGCCGGCGATTGATACGGAACAGGAAGCCCGGCACCTTGCCCTGGTACTCCTCGGCGATGCCCCGGTCATAGGCATCGAACACCGCATCCGGTGCTCCCAGGATGGCCATGTCGCTGTCCAGGAACAAGGCGGTGTCGGCGTCCAATCCGTCAGCCGTCAAGCTGCCATGCCGCGCGGTCAGCTCGATCAGCGCCTTCACCTGCGCCACATCCACCGCCGCATCCGGCAACCAACGCTGGATCCCCGCAACAGCAAGCTCTGCCGAGCGCTGCTCGTTGTCAGCACGGCCAGCTTCGTAGATCGCATCGTGGTACAGCACCGCAAGCAGCACTTCCAAGGGCTGATGCCAGCCGGGACCGGCGGCGACATCGCGATAATGCTGCAGCAAGGCCTGCACATGGCCGTAGTTGTGGTACGCCCGTGGCGGTTGCGCGTAGGCGGTCCTGATCTCGGCCAACAGCGGCGGCGGCAAGGTCTGCAGCAAGTCGTTCATGGCGGCATCTTGGCACGAAGCAACGGTCGGGAAGTGTGCCGGACCATACCCACTGTCTCTCAACGGACCGGTCCGGTGCGGCCCGCTCAACCCAGATCCCAGCGCCCTTCGATCTGGTAGCGGCCCTGTCCCAGGAAACTGCGCACCAGCACGAACTCGCGCACGAACCAGCGGAAAGGCTGTACCGGCTGGATCGGCATCCGCCGTTTGTCCCAGAGCAGGGTCATGTGCGGGGTGAAGCGCGGGTCGAGCTTGCCGCCCACGCCGTGCAGGCAACGGGCCAATTCTTCATGCAGCCCGTTCAGCAGTTCGGCGCCGTACTCGCTGCGCAGCACGAAGGGGTTCTGCCGGCCGCCGGCAAAGCTGCCCACCTGGTCGAAGCAGACCTCGAACTCGGGCATGCGCACCCGCGCCGCGGCCTGTCGCACCTTGGGCAGCAGGCTGGGAGGGAGGCCTGCGTAGTCGCCCAGGTGATGCAGGGTCACGTGCAAGCGCTCCGGGGCCAACGGCTGCCCGACCAGGCCATGTTCCTCGCGCAGACCATCGGCCAGTTCTGCCACGCGCTCGGCCGTCATCGGGTCCGGCATCACGGCAAAGAACAGGCGCTCGGTTGGAATGTCACTGCCCAGGCCCAGTGACATCTGGGCCTCGGTGGAGGAAAGGTACTTCGTCATGGTCTGGTATCGAAAGCTGGCCGCCGTACCCGCTCCGTTGCGTCGGCCAATACTGTCTGGGGCCGCGGATACTAGCAGACCCCACCCCCCGGGGTCCGCCCATGACCAAAATTTGACCACCGGCCAGCAAGCCCCGCACCCCAAGGGCTGCCATGGGTTATCCACATGTTTGTCCGGGTCTGGTCCACACCCTCTGTGGATTTGTGCAGCCTGCACCCCCAACCGACACGGACAGGCATACACTGCGGCCGCTGCCACTGCCTTCTGGTGATCGCCATGATCGGTTGGAATGCGTTGCTCCTGCTTGCCATCAGCGCCGGCGCAGCCGCGCAGCCGCTGTCCCCGCCACCAGCGGATATCCCTACGCCGGACCAGGTGATGGCGCTGCCCGCCGACGCCCGCGCCCTGCTGCAGGAAAAGGTCGTACATGCCACCAACTCCCCCGAGCAACGGCTGCAGCGCCTGGTGGAACTGGTGTTCCGGCCAGAGAGCTCGGGCCTGGGCTTGGAATACGACACGGAAGCCACCCTGACCGTCGCCGAGACCTGGCGGCAGCGACGCGCCAACTGCCTCTCCTTCACCCTGCTGTTTGTCGCCCTGGCGCGCGAAGCAGGCCTGGACGCGCGTATGCAAGAGGTCGGCCAAGTGGTGACCTGGTACGAGGACCAGGGCCTGATCTTCAACGCCGGGCACGTCAACGTGGGGATGCGGCTGCACGGGCGCCAGGCCACCCTGGACCTGGACAGCAACGTGCTCTACGACCGTCGGGGTCCGCAGCCGATCAGTGATGCGCGCGCCCTTGCCCACTTCTACAACAACCGTGGTGCCGAGCAACTGGCCCAACACGACACCACCGCCGCACGCGCCTATCTGCAGGCCGCGTTGCAGATGGACCCCCGATTTGCCGCTGCATGGAGCAACCTGGGCGTGCTGGAATCACGCAACAACGACCTGGACGCGGCAGCGAAGGACCTGGAAACCGCACTTTCGATCAATGCCAACCACGCCCCTGCCCTGCACAACGCAACCAAGCTGTACCAGCGGATGGGCGACAGTGCACGGGTCGCGCAATTGCAGCAGCGGCTGCAGCGCAGTCAGCAGCGCGATCCGTTCTATCAATTCCTGCAGGGCACCCTGGCTGAAAAGCAAGGCAACTATGCGCTGGCCACCCACTACTACCAGCATGCCGTACGTCTGTATGGCAGGGCCCACCAGTTCCATTTCGGGCTGGCCAGGGTCTATTTCCTGAGCGGCAACAACCGCCTGGCGGAGCGCGAGATGGCGCGCGCGCGCGACCTGGGCGGTACGGAACGCTGGCGCACTGTCTACCAGAGCAAACTCGACGGCATCCGCCGCCTGGAAGCGCGCCACGCGGCGCGCTGAACGTGGCTCAGGCCTTGCGCAGGAAGCAGGTCTTGAGCACCAGGCCCTTGATCTTCTCGGAGTTGCCTTCGATATGTTCGGCATCGTCCTCGACCAGGCGGATGTTGCGGATCACCGTACCCTGCTTGAGCGGGATCGAAGAGCCCTTGACCTTCAGGTCCTTGATCACCGTCACCGTGTCACCGGCGACCAGCACGTTGCCGTTGCTGTCGCGCACCACCACGCTGGACTCCGCTGACTCGCCCGGGGTCCATTCGTGGCCGCAATCGGCGCAGATCCACAGCGCACCGTCGGGATATACGTTCTCCAGCGAGCATTGCGGACAGGAAGTGATGGGCATGGGAGGCTCCCGGGCGACAGAATGGCCGCCGATTGTAGCCGTTCAGCCAAGGCCGCTCACACCGTCGCCACGTCCGCAGCGGGAAAGTGCGGGCGCGGCGGCCAGCGCCGCGTCAGCGGAATCGCGTCGTGGCAAAAAGCAGTGGCTCGCGTTTCGTCATCTACGTTGCCTTGGCCGGCAATCTCGGCATCGCCGTGGCCAAGTTCATTGCCGCTGCCATTTCCGGCAGCTCGGCCATGCTCAGCGAGGGCGTGCATTCCCTCGTGGACACCACCAACGAAGTGCTGCTGTTGCATGGATTGAATCGCGCCAACAAGCCGCCGGACCGCAATCACCCGCTGGGCCACGGCCGCGAGCTGTACTTCTGGAGCTTCATCGTCGCCGTGCTGGTGTTCGCCATGGGCGCCGGGGTGTCCCTGTACGAAGGCATCTCGCATTTACGCAACCCCGAGCCTGCCGGCAACCCCACCATTGCCTATATCGTGCTGGCGATATCGCTGGTGTTCGAAGGCACCTCCTGGTGGGTGGCGCTGCGGGAGTTCCGCGCCGGCAAGGGCCGTTACGGCTATTTCGAGGCTTTCCGCCGCAGCAAGGATCCCAGCACCTTTACCGTACTGCTGGAAGACAGCGCGGCCCTGCTCGGCCTGCTGATCGCACTGGCGGGTCTTGCCGGCGCGCAGTTGCTGGATATGCCCGAACTGGATGGCATTGCCTCGATCGGCATTGCCGCGGTGCTGGCGGTGGCGGCATTCCTGCTGGCGCGTGAAACCAAGGGCCTGCTGATCGGCGAGCCGGCACACCCTGAACTTGGCCAGGCACTGCTGCAACTGGCACAGAGCGACCCGGACATTGAGAGCGCCAACGGCATCCTGACCGTACAGGTGGGCCCCAACCAGGTGCTGGCAGCACTGAGCGCCGCCTTCGACGACAACTGCACCACGCCACAGATCGAGGCCTGCGTGAGCCGCATCGAGCAGGCGGCGCGCCAGCGCCACCCGGAAATCGTGGCGCTGTTCGTCAAACCGCAGACACCACAGGCCTGGCAGGCCCGCCTTGCCTCGCTGGAGCGCCCCCCAGCCGACCAAGCGTGAAGCCGGCCGCACGCGACCGTAGTAAAGTGCGCGGCCGATTCAGCAGCAAGACGTGCAGGCAACATGAAACTCGGCATCGACTTTGGCACCAGCAACTCGGCCGCCGCCGCCCATATCGACGGCAAGGTGGTCCCGGTGAGCTTTGGTGACGCACAACAGTTCCGCACCACGGTGTACTTCCCCGAGGTGATGCGTGACCCCAATGATTTCGAGCTCACCCCGGCGCTGGAGCAGCAGGTCGATGACCTGATCGAATCCGGCCGCCGTGATGCACGCGCCGCCGGCAACAGCCGCAGCCACGAGCAACTGCGCAGCGATGCAATCCGCGTGGTGCGCCGCCAGTGGATGGAAGAGCGCATCCGCGAGCCGCGCAGCTCCACCACGCTGCTGCAGAACGCGGTGTACGGTGACGACGCGCTGGAGGCCTACTTCGAAGAGAACGAAGGCAACCTGGTGCAGAGCCCCAAGTCGATGCTGGGCTACAACCTGCACCCGCGTGCCAAGCAGACCATCACCGGCATCGCCACCCACATTCTTGAACATATCCGCCTGACTGCCTCGCGCCAGCTGCAGCGCAACGTGCGCAGCGCGCTGCTGGGCCGTCCAGTGCAGTTCCGTAGCTCCATTGGCGCGGCCGGCAATGACCAGGCGCTGGACATCCTGCGCAGCGCAGCCATGGCAGCGGGTTTTGATGAGGTGGATTTCCTGGAAGAGCCCGCAGCGGCGGCAATGCACTACCACGCCGTCAGCAGCGTGCGCCATGAGGCGGTGATCGTCGACGTAGGCGGCGGCACCACCGACATCGCCCACGCCAGCGTGGGGGGCAGTGATGCGCCACAGATCCATCGCGCCTGGGGCATCGCACGCGGCGGTACCGACATCGACCTGGCCTTGAGCCTGGCCGGCTACATGCCACTGTTCGGCCGCGGCATCACCCGCGTGCCGGCCCACCACTACGTGGAAGCGGCGATGGTGCAGGACATGACCCGCCAACGCGATTTCCGTCAGCACAACTACGATGCGGTGGAGCTGCCCTACGGCCCGCGCCTGCAGGCACTGCAGGACACCGGCAACACCGCGCGCCTGTACCGCGCGGTGGAGCAGTGCAAGATCGGCTTGAGCAGCCAACCCAACCACCGCAGCGGGCTGGACTTCATCGAAGCAGGCCTGTCGGTCGACATCGATGCCCCGCACCTGGCAGCAGCAGCCGGCGGCTATCTGTCCGAGCTGGAAACCTTGCTGCAGCAGGTGCGTGCTGATATCGGCCACGATCCGGCCGCGGTGTTCCTGACCGGTGGCATGTCACGTGCCGGTTACATCCAGCAGGCAGCAGCGGCAGCGTTCCCGAATGCCAAGCTGGTGCACGGCGACCCCTCGTTCGGCGTGGTGCAGGGCCTTGCGCTGGCCGCTGCGGCAAACACCGCAGGTGTGGGAGTGGCGTAAGCGGCCACGCTGCAGCGCTCAAAAGCGAAGAGCTACCCCTCCCCAGCCCTCCCCTTGCCTTCGGCAAAGGGAGGGAGCTTGAAGCCCGCCTCCCCAGCCCTCTCCTTGCCTGCAGCAAGGGAGGAACGGGTGCATCAGCGGTCCAGACTCACCCGCACGCTGCCCGAATGGGACTGGATCGAAATATCGCCATCGCCGCCACCGATGCGAGCATCAAGATTCTTGCCCGGTCCGTAACGCGGGGTCTGCACCTGCCCCACATCAGACCGGATGCTGCCGCTGAAGCTGCTCACCTTCAGCTGCGCCGAGGTACTGGCCGGCAGGCTCAGCGACACCGAGCCACTGACCGTCTCCAGGTTGACCCGGCCGCCGGGCTGCAGACCTGCGCTACGCACACCCAGGCTGCCGGACACCGACTCGGCATTGAGCCGTTGCACGCTGGCCAGGTCCAAGGTGATGCCGCCGGACACGGTATTGGCCGACACTTCGCCACCGCTGCCACCGGCTGCATTGATCGAGCCGCTGACCGTGGTGGTATCCAGCCGTGAGGTGCGCAGCTGCGAACGGATCTGGCCGCTGACCGTGGTCAAATCCGCCTCACCGGCGCGCCCATTGGCAGTGAGGTTGCCGCTGACGGTGTTGACCTGCAGGCGACGCAGATCGACCTCGCCCACGTCCACCGCCGCACTGACGGTGCTGGCCTGCAACTGCGCGGCGCGCGGCACCCGCAGTTCCAGCACCGCACCACGATTGCTGGTGCGGTTGTGCGGATAGACAACCTTCAGTGCAACCCGGTTGGCACTGCTTTCCACTTCCAGGCGCTGGCCATCACCCAGCGAGCCGGTCAGCTGCACCTCGTTGCGGTCCCAGCCACGCACGGTGACCGAACCGGCAACATTGCTCAGCTCCACCCGGCCGCCACTGGAGAGCGGCAGGCTGCGGTTGACGGCGGTCTGTGCGAACGCGCTGGCCAGGGGCGCAAGCAACAGGGCTGCTGCCAATAGACGCTGCAAAGAAACATTCATGAGGGGCTCCTTCAAGTCGAAATTCCGGTCGGGTTGACGCCCTTGCGGGTGAGTTCCAGCCGCAGCGCATAGGTACGCTGCAACTGTCCAAGTAGAAACGTGGCATCTGGACTCTGCGCGATGGCGCTGCGGATGCTGCCAGCGCTCTCATCCAGTTCGCGCAGTGCCGGTTGCAGTTCCACCGGTACGCTGTCATGCGGCATGCTCGCCATCGCCTGCCGGTACTGGTAGGTGATGGTGTTGGCCTGCCGCTGCAAGGCGGATTCCTGCATTGCCATCGGCGCCGCAGGCGGTTGCGGTTGCCACCACATGGCGGCACTGGCCAGTACCGCCACGACCACCACCGCTGCAGCGGCATAGCGCAACCAAACCCCGCCCCGCGCGCGCCCGGCCGAGGTGGGCGAAGAGGACCTCGGCGCCGCTACGGGCGGTTGCGCGCGCGGCACCTGCTCCATTGCCGCAGCAACGCGCTGCCAGACCGCAGCCGGCGGCACCCGCTCAGCAGGCAGGCCCCGCAGGCGCTGTGCCAGCGGATCGTCGTAATCGTGTTCGTGCGCATTCATTGCGTATCTCCCAACCGCGTGCGCAGCAAACTCCGCGCGCGGTGCAACTGTGCCTTGGAACTGCCAACTGCCATCTGCAGTTCCACGGCGATTTCCTGGTGTTTCCAGCCTTCGATGTCGTGCAGCACCAGCACCGCTCGTGCACGCGGCGGCAGTGCCAACAACGCGCGCTCCAGGTCCATGCCGGTGGCCTGGCAACGCGGGGTATCCGCCATTCCAGCCAGCACCTCCATCCCGGTCTCTCCGATATCCAGCGACTCGAAGGTGGTCGCGCGCAGTTCCATCAGCGCGGTATTCACGGCAAGACGGTGCAGCCAGGTCGCCAGCGCGCTCTCAAAACGGAACTGCGGCAGCTTGCGCCAGGCCTGGATGAAGGTTTCCTGCAGCACGTCCTCTGCCCGCGTCGCGTTGCCACCGCACAACCGCCACAGCAGCGCATACAGCCGGGGGGAATGACGCCGGTAGATGCGTTCGTAGGCATGGGTGTCGCCGGCGGCCGCGGCGCGGGCCAACGCAGCGTCGTCCACGGCGGGCGATGAAGAGGCGGCAGCGGGCATGGTGGTGTCGAGCATATCCATTGGATGCGTCGAGCAGGCAAAAGGTTTAAAGCCAAGCCGATTCTTTGCCGAACTGGCCCGCAGCCACCGTGCGACTGGCAGCAAACCCCGCGCTGGCCGACAATCGGTGCTCACCTGATCGTTGCTGCCCCATGTTGCGAACCCCCGCCCTGCTGATCTGCGCCGCCCTTGCCCTGCTCGGTTGCGCCAGTGCCCCCACCCCCACCGCCCCCCCTGCTGTCGCGGCCCCCATGCCGCAGCAAGCGGAGGCACCGGTGATCCTGATTTCCATCGACGGCTTCCGCAACGACTATCTGGACCGGGGCCTGACCCCGATCCTGTCGTCGATGGCGGCCGGTGGAGCACGCGCGCAGTACATGCGCCCGTCCTATCCCTCGATCACCTTCCCCAACCACTACACTCTGGTCACCGGCCTGCGCCCGGATCACCACGGTGTGATTGCCAACTTCATGACCGACCCGGAGATTCCGGGCGTGCGCTTCAGCATGTTCGACCCAGCCACGGTCGGCGACGAACGCTGGTGGGATGACGGCAAGCCCCTGTGGACCAGCGTGCGTGAACAGGGCGGCCGCGCGGCGGCAATGTTCTGGGTCGGCTCGGAGGCACCGGTACACGGCGCCCGTCCCGAGTTCTGGCGCCCGTTCGACATCAAGGTGACGTCGCAGCAGCGCGTGCAGCAGGTACTGGAATGGCTAGCCCTGCCGGCAACGCAGCGCCCACACTTCATCACGTTGTACTTCGACCTGGTTGACACGATGGGGCACCGTCATGGCCCCGACTCGAACCAGTTGAACAGCGCGCTGGGCGAGGTGGACAGCGCGATCGGCGAATTGCTGGCCGGCATACGCACCCAAGGCCTGCAGCAGAAGGTCAACATCGTGGTCACCTCCGACCATGGCATGACCGCCACCAGCCCCGACAAACAGATCTATCTGGATGACTTCGTCGACGTGAGCAAGCTCGACTTCGGCTGGACCGGCGCCTACGCCTCGTTCAACGCCCTGCCCGGCGGCGAGGCGGCCGTGACCAAGCTGTTGACCGGCAGCTATCCGCACTTCCGGTGCATCACCCGCGAACAGATCGCCGCCCGTTACGAATACGGCCATCACCGCCGCGTACCCGCCTATATCTGCACCGCCGAGCTGGGCTGGCAGGTCACCACGCGACAGGCCGAGAAGCGCAAGGGCCACGAACTGCTGGGCGAGCATGGCTACGACAATCGCTTGCGGGACATGTATTCGCCCTTCATCGGCTACGGCCCTGCCTTTGCCCAGGGCGTCACCATCGCGCCCATCGACAATGTCGACGTCTACCCGCTGCTGGCGCGCCTGCTGCATATCCAGCCTGCGACCAATGACGGCAATCCCCGCCACACCGAAGCAGCGCTGAAGCACTGACGCAGTACAAGGACTCCTGATGAAGCACTACCTGCCCGCCTCGATGCAGCAATGGATTGACCCCATCAACACCGGCCTGGAGATCCTGCTGATCCTGGCCGTCGCCTGGTTGCTGCGCCTGCTGACGCGGCGCCTGCTGGCACGCGTGGGCAAGCACTACACACTGCCGGCGCAGATCGAGATGGCGATCCGGCGCCTGTCCAATTTCATCATTGGCGCGGTGGCACTGGTGGCCATCCTGCATGCACTGGACGTGCAGGCCAGCGTGCTGTGGACGGCGTTCACCGGCTTTGCAGCGGTCGGTGCGGTGGCATTCTTCGCGGCCTGGAGTGTGCTTTCCAATATTTTCTGCACCTTCCTGATCTTCACTACCCGTCCGTTCCGGTTGGGGGACCAGATCGAACTGCTGGAGAACGGCGAGAAGCCGGGGCTGAAGGGCGTGGTTACTGATATCAACCTCATCTACACCACCCTGCATGAAGTCGGTGGACCGGTGGACGGCACATTGATGCAGATCCCCAACAGCCTGTTCTTCCAGCGCGGCCTGCGCCGCTGGCGCGGTAGCGATGCGGCCGCCACCAGCTTGCAGGGCGACGGCTGAGTTGTCCTGACCAGATAAACAACTGCCTTCGCTGCAACCAGACGCCCCCGCGAAAGCGGGGATTTCTTTTGGTGCTTTCTGTTGCGGCGGCGGATTTTACTCAAGGCGTTGGCGTTGGCGTTGGTCCTGGCCTTTGTTTGTCTTCGCCGTTGCTTGCTTGGGCCGTTGCTTGCTTTGGCCTTTGCTCGCTTTGGCCTTTGCTCGCTTTGGCCGCTGCTTCAGCCTTTGACCCAGTTTTTGCCGTCATCCTCGCGTAGGCGGGGATCGCTTTGGCTTTGGCTTTGGCTTTGGCTTTGGCTTTTGGCTCCGGCTCTGGCCTTTGCCGCTTTTGCCGTGGGCGTTGGTTCCGTCTACTGGTTTGTTCAAGCCAAGAGCAACGGCAGAATCAAAGCCAGAGCGATCCCCGCCTACGCGAGGATGACGGCATAAACAAAAACAAGAACAAGGACCAAGGCCAAAGCAAAGGCAAAGGCAAAGGCAAAGGCAAAGGCAAAGAAACACAGGCTCCACCATCTGGCCAAAACCCAGGCCACACCCCATCACCCACCTGAACAAACCCGCGCCAAGCCCGTCCCGATCCACAGCGTTCTGCTCGCGTCCACGCGCGCCATGCGAAAATCGCCAACATTGAGCGACCGGCCCGGTCGCAAGCCCGCACGCAATGTCCGCCTCTTCCAATACCTCATGCCCTGCCCCGCAGGCGGGCGACGCTTTTGCCGTTGCCGTCGTCCAGGATCCTCGCAGCGACCGCCAGCGTTGGCTCAGCGTCATCGCGTTGGCACTGGCTGCATTCGTATTCAATACCAGCGAGTTCGTCCCCGTCGGCCTGCTGAGTGACATCGGCGCCAGCTTCGGCAAGCCGATCGAGCACGTCGGCCTGATGCTGACCATCTACGCCTGGGTGGTGGCGCTGACCTCGCTGCCGTGCATGCTGCTGACCCGCAATTTCGATCGCCGCAAGCTGCTACTCGGGGTGTTCGCGTTGTTCATCCTCAGCCACGTGCTGTCCGGTATTGCCTGGAGTTATCCGGTGCTGATGGCCAGCCGGGTCGGCATTGCCCTGGCCCATGCGGTGTTCTGGTCGATCACCGCCTCGCTGGCAGTCCGCGTGGCACCGCAGGACAAGCGGCCGCAGGCCTTGGGCCTGTTGGCAACCGGTACCTCGGTGGCAATGGTGCTGGGCATCCCGCTGGGTCGTATCGTCGGCGAGCTGCTGGGCTGGCGCATCACTTTCATGGCCATCGGCGGCGTCGCCCTGCTGGTGATGCTGGTTCTGGCGCGCCTGCTACCCGCCCTGCCCAGCCAGAACAGCGGGTCGGCCAGCAGCATTCCCGTGCTGCTGCGGCGCCCGGCGTTGATGGCCTTGTACCTGCTGGTGATGGTGGTGGTGTCGGCGCAGTTCACCGGTTACAGCTATATCGAGCCTTTCGTGCAGAAGATTGGTGGCTTTGATGCGCATGTGACCACCTTGGTGCTGCTGCTGTTCGGCGGGATGGGTTTCATTGGCAGCGTGCTGTTCTCGCGCTACGGCCTGCGCTGGCCGCGTGGCTTCTTGTTGAGCGCTATCGGCGTGCTGGCTGCCAGCCTGTTGCTGTTGCGTACCGGCTTGCACAGCAGCTGGCTGCTGTACGTGCTGGTCTCGGTATGGGGCGTGGCAATGATCAGCTTCGCGTTGTCGATGCAGTCCAAGGTCCTGAACCTGGCCTCGGACGCCACCGACGTGGCAATGGCCTTGTTCTCCGGCATCTTCAACATTGGCATCGGCGCCGGCGCCCTGATCGGCAGCCAGGTCAGCCTGCAGCTGGGCATGCAGCATATGGGCCTGGTCGGCGGCCTGATCGCCGCCGCAGGCTGGCTGTGGTGCCTGTACGCCATGCTGCGCTGGGGCAGCAGCTTCCGGTTGGGCGGCCAAAAGCATTGACCTGCGGCCGCGTACACGTTTTCTACGCGGCGCCTGCAGGTATGCTTCGGCCCACGCCCCTGATTGTGGGGGTGGGTTACAGGGGGAGCACGTGGATCAGGACAGCATTCTGCGCAACGCCACCGCAGCGGACGCCGCGGCGTTGAGCGCATTGGTAACGCCGTTGGCGCGGCACCTGCTGGATGCCGACACCGGCGCCAGCGCACACGCGTTCCTGGCATCGTTGACGCCGGCGAGCTTTGCCGAGCGTTTGGCCGACAAGGAATTCGCGCATTACGTGGTTGAGGAGGCCGGCGCACTGACCGGCATGATCGCCATGCGCGACGATAGCCACATCCATCATCTTTTCGTCAGTCGTGGCACGCGTCGCCGTGGGATTGCACGGCAGTTGTGGGAACACGCCCTGCGCATCCATGGCCGCCGCGAATACACGGTCAACTCCTCGGAGATTGCGGTACCGGTGTACGAGCGGTTTGGCTTCATCTGCAAGGCGGCGCCGCAGACGGTCAAGGGCGTGCGCTTTGTGTTGATGGAGCGGCCGCGACTGGTGCAGCGGGTGGTGCAGAAGCAATATCTGAACGATGTGCTGACGGTGGGTGGGAAGGGCTGAGGGGTTTGGGGTTTGGGGTTTGGGGTTTGGGGTTTGGGGTTTGGGGTTTGGGCTTTCGGCTTTCGGCTTTCGGCTTTCGGCTTTTGATGTTGCCGTCATCCTCGCGAAGGCGGGGATCGCTCTTGCCGTTGGCTCTTGGCTTTGACTTTGGCGCGCTCCTGACCCTTTCGTTGTTCCCCAACGAAAGCCAAAGCCAAAGCAAAGAGCGATCCCCGCCTTCGCGAGGATGACGAGCAAGAGCAGAAGCCGTAGCAACTGCGACCGCAAAGGCAAAAGCCAAAGCCAAAGCAAAGGCCAAGGCAAAGACAAAGGCCAGGGCAAAGGCAAACGCCAAGGCCAGGGAAAAGGCAAAAACGAAGGCGAAGACAGCGCGCCGCCCCCTTCCCTATCGCAGCTGACTGTCCTTGCTGCCACGCCGGTTATAGCCGGCAAACGTCTCTTCCTCATCCTGCGCCTGCTGGCAGGCAACGCACAGCCTTACGCCCGGCACGGCCTTGCGCCGTGCCTCCGGGATGGGGGCATCGCATTCTTCACAGTGCTCCAGCCCCGGGCCGCTGGGCATGCGACTGCGCGCACGCTTGATCGCGTCCTCGACGGTGGCGTCAATCTGATCCTGAACGGCGGTATCGCCCGCCCAACCGGTAGCCATGTCCTGTCTCCAAGTACCGCAACAGCTCCAAGCTGCCGCCTGCGTGGACACAATTCAAGCCCCGGCTACCCGGACGTACAGCTGGCTGAACAGGCCCGGGGCATCAATGCCCCGCGAATTCCCCGCGCCCCAAGGCCTGCGCGCTGTTACCAGCAGCATCGCGGGCGGCCATGTCTGCGCCGCGGGCCTGCAAGGCCTGGAGTATCTCGGCACGCTGGAACAAGGCGGCAAACATCGCCGGCGTCTGGCCGGCATGATTGCGATGCTCCACCGTGCAGGGCGCCGCCATCAACTGGCGGGCGATGCCGACTTCACCCTTGAAGATGGCGCCAAGCAGCGCCGTGTTGCCCCGGCTGTCTTCCCGGCAGGGGTCAGCACCAGCAGCCAACAGTTGCCGCACCGCCGGCTTGTGGCCGTGGTAGGCGGCCAGGATCAAGGCGGTATAGCCCTTGGCATCCTGGCGATCCAGGTCGTAGCCCCTGTCGATGAAGGTCGCCAGCATCTCCACGTCGCCAGCACGTGCGGCGTCGAACAGATAGCGATCCAGTTGTTGCCGCATCTGCGCGGCGCTCTGCGCAATGGGGGGTGCGGCGATGCCTGGCAGGCTGAGGACGCCCAGCAACACGAACACCGCAATACGAAAAATTTTCATGATCAACTCCTGCCTTACGCGGGCGGCGGGTGCCACCCACGGCAGATCCAAGGTGACGGTCAGTCGACCAGCGTGTCGGCCAGTGCGCGTACCTGCGCCAGGTCACCCTTGGCCACCCGCGTCAGTGCTTCGCCGTAACTGGCGTCTGCCTTGTAGAAGTAGGACAGCATGGTCTGCCGTGCGGCAAGGTCCGCTTCACCCAGGGCGGTACCCAGTTGTTCAACCAGGTCCTGCTGGGTCTTGCGGTCGAAACTGCGGTACAGCTCGCCGGCCTGTTTGAAGTTCTGCTCGCGCGCGATCCGGCGCTGCTGGGTCATGCCTTCCAGCGGCAGGTTGCTGTAACGCGCAGCAGCCGCCTGCGGGCGTGGGTTGAGCGTGCTGGGTTCGTAATTGACCTCGCCCACGCGCGCACCGATGTTCATCGCGCCGTTCTGGTTGTTGTTGTTGACCTCTACCTTGCTGCGGTTGATCGGCAACTGCTGGTGGTTGGCGCCCAAGCGGTACATCTGCGTATCGGCATAGGAGAACAAGCGCCCCTGCAGCAAGCGGTCTTCGCTGGCTTCGATACCGGGGATCAGGTTGGCCGGGGCCATCGCTACCTGTTCGGTTTCCTGGAAGATATTGGCCGGGTTGCGGTTCAACTGCATGCTGCCGATCCGCCGCGAGGGCACCAGCGCTTCGGGCCAGATCTTGGTGGCATCGAGCGGGTCGAAGTCGAACCTGGTCAGTTGCTCGGCCTCCAATACCTGCAGATACAAATCCCATTTCGGGAAATTGCCGGCGTCGATCGCCTCGATCAGGTCACGCGACATGTGGTTGAAGTCCCGGCCCTGCATCGCCTGCGTCTGCTTCGGGTCGTGGTTGCGCACGCCCTGCTGGCTCTTCCAGCTGAACTTCACATAGCGGTACTGGCCATCGGCATTGACCAGCTTGTAGGCATGCACCGAAGAGCCATCCATCTGCCGGTAGCTGGCCGGGGTGCCTTCATTGGAGAACAGCTGGGTCAGGGTGCGGGTTGCTTCCGGTACATGCTGGAAGAAATCGAACAGCGTGCGGTTGGTACCGTAGTTCTTGTCCGGGTCCGGCTTGAACGCATGCACCATGTCGGGGAACTTGATCGCATCGCGGATGAAGAAGGTGGGGAAGTTGTTGCCCACCAGGTCCCAGTTACCCTGCTCGGTATAGAATTTGATCGCGAAGCCGCGCGGGTCGCGCAGGGTTTCCGGGCTGTGGTTGCCGTGCACCACCGAAGAGAAGCGCACGAACACGGGGGTCTGCTTGCCTGCCGTGAACAGCTCGGCCTGGCTGATGTCGCTCAGGGTTTCGCTGGCGGTAAACACGCCATAGGCACCCGTGCCGCGTGCGTGCACCACGCGCTCGGGAATGCGCTCACGGTCGAAGCGCTGCAGTTTTTGAATCAGGTGTACGTCCTGCAGCAGCACGGGGCCAGTGGCGCCGGCCGTCTGCGAGTTCTGGTTATCGCCCACCAACGCGCCATTGTCGCGGGTCAGGTTGCCGGCGCTGGCCGTGCTGGTGAGCAGGCTTGCAGCCAGGGTGATCGCGACAAACAAGGTGCGATGCGTCATGCGGAGTCTCTCCAATTGGGAGGCCCCAGCATCGCGATCGAAGCAGCAACGGTGAAATCGTTTGTTCGGATTTCACGCATAGGCGTTGCCAATGGATAGACGGGCGCGCCTATGCTGATAGCGGCAGCCTATGCGGCTGCCGCCATCGAACTCACCACATCAGGTCGTCAGGCACCTGGAACTGGGCGTAGTAGGCATCGTCTTCGGCATTGCCGGTGGACACTGGCGTGTCCGCACTCTGGCCGTGGTCGAGCACGATCAGGCTGGCATCACGCTCACGCACCTTTTCCGCAGCCACACGCGGCAGCAGCGCAAAACTGTCGCCATCGCGCGCGATCACCAGCGCGCCATTGGCCAGTTGGGTCCGCAGCGCCTCGGTAACCAGGATCGTGCGGATCAGCGTGCCATCGTTGAAACGGTATTCCAGCTCGCCGGCGCGCGGCAGCTTGCGGTCACTGATGATCTGCCGGGCCTGCGCGCGCAGTTCATCAGCACGACGCTGGGCATTGCGCTCGGCCGCCAGCTGGCGGTCCTTCTCGGCCTTTTCGGCGCGGGCGCGCTCGGCCTCACGCTGGCTGTCGGTCGCCGTCGCCGGGCCTTTGCCATGACGGGCCTTGACCTGCTCACGCGCCACCTGCGAGACCTGCGATTTCTTCACCAGACCAGCCTTGAGCAGCTGTTCCTGCAGCGGATTACCCTTTGCCATCGTCGTTGTTCATGGTTTTGTTGCCGAGGCTGCCATGATAGCGGTCTGCCCCGCCCTGCCCAAATCCCGATGCTTGCGCTGAAATACCTGAATGGCTATCCCGAACACCTGCAACAGCGCGCCCGCGAGCTGCTGGACGCAGGCAAGCTGGGCGAAGCCGTGCGCAAGCGCCATGCCGAGCCGCACGCGGTGCGCAACGACCGCCAGCTCTACGACTACGTGCAGGGCCTCAAGGAACGCTACCTGCGCCAGTCGCTGCCGTTGGGCAAGGTGCTGTATGACGGCAAGCTGCAGGTGGTCAAGCACGCGCTGGGCACGCATACCGCCATTTCCCGCAACCATGGCGGCAAGCTCAAGGCCAGCCGCGAGATCCGCATCGCCAGCGTGTTCCGCGAGGCTCCGGCCGGGTTCCTGCGGATGATCGTGGTGCACGAGCTGGCGCACATCAAGGAGGCTGACCACAACAAGGCCTTCTACCAGTTGTGCCTGCATATGGAGCCGGATTACCACCAGCTGGAGTTCGACCTGCGCCTGTACCTGACCGCCTTGGAACATGAACCCGGCTGAGTCGCCCATCGCCCCGGCCCCGCCACGGCGCTACACTCCCCGGCCTTCGTAGAACCCTGTGATGCCATGACCACCCCGATCCGTCTCGACAAGCGCGTTGCCGCGCAGCTGCAGTGCTCGCGCTCGCAGGCCCAGCAGTACATCGAAGGCGGCTGGATCAGCGTCGATGGCGTGGTGGTGGAAACCCCGCAGACGATGGTGACCGAGGAAATCATCACCCTGGCCGCCGAGGGCAGCACTGAAGCGGCCGAAGCGGCCACCTTTTTGATCAACAAGCCGGCCGGCTGCAGCGCCGAGCAACTGGTCGCCTTGCTGAGCGACGACAACCGTTTTGCCGACGACGCTTCCGGCATCCGCCCGCTGCGCCGTCATTTCCAGCGCCTGGACTATCTGATGCCGCTGGACGATGCCGCCAGCGGTCTGGTGGTACTGACCCAGGATTGGCGCGTGCGCCGCCACCTGCTCGAATCCGGTTCCAGCCTGGAGCAGGAGTTCGTGGTCGAAGTCAGCGGCGAACCCAGCCCGTGGGCCATGCCCAAGCTCACCCACGGCCTGGTCTATGAAGGCCGCGGCCTGCCGCAGGCCAAGATCAGCTGGCAGAGCGAGCAGCGTTTGCGCTTCGCGATCAAGGATGTGCGCCTGGGGCAAATAAGCTTCATGTGCAGCCAGGTTGGCCTGAAGGCGGAGCAGATCCGCCGCCTGCGCATCGGCCGTGTCGGCCTGAGCAAGATGCCTGAAGGCCAGTGGCGTTATCTGGCCACCGATCAGAAGTTCTGATTCAAATCGCAAGAGCGGCATGCGCGGCGAAGCTGGCAGCAACGTCGGTGACCGCCGCAACCGACACCGCGGAACGGCGCGCAATGCGTTGCCCGTGAATCACGGGTTCCACGGCTTACGCCGCTCCAGCCATCCGCAGCAACGCCGCCGCTGCGGCCCCCACGATCACCACGACCAGAAACGGCAGCCGCAGCATCAGCGCCACGGCAGCTGCGATTACGGCAGCCATGCGCGCGTCGAAGGCCAGCCCCTGCCCGGCCGAAACGGCATTCATGGTGGTCAATGACGCCAGCAGGCCTATCGTCAGGCAGCCAGCCACACGATTCATCCTCGGCGACTCCAGCCAGCGCACCGGCACCAGATAGCCGGCGAACTTGAGCGCCCACGCTGCCACGCAAGCCAATGCGATCCATACCCATAGCGTCATGGCATGGATTCCGATTTTGCGTTGGGATCGACATCCGGCTCCAGGCCTTCATCCGCAGGCCCCTTGCCGTACCAGCCCCACACCGCAGCCACGGCAGCTGCCAGCAGGATAGGCACACCCGCCGGCACCCACGGCAAGGACAGCACCGTCACCAAGGCGCAGACCAACGCAATGGCGACCGGCTCGCGCGACCGCAGCCGCGGCCACAACAAGCCCAGGAACGCCGCCACCGCTGCGCCATCCAGGCCCCACTGGCGTGGATCGCCCAACGCATCACCCAGCAATGCGCCCAGCAGAGTAAACAGGTTCCAACACACGTAGACGCCCAGCCCTGCAACCCAGAAGCCGCGGCGCTGTTCCTGCGGCTCGCTCTGGCTGGCGGCCGTCGCCGCCGACTCGTCGATGGTCACGTGTGCGGCCACCGGCTTGAGCCAGCCACGCGGGCGCAACATGCGATTGATCTGCGCGCCGTACACCGCATTGCGGACACCCAGCAAGGTCGCGGCGCCAAATGCAGCCGCCCCCGCGCCGCCGGCACCGACCACACCGATGAAGGCGAACTGCGAGCCGCCGGTGAACATCAACAGGCTCAACGCAACCGTCTGCGCCACGCTGAAGCCCGAGGCCACCGCCAAGGCACCAAAAGAAATGCCGTACAGGCCCGTTGCCACCGCGATGGAGACGCCGATGCGTACCGCTGGCGTGAAGCGTGCAGCCCTGCCCATCAACCGCGCCCGCGCGCCTGCTCAGCGGCGGCGACAAATACCACGTCGGTGGACGAGTTCAACGCAGTCTCGGCCGAATCCTGCACCACGCCAACGATGAAGCCCACGCCTACCACCTGCATGGCGATATCGTTCGAAATACCAAACAGACCGCAGGCCAGCGGAATCAGCATCAGTGAACCACCGGGCACCCCGGATGCGCCGCAGGCACCAATCGCGGCAACCACACTGAGCAGCAACGCAGTGGGCAGATCCACCGGGTATCCAAGCGTATGCACCGCCGCCAGGCTCAGCACCGAAATGGTGATCGCAGCACCGGCCATGTTGATGGTCGCCCCCAACGGGATGGCCACCGAATAGGTTTCTTCATGCAGCCCCAGCTTGCGGCACAGTTCCATGTTGACCGGGATGTTGGCCGCCGAGGAACGGGTAAAGAACGCGGTGATGCCGCTCTCGCGCAGGCAGCGCAGCACCAGCGGGTAAGGGTTGCGACGGGTGACCACGGCCACGATCAGCGGGTTACCGACAAAGGCCATGAACAGCATCGCCCCCACCAGCACTGCCAGCAGATGCAGATAGTCCTTCAATGCCCCCAGCCCGGATTCGGCCAGCAGCGAGGCCACGATGCCGAAAACGCCCAACGGTGCCAGCTTGATCACCAGCCGCACCACCCAGGTGACGGCGTTGGACAGATCATTGACCACGGTCCGCGTGCCCTGGCTGGCATGACGCAGGGCCAGGCCCAGACCAACCGCCCAGGCCAACAGGCCGATGTAGTTCGCGTTGAGCAGCGCATGCACCGGGTTGTCGACGATCTGCATCAGCAAGGTCTTCAATACCTCGCCGATACCTCCCGGAGCGCTCATCGTGCCTTCGGCCGCCTTCAGCGTCAGCGTGCTGGGAAACAGGAAACTGGCCCCGACGCCGACCAGGGCGGCAGCCAACGTGCCGATCACGTACAACGCCAGGATCTTGCGGATGTGGGTCTTCTGGCCATGCTGATGGTTGGCAATGGATGCCATCACCAGCACCAGTACCAGCACCGGCGCTACGGCCTTCAACGCAGAAATGAACACCGTGCCCAACAGGCCCACGGCGGCGGCACCGGTTGGCCACAGCATTGCCAGCACGATGCCGGCGATCAGGCCGATGACAATCTGCACCACCAGACTCGGCGCGCGGAAAGAGGGGGAAGCTTCGGTCATTGCAGGGCCCAGGCAAGCGCAAACCCCGATTCTCGCCCAAGCGGGCCGCCAGCCGCACCCCCGGAAGGTCATGAAACCGGACAAAATGCAGCCAAACAGGGAACCCGGCTAGGATGCACGCATGAATAAACCGCATCGCCCCGGAAGGCTGCTCCGCTTTTTCGCCTATGTGCTTGCTGCCGTCGTGCTGCTGATCGGCAGCGGCCTGCTGCTGGGGGACCACCTGACCCCGAAGGCGGTTGGTACACCCTCGCAGGCATTGCCGGTGCAGGCGGGCCAGACCCTGATCGACCGGCAGTTGGCGCCACTGTTGAGCGCTCACCCGGGGCAAAGCGGTGCGGTCTACCTGTCCGACGGGCTGGATGCCTTCGCCGCGCGGTCCATCATCACCCAGCAGGCTGGGCGCAGCCTGGACCTGCAGTACTACATGTGGCACGACGACATGCTCGGGCATCTGCTGGCACATGATGTCCATGAGGCGGCCGAACGCGGTGTACGGGTGCGCCTGCTGCTCGATGACATGAATGCCGCCGGGCTGGACCCACAGATGCTGGCGCTGGACAACCACCCCAACATCGAGATCCGCCTGTACAACCCGTTCCGCAACCGCGACGGACTGTGGCGGTTGGTGGAGATGGTGCAACGCGCGTTCAGCATCAACCATCGCATGCACAACAAGGCGTGGATCGCCGATGGCCGGGTGGCCATTGTTGGTGGCCGCAACATCGGCGCCGAGTATTTCGACGCGCGTCCGGACGTGAACTTCCGCGATCTCGACCTGCTGTTGGCCGGGCCTGTCGCCAATGATGCCAGCAAGGTCTTCGACAGCTTCTGGAACAGCGACGCCGTGGTGCCCATCGCCGCCCTGCATTACAGCACCAACCAGCAGTTGGCCAACTTCATCAGCCAGGCCGAGCGCGATGCCCGCAAGCAGGAAGCCGTGCCCTATCTGCAACGCGTCCGCGCAAGGCTCAGCGATGCCTACCTGAGCCAGCAGCTGAGCCTGCACTGGACCGACAAGGTGCAGATCCTCTCCGACCCGCCGCGCAAACCCAGCGGTGGCGATACCCGCGACTGGCTGGTCAGCCATCTGGCACAGATACTGGGCAGCGCGAAACATCGTTCGCTGTTGATTTCGCCCTATTTCGTGCCCGGTGCGGCCGGTACCAAAGCCTTGATCGCGCAGGCAAAGAGCGGCGTACAGGTCGGCATCGTGACCAATTCCCTGGCCGCCAACGACGTGGCCGCAGTGCATAGCGGTTACATGCACTACCGGCGGCCATTGCTGGCCGGCGGCGTGCAGCTGTATGAACTGCGCTCGCATGGCCATGCCAGCAAGGCCTCAACCTTTGGCAGCAGCGGCGCCAGTCTTCATACCAAGGCATTCGTGGTGGATGACCAGCGTGGATTCGTCGGCTCGTTCAACCTCGACCCACGCTCGGCCTACCTCAACACCGAGATGGGCGCGGTATTTGACGATGCGGTGCTGGCGCAGCGCCTGCGCGAGGAGTACCTACGCTTGTCCGGCCCCGAGCTGAGTTACTGGGTGTATCTGAACAAGGACTGGGAACTGCGTTGGCTGGACCGCAGCGGACCAACGCCGATCAGCCTGCGCACCGAGCCTGACACACGCTTCCTGCAACGTGCAGGCACGCGCGTGATCAGCTGGCTGCCGCTGGAATCACAGCTCTAGCGCGGCAGCCTTCAAACGCGCCCGCTATCGTGCTGGCTCACCCGCTTCCACAACCAGGTAGCGACATGCTCGGGCAGCTGCGCTGACAGCGCAGCCACGGCCTCGGCTTCCTGCAATTGCCCCTGAGCGTGCAACATCGCCGCACTGGCGGCCAGTTGCCCTACCTGCAGCGAACGCGCCAGGCCTGCGGGGGCCGCATCACCCACTTGGCGCAGCGCCTGCACCATGGCCGGGGCGAGCTTCCAGTGCAGGGCGATACGCTCGGCAGTCGGTGCGCTACAGCGCTCCAACAGCTCCAGCAAGGTGCCGGGCTCCCGCACCCGCAGCGGTGGCCGGGCCAGAACGTCGGCGCTGGCCTGCATGGTCAAGGCAGCGCCCAACCCCAGCAGCAAGCCCGCCAGCTGTGCGGCAAAGCCATCTTCGCGCTCGATGCTGCGCGCATGGTCAGCTGCGGCCAAGGACACGCGCAAGGTGTACTCCCACAACAACGTCGAGAAACGCGCATCCATCCCGTTGTTGGACTCCATCACCGGCTGCACCAGCGCAGCGGAGATGATCTGGCGGATACCGTCGTTGCCGATCAGCGTCACCGCCCGCTCGATGCTTTGCACATCCTGGCCTTGCAGCCGGTACAGCGCGCTGTTGGCGATACGCAGCAAGGTTGCTGCCAATACCGCATCGCTGCCGATGATGCGGGCAATCGAGCGCGAAGATGCCGTGCTGTCGTTGACGCTCTGGATCAACTGCGGCAACAGGTTGGGCCGGCGCGGGGTGTACCGGGAAGACAGGTCAGCGCGCGTCAGTGCGGCAATCACGTCATCAACCACGGCACGCTGTACCCGCAGTCCATCCACCGCCGGTGATTCAACACCCAGTGCAAGCAATAGAAAACGCCGCTGCAGCATGTCCGCGACGGGCACCTCCACCTCGACAGCTGCCGTCTCCTGGACGACCGCAGGATGGATGCGCGCACGTGGGTGCATGCCCACCTGTTGCGGCGAGCGTCGCAGCCACAGCCAGGCGCACCCGCCAACCAGCAGGCCCGCCACCAACGAGGAAAGGATCACCATGCCGATCACGGCCACGCCATCTACGAAAAACTGCCAGAAATAACGGCCGACATCTGCAGACCTTTAACCGTGCTGCGCCCCTGCCGGCGCCAGCGCGCGGTCACTTCTCCTGTTTCTGCAGGCGTACGCCCATCGGCCCCTGCAGCGAGCCATCCGCATTGACCTTGAACTCGACGGCTTCGGACTGGGTACCGGGCACCTTGACCTTCAAGCTGTCCTCTTCACGCGTATAGGTCGTCTGCTGGGCCTTGCCCAGCATCTCCACGGTGACATTGCCATCGCGCTGGAAGGTATAGCTGACCATGCCCATGGCATCGCTCCAGGTCCCGCTGAGCCCTTGGCTGCAGCCGGCCAGCAACATCACCAGTACAAGGACCAACCACTTCTTCATGCCAGGCTCCCAAGGCTGCCACCGTGGCCGCCCGATCACCCAATTCTGGCATACCCGGACGATCTGGCCCCATCACCTGCGTTAGGCTTGCAGCCTGCCCATCGGGAGTTGTCCCATGCGTCGTGCGATGTTGCTTGCAGCCGTATTGCTGATCTTCGCTCCAGCTACCCCCGCCCTTGCTGCCCCGGCCTCCGGCGGCGGCCATTTCGTCGCCCGCGAAATTACCGTTGAAGGGCATGCGTACCGGTACCAGGTGTTCATTCCAGCTGCCAGCGCGACGCAGCCGCTGCCATTGGTGTTGTTCCTGCATGGATCAGGCGAACGCGGTGACGACGGCATCAAGCCCACCGAGGCTGGCGTGGGTCCATGGCTGAAACAGAACATGGACAGCTTTCCGGCGCTGGTGGTATTTCCGCAGGTGCCCGAGAACGAAGAATGGCGCGGTCGCAACGCACGCATGGCGTTGGCGGTACTGGACAGTGCCCGCGAGGAATTTCACGCCGACCCGAAACGCATCTACCTGACCGGCTTGTCGATGGGCGGTTATGGCAGCTGGGAGCTGGCGCTTACCCGCCCCGACCAGTTTGCTGCCCTGGTCCCGATCTGCGGCGCGCTGCTGGCGCCGCGCGAAGAGCGGGCAGGCCTGCTGGTGGACCAGGTTGCCGGCAGCGCTGACCCCTACACCGCTACCGTCATCCGGCTACGCCATGTTCCCACCTGGATATTCCACGGCGCCCTTGATGACCTGGTACCCACCCATGACGACCGTGCCTTGGCCGCAGCCAGCACGCGCCTGGGCGCAGGCTTCCGCTACACCGAATACCCCGACACCAATCACAACGCCTGGGACCCGACCTACCGCAACCCGGCCATGTGGACGTGGTTGTTCGCCCAACGGCTACCGTGACCCAGCCATCAGCGGTTGCGTGACTTGAATCACGCAATCACAGAATTGCGATTACGTGGCTGGGATTTCTCCATTTTTTTACGCCCGTAAGTCCTGAGCAGCGTCTTCCACCCGCCCTGAGTTCGTGCAATAACAGCGTTCATAGTGGTGGGCACAGTAGGTCCACCGCCATGGCGCCAGCCGATGTCCAAGCGCCATGTCCAAGGGCATCGGAGGTTTTTGGTTTGTCGATCAGCGCAGCTCCAGTTCCACAACAGACCGAGCGTCTACGCAGCCTCCATTCCCGTCTGCACCTGTTGATCCTTGCAGCCCTGCTGCCATTGCTGGTCATCGGCGCGATCACTGTCTGGACCGCCGCCCGCGACTACCGGCAGAACTCCGAACAACGCCTGCAGGAAACCGCCATCGCCCTCGCTCGCGGCGTGGATCAGGGGGTGGAAGACAACATCAACCAGCTGCGTCTGCTGTCGGTGCTGGCGCCGGAGGCGCAGGCATCGGCACCGCAGCTGCAGCGCTGGGTTGCCGACAACCCCGATATCACCCTGATTGCCGACGATTCCGCGCAGGCATTGGCATTGCCACCGACCCTGCTGCGGGAAGCACGTCGCACCGGCAAGGTACAGGTATCAAACCTGTTTTCGCGCGCTGACACCGCCACTCCCGAAGTCGCCATTGCCCTTCCCTTCCAGGACAGCGATGGGCGCTCGCATGTGCTGGCAATGGTCCAACCCTCCAATCGCCTGATCAATACCGTGCTGCGCTCCGGCAGCGACCAGAGCCTGTTGGTGGCAGTGGTCGACGGGAACGGCGTGATCGCTGCCCGCTCGCGCTCGCCGGAGCGTTACATCGGCAAGCCGGTTCCGGATTGGGACGCGCTACAGCGTGCAGGCGGACGCTCGGGCCTGTTCAATGCCAGCACCAAGGAAGGGCAGAAGGTCATCTTCGCCTTCAACCTGTTGCAGGCCGCGCCCGGCTGGGCGCTGGTGGTGGGGGAGCCGCAGCAGAGCTTCCAGGCGCGTTGGCAACGGCCTTTGCTGGGGATCATCCTTGGCGGCGTGCTGGCCGCGGTGATCGCCTTGTTCTCCGCCAATGCGGTCGCCCGCGGCATCCTGCTGCCGATCCGGGCCCTGGCCCAGCGCGGGCGCAGCGTGGTCGCCAACGACGTCCCTTCGGCCGAAATGCCCGCATCCACCATCCGCGAGGTCCGCAGCCTGCAGGACAGCCTCAACGACACCGTCAACGCGCTCAAGAAAAGCGCGGACGAGGCGCGCGACCTGGCCCGCAGCCTGAAGACCAGCGAACAACGCTATCGCGCCGTGGCCGAGGCCGGCGCCCTGGTGCTCTGGGAATCCGACCGCAATGGCACCGTGCGTTCGGCCACCGGCTGGCGCGAGCTGACCGGCCAACCCGACGAGGCCGCTTTGGGCAAGGGCTGGTTGCGACGGGTCAGCGAAGACGACCTGCCGCAGATCGAGATCGCACTTGAACAGAGCTTCACCCATGGTGCGCCCTTGGATGTGGAGTTCAGGGTGTTGGACCTGTACGGCAAGTGGCGCTGGTTGCGCGCCCGCGGGGCACCGGTAGGCAGGGACAACAGCCATTGGGCAGGCGTGCTGGAGGACGTCGATGCGCGCCGGCAGGCACAGGCACACATCACCTATCTCGCCCAGCACGACCCGCTGACCACGCTGCCCAATCGCAGCCTGCTGTTCGACAAGCTGGGCCATGCACTGGCCGCAGCCCACCGGGGCCATGCCAGCGCCCTGTTGCTGCTCGACCTGGACCGTTTCAAGGAAGTCAACGACACGCTGGGCCATCCCATCGGTGACCGTCTGTTGCAGGAAGTGGCGCACCGGATACTGGGCAGCGTGCGTGAGAACGATGTGGTATCTCGCCTGGGTGGCGACGAGTTCGCGGTGCTGATGGCGCCGGAAGCGCGTGCACCGGAAGCCGCCTCTTCGCTGGCAACGCGCCTGGTGGACGTGCTGGGGCGACCTTTCGAGCTGGATGGCCACCAACTGGTCATCGGTACCAGCATCGGCATCGTATTGATCGATGCCCAGGCCGATGCCGCGGACAAATTGATGCGCAATGCGGACCTGGCGCTGTACCGCGCGAAAGAGGAAGGCCGCGGCTGCTATCGCTTCTTCGAGACCGAAATGGACACCCGCATGCAACGCCGGCGCAAACTGGAAACGGAGCTGCGTACCGGCTTGCAGGAGCAGCAGTTCGAGCTGCACTACCAACCGCTGGTGGATCTGCTGCAACGTCGCGTCACCGGCTTCGAAGCCTTGCTGCGCTGGAACCACCCACAGCGCGGGCTGCTGGACCCCAGCCAATTCCTGGCCCTGGCCGAGGACATCGGGCTGATGGTGCCGCTGGGCAACTGGGTGTTGCGCCAGGCCAGCCGCGATGCGGTGGGCTGGTCCGAAGACATGAAGGTGGCAGTCAATCTGTCCGTCTCGCAGTTGGCCCAACCGGACCTGGCCCAGACCGTGGAGCAGGCCCTGGCCGCTGCCGGCCTGGCGCCGTCGCGACTGGAGCTGGAGATCACCGAGAACGCACTGATCGCCAACATCCAGGCCGCCTCGGCACACCTGCTGCGACTGAAGATGGCCGGGGTCTCGATCGTGATGGACGATTTCGGCACCGGCTACTCCTCGCTCGGCTACCTGCGTGCGTTCCCGTTCGACAAGGTCAAGATCGACAAGTCGTTCATCCGCGACCTGGGCGAACAAAGCCAGGGCAGCGCGATCATTGGTGCGGTGTCACACCTGTGCGCCAAGTTGGGCATCACCGCCACCATCGAAGGTGTCGAAACCCACGCGCAACTGGCCCAGCTCAAGGAAGAACACTGCGCCGAAGGTCAGGGCTATGTCTTTGGCCGGCCCATGCCCTTGTCACGCGTGGAGGCGTTCCTGCACGACTGGCCGGCGCGCTGGAACATGGGCAAGTAGCCACCGCTTGGACGGTGCACGAGGCTGGCGGCGACACGACCGCCGGCCTGGTCCGTGGGTCGCTCAGTTGACCCCTCGGATCGCCAGGGTCAAGGCCAGCACGCTCAGGATCACCGCGATGGTGCCGTCCAGGATCCGCCAGGTGGACGGCTTGGTGAACAACGGTGCCAACAGGCGGGCACCCAGGCCCTGTACCGTCAGCCAAACGCCACTGGCAGTGACCACGCCGGCCGCAAATGCCATGCGCGAGTCACCGAAATTGTCGGCAATGGAGCCGATCACCATCATGTCCAGCCAGAAATGCGGATTGATGATCGAAAAGCCCGCCGCCGCCATCAGCGCTGCCCGCAACGACTGGGTGCCGCTGTCATCCAGCTTCATGCCACCGCCACCGGCAACCGCACGCCGCGCCGACTGCAACGCATACCAGGTCAGGAATGCCACGCCACCCCACAGCAGCACCGTGGTCAGCCACGGCAGCTGGTCAGTCAGGCGACGCAGGCCAGTCACACTGGCAAGGATGAAGGTGGCATCGATCGCAAAGCAGGTGGCGATGATCGGGATCACGTGCTGGCGCAGGATGCCCTGGCGCAGGATGAACGCACTCTGCGCGCCGACGATGGCGAACAGACCGATACCGATGCCGGCACCACTGAGCCAGGCACTGCCGGCAGCTTGGGCGGAAATAAGCGAAAACATGGGGCAGAAACCTTGTTACCTGGGGGGAGGACGCAGCGGGTGGACCCACCGGTACGTCCGGACGCGGCAATTGTCGCAATGCAGCATCAAAAAGTAGAGCTAAACTTCGTTAACCATCTTTAGTAGAACTTAATATGCGCATCGACCATGCCCAGCTGCGGGCCCTGGCCGCGGTCATCCGCGAAGGCAGCTTCGAGCGCGCCGCGCTTTCCCTCAACGTCACCTCCTCTGCGGTCTCGCAGCGGATCAAGGCACTGGAGGACAGGGTCGGCAAACTGTTGATCAAGCGCACCATCCCCACCGAGGCGACCCCGGAGGGCCAAGTGCTGGTACAGCTGGCCGAGCAGACCGCCCTGCTGGAACGCGATGCCTTCGAACGCATCGGCATCTCCGACGCCGAACTGCCACGCGCCAGCATCGCCGTCGCGGTCAACCACGACAGCATGGAAACCTGGTTTCCCGAGGCCGTGCAGCGCTTTTCGCAAAGCACCTCCACCACCCTGGACCTGCATACCGAAGACCAGGACCATACCGTTGCCCTGCTGCGGCAAGGAGCGGTGCTGGGTGCAGTAACCACCCTGTCCGAGCCTGTCCAGGGCTGCCAGATCCATGCACTGGGCAGCATCCGCTACGCCGCCACCTGCACCCCCGAGTTCCATGCCCGCCATTTCGCCAAGGGCGTTACGGCCCAGGCACTGGCGCAGGCACCGGTGCTGGTGTTCAACCGCAAGGACGACATGCAGGCCCGCTACGCGCGACGTTTGGCCGGCGTCGAGCAGCCGCATAACGCGCCCACCTGGTGGATCCCCTCCACCCGCGCCTTTGTCCATGCCAACCTCGGCGGGTTGGGATGGACCATGAATCCGCTGCCGCTGGTGCGGCGGCATCTGGAAAGCGGCCGACTTGTCTACGTCAAGGCGCGCGCGTGGGAAGACGTGCCCTTGTACTGGCAGCACTGGAAGGGCGAGGTAAAGACGATGGCATTGTTGACCCGCGCCATCCTGCAGGCATCAACCTCACTGGTGCGCAAGCGCCGCTAGCCGGCCGGCGCTTGCTGCAGTGCAAGTTTCCCTAAAGGACACTGACGGCCACGCAGGCCCGGGCGGATGCTGGTGCAATTCCAACGTAACCTGCCAGGAGCCGCCAGATGTCGATCCTTCGGTCTGTCCCTGTTGTTTCTTCGTGGCTGTTTGCCGCGCTGGCCGCACCGCTGGCCAGCGCCATGCTGTTGATGATGCCCGGCAAAGCCCAGGCCTTGGACTGCGGCAGCAACAACGGCTACACCTGCAGCGGCACCGCAAACCAGTACGCGGGCGGCTTCAGCCCGGGCGTTGGCCAGGGTGGCTTTGGTGGCGGCAGCTGCACGGCCACCAGGACGCCGGTGGTGTTCATCCCCGGCAACGGCGACAGCGCCATCAGCTTCGACATGCCCGCCGGTGCGGTCAGCGGTTACACCACGCCGCCGCGATCGATGTATGCCGAGCTCAAGACCGCCGGTTACAACGATTGCGAGCTGTTCGGCATCACCTACCTCTCTGCCAGTGAGCGCGCTGCGCCGCAGTACAACTACCACTCGCCGGCTACCTACCAAGTGCTCAAGACCTTCATCGACAAGGTCAAGGCTTACACCGGCAAAAGCCAGGTGGACATCGTGACCCACTCACTGGGCTCCACCATGGCCCTGGCAATGATCAAGTACAGCGGCAACCAGGCCAGCATCCGCCGCTTCATCAACATCGGCGGAGGCCTGCGTGGGCTGCAGACCTGCCGCAGTACCGGCTACCAGTCCGCGTTGGCGCCGACCTGCAATGCCGAGGCCTATGTCTATCCGTATACCTATTACACCTTCGGCCTTTATCCCAGCACCGGCATCACCTACTACGGCTACAACCGCTGGACCGGCAGTGGCAGCGGCAGCCTGCGCACGTTTCCGGCCAGCTACAGCGGTATCCGCTTCTACACCATCACCGCCGGTTCGCGCGACCAGGTGCATTGCTTCACCACCAGCTACAGCGCGGGCTGTGCCGACGGCGCACTGTTCAACAGCGCCACCAATGTCTATGCCCAGGTGGATGTCGGTGCAGGCAGCAGCGCCTATAGCTTCGATTGGGACTGGAGCGATGGCAGCCCCTACAACTACGGCGGCGGCGATACCAGCAATGGCGTAGGCCACTTCCGTTCCAAGAACAACGCTGGCTTGATCGTGCGCAACATGCTCACCAGCGACTGCAGCACGAATTGTGCGTCAGGCTACAGCGGCGTGTACGGCCCGGCGACAAATCGCTGAAGATGCGCAGTTCAATCGAAGTACAACGATAGCCCTATCCCGCCCTGCCAGTCAGTGGTGTCTGCATCCAGTCCGCGCAACAGCGAGGCATCAAGCTGCAGGCGCGGGGTCGCCATCCAGGTAACACCGGCACCGGCCGCACGCATGTACTGCGCGCCGGTGCCGTAACCACCCTCGACGTAGGCCGACACCTGTTGGGCCAACGGAAAACTGAAGCTGGGGGAGAACAACCAGCCGGTGCCGCTATCGCCCCATTGCCGGTCGGCGTAGAGCGCCAAGGCGCGTTCTTCGCCCAGATCCAGGCCCCAGCTGACGCCGACGTCATGATCGCGACCGTTGTCGCCCAGCGGTGATTTGCCCCATGGCAGCGTCGTACCGACTTTGAAAGCAACGGAGATGCGGTCATCGGCCAGTACCGGCGCCCACTTCAGCGCGATGCTGCCATCGCCGCCACCGTCATCGCGCTCACCTGCGCCGTTGCCGCGTATCCGTAACCGACTCCAACTATCGGCGCCAAGCTGCACCTCCGTGGTCTCTCCCAGCCCCAAGCGCAGGAGCGTCGTGGCTGTCCATTGCCGGGTGCTGACACCGCCACTGCGATCCTGGCTGCCATCGGGCAAGCCCTGCTCCCAGGCGAAAACGCCCCGCCCCACGGTACTGGTGGAAAAGCCGATGCCGGGACGGTCGTATTCCGGCGCATCTTCGGCATGAGCGAAGACGGGAAGGCACGCAAGCAGGACAACCAATGACGTTTTCATGCCGCCATGCTCACCAGCCGCGCGCCGACACCGCGTGAAAGTGCATCGGGTGACGCGCCCCGCACAACTGCCGGGCGCGCACTGCATCTATTGCAGAAGCCGTAGCTCAGTGCTGCGTCAGGGCATAGTCCAACGCCCCCCGCACCGCGGCAACCTGCGCATCATTGCACTGCTGCGGAGTCGCCTTGGGACTGTCCGGATAGACTTCGGTGGTGGTTGTATAGCGCGCCCCACTGATGCTGGCGCACAGGCCCAGCGCCTTCAGCGGGTACTCGATGACCGCCTCGGCAACCACCGGCGAACCGATGATCTGGCCCTGCGCATCGGCCGGCGCCAGATGGGTCACCTTGGCGACCTCGGCGTTGACCGCCTGCTGGAACTGCGGCTGCTGGTTCTCGGTGTCATCCACCAGATAGAAGCCGTCCGGGATCTCCCCCGGCTCGAAGGGCTTGCCGTCGCGCGCGGCCAACGCCGGGCGGAACTCGCTTTCGTCGGTATCGGTGGTCTCGTGCAGGTCGATATGCATCAGCACCCGGCCCTTGTACGGGGCGACCAGCGCCATCAACGCTGCCGACTCCTGTGCCGGGCTGTTTGGCACGAACGAGCGGTTCGGGTCCAATGCCTGCGCGTTCCAGCGCTGCACGCGTTCATAACCCCAAGGGCTGACACAGGGCGCCACCAGCAGGTTGCAGCGACCGGCATAGTCGGCCGCATGCTGATCAATGAACTGCAGTGCCCCCTGCACGCCGCTTGTTTCATAACCGTGCACGCCGCCGGTCACCAACATCACCGGCAATGCCTCGTCCCAGCGACGGCTGCGCACCGCGAACAGCGGGTAACGACCGGATGGATAGTCCAGCTCACCGTACTGGGAAACATCAAAGCGCTCCCGCAGCGTATCCACCTTGACCACCACCTCATCGTGGTAGCTGCGCTGGACGCGTTGGCGTGCGAGCCACTGTGCCCGCTCGGCGGCTCCCCACGGTTGGCCAGGCGTGCCTACAGGGTAGAAAGCGGTCGTAGCGTTCATGCGCGGATCTCATGCGAGTGAATAGTGGCGGGCACTCTACACCCTGGGCGCAGCTGCGGCCTGGGTGTGCAGCACATGAACACTTGCCAACTCCCGAATCGCCACTTTCATCCCCGATTTGCATGGCCGCGCGCAGGCTGGACTCCCAACAACGGCGTAAAGCACGCCGGCACTGCAAGGAGTCCCCCATGCGAACTTTCCATCCCCTGCTTGCTTCCAGCGTCACCGCGTTGGGCCTGCTCGTCGCCAGTGGCGCACATGCACAGACCTATGGCCCGAATGACGAAGGCCGCCGGTTCAACGATGGCAGCCGCGTGGTCTGCCACAAGCAAGAAGTTGCCAACAATGCCCGTGACAACAACCGCATTGCAGGCACGGCGACCGGTGCGGTGATTGGCGGCTTGCTGGGCAACCAGATTGGTGGCGGCAACGGTCGCAAGCTGGCCACGGCGGGCGGCGCAGTCGCCGGTGGACTGGTCGGCCGCAACGTCCAGGGGCGCAACCAGGAACGTAATGGTCAGCGCGTGGTTGAAACGCACTGCGAGCGTGTCTACCGCTGAGCCCGCCTCTCTGCCTGGACGACAAAGGCCCCTTTCGGGGCCTTTGTTTTCAATACGGATGACAACTCAGCGCTGCTGCCCGAGCATCCGGCTGATGTCCTCGTCCTTCTGCAGCCACAAGCCATTCATCCATTGCTGGAACTGGGCGCGGAAGTTGCGGTCTTCCTGGTAATTGCGGCCAATGAATTCAGTGGGGATGGGCAGCTTGCGCACCAGCACTTTCACTTCCGGCAAGCGGTTGGCCATCAGGTCCATCATCGACGGAATGCCCTTGGGATAGACGATGGTCACATCCAGCAAGGCATGCAGGCCCTTGCCCATGGCATCGAGCACGAAGGCCACGCCGCCGGACTTGGGCTTGAGCAGGTGCTTGAACGGGGAGGATTGCCCTTCATGCTTGGCACGGGTGAAACGCGTGCCCTCGACGAAGTTCATCACCGCCACCGGAATGCTGGCAAATTTCTCGCAGGCCTTGCGCGTCACTTCCATATCGCGCCGCCCCAGCTCGGGGTTCTTGGCAATCTGCTTGCGGGTGTAGCGCCCCATGAAGGGAAAATCCAGCGCCCACCACGCCAAGCCCAATACCGGCACCCAGAACAGGGAACGCTTCAGGAAGAAGCGCAGCAGCGGAATGCGACGGTTGAAAACCTTCTGCAACACCAGGATGTCCACCCAGCTTTGGTGGTTGGCCAGGACCAGATAGTGGCCGTCCCGCTCCAGGTCGCTCACCCCGGTCACATCGAAGCGGGTGGAGGTAAACATGCCGATCATCGCGCTGTTGACGCCGATCCAGCTTTCGGCCAGCCCCGTCAACAAGGGATTGCAGGCGCGGCGCACCGCGGCAAAGGGCAGGATCGCCTTGAACAAGGCAACCGCGAACAGCGGCAGACAATGTGCCAGCGTGTTGATGGCAATCAACAGCAGAATCGGAGCAACACGCAACCAAACCATGGCGATACCGGGGGCGACCCGTGGACCCAAAGAAGCACAGGGTAACAAAACCGGCCCGCCCTAGCCTGTTCTTGACCGTGCAAAGACCGGCAACGTCGCGCAAAAGCCCATCAACGTCACAACTGCCGGCTACCTGATCAAACGGCCGCCCGTACCGGCGCCTCTGTTCTGATCCGCGCCGCCGACCCCACCGGCCCGAATACCGCCCCCGGCAATCACGCCCCGTGGCTTCGGCCGATAGCCGCTGCCGATCAGCGCACGCTGGTCTGTACCACTTCCACACGAACGCCGGCCCCGGCCAATGCCTCGTTGGCGGCGCTCAGCTTCAGCCGCATGTCATTGCGGAAGCACTGATCAATGGCGTGCTCGATATCCGGCTCGCGTGCCATAAGACGGCGCAACGCATGCCGCTCCAGCGCCAGATATCGAGTGGGCTGGACCGCGGTAATGGCGGCGGTGGCCGGCATGTCGGTCAACACGCTCAACTCCGCGGACAGGGCACCAGGCCCGCACCACCCAACCACATTTCCGTTCACGCTGACGGCCACCTCACCGCTGGCGATAAACAGCATATGGCTGGCCTGCTCACCCTGCGGGATCAACACCTCGTCCGCCACCGCCTCGCACCATCGGCCGATGGCCAGCACCCGGCGCGCCTGCGCTGGCTCCACCAGTGGTAGCACCGCCTCACGGAACCGACGCTCTTCCGGTGAAAAATGGGTATTACGGTTGCGATAGGCCTGCAAGGACAACTGCCCCACATTGACCGCTACGAACAGCACCTCCCACGTGGCGCTGACGTAGTCGGAAATCATCACCGAGTAGGTGATGCTGAGCAGGCCCGATGCGACGGCCAATGCACGCAGCCACATCATCCGTGTCATCAACATCGACAGGATCAGCAGCAGGTAACTGGCATGGCCCACCATCGCATAGGTGGACAGGGCCGACTGCGAGAACGTGGTGAGGTCCATGCACGGAGCATGAAACAAGCCCTCGCCGCCCGCAATCATCCTGTGCGCGGCGGGGCTTGGCCGCCGTTGCCGTGGTTGAACAGCCGGCGGTCAGCGCTTGGGCAGCACGCTTACTTCCAGGCCATCTCGCCCTTGGCGACCTTGGCGCTGAGTTCCAGCGAGGACTCGCCCTCCAGTGTCGGATAGCGCTGCTTCATCGCGGCAATCAGCGCCGCCGAATCCTTGGCCTTCGCCGCTTCCTCATCGAAGGCGCGGATGTAGTCTGCAGTGAAGTCGACCGCAGCAAGATCCTGCGGCGCGCCCTCCGCGTAATGACCCGGGATAACACGTGTCGGCGCCAGGTCCTTGATCGCCTGCAAGGCCGTCAACCAATCCCGGTGTGACTGTGGCGTCTGCGTATCGGCCATGAATACGTGCGAGCCCGCGTCCACCAGCACCCCACCCATCACGGTCTTGATCGACGGCACCCACAGCGCGCTACGCTCCGGGCTGGCACCGGCCAGGCCAATGACCTTCAGATCCTGCCCTTCCAGCTGCAGTGTGTCACCCTGCAGCGGCGACGGCACCACTATTTGCCTGGGCGCGTTGGCACCGAGCTGCGGCCCCCATACCTTCAGCTTGTCGTCCTTGCTGGCCTGGATATGGGCGATGGTCTGCGGTGTCGCCACTATCCGCGCATCGGGAAAGGCGGCGTGCAGCGTCTCAAGCCCGAAGTAGAAATCCGGATCGCCGTGACTGATGTAGATCGTGGTCAGCTTCTTGCCGGACGCCTTGATCATATCGACCAGTTTCGCAGCATCTGCCGTGGAGAACTGCGCATCCACCAGCACCGCCTCGGTAGCACCGGTCAGCAACTCGGAGGACACCGCGAAGATGCCGTTTGCACCCGGATTGAACACCTGAACCTGCAGGGGTTGCTGGACACTTTCAGGTGCCGTCGGCGTCACCGCGGCAGCTGGCCCCGTGGCAGTACCGGACTGGCCCTGCTCCTGCTTCCCGCAGGCAGACAAGAGCCCCATCACCGCCACCGCGCCAACCGCAGTGGCAATCATCCATTTCTTCCCGGCCATCATCATTCTCCGTTTAGCCCGCATCAGGCACACATCGTTTCGAACAGATACCGCAGCCACATGCCCAAGGCGCGATCACCACGGCAAGGTGCAGATGCTGACCATGCGCTTGTTAGTGGCGTGTAAAGCCGTCGACCACGGCCTTGTCAGCATCAAGCATCCATCTGATCCGGGCAGGCCTCAAGAAACAGCTGCGGATTCGCCAACGCCACCGTACCCAACATTGGCGATCTGCCGAAACCCGCTGATCACCATCCGGACCTGCCCAAGCAGCCTGGCCAATGCCCAGTCCTGTCCTCGCGGCACAGGACTGCAGCAAGGTCGCAGCCAACTCATATCACCTGCCGATGCCTGTGCCGCATGTCATCATGCGCCCCTTCTTTCCAAACCAAACCCGCCTGCGATGACCTCGGACCCATCCGATCTGGAACACATCCACAACCGCGCCTATGCCGCTGTTGACGACGGCAAGCTCAACCAGGCAGGTGAAGATTTCGAGTTGCTGCTGCAGCATCACCCGGAAAATCCGTTCTACCACTACATGGGCGGCCTGGTCGCCAAGTACCAGATGGATTGGACGCGATCATTGCAGTACAACCTGCAGGCCATCGAACTGTCCGAAGCATTCAGCCAGGCCCAGCATTGGAATGCGGCGATCGCCGCCACCGGCTTGGGGCAATGGACCACCGTGCGTGAATTGTGGGCTGCCTGCGATATCGCGGTGCCGGCTGGCGAGGGTGCCATCGAGGCAAACTTCGGCATCGCCGTAGTGCGGCTGAACCCCTGGGGCAATGGTGAAACCGTATTCGTGCGCCGTGTCGACCCGGTACGCGCGCGTATCCTCAATGTTCCGTTACCCGAAAGCGGCCATCGTTTCGGTGACATCGTGCTGCACGATGGGGCGGCCACAGGCACGCGTTTCGACGGCGAGCGCGACGTGCATGTATTCAATGAGCTGGAACGGCTGGCGCCTTCGGAATTCCAGACCTTCATCGTGTTCGTGCACGCGCAGAGCAAGGACGATATGACGGCACTGCTGGGCATCAATACGCCAGGGCTGGGTTACGCCGAGGACTGGACACACAGCATTCGCCACTATTGCCTGCGCTGCAGCTACAACGCGCCGCATAGCCACGCCGACAACGACGACACCCAGTGGCAGCCCGAGCGCAACCTTGGTATCGCCGCACAGAGCCGGCTATCCGTCGAGAAACTGCTCAAGGACTGGGCCGAAGGCCAGCCTGGACGCCGTGTCGAGGGCATCGAAACCGGCGAGCACCCGCTGCCCCCGCGCGAGGATGGACACGCCTGGTGGCTTGCACCGGACGCAGATGATGATGAAGCGGGCGACGAGGAAGAATAGCCCTGCCCCGGAGACGTGACGGCGTGCCGCCACGTCCCTTGTCCCTCAGCCCAGAACAGGCTGCAGCAAGCGGAAGGTACCGGCATCGGCATCCATCTCTGCCATGCCGCCAACCGGAACGATGAACTGCTCCTTGATATGGCCGATCATCGCACCGCGGTAGGCGGGGATCTTCAGCGGCAGGATGTAGTCGTCGAATATCTGGTCCAGGGTCAATGAACCGTAGCCATCACCCGGCAAGCAATCACTGCACTCGCCGAAGATGAAACCGGCGATCTTGTCCAGCGCGCCCATCAGCTTCAAGGTGCTGAACATGCGATCGATGCGGTAAGGCGCCTCGGATACATCTTCCAGGAACAGGATCTTGCCGGTGAAATCCGGCAGGTAAGGCGAACCCGCCAACGCCGTGAGCACGGTCAGATTGCCGCCCATCAATTCGCCCTGCGCCTTGCCGCCGCGCAGGGTCAGCGTGCGATTCTCGCGCGGTACCAGTTCGCCATCGGGATCACTGCGATTCTGGTACTGCATCAGCTCGCGCTTGAAGAACAGCCGATCAAACTGATCGACGTTGAAGCGATTCCAGCTGCCTGCGCCAATCTGGCCGTGGAAGGTAACCAGCCCGGTCTTGGCCTGGATGGCGCAATGCAGGGCGGTAATATCCGAGTAGCCCAGCAGGACCTTGGGATTGGCGCGGATACGATCGTAATCGAGCAGTGGCAACAACCGCGCCGCACCGGAACCACCCCGTACACAGATGATGGCCTTGACCTGCTTGTCGCCGAACATGGCGTTCAAGTCACCGGCACGTTCGGCATCGGTGCCGGCCAGGTGGCCATAACGCGCAGCGTAATGCGCACCGGTTTTGACCACGAAGCCAAGCGCCTCCATGGCCTCCTGCGCCAGTTGCAGACTGAGCCGCTCGCTGCTGGCCGAGGAGGGGCTCACCAGCCCCACCGTATCGCCCTTGCTGAGCCCTGCAGCAAGCAGTTGCTTGTGGGTGGCAGCGATCGCGCCCTGCACGCCGATCAGAGGCAATGCAGCCGCCACTGCAGCCCCACCGATGAAACGCCGTCTATCCATGTTGTTGCCTGTTGCCGGGATGTTGGCCCAAGAGTAACAGCGGCCGACGGTAGCGCCGAGCCGTGCTCGGCTGGGGCTTTACCGGGAACGCCTCTGCCGAGCATGGCTCGGCACTACAGGTGAAGCGCTG